>JBCBZT010000001.1:0-270148 GCA_039815185.1 Cyanobacteria bacterium P01_A01_bin.123 | reverse complement strand
TTAGAGTTTGCTCCGTGATGCTGAACCGCCCTGTGCGGACCCGCTTGCAGGGTGGTGTGGGAGGGGGGATTCGTGAGGATTCTCCCTATCCCGATTATATATGTTTTGTAACTTCTTTGCCACTACAAAATAACTAGATGCTCCTCTATATATCTCTTCAGATTCAACCGTTTGAAACCCGCCAGTTTCTAATAAATCGTCTACCTCAGAGCTCGTTATCCTTCTTATAGGAATGGGAATTAATCCTAATTTACACAATACCCGAACCAGCTGAATTTGAAGATTTACTAAAAGCGACATTTTCTGGCGCAAGCAAGGTGTTACAGAGATAAATATACCTTCTGGTTTTAACAATTCATTTATTCGCTGCATCACATCCCGGGGACTAGTGACTGTGTGCAGCATATTAAAAGCCAGAATTATGTCATATGATTCATTAGAATATTTTTTGTCAAAAATATCAGACTGCTCAAAATTTACGTTTTCAATTTTACTAACGGCTGCTTTCTCTTTAGCTATTTCAATCATCTTTGATGATATATCAATTGCATGAATCTCTTTAACCTGACTGGAAAACTGACAGGATGCTGTTCCAGTCCCACATCCATAATCCAGAACAGTGTCGCTACCTTTCAGGAATCTTCTAGTATTCTTTCTAGATTTACTATGAATGTACTCAAATCGCTCTTCGGTCTTGTCATAGTTTTTAGACGCATTGTCCCAAAACTCTTCCGATTTATTCATTTTCTATACCTCAATGGGTAAAAAACATAACTATATATTCAGCGTCAGATCTGGCAGATAAGATCCACACTTCCGGATCTTATCTGTCACGTTTGGGTGATAAAACCCTTATTTACAGAACTTATGTACAATTTTTGACGTATAACTCCGGGAAAGCAGGGTGCTAAATGTCACTTTTGACAGTTAATTATGATGAGTGAGGTACTTATACGTCACTTTTGACAAATAAGCACCAACCTAGGGGAGTTATACGTCATCTATTATGGTGCTATCCAATCTCCCCGTCTTCTCGATCAAATACTTTAAGTCTCGAAGCGCTGCGTTACGGCGTTGCCTAACAGCACCCTACGGCATCTAGCTAGCTTTACTAATTGTAGAATTTGAAATTCTAGCGCTTCGTCATATCCGGCAAGGATGTGTACGTTAGAACTCACAGCGCAGGAACCGGGCTTCTCTGGCAGAGAAGCCCGGTTCTAAATCTAGAAACTTGCTAAATGTGACCTCTTTGAGCTGCATATTCAGACCCACATCATCGAGATACTGGGCAAACAGTTCATGCATTTTTACCGGGCCACCTTGGGTGGAGAATTGCAGATTGATCACCAAGGATTAGTGTTCAAAACTCAGCTCCACACCATCGCCTCGGAATCGGGTCACCGTGTACTCAATCACTCGATTATTTTGATCGACGTTAATTGCCTGGACCAGCAAAATAGGCTGCTTGAGCGGCACCTGTAGTAATTTGGCATCTTGCGTTCTCACCGCTCGGGTTGAGATATAGGTATGGCTGCGAATGTGATCGCAGCCATAAACCCCTTGCATCAGCTTAGATATTGATTGGATTGTTCGAACCTGCGCTAATAAGCCTGGGAACTGACGTGATGGAAAATAGCTCGTACTCACGATCAGCGGTCGGTCATCGGCTAAGCCCAGCAAGTCTACCTGAGCGACAGGTTCACCAATTTGCAGCTTCAAGTAATCGGCAATTTTTTCATTCGCGGGTATCTCAGCCGCTTGCAAAAACTTGTATTCACTGGTGTGTCCTTGGGTCTGCAAAAATTCGTTATACCGAACCCGCTTACCAATCGGGTAACGAATCGGGGCTTCTTCAATGAACGCCCCTAACCCCCGATTGACGCGCAACAACCCCTCAGCTTTCAGCAGATCAAAGGCTTGCCGAACCGTGTGACGATTGACTCCAAACTGATTCCCTAATTGCTTTTGACTTGGGAGTCTATCCCCTGCTTGATAAGTTCCCTGCTGAATCTTTTGTCTTAGGTGATTGGCAATTTGAACATAGATTGGCTGGGTTGACTGAATCATAGGAAACTGACAAGCCTGACTAGATCCTGATGCTGATTATGGTAGCCTCAACCGAGACACGCTATTTGTTCGGGCAACTATACCAATAGAATTTTATCAATATAGCGCTAAACGTGTGGACAGCAACCCGAGATTTATGTGAAGGTTCACAGTCCTAAAGTTGTCAGCTATTATGCATATTTCGGATAATTTCCGGATGGTTTTGTTTGATTTCTATTGATTATTAATATTGGCAAAATAAAACGCAACAATTTCAAGCTGAATTCCATTTCAAGCCGAACTCCAATACTAAAGTCGGTAAAGTTTAATACTTATAAACTTGATTTTGTAATGCCTGAAACAGAACGGCATCCAAGATAAGAATACGCTCTGAAACTAGCTTGATTCTAGAAAAATGTTTTCGGTTGTTGCCTAGAGCCTATTGACTGTCGGCCATCTGGCCTAGTCAAGCCTAAGTAACTGACTGTTCCCCGTAGCAGAAATAAAGTGAGTCAAAGGACATTATGAACTTCGTTACAAAACTCTTAGGATGTGCTGTTTTACCCGTTGCCACCCAAGCCGTGCTGGCAAGTGTTGCCTCAGCTGCTAGCTTTACCTATGGCGAAACAGCCATCCAAGAAATCTATTATCTATCGACAAATCTAGCGGGTCGCAGTATTGGCACTGACAAAGAACAGGAAGCGATCGCATACCTCAGCGGGCGACTCGGAGACTTTGGCTATACCCCAGAGCTGCAGGAATTCACATTTGACTTTGGAGATGAATCATTGACGTCTGCCAATATCATTGCGGAACGGCAAGGCACCTCTGGTCAACAAATTATTGTCGGTGCCCACTATGACACGGCTCCCAGTAGTGCCACCATTGACCGCACTAATCTGCAAGGCACCAACGACAATTCGTCTGGCGTCGGCGTCTTGCTTGAGTTGGCTGAACGCCTCGACCCTGACTCTAGACACACAGTAAAGTTCATTTTGTTTGGCGCTGAAGAAATTGGGCTGATCGGTTCAGAGCACTATGTCGCGACCATGACGCCAGAAGAGATTGACAATACGATTGTCATGATCAATATGGACAGTTTGATCGTAGGGGATTATCTATATCTGAATGCCGGGCCTTCAGCTGCAGATAATCCCAGCGATGGTCAGTTTAGGGATGTAGCGTTGGATATCGCAGCGGATTTGGGTATTGATGCTAGAACCAACCCAGGGTTAAATCCCTTCTATCCTGCCGGAACCGGTTGCTGTAGTGATTTAGAAGCTTTTGATGGTGTGGTTCCCGTGCTCGCTGCTGAGGCGACTAATTGGGAGATTGGTGATCTCGACGGCTATACTCAAACGTCCAATCCACTCGTTCCTGGGGGAGCAACCTGGCATGACCCAGAGACGGATAATCTAGCGTTTATCAATACAGTTTTCCCTGGCCTAATTGAAGAACGCAGCCGCGACTATACTCAAATTTTCGACACCTTTATCAGCCAAGTCAATGCGGGTGGGGTATCGGTACCTGAACCTGCCAGCGTAGTTGGCATGGCGATCGCGGTTGGGCTGGGCGGCTTACTGACTAAACGTAAAGTGTGAGGTTTGAGGGGTAAGGAACCCATAAATCATGCAGAAATGGGTCGTCGAGGCTGTCGCATCGCCGGTGGAGAGATCCTGGAAGTAACGCTAGCGCCTTACGATGCTAGATAGACATGTGGGTGAAAATTGAAAACAACTCTAGAATATGGGTGTAACGGAATGTAAACGTGAGGGAGTCATCAGTTATGTCATTTCTTCCCATTTCTTCTATGCCATGGGCGATCGCTTTGCTAATCGGCACCGGCAGCTTTGTCGGTACGGCTGCCCCTGCGATCGCGCGTCCGTCGGCAGACGACTTACCGACGGTTGCCGCTGCTCCGATGTTGATGGCCCAAACTGACGGCACAATTGTGGATGTTGCAGCCGGCAATGATAACTTTGACACGCTTGTACAAGCTGTCCAAGCGGCAGGTTTAGTTGATACGCTATCGAGTGAAGGCCCTTTCACGGTCTTTGCACCTACGGATGATGCATTTGACGACCTACCCGACGGCGTTCTTGAAGCTCTGCTTGAGCCCGAAAATCTTGACTTACTGACTGAAGTCCTGACGTATCATGTCGTCCCTGACGAAGTCACATCTGACGAACTCGAAACAGGCGTTGTTGATACGCTTAACGGTGGTGTAGCTGTTCGTGTTGACCCTGACCGGGTTGTTGTCAATGACAGTAGCGTGATCTTGCCTGACGTACCGGCCAGTAACGGTGTGATTCATGCCATCAACCGTGTCCTCATTCCACCCAGTACCAGTGCTGAACTTACCCGTCGTCTTGAGGCTTCTGAGTCAGTCCCCCGCGCCCTCTGGTAGGTTTTTCTACATAGTGCCGTAAAGGCTAGGTGGTTTATGGTGCCAACCAGCTTTATTGCTGGAGGTTGCGGTAATGCCCTTATGGACTTCTTGCTGTAAGAAGTCCATAAGGGCTATGCCAGTCATATCTTGCTTGGCAAGACTCATCGGTAGCCGCAGATATAGCGGTAGCCACAAAGCTTTGTGCGCTACCGCGAGCCAGATTGCTTGTGGACTCAGCATCTTGGCGATACTCGGTGCATTAAGCAATCTGGCCAGCGCTATATCTAATCTTTATCCTGCTACTTAATCTTCATAAATTCGGGCTTCTAGAGCATTTGGATTATCTTCACAGTACAGTTCAAAGTTGCTCTTTGGCTTTTCGACAAAGTCACTTTTCTTGAGAATATCGCTAACAGAAATAATGCCCAGAAGTCCATTTTTGATGACAGGGGCACGACGGATTCGCGCTTGGGCAAACAATCGAGCGACATACTCAACGCCAAGTTCTGGGTTGACCACTACACAGGGCTTAGTCATGATTTCATAGACCCGCATCTGTTTTGGGTCATGACCAAAAGCCGCGATTTTATAGATAATATCTGTCTCAGTTACCATCCCATAGGGATCAGATTCATTGCGTGGTTCAACAATCAGTGCACGCAAGCCTTTCTCTTTCATCAGTCCTACCGCATCAGCAACGGTTGCGGAGCCACGAATCTTGATCACGTTTTTGGTCATGATCTGTTCTGCTTTCATCATGGTGCTTTGTCCCCCTTTTGAACTCTGAATGAAGCAACTTAATCTTCATAAACTCGCGCTTCTGGCGCATCAGGATTTTCTTCGCAATACGATTGAAAAGCAGATTTTTCCTGCTTCTGACCGCGTTGATCGGCCGCTGCCATTTGAAGTTCTTCAACGACATCCCAAGCTGCCGCACAAGCAGGTGAGGTAGCACCTTGCTGCTCGCAAATGGCCCGAGCTTCTTCACGGGCAACTTCAATTCGGTCTTCGATAAATAGAGGCTTTGGCTTTTCAACGAAATCACTCTTGTTAAGGATATCGCTAATCGATATAACGCCTAATAGAGAGCCTTGAATCACCGGAGCCCGACGAATTCGCGTTTGAGCAAATAATCGGGCTACGTATTCAACGCCCAGGTCTGGGTTGACCACGATACAAGGCTTGGTCATAATCTCATAGACCCGCATTTGCTTCGGATCATGCCCATAGGCAGCGATCTTATAAATAATGTCGGTTTCGGTCACCATGCCGTAGGGATCAGCGTCATGTCGGGGTTCAACAATCAAGGCACGCAATCCTCTGGTTTTCATCAGTTCCACAGCTTCTGCAACAGTGGCAGAGCCGCGAATAGTGACCACATCTCGGGTCATGATGTCTGCTGCTTTCATCATGGGTATTAACCTGGATTGAAGAGGACTCGTTAGATAGTTTGGACAAGCAAACGGGGTTGACTGGCTATCGGACTATAGTGGCTAGGCTGACTGGATCGACCCGGTGCATAGGCTTCTATCACGCTGCCGGTTGATACGCTCATCACCATCAGGTAGTCACAAACTGGGCATGCAGTCTGAATGACCTGATCGTCGATGGGAACTCGGCGATCGCTCAACAACTGACGTTCTGCCAAACTGCCACAGTTGGGACATCGAACAATTTGAACAGTTGACATAGCAGAACCTCCGCGGGTCAGGATGATTAGGTTGAAGCCGATGCACTGATATCCGTCACAAAAATCTGGCGCTATAAGAGGCGTTTTACCGCATCGCTAAATTCCTCATACGGTTTGGCACCGACAACGGTATCCGCCAATTCACCTTGCTTAAAGAACAAGACAGCCGGGATGCTTTTAATGCCAAATCGTTTGGCGACAGGCCGATTCTCATCTAAATCTACCTTGAAGACCTTAACGCGATCGCTATAGTCATCAGCTAGTTGATCCATCAAAGGTGCCACAAGCTTGCAGGGCCCACACCAAGTAGCGGTGCAGTCTACAACTAATAGCGTCTCATTCGCGAGGAGCGAATCAAATTCAGTTTCATCTTGAATAAACGTAGCCGTACCCATATCTGCATCTCCAAATAAATAATATGTTGCCCCCATCAAGGCCATTTCGGGATTTGGAGTTTTCTTTTAGAAAAACTTCCAGATCTGAATTTGGCCAAAACTTAGTACAAATTTTCTTCTTCGTGAGTTTTAATTTTGCAGTCTGAGACGGGATAAGCAACACAGGTTAATACGAACCCTGCCTCTAGTTGATCGCTATCTAAAAATACCTGATCTGACTGATCAACTTCACCAGAAACAAGCTTGCCTGCACAAGTAGAACAAGAACCAGCCCGGCAGGAAACGGGTAAATCAACGCCCTGCTCTTCTGCCGCATCAACAATGTATTGATCGTCTGGGACATCTATAGTGACATCCAACCCATCATTATTTACAAGTTGGACTTTGTACGTTGCCATGAATTTCTCCAATTAAAAAAACTGAAACTGATAAACTAAAATGTATGCTCACCCATTACTTGCAGCTATGAGTGCCGAAAACCTACAAAGCCGCGCAATTTGGGAAAGGCTAGACCAAGGGAGACGGGCAAAAGCAGGAAGTGGTGGCTATGCGGGCTACGGATCGCCTGCCTTTGGGCAAAACTCAGTGGACGGTGAACTGGTAGATGATCCGACAGAATGCCAAATCATTGACCTGATTCGCCGTCATCATAAGTCCGGCAAGTCTTTGCAAAAAATCGCAGACTGGCTAAACCAGCAGGGCTACACCACCAAGCGAGGACAATCTTGGCAGCGCATTTCCGTTAAGCGAGTGTTAGATCGACTCTATGGAAAAACGCCCAGAACCCAAGGAATCGCTGCAAAAACGCCGAGGAACCTCCAAATGGCTCAATTCATGTCTGACAATAGCAATGTTGAAACCATGGGGAGCTGAAAACCTTGCGAGGTAATCAGTTGAGCATTTATCGCGTAACATCCCTCAGTATATACCTAAATCTGTTAAAAACCTTGATCTTTAAACTCATAACTGAAATAAAGCGTTACATCCCCAGTCAGGAGCATTCGTGGCTCTGTCATTCGTATGGGTTCAAACGTTTGTGATAGCAACGATTTTCGGCTCTGTTGCAAAAACAGGGCGTAGATCGTTTGATGGTAAGGCCAATTGCATCTATCCCAAAATGTCGGCTTCCCCCCCATTCAAATGGCGTCACTTTCACGCTGAGATCATCCTGCTGAATGTCCGGTGGTACCTACGCTATGGCTTGAGCTACCGAGATTTAGAAGAGATGATGGTTGAACGCAGGGTTGAGGTTGAGCACACGACGATCTATCGCTGGGTGCAGGCTTACAGTCTCCGTGAGGTTTGAGCGGCTTTACAATTGACATAATCCTGAAGCCACTGCTCTGAGACTTGCACCGCTCGGGCAATGCCTGCCATGGGGAGCCGCTCTAGCAACAGTCGGTCAATCAGTTCCCGAGTCGCCTGATCAATGCGTTTATCGGTGGGGTTTTCGACGAATTGATAACCGCAGCCTTGACAAAGGAAACGCTACTTACCAATGTGAATACGCCCGTTTTTGACGGTGCGCTCGGTGCTACATTTGGGGCAACTGGGCATGGATAGGATGCAATGACTGCGATCTCACTTTAACAATTCCATCATTACCCCTTGAGTATTACCCAATCTCGTTAACGGTTTGGGGCATGATTCATGGATAGGGCAATTCTCCGCTTCGCGCCCTCCTAAATCACCTCACACCAATTAGCTACTGGGCTGAGAATTACCAATCTTTTAGCCTAATTCTTTTGGTGACTCGCTTTTAACCGATTGATGGTCATCAATAGCAACCGAGGAGCTTGCTTCTTTACTAACCTTGAGATGCACATCCTGGTTCAAGGCACGCATGATCATCTCATACTTACCGCTTTTCGATAGCTTGAGGAGATTACTATACACGATACGCCATGGCGGAAAGTCTTTCGGCAGCTTCCGCCAACTTACCTCGCCCTGGTTCATATACAGGATCGCATTCCATATCTCGCGCAGCCGTTTTGATGGTGGACGGCCTCTCCCACCGTATTGATGCTTGTAAAAATTGTGGACAATTTCCCACTGTTTGTCGCTTAAGTCACTTGGATACTTCTTCTCCATTCGTCTTTTCTTTGACCTAATTTATATTGATACACTGAGGGCAAGGTCGATAAGCTGCCAACGGCGATGAGCGCTGAACATCTAAAAAGACATGAGGTTTTCAAAAGACTTGAGCAAGGGCGGCAGGCCAAAGCTTGTAGCGGTGGCTACGCGGGCTACGGCTCACCAGCCTTCGGGCAAAGATCAGTCAACGGTGAACTCATCGATGATCCAGCAGAATGTGAGATCATTGAGCTGATTCGCCGTCACCATAAGTCCGGCAAATCTTTGCAAAAAATCGCAGATTGGCTGAACCAGCAGAGCTACACCACTAAGCGGGGGCAGGCTTGGCAGCGTATTTCCGTAAAGCGCGTATTGGATCGACTCTACGGCAGATCCCCTAGAACGCGAGGCATCAACCCTCAGAGCCCATGACTTCTAAAAGTAGCGTCCTCGACTTCAGCAACGAAACTTCTGGCAACCTTAAAGGTGTCAGAGCCAGGTTCAACAGAAGTTATACGACCTTATCTGTAACATCCCTCCATTATATACCAAAATCTTGTTCAAAGATATAGATAAATTGCTTTCCCGAGGCCAAAGCGTTACATCCCTCTATAAAAGTATTGACAATTCCGCAGCTCATAATCGTTCGGATAGCTATGATGGCGACGGTTTCGCTCGGCAGTTTACTCCCTTTTTCCGTCCAACTGCACAGTTTGCTCGGTAATGCCTATGCCCTTTGAGACAACACTTTCCTGGGTTCCCGATCTAGAAGATGCTATCGAGCGCCAACCGCTGACGGTTTCACCCGATACGCTATTGGTAGATGCGATCGCCCTCATTAGCCAGGCCCATCGCCATACTTGCTGCTTAGCAGAGGACGTAACGCCGTCAGACGGTGCTAAAACGGCGCGTGCCAGTTGTGTCCTTGTCATGCAAGGGCGGGAAATACTGGGCATTTTGACTGAGCGTGATGTGGTGCGATTGACGGCCAACGTCATCGACTTTCAAACAGTGACCGTGGCAGATGTCATGGTTCATCCTGTGATCACATTGCCTGAGCGCTCCGTGCAGGATATTTTTGCGGCCCTGTTTTTGTTTCGTCGCTATCGCATTCGACATTTACCAATTGTGGATGATCAAGCACAGTTAGTGGGCGTCCTTTCCCACGAAAGCATTCGCCAGGTGCTACGTCCGGCTAACCTGCTGCGATTTCGCCGTGTTTCGGATGTGATGACAACTGACGTCATTCATGCGCCGTTGACCACGACTATTTTGCAGCTGACACAGTTAATGGCAATCCATCGCGTCAGTTGCGTGGTGATCACACAACTCGATGCAGAGGAGATCGAACAGCCTGTGGGTATCGTGACTGAACGAGATATTGTACAGTTTCAAGCATTTCAGATTGATCTAGGTCAAACTGAAGCGCAGACGGTCATGAGTAGTCCACTGCTGCTCCTTAACCCCAAAGACTCGCTATGGACAGCCCATCAGGAAATGCAGCAACGACGGGTGGGGCGTTTGGTGGTGTCCTGGAATTGGGGCAGAGGTTTAGGCATCGTTACTCAAACCAGTTTATTGCGGGTGTTTGACCCAATGGAAATGTATGGGGTGATTGAAAACCTACAGCAAACTATCCAGCAAATGGAGTTAAAACAGTTAAAACAGCCGTCCTCAAACGGTTCGCTTCAATCAAAAGCCCAGCCTGCTCATCTTATCTCGCAAAATCTATCGGTAGGCGGGCGTTCATCTGCGTCCTCGCAGTCTGTTGTTTGCGATCGCAAGAGACTGACGTCTTCATTGAACCAGATGTATACCCATGTTCAAAGAATACTCGTTGATGCAGACCTATCGATAGATCAGCAACGATCGCAACTCCAGTCAGTGCTAGACATGCTTGAGCAACTCCATCATGACATCAAATAAACCCGTCACGGCTTACCACATGAGTCGCAGACTCATGATTCCTAATAACACCAGCACAATTTGTCGAAACACGCTGGCATCAATTCGCTTCGATAAGAATATTCCCAGCAATAGGCCACTGACAAAAAACGGCGTAACATAGAGCGCCATGCGCAATAAATCCACCGTCAGGTTGCCTCTAAAATAATGGCCTGTTATGGCCACCAGCGCACTCGCCAAAAATACACCCGGGATATTGCTCCTGAACCGTTCAGGACTCCAGCGATTGCAGTTGGCATAAATCACAATCGGTGGCCCCCCGGCATTAAATGCCCCAATTAAAACCCCCGCCATCGCACCAAACGCATAGGCCCAATGGGGCGACAATAGTTTAGGCAGGGTGAACTTCAGGCCATCATAGAGCACATAGGTCAGCACGATACAGCCCAAAACCCGCAGGGCAAACTGTTCTGGTACATACTGCAAAACCAGAATCCCCAGGGGAATGGTCGGTAGCGCTGCGACCAGCAAACGCACCACAGCCCGCCAGTCAAAACTGTCGCGATAATGCCAGCACAGTGTGATGTTCCCCACCATGGACGTCAGTACAACCAAAGGCACTATAGTTTGTAAATCCAGCAGCAGCGGTAAGAAAGAAACGGCTACGAGGGCAAATCCAAAACCAGTCAGGCTTTGAATCAGAGAAGCTAAACTAATGATGCCGCCGATGATCCAGATGTCAGCCACAGTGTCCATAAACTCCTTGCATGATCCTGGAATAGGGCATCAACCGCGCTACTCACTGTCAGATCGGTGGAAACGCTCCCTCCATTATGAAGAAATATGGCCTTTCCACAGTCATGAACGATCAGATCGCTGACTGCAACGAAAGCATCAAGCACAAGTGCCTGTTGACGCCTGATGCTGATGTTCAGAAGACTTGAGTTAGGCATACGGGCTCGGCATGGGCACTTCGCCAGTCAGCACCCAATTCCCGATTTCTTGCAGTTTGTAGTCTAAGGGATCGTGGAGGCTGAGGGTGCGCAGATCTCGCCAGTAGCGGTCGAAACCATAGCGAGTAGCAGTCGAGCGCGCTCCCATGAGCTCAAACATGCGACTGGTGATGGTGAGCCCAACCTCAGTGGATACTGCTTTGGTGGCAGCGGCGGCGATCGCCACCTCGCCCCGCTCCTCGTGGGTCAGCGCATCACCCTTGTCCCAAGCCTGCTGCACTTGCTGAGCCACTTGGTTTGCCAACGCGTTTGCCCCCTTTAGCTGGGCCCAAAACTGGCCATAGTGACGCTGCAAGTAGGGATCTTTGACGGCCTGGTCAACCCCAGCGGTGAGCCAGGGCCGCGTTTGGGTGTGGGTATAGTCCTGAGCTGCCTCAAAGGCGGCTTCGGCGATGCCCAGAAAAATATGGCTTAGGAGGAGCAGACCATGAATGCCTAAAAAGGTAGCCGCTGCACCCTCGGGATTGGTCGGCGGTCCCAAAATCTCCTCGGCCTTCACGATCACCCGGTCAAAGGTGAAGCTACCGCTAGCGGTGCGTCGTTGACCCATAACATGCCAATCATGGTTGTAAGTTAGGCCAGCGCGATCGCTGGGCAACACAAACAAGACTGGAATCGGATGGCCCGCTTCCACGGCTGTGCAAATAATCCGGTCGGCAATCGTAACCCCAGTGCAAAAAGATTTCACCCCATTGACTCGATACTGGTTACCGTCAGGTTCAATCGTCAACCGGGTATCGCGGATGTTGATAGCGTTAGCCCAAAAGAGATGGTGCTGAGCCGTTTCCTGGTAGAACCGTTTGGCCTGATCGGGCGTACCCGACAACGTGGGGGTTGCACTCAACAGCAGATGATAGGCATAAAGCTGCGCGGTAGCAGCATCACCTTTTGCCAACGTTTTGATCACGGCCATAGCCTCTATCCAGTTGGCCCCAGCACCACCATAAACATTGGGCACGACCAGGGGTAACAATCCGGCTTCGCGCAACAGGCGCACTTCATCGTTGGGGATACCCGCTGCGCGATCGCGCTCTAGCGCCGTTTTCTTGAGTTGATCGGCCAAGGTTGCTGCAATGGCCTGATAGTCTTTGGTGGTGGTGGACTGTAATGTTGTCATCATGACCTCCAAGTCAAATTTGGATTGCATGATTCAACGGTAGAAACCTGAACGTTCCCCAGGCGTACCTTAGGTGTTCCAGATATAGCGGTAGCCACAAAGTTTTGTGGCTACCGCTATATCTGGCAAAAGCGCTGATCGTTTCTCAATGCCCATGAGCCATAACCTATCGGAGAGGGATGGAGTATGTTATGGCGTTTATGGCGTTCAAAAGAGCTGCTTTAGCACGTCTAAGCGAGAGCAGTCCCAATAGTCGATGTGGGAGCAAATCAAGCCCTGTTCGTTGAGCTTCAATTCACTCCGGCCAGGAATGGCCATCTTGGGTTGCCAGGGCAGCGGGGCAACCCAACTGAGTTGCCAACGGGTGATTAGGGTATCAGGCTGCGATCGCTCGATGCTATAAAGCTCTAGCTCAATCTGCTTTAACCATTGCCCCATCACCCCAATCATTTGGCGATAGCGATTCACCCCACGAAACTCGTTCAGCGGATCTTTAAAGTACACATCTGGTGCGTACAGTTCATAGCTTTGATCTGCCGGGAAGCGAGCGTAGTCAGCTTTGATGCGCTCTAAAATATCCACTACTTCATAAATTTACTGGCCATGCCTAGCATATCGCCCATATCCACATCGCCGTCGCCGTCGCCATCAAGGAAGCTATTGAGCAGCCCATTGCCAGTGCCTTTGCCAGGTTGGGCTGTTGCAGTTTTAGAACTCCCTGAATTTAGGAACTGCATCACGACGGGCAAAATTATCGGCAGCAACTTTTGAACTTGGCTCACGTCGATGCCTGACTTTTGGGCAGCGGCTTGGGCCACTTGCTGCTGCTGGGCAGGGCTAAACAAGTCTTGCAGTGCCGCCATCCCTGATTGACTGCCTCGATTAACAATCGCCTCAGCGGTCTCTTTCCCTTCGGTTTGACGTTTTTCCTTCAGCGAAGATTTAACATAACCGCCTACGACAGATATGACTTGCTGCATCGCTCCAGCATCAGCATTGTTGTCGCGGCTAAGTTGTTGCACAGTAGTAGCAAGTTGCCCCAATTGGGCCATATTGGCCTGCTTATCGGGATCCTCGACGGCTTGGAGTACCTGATCCAAAAGTCCCATATTCTTCTCCGATTGACATTGAAGTACCTCGATTAAGGTAAACAAATTTAGTCAATCTGTACATCAGCTCTAGGTTAGATTAAGGAAAATAGCTAGTTTTGCATAATTCGTGGCGATCGCGTATTTGAGCTACTTCACATCCAAATCTATAGCACTCCATTGTCTGGGCATAAGACCTTACGCCCCCCATGAAAATTGTCAAATTGGTTTAGCCTAATGGAGAATGCCCCATATCCCACAAGGCATCAAAAGCGCATCAGTCAAGTCCTTGGGGCTACTTGCCTTTCTCGGCTTAAATACACGCATTCCCCTAACCAAAAGGACTGAAGGCAGCGTTAATGGCCAAACAAGCGAGGCCAAAACCAAAACAACCCAACTCATAACATGCGTGTTGGGCGTAGTCTTATCCCTAAGAAAAAGGTTTAAGAGATAGATGAATAGAGCCGTCGTCACAGAGGCGTAAAAAACCAAAGGGCCGTTCAGAATCATCAGCATTCTGTCTAGTGTGTGGGGCGAACCAAAAAGCACAGGCGTGAAACCAAGCGATGCACCCTACTGTGCATCGCCTTAAAGCTACCACGCCTTCTCAAAGAATTCATCTGCTTTCTAGCGGCTTAGCCCACTTATCCCGCGCAATGTCTGAAAGATTTAGATTAGAAAAAATCTCCTCTACATCCAGAACTGGAGCCTTGCTTGTAAGGAAACTCCAATGCTGGACGTGATTTAAGTCATCAAAAGCATGTCAGTTAAACTTTTGATCCGCTATACCTTTCCCGGCTTCAGCTCATACCCCTTCACGCGAAGAACTGAGGGCAACGTTAACGGCCAAAAAAGTGAGGCCAAAATACAAACAACCCAACTCATAACGTGTGTTTTGGGTGTGGTTTGATCTCTTAAGAAGAGCGTCAAGAGATAGATCGATAGAGCCATCGTGACGGAGGTATAAAAGATCAAAGTGCCGTTCAGAATCATCGGTATCCCGCCTAGTGTGTGTCGCTAACCCCAAGGGCGTAGGGCATGAAAGTGGTTGGGTATCCTAATCGCGCTCCACTCGAAAGCGGTCTGTGCGCTCAGCGATACTTATTTATCTTTCAGCAACCTAGCTCTTGTATTCAGCATGTTTACTGAACATCATTGTGCACCGATACATGAGATAAGGCTGTGGTGTTTTGTGTGAAAGTTGTGCGTAAGGGGTGTGTTTTTTGTATCAAGACACTGATCTATTTGCCCCGTACGTGTGGATTAGCGGTTGATCTGCGGCTTCCTTGACCCAGTTTTCTAGAGCGAGTATCAGTTCACTGGCTCTCACACCCATCTTGTGAAAAACTATGCTCCTGGTTACTACGCTGTGTTTTTCACCGACCCGGATGGTTTGAAGCTAGAGTTAACCCACATGCCTAGCATCCCTGAGTGATTGCCATACCCGAGCATTGGCAAAGTGATTGAACAACACCATGGGAGCTGACACCTGAGACATATCCTGGTCAGGTTTGGGAGCATGCTGTCACTTTTTCATAATCAGCCAATTGCATTCGTACAAACAGATACTTCTAAGTATCCTTTACTTCCAAGTATTCCTTATCGATTACCGTGATCAGGTTGTAAAACTTGTTGCATAGCTTGAACCAGTTCACCCATCCGAAACGGTTTTCGGATGAACCGGCGTGCTGAAGCTAAGATAGGGCTCATGCCTGAATCATCCATCGATCGAGCAGTCAAGATAATCACAGGTAAGGTAATTCCCTGCGATCGCATTTCCTCCAGCAAAGTCTGGCCGTCCTTTAGGGGTAGCCCTAAATCGAGCAGCATTAAATCGAAGGATTGGGTTTGAACCACGGCCAAAGCTGTTTCGCCATCGTAGGTCACCTCTGTTGTGAACCCGGCACGCTGCAAGCCTTTTTGGATAAATGCCACAATGCGGGGCTCATCTTCCACAATCAAAATTCGGTACATGCTTTTCTGCCTCCTAGGACGCTGCCAGCACAGCAGCGCAAAGGGTCAACCAGACCCTCTAGGGCATGATCAGCAGACTATATCAACTGCCACAATGCTGGTCTAGCAAAACGACTCAGCGATGCTAAATGCCTCAAGTCATAGAACAAGAACACAACATTAACCCTAGGCTGTAGGCTCATTTTTTCTGACCAACAGGTCTAATCCATACAAGCAACTGAACCTAAGATGCAGTTAAGGGTAAGATGAGAATCTTCTTATGAACGCAGGCGATAGCCCATGCCTCGGACGGTTTCAATTAAGTCGCTGCCTAGTTTTTTTCGGAGATAGCCGACATAGACATCCACCACATTAGAACCTGGAGAATAGTCATAACCCCACACCATATCCAAGAGCTGCTCCCGACTCATGACCTGATTAGGGTGGCGCATAAAAGTTTCTGCGAGAATAAACTCTCGGGCTGATAAATCAATGAGTTCTCCATTAACTTTCAGTTGTCGGGTCAGCAAATTGAGTTCGACATCACGAATCTGCAATATGGAATCTGATTGACCGTTGTGAGCGGTGGTTGGGGTTCTCAGGCGAGCTCGAATCCGGGCCAATAGTTCTTCAAATCGAAAAGGCTTGGTCATGTAGTCGTCGGCACCGACTTCAAACCCCGCGACTTTGTCTTGAATGTCATCACGAGCGGTGAGAATAATCACTGGGGCTAAAAATCCTTGCCCTCGCAAATCTTCAAGTAGTTCCAGCCCATCCTGGCCCGGAATACCTAAATCTAAAACCATTAAATCAATGCTGCCATCTAGGGCAACTGCAATTGCCTCTTGGCTGTGGGTTGCTTTAGTGGTAATGAATCCGTTCGCCTGCAATCCTTTTTCCAAAAACGCGATGATTCGGAGTTCGTCTTCAACAATCAGGATGTGAGTCATCGGCGACCCTCCCGAGACGGATCAAGCGGAAAGCATAGGGTAAATGTTGATCCGAGTCCCACCTTGCTCGTCAGCTCAATGCGTCCGCCGTGAGCATCAACAATCGCCTTGACAATCGCTAAACCCAGCCCTGCCCCATCAGAACGGCGATAACTATTAGCAGCCCGGGCAAAGCGATCAAAAATTCGGTGCTGATCGGCCAGACTAATGCCCTCGCCAGTATCGCGCACCCAAAAGCACACAGTTTTTTCTGAAACGGCGACTCCTAGTTCAATCGTAGCCTCTGCTTGAGTATGCTGGACGGCATTATTAGCGAGATTAATCAGTGCCCCTGTCACCCGCTGGCGATCGCCGATAAAAGTGCCGCTTTCCAAGTTTTTAAGCGTCCAGTTACGTTCAGCCAGCACTGCTGCCTTGTGGAATATCTCTTCCGTCAATGTGGGAATATCAAGGGTTTCGAGTTGCAAAAAGTCAGTGCGCTCAGCCTTAGCCAACAAAATCAGATCGTTGACAAACCGCCCCATGCGATCAATTTCGTCCATCACGATGGTTAGGGTTTCCTGCTGCTCTTCAGGATCTTCACCCATCAACTCTAGGTGTCCTTGAATAATGGTTAGCGGGGTGCGTAACTCGTGGCTGGCATCGTTGATAAAGTTGCGCTGGCTATCAAAGGCGCTTTGCACTCGGTTCATCATCGTATTAAACGTCTCCGCCAGTTCTGCCAGCTCCCCTGTTCCATCCACTATTAAGCGTTGGGATAGGTTATTTTCATTGATACTTTTTGCAGTTGTCGCCAACTGCTGGACGGGTTTGAGGATTTGATTGCTGGCAACCCAAGCCAGCAAGAAAGCTGCTAAAACAACGACAATCGCCACTCGGACGAAAACATAAACGCCTGCCAGAGCCTCCGATCGTTCCCCAGCGGAGAGATGGGCCGTTACAAAGACGCCCTCAGGTTCGTTGTTAATTTCAAGGATGTATGTTTTATATATGATGCTGCCTATATTTGGATTATCTACCGATACGATAGCTCTAACAGGTTCTTCCAAATCAGTCCATTGCGCCATCAGTTGGGAGTCAACGCCAATGGCTTCGGGTAGTGGCATGGGTTTGGCCCGGTAAAACTCTCCATCGAGAATGATGATGTTAAAGTTGTCGTCCTCAGGGACTTCTTCAGCCAAAAAATCATCTATGAAGGTGCTCAACGCATCCTCAGTGTCGGGGTTCTGAGCATCCCAGACTTCATAGGTAGATTGAAATTCCTCAAGTTCCTCTCGTAGGTCGGCGCGGACCCGCTCATCTACTTGGGCAAATAGCAGGATGCGAAAGATCGGCACTGCCATTGCAACCACCCCCAGCATTGTCAAGGCATAGAGCAGCAAGATACGGGTACGGGTGGAACCAAACAGATGACGCCACCGTTGCCTTAGTGACGAACTCGCAGCAATCGGTGGGATGGTTGGGGAAGGGAGAGTACTTTTCACAGGTCGCCTTTATATCTGCTGTACAGTTCTGTAAAGAAATGACGAACTCACTGCGGTTTTGTTGACGTAAGTTTGAGTTTAAAGGTTCTAATGCCCTCTAGGTTAAACGTTAAAAGAAGACTGCCGATCAAGCATGAATTAAATCTCATGAATTGGTTCTCATCAATGCTTCACTGTGTTCTTACGCAGGCAAGGGAAAGTAGGGACAAGTCAGCTCCCACTTAGAGAAACGTAACCATGCGTATTTGCGTGATTGGAACCGGATATGTCGGCCTAGTCACAGGTGCATCCCTGGCCCATATTGGCCACAATGTCATCTGCGTTGATAACAATGCGACTAAGGTCAAAGCCTACGATCCGATTGATATCAATAACGGCCACCCTAGTATTCCTGATGCGGTCAAGCTGTGTCAGACTCCAAAACAACTTGCAGCTGATAGTGATGTCCTCGTAGCTGTTACTGACTGACCTGAATTTCACGATTTCAACTACTCAAATCAAATTTAATCGCCCAGAGTTGAGCCACTAAAGGCTGTGATTAATTAGATTGTTCATTGCTTTTAGAACAACGGTTACAGCCCTTAGTTCGTTTAGTTGGGTCGGACGCGGCAAGGCTCAGCCATAAAGCTTTTCGCGTTTAATTGATGACACACCCTAAGGAAACAGAATTTTCTGTCTCTCCGTGGTTCTCCCTCGTTCCTCCACTTCTCTGCTTTCCCTCGCTTATTCAATCCTCATCGGCACATTCTCATGAAATTAATGGTCTATTCCCACGATGCGTTTGGGTTAGGCAATATCCGTCGCATGGTCGCTATCTGCGATTACCTACTCAAAGCAATTCCCGATCTATCTGTTCTGGTCATCTCTGGTTCACCTGTCCTCCATCAACTGCGGCTACCAGAAGGGTTGGACTACATTAAACTGCCCTGCCTGAGCCGCGATGAAGCGGGCAAGATGGGGGTTAGGTTCCTCAGGACTGAGCTGCAAGAAGCGCTCAAACTCAGAGAGAAACTCATCCAGACTGCCGCTGTCCACTTTCAGCCCGATCTGCTACTGGTGGATAAGAAACCCAACGGTTTGTGGGGTGAACTCCAGCCCACGGTGGACTACCTCAAAGCTCATTCCCCAAAGACTCGTTTGGTGCTGCTGCTACGGGATATTCTCGATACCCCTACGGTCACCATTGCCCAATGGCAACAGGAAAACTATTACGCGCTAACTGAATCTCTGTATGACCAAGTGTGGATTGTGGGCACCCCTGATATCTTTGATACTCCTCGAGAATATTGCTTCCCGGTCGGCTTGTCGGCGAAGACGCGCTTTATGGGTTACATCCGGCGGAGTAATGGTCTACGGGATCCCTCTGAAGTCCGGCGATCGCTAGGATTAACCCAGCAGGATCGCTTGATCTTGGTGACGCCAGGTGGGGGCGGCGATGGTTTCCGTTTGGCAGACACCTACCTTGAAGCCCAAGCTACCCTGGCTGCGGAACAGCCTACGGTCAGCTTGATTGTCGGTGGCCCTGAAATGCCCGCCCCCCAGAAGCGCAGTCTGTTAGAGCGCATTAACCAAACCCCCAACCTGCACTGGCTAGAATTTACGGATGACCTAGCCAGCTATATGGCTGCTGCAGATGCAGTGGTATCGATGGGTGGCTACAACACGGTGGGTGAAATTGTAACTTTGCAAAAACGTGCCGTGGTTGTACCCCGCACTGAACCAGTCCAAGAGCAATGGATACGGGCCCGGCGTATGGCTGAGCTGGGGTTGTTTGCGACCATCCACCCTAACGAGTTAACCCCCCAGCGGCTAGCGGCAGCATTACGGCAAGAGCTGCGGGCGGCGCACCTACAGAGCGGCGCACCCAATCAGCCATCGGTGACCAGTTCCGCTGACTATCAGCTCGATCTAAACGCCATGCCTCGCATAACTGAGGCGTTGCAAAGCCTGATGAACTCACCCCACCAACCCAATAACATCACCTGGGTTGCGGTCTAAAAAGTCTTGACGATAAAGGTTCAGGCCTCACCGTTGACGTGCAGATCGAAGTATTCGTCTGTGTCGGTATTGTAGTGAATCTGAAAGAAACAGTCCCCCCCATCGTCAATGGCAACCCCCATTGTGAGTTCCTCAATCGGAACATCACAGAAAAAGCTGGTATAGATGACTGCTTCGCCATCGGCGGTGAAATAGCCGAAATACTGACGAGTATAGTCAGGCAGGGCTGCCTCTAAGGACTGCACCGGGTTCCAGCCAACCCCGTCGCTTAACCGCTCGTCAGTCAGTAGGGCGGGTAGAATCTGTGCTTCCATACGGGCAACGTCTTCGGCTGAAGGCGACCAGAATTCGAGAGTATCAGCGGTCATCGGCGCGTCAAGGCGTTGCCGTTCTGCTTCGGTGGCGCTGAAGAGCACGCCACGGTAAGTTGTTGCTTCGATCAGCATTGTCGGTGAAGCCGGCGTTTTGGCAGTGCTTGATGGGCATCCGGCTATGCCGACAACAATGGGGATAATGATAGTGACTAACAGTCTTGAAGGTGGCATTTTAATCTCCTCCCAATGCAACCCAATCTATGCTTAGGACGATTCAGTTGGGTCGTTAGTTTCTAATGGGATGGATGTGGTGTGTCGGCGATCGCAAGAATTTGAACTAACGCTCTAGGCTTGAGACTTCCTGAATAAATCTGAATTTAAACCTGAACAAACCTGAACTTCTCAGGATTTTTTCTGCTGCAAATTTTCGCGATAGTAAGAACAGCTCAAACAAATAATTCGCAAACAAGGATTCGTCCATCACTAACGTAATGCCTTAATCTAAGGAGCTGAAGTCATGTCAATTCAACGAAGTTTGTTATTTGCAACAACAGTTGTTGCTGTTGGACTCTTAGGTGCCGAGTTTTCTAAACAAAACGCAACTGCTAGCCCTCAGTCTGTATTCCTTGCTCAACCCAGTGAAGGGCTTAAAGGTCTAGCCTCTAACAAAAGACCACACCAACCTCAAGGTGTAGCGATTGATGCCGAGGGATGTCCACCACCGCCACCCCGGCCTGAGGGAGAAGCAGTTGATTCTGAAGGCTGTCCACCGCCGCCACCCCGGCCTGAAGGAGAGATGGATAATGCCGAAGGATGCCCGCCCCCGCCCCCCCGGCCTGAGGGAGAAGCCGAAGATCCTGAAGGCTGTCCCCCCCCACCCCCCAGTCCTGAAGGAGAAATAAATTAGCTAGTCAACTGAGTTATGGCTTTGGCCACATTGCTTCAGTGAGTATCGCCGAACCTGTTACCAAAGCAGCATTGATTAGCTCATTCGAGACAGCTAAAAAAGCATCTGGAGAAAATTAGAGATATGGATGCTGATGCCCAACAATTATTAGGAATCGCCGTTGGGTAGCAAAATATGGCAGCGAAATCATGCGTCAGATTCAACCACTTGTTTGGGAGCTTTGTGGACAGCACTCTGAAAACTTGTAGGTTCCCCTAGTTATGTCTGCAAAGACCAACCAGGGGAACATCCCCGTCTTCACAGGCAATATCTAGCCTTCAGCTTCGCCAACAGTCGCTAGGATGCGTGCTTGCAACTTGTCAGGGACAGGCTGCAAGTGATCCGGCTTCCAATTGAAGAAACCAACACCCATCGTTAGCGATCGCAGCTCTAAGATCAGCGTTTGCATTTCAGCCTCAGGTAAATAGGCGGATACCTGATCCCACCCAGCCCAATGCTCCTTGACGCTGTAGCCCAAGATCTGACCGCGACGGCCACTGACGAGCTTCAAGACATTCGAGGTGAAGCTATTGGGCACGGAGATATCGACTAAAGCTACCGGTTCAAGCAGGGTAGGTTCACAGGCTTTCATACCCGTTTGCATAGCCATCCGGGCAGCTTGCTTAAAAGCCTGCTCCGAACTGTCCACTGAATGGTAAGAGCCGTTGGTCAACGTGACTGACACATCCACCACCGGGAAGCCCAATGGCCCATGGGTGAGATATTCGCGGACGCCCGTTTCAACCCCAGGAATGTACTGCTTAGGCACCACACCACCGACAATAGTGTTGCTAAAGCTAAAGCCACCGCCGCGATTCACTGGGGTGATGTTGAGATACACATCACCAAATTGACCGTGGCCACCACTTTGATGTTTGTAGCGACCGTGGATATTTTCTCGGGCTTTGCGAATCGTTTCTTTATAGGGTACACGGGGTAGGTGGGTGCCCATGGGCAGGTTGTATTTGCGTCGCAGTCGATCCATAGCAATGTTGAGGTGCACATCCCCTTGGCCCCACAAGATCACTTCGTGGGTGTCACCGTGTTGTTCCCACAAGAGGGATGGATCTTCTTCTAGCAGTTTAGTTAAGGCACTGCTGAGTTTGACTTCATCGCTGCGCTTTTCAGGGGCAATGGCTAACGCATATACAGGATCTAATCGTGCTGCTTGGGGCAGTTCCACCGATGGGGTAGCTGTGCTGAGCGTGACACCGGTATGGGCACCTTCAAGCCGCGCGATCGCGACAATTGCCCCTGCCTCAGCCCGAGATAGGCTGGTTTGCTGTTGCCCAGTGAGGTGATAGAGCCCACCCATGCGATCGCCATTGAGACAGTCGCCATCTTGTAAAGACCCTTGCCAGATGCGGACTAACGACAACTTGCCGCCCTGGGGAGTGTAATAAGTTTTGAGCACCTGGGCCAGCGTTTCGGCTGTCTCGTTTGCCAGATCTAGCCCCCGGCGTTCAGCAGTAATTTCGGGTTCTGGCGCTTCGCGTACCAAGGCATCTAGTAGAGGGCGGACGCCATAGTCTCGGGTGGAGATGCCCATGAACAAAGGCACAATTAGGTCTGCACCCAGTTCCATCTTTAAGTCTTGCAAAATTTCTGTTTCAGGGGGTTCGATTTCTTCAAGCAGTTCTTCGAGCAGATGGTCATCAAAGTCAGCTAGGGTTTCGAGCATTTCGGTGCGGGCAGCTTTTTCTTGGGCCTGCAATGCATCGGGTAGCGGCACGGGATCTGCTGGTGCACCAGGGTGATAGTGAAAGGCTTGCTCAGTAACCAAATCGATAAAGCCCACGAGTTCTGGCCCTTGACGAATGGGGTACTGGTGGGGAATGACCGGACGTCTCGAAACAGTTCTTAGTGCCGCTAAGACCTCAGCGAAGGGAGCTGTGGCCCGATCCATGCGGTTGAGGAATATCAGGTGGGGAATTTCCCAAGTGTCCAAAAACTGGAATAGTGGCGACAGAGTCAGCACCCGACTAGGGTCAGGTTCGCAGATGACCACGGCAGCGTCTACACCAATTAGGGCGTTGTAGGCTTCTTGGCAAAGCTCAACAGAACCGGGGCAGTCTACAAACGTAAAACGAATGCCGCCGTACTCAGTACTGGCGGCATTGATTTCAACACTCATCTGGCGATCGCGGGCTTCAGGTGACCCATCTCCAACGGTATTGCCATCTTCGATTCTACCCTTACGAGAAATAGCTCCGGATACCGACAATAGACTTTCTAGAAGCGTCGTCTTCCCGCTGGAATACGGACCCACAATCGCCACATTCCGTGAGCCCGATAAGGCTTTACTATTCATAAAATCCATCCTTTTTTTGAAGGGATAACAATGGGGCTCCGCAGGCATCTCATCGCCTGTAAACCTCATGGTTAGGATGTTCCAAACTGCGTTAGTCTCACATTAACCCTTCCATAACGAATTGATGAAACCCGTTTGGAAAAGTTCACTAGGCTACAGTTCGTAAGGGATTGTGTGGCTTTATAAACTTTGATGTCTGGCCCAAATTACATTACTCTTCAAGCCGGTTTGATGGGTCTGAGCCAACGCAATACGTGAACAATACATCAAAGGAACGCGTTACTGTTTCGCCAACAGCATCAGACTACTTCTTCACTTGCCAATGCATTGCTTGGTGGCTCAATCGTGAGATGACTATTGCCAAAATACCCGCCATCAACCCCCAGAAAGCTGACCCGATGCCCAATAGGGTGACGCCGGATGCGGTTACGAGAAAGGTAATCAGTGCTGGTTCACGTTCCTTTTCCTGAGCCAATGCGGTAACCAACCCATTCCCAATCGTGCCTAAAAGCGCCAGTCCCGCAATGGCTAGCACCAATTCTTGAGGCAGTGCCGCAAAGATGGAACTAACAGTTGCGCCAAAAAGCCCAATCACAATGTAGAGAACACCGACGGTGAGGGCTGCAACATAGCGCTTCTCTGGATTTTCGTGGGCTTCTCGCCCCATCGAAATCGCTGCGGTAATCGCCGAAAGGTTGATCGCAAATGCACCAAATGGCGCCAATATTAGGGTTGCTAGTCCAGTCCAGCCAATCAGGGGAGAGCTGGGCACGGTATAGCCAAAAGCCCGAATGGTTGCCACACCAGGCACATTTTGGGAAGCCATCGTCACCATAAATAATGGCAACGCAATGCCCACCAAAGCGTTAATTGAAAAGGTTGGGCCTGTGAATACCGGGGTTGCCCATTGGATCTGCAGCCCCTCCAGTTGCAGTAACCCCTGACTTCCTGCAATGATCACTCCCATGGCTAAGGCGACAATAACCGCGTAACGGGGTACGCTACAGCGCATGATCAGGTATGCGCAAAACATGGCAAACACCATCCAGAACTGGGTTTGCATCGCGGTGAAAACCTCTAGGCCAAACGGTAATAACACCCCTGCCAGCATTCCAGCAGCCAATGAGACGGGGAGGTGATCCATCATTCGTTCAAACCAACCCGTGAAGCCAGAAACCGTGATTAACCCTGCGGAGATTAGAAAAGCACCAATAGCCTCTTCCATCGTCACCCCAGCGGCGGCAGTGATCAGCATGGCAGCCCCCGGCGTAGACCAAGCAATCACGATGGGAACCCGATAGCGCAGCGATAGGGTAATGCCCGTGAGTCCCATGCCTAAGCCCAGCGCCCACAGCCAGGAGCCCAGCTCGGTAGGCGATGCGCCCAGGGCTTGCGCGGCCTGAAAAACAATAACCGCTGCACTGGTAAACCCCACTAATATCGTGACAAACCCTGCGATCACCGCAGAAATTGAGAAATCTTTGAAAATAGTCATCAGTCCATCCAAGCGCGATCTGGAGAGCTTTACCCACTCGCTCCAGACTATGGCTGCTTAAGCTGAACCGTATTGGACAGAATTGCCTTTTTGATACTGTCCTGGCGTAACACCAAAGGTTTGCTTAAACACGCGATTCAGATGACTTTGGTCATAAAATCCATGCTCTATGGCAATGGCGGAGAGGGATTTCGAGGTTCGTAAAGCTTGTTTGACCCGCCGAAGCTGCCAATGCCGTTGGTACTGATGGGGTGGACAACCGACTTGCTGACGAAAACAGCGGATTAAATAATACGGACTCAGATTAACCAGTTGCGCTAAGTCATCAATAGCGACGTTCGCAGCGTAGTGGGCTTCAAGATAGGCACGGATACGGGCAACTGCTTTTGATTCTGGTTTGGGGGGTCTCAAATGAAAGCGTTGCTCAGCATTGACTCGAAATAACCCCGACAGCAGTTCAAGCAAAAGCGATTGCTGCGCAAGCTGAGCGTTCGATTCGCTCAGGGCATTAAAAAGCTGGTAGAAGATGGGACGTAGGGAAGATTCCCAGACAACGGGCGCCTTAAAGTAGGGAATCCCCTGACCTGACCACTCCAGCTGAGTCAGCATTTGTTCAATCAGCGGCAGACCAACGTATAAATTGCGAAAAGTCCAGCCGTCAGCAGACGCAACTTGGCCTGTATGCAGGTCCCCCGGATTGATCAGGTTAAAACTGCCGGGATAATGGAAATAATTCTCGCCATGATGCTGACAACACCCTTGTCCCCGTTCATTTAGGCCAATGGTGTAAGCCTCATGAAAGTGTTTATTGAACCGATGGTGAAGCAACTGTGCTTCGAAAAGCTCGATGCCGGGTAAATTGGGTTCCCACAAGCGCGCTGATTCAATTTGAGGGTTCACGGCAAACGCCCAGAAGATTTCAAGACTGCAACATCTATGGGGCAGAGGCTAGCAGATTCCTTAACCCATGTCAGCACAACAGATCGCGATCGCCCTTGATTGAATTATCGAGAAAAGGGCGATCGTGCCATCACTTACATCCCCATGACGTTGACTTTGCAAAAATAAGTGCGGGATGGGGAAAGGTTGCATGTAAAGCTTAAATAATTTACCCAATCATAAAGGTGCAATTACGGAAAAGCTAAAACTCATTCAATCAGCTGATGTTGCATCCGAAAAATTACGGCAATGCAGATCAAGAAAAATCTATGCATATCAAAATTGCTGATAGTGAATCCGTAAAATCACGACAATTATAGATATGAATTCTTGAAGAAACCCGTGGCTTTTTACATTAGCTGCGAATATAAATTTTTTGTTTTTTCTACCGTCAAACCAATGCTATGGGATTTATGATTGGGGACTAAATGAGTAATAGAGTCAAGCCCTTAATATTTCGTCTGAACTGTTGCGGGCACGCACCGTGGCTCATTCTCTTACACAATCTTTGCGATCTTTAGACCAGAGCCCTTTGGATAAAGCATCTTGGTTCGATTTAATGCAACGTGCTGTGGCTTATGCTAGCAATGGCATTGTGATTACAGATCCGACTCAACCTAATAACCCAATTATTTATGTAAATCCGGCCTTTGAACGCATTACAGGATATACGGCTGAGGAGGTTTTGAATCGCAACTGTCGCTTCTTACAGGGCGAAGAGCGAGAACAGTTAGCTCGGTATCAACTCAACACAGCGATTCAAAAGAAGCAGGATTGCCATGTCATTTTGCAAAACTTTCGCAAAGATGGAACACCATTTTGGAATGATCTGTATATCACACCAATCCACGATCTAGAAGGGAATTTAACCCACTTTTTGGGGATCCAAAACGATATCACTGAGCAAAAAACCATCCAAGACTCGCTCCAAAGACAAGAGAATGATTTACGGATAATCCTGCAAAGTATGGTTGATGGTCTTGTGGTTGTTAACCAGGATGGAGATGTTATTTTTGCAAATCAGGCTGCAGAGAAGCTTTTCAATCGGCCAGCCACTGAACTACTGGGGCAATCTTTAGGCATTCCTGTTACTGTTAATAGCCAAGCAGAAATTGATATTTATCGTCCAGGGCTGAAGCCGATCTGGGTTGACTTTGTCTGCAATGAAATTATTTGGCAGGGAGCGCCAGCCTATCTCATTTCCCTAAGAGAACTCACTGAACGTAGGCAGGTCTATGATGCCTTAACCCGCCTTCCTAATCGGGTTCTATTCAATGAACGCCTGCAACATGTTATTGACCTATCTCAACGGCATTCTCATTGTCACTTTGCACTCCTCTTTATTGACTTAGATCAGTTTAAGGTGATCAACGACAGCTTGGGGCATAGGGCAGGGGATCAACTTTTGAGTCGTTTTGCACTCCGAATTCAACATCAACTCAGGGCAAGTGATATGCTAGCCCGTTTGAGTGGTGATGAATTTGCAATTTTGCTAGAGGAATTAAGCCATATAGATGATGTCACTCAGGTCGCAGAACGGATTAATACGGCCCTGACGAAACCTTTTGCACTGGAGGGCCGTGAAGTTTTCACCAGTGCCAGCATTGGGATTGCCTTAGGGCGACCAGATTTAAAGCATCCTGGGGATTTAATCCGAGAAGCAGATACTGCTATGTATCGAGCCAAAGCTAAGGGAGGCGCTTGTTATGCAATCTTCGACCAAGAGATGCATTACCAAGCAATGTTGCGTCTACAGCTCGAAACTGATTTAAGATACGCGATCGAACGTCAAGAACTTAAGGTTCACTATCAGCCCCTCATTGCCCTAACCTCTAATCGGCTAGTGGGGCTTGAGGCGCTATTGCGCTGGCATCATCCCCAAAAAGGCCTTATTTCCCCAGAGCAATTTATCCCTATTGCTGAGGAAACTGGGCTGATTATTCCCATTGGTCAATATGTGTTGTTGCAAGCCTGTCAGCAGGTGGAAAGCTGGTTGAAGCAAGCGTTGTTGCCATTTCCCTTTACGATTAGCGTTAACCTTTCTGGCAAACAGCTATCTAATCCACAACTCGCGACTCAAATCCTCAAAGTCTTATCAGAAATAGGTTTAGATCCACATTATCTACAGCTGGAAATTACAGAAAGCTTGTTGATGGAAAATCCAACTGCAGCGACTTCAATTTTCCAAGACCTAGAAGCGTCCTCAATTCGGTTGGCCATGGATGATTTTGGGACAGGTTATTCTTCTCTCAGCTACTTACGGCGCTTCCCCGTCCATACCCTCAAAATTGACCGATCGTTCACCCATCGTCTAGGGACTCAAGATGAAGATTTAGAAATCATTCAAACTATTGTTTCACTGGCCCATAGCCTGAAGATGGATGTGATTGCAGAGGGCGTTGAAAATGAAGCTCAACTCTGTCATCTGAAAGCAATCGGGTGTGACATCGGACAAGGTTTTCTGTTTGCCAAAGCACTCGATCCGCAGAATACAGCTAACTTTTTGCGGCAAAAGCAGACACAGACCGCATAATCTTCACACGACTGGCTTGATTCACACCTGGTTCAGAAAGACCGATGCAAATTCAAGAGGGTTAAATTCAGCAGTCTTGATCTGCCCTGCACAGGCTTTGGTTGTCAACATAGTTGTTAAAACAATTAAATCAGAAAAAAGATTGATGTCCTAACAAGAAAGATTGATGTCCTAACAAGATAGATGGGCTAGGGCATTGGGGGATGCCTTGCTTCGACTAATAACTGGTTCAGTTGTGCTAGCTTGGCTGCGCTCATATGGCTCAGTTGGCGCTTATGGAGTGCCTTGACCAGGGCTTCCAATGCCTCAATCTGACGACAGCCGTCATCGGTAATTTTGACCCACACCAATCGCCGATCTTGGGTGCCCCGCTCTCGCGTGACCAGTCCGATCTTTTCGAGCCGATCAACCAAGCGCGTGATGTCTGGGTCGTTTGCCAGCATATACTGGGCAATCGATTGACTGGGAACCCCCTGACTTCCCGCTCGAATCACTACCTTTAGGACGTTATAGAGGGGTTGGGACAACCCATGTTGCTTAAACAGGCGAGCAAACTCGCTTTCAAGGACTGAGTGAGTGTGTACCAGGTTGAGGTAAGCTTCTTGCTCAGGCAACTCGAAAGGTTGAGTCTCCAATTCTTGCTGCAGGTCGGGGGTGGCTTGTTCCATGCGACAAATGTACCTAGAGAGGATATTTGTCGAAACAAACATCCTCTCTAGGCCCTAAATTTGCATATAATCAATTAATAAGCTAAGCACAAATTGGGTGTAGTGAGTAAGTCCAATAGGCTCAATCCTGAAACCGTATTGAACATGAGAAAACTCTCATGAATATAAGAAAACTCTCACACTTTTTTCATTGGCGATTGAAGCTAATCTGATTAGCTGTATCTAGCCTAACGTGTTCAGGAATGGGATAAAGACTGTCCACATAAAGCTGGACAAGAGTGCGGTTTTGGCTCTTGCCCAACTTGGCAATTAACGAAACTTAAAGGGTTAGCATCGCCTCAAAAGGTTTTCTAAATTGCTTGCAAATCTAGTTTTGATCAGGGGAACCCCTAACCAGGAACATCCATTAATTATTTTTCAAAAAAAGAATAGTGCTTAAGACTCAGTTATAACCTTTGCGCAGCAAGCATTTTATTGCTTTCTCGAACTTGAGATAGCTAGCGTAATAGCTATTTTTTTGGAAGAATTAAGCACTCCCTGTTGGCTGTAGCGCTTAAAAAATCTCTGTGCAGAGAATTACTAATGAGTATTGCTATTGGCGAAACGTTTTAAATGCTTATAAAGATAATGACTTTCAGCCCCTATTTTCCCTATTACTCCTAATGCCATGATAGGATTTTATCCAGATAAGGTAAGTTTATTTCAATAAATCTGCCTGATAGCTATAGATGCCATATCCACTAATGTATAGACAGATCTAAATAGATCAAACACACTCCTAACGCCTGAAAAATACTTAATGGGCTTGCGCCATTCTACATATCTCTTGCCAGAGAATATGTGGATGTTGTCGTAGGCTTGAAAGACTGAAAATGCTATTTAAATGTTTTTCTATGTTTTATGTGTTGATATATATTTACAAATTCTAAAATCTTTGCTATGAAAGGGATTTGAATTTTCTAAGAGTTGACATTTATTTGAATTTGCCTGATTTTTACACTAGTTTTGGAAAGGCTGTTGTGCCGATCAGACTATAGGGAATGATGAGTCTGAGGAGTCATTTTTTTAAGGAATTTTTGTATAACAAGTCAGTTTTTAAGGAATACAGCTACAGTGAACCGAGAAATGGCAATTCGGTATTCAACCGACGCTAGCGTTGCATCATCTTACTTCAAACGAGAATTTCGGCTTTGCTATCAGCCGATTATCTGCCTTGAAACTCAGAACCTATATTCTTTTGAAGGTCTCACCTACTGGCAGCCAGATAAGGCAAGACTCTATTCATCTAATCCACTGACACGGGCAGAGAAATCTCAATTAGATATTCCCTTTCACCAATGGGTACTTGATGAAGCTTGCCGACAACTACAATCATGGCAGATGCAATATGTAGGAGATGTCCTCTCATGCTTGAGCATTGATCTCTCTGTTAAACCATTATTCTGCTCGTATTTTGCTGAGTTTATAGAACAGTCGCTAACTTCAATCGGAATAGCACCTGGTTATCTACAATTAGAAATTCCTGCGCAATGGGTAATGCAAAATCGATCAGATGCAAAGACTGCCATTAACCGATTTAAGAGAGCGGGGATTTCAATTTGCATAGATGACTTACATTTTTCAGATCTCTCTTATCAAGACTGGTTTAGCTTGCCAATTAAAGCGCTTAAAATCAGCAAGATTGATATGTATCAACTATCAAATAGCTTGTGCATGGAGGATTTCTTAAAAACGACCATATCAATAGCTAGCAAGGCTAATATTCAAGTCATTCCGAAAGGTATTGAGACTGATGAGCAGCTAATTGCTATGAAGGCTTTAGGGTGTGCGTATGGTCAAGGCTATTTATTGTCAAAGCCACTGCCCTCGCGCCAAGCAACAGTCTTAATCTCCTCACAGCTCAATAGTCAGCCAACAGAGCTAGCTTCTTACTTAACCGTTATGACTATCCTCAACAAAACTGCACAGAAATTTCTAGGAGAAACTTTAACTGCTAGATATTGGAACGAAACAAAACCTAAGACACCTTGGCTAGTTCCGATTGAACCCTATAAAGATCGTAAGCTCGTGTTGAGCTTGGCAAAATCAAAGGATTTGGATGTAAATCAACGAAAAGATCTTAAACATTGGATATATCGTTTTATTCAGCGTTGCAGCGCTATCATTCGCAACTTCCAACAATTGTTAATTCAGACTGATATGACGCCTGTAGAAGCTCAATTCTTCAAGGTTTTATGCCCAAATTTGTTATAGGTTTCATTAGCCTGTGTTGACAAAATGAGTGCATCTAAAGAGAAAACAATGATATGAAAGATGCCTAACAATGTATAACTACTATCCTTGGAATATTCAAGTATTGGTGGCTTGGTTAGAACTCGAAGTATCTAGAGGAAAAAGCCCTGACGAATTAGCAGATAGCTTACATATTCCAAGCAACATTCTCAATGACTGGCTGAGGGTACAGTCGCCTTCTAAGTGGACACCCATCACTCTCAAACAGATTCAAGCAATCGCTCAATATCGCGGCTGGGGATTTAATCAAACAGTGGAATGGCTAGGCATAAACGCTTCACATTTAGAAGAATTAATAGAAACTTCTAACGGCTGAATGAATACTTATGAATGGCTGAATGCCTGGGTCAAACTAGGGAGAGTCATCTGGTAACAAGCTATACAAACCCCAAAAGCCAGACACATCTTAAATGCTTTTAGCCTTGCGATGCCTCTCTTGCTCGCCACCGTGTTGCCTGCACCGGTTAATTTTTACTACCTGTAAACCGCATTGGCCAAATCTTATTTCTCAGTCAGATCTTCTGAGTGTTCTCTCCGATTATCACCATCACACACACTTATGCTAATTCCGTCGTTACCGCAGGCTCAAACTCCATCAGTCAAGCGATTGATTCAGATTTGGGGACAACGTTACATACCCGATCTATCATCGCTATCAAAAATAGAAGACACAGTAGAGTTTCGAAAATCTCTGATTGAGACGGCATCCATTAGAGGTCGCTACAAAACAGCTTCTAAGATCACTAAAAATGTGGTCGTGCTCAAATGCCAAATGGCTAGCCTGCAAACCAAATCTCTTTATTCTTATCTTGCAAATGTCGTCAATCTTAGTGATGCCCGACGACTCTCCGAATTTGCCTTGCTGATCTATCTACAACTGGCTGAAATCTATCATCAGCTTTCACCCACTGTCGCTGACAAGCAAAAGATTATGTATATTCCCCGAGGCACTGATCGCAAAGGCAGTGTTGCTTCGGCGTGGGCAAATCTCTCTATGGAAACTTGGGGAATGCCCCCCATTGAGCAGTTGGCTATGGATCTAGAACCGCTACTGGTCGAGTTTCAACAGCAGCATATCCTCTCGAAAAACTGGCGTACTCTGGGTTTTCTAACGACGCTGCTGAATTTCTGCAACAAGCTACTGCTTCAGGGCCTATCGAAGCCAGAACAGGTATTGATCTACCCTTATTTTAGATTTGTTGAAGAACAGGTTGCCCTACCTTGGCAGCGTGTTTGCTTGGCAGCGAGTCTTCACGAGCTGGACAGTCCTATATTTGCTATTGTTGAGCACTGTCTACCCCAAAGTCAGGCGATCGCCCATCAAGTTCACAACCAGTTGATAGCGCAATTACCCCATCATTACAGCCGTCGTGGACTCCTCAGCGATCCAGAAGTAGCTCACTCTTCCATCCGCGATCTGCAGATGGCCCAGGCTTATTTTTGGCTGTCCTTCTTAGAGGAAAGCCTGTCACCGATCGAAGATGAGCTTGTCCCCTTGTTCGTCATGGTGAATCCGGCGATCGGGGTCAAATGGGAATTGACGGCGTTAGCGAATCGGTTGTTGTTTGAGCAGATTCTGGCAATTTTGAGTCCGCCCCAGGCTGAGTTAGTGCGTCCCTATGCCAATGGCTTTAGCCAGGCGTTTACCAGCAGGCAAGCTGATTTTGAACAGATTGTCGAGGGGGTTCAGACCGAGGCTCAAGCAAGGGCTCGCCTATCTCAGGGAATCGTGAGCCAATTACCTCAAAAGGGCAGGGAGAGTCAGCTTCAGGTTCGAGCAAAGTCTCAAATGCCTCAATCGCTAGTGAATCGTTTGCCTCAAAAGCCAGAGGGGGCTGCTCCGCATCCTAACATTGCTGCCCTGAAGGCGAAACTAGCTCAATTAGAATCCGAGATGTTGAATATCCGCCAACAGCTCAACGATCAGTAGTGACAAGATTGCACTTTACACCCTATCGGATGGGATTGATGTTGCAGGTTTGTGCAAGGCTACACCAGCCATCACCAATAAAATGCCGATGATATCTTTCAAGGTTGGAATCTGACCCAATACGATTGCACCGACTATTGTTGCAGTGGCAGGCAGCAACGCCAGTAGGAGCGCAAATGAATTTCGCGGCAGTCGAGACATCGCCAGTTGGTCACAAATGTAGGGAATCACTGAAGAACTGACACCGACCCCAATGCCTGCAAAAATAAGTGCGGGATGAGGAAGGGCCGCGATCGCGTCAGAGAGTCCAATGGGCATCACAAAAATAAAAGCTGCCGCCATAGCAGCGCCCAAACGTCCTACGCCCTCCCCTGCGCCATGGTGTGCAATGCGATGACCCAGCACGATGTAAGCCATGAACAACAAGCCATTTATAACGGCAAAGGCAAGTCCTAGCGGATCGCTAGACCAACGTACATCAGTCAGAATAAAGACGCCGACTATGGCCAGTAACAACGCCATATAGTTGTGCCGCGACCTTAATCCAAACAGCGCGATCGCAATTGTGCCCACAAACTCGATTGCCGCCACCAGGCTGAGTGGCAAACGATCAATGGCCAAGTAAAACGTGCTGTTCATGACTGCAAGGCAGGCCCCCAGCAGCAATAACAGAACAATGACGTCTCGACTTGCCGAACGAAACGTTTGCCAGGGCTTTGTCCAAATGGCAAAAATCAATGCTGCACTGGTAATCCGAAACCAAGCCACGCCTAAGACACCCACATGTTGGAAAAGCAGGACAGCGAATGACGGCCCTAAATAGTGGAAGATGGCGCTGATGACGAACCAAAGGTGTGGCGGTGCTGCTGCCGCACGGGACGATATAACGCTGGGTATTTTCATGCGCTAATCGTATCAATGCTTTTTGGCGCTTGACATGCCAATTCAAAGTCAGTATAGAAGTTTTGGCTAAGTAATCAAGGGAAAAATGGAAAAACGCCTTCGAATGCAAAAAGCTAGATTAGACAGCGTAGACATTAAACTACTCTATGCCTTAAAGACAGACGCCAGAACCTCTATTGCAGATTTGGCTAGATTGCTCAATATGTCTGCCCCAAGCGTGTCTGAGCGCCTACGCCGACTAGAGGAGTCTGGCCTCATCCAAGCCTTTACAATCGAAATCAATCCCCAAATGCTGGGCTACTCTCTAGCGTTCTATATTCGAATTCGGCCTCTCCCCGGGCAACTTTCAAAAGTTGTTTCTCTCATCACTGAGATCGCTGAGATTGTGTCGTGCGATCGGATTACGGGCGATGACTGTTTCATTGCCAAAGTTTATATTAGGTCTGCCGATGAACTTGAACCCATCATCGATCGGCTGATCCCTTATGCTCAAACCAACACATCCTTGATTCAGTCGTCACCCATTCAGCAACGGCTCCCACCGTTGGCTGAGGAGATGTAAAGTTCAAATGATTGCTTGCATACTCAGAAGTCTGGCGATACTCGGTGCATTAAGCAATCTGGCCAGCACCATAATTCAAAACCGCCACAGCGCGATGCATTGTGGCGGTTTGATAATAGCTTTGCGCAGTGCCTCAAGCGCTTTGAGACACATACCCCTGTGATTAATGCTTGATTAAGCACCTAAAAAATGGGAGAGACGAATTTGCCAAGTCTGCAAAGGTTAATTCACACTCGGTGATCATAGATTGCCGGGGCTGGCAAAATCTGCTGCTGACATTGACGATTTGCTCATGTTCTTGCTTGAAGTTTTCCAAATAGAGATCTATAGAAGCGTCTGCTTCTTGTTGACTCTCAAATGGGCCGCAGAAGTATATGCAGGTTGGGTTTGAAGCTTCAAACTGAAGCCACCAAGCTAATGAAAGGGCTTCAATCTGTTGGGATTTTGGTTGTTCTTTTTGCTCTTTTACAGATGCGATCATGGTTTTAATCTCTGATTTAAATTAAGGATTGATACCCTAGTGGCAGTTCAACTCCATGAAAAATGTTTGTAAACATTCTTTAATGAATTATGAACAAGCTCAGTCTATAGAATAATTATGGTGAGCGCTTATAAAGAAGTTGTCAGGATTCTAACAATTCTTAATCAGGAATAAGCAACTCCAGAACTGTTAAAAATCATTATGGGGAGCAATTGTGAAAAAGCTGTGAGGAATGTAGATGTTGGGAGTACGCCGAAATATTTTGTAACGCTTCCGGCAAGTGCAAACCGGATCTGAAGCTGCGGTAGCCTGGAATCAGGGGTATGCAAAATGCCGACACACAATTCTGCTGGGTCTCGTTACGATTGCGTATGGGCTAGTTCTACAGCCCTTAAAAAGTTTTCTATGGGATAAGGCTTGGGCAAAAAGGCATTGGCTCCTGCGGCTAAAACTGGAGCTCGATTAGCAGGTAATCCACTGATGGCAATGATTTTAATTATCGGATTCAAGGCCTTAAGTCTTTGAATTAGGGGGATGCCGCCCATATTAGGCATCATCACATCTAAGACGACCAGTTTGATGTCATTGTGATAATGGGTAAACAGGGCGATCGCCTCCACACCATCATTAGCCAATAACGTCGTATAGTGGTGGCTTTCTAGCAGCGTTTGAGTCGTTTGTTGCACCGCATTGTCATCATCCACAATTAAAACCAGTTCTCCCTGTCCGTTAAACTGCTCGCTTGACGGATTGTCTTCAGTTGAAGCGGCTTCAATGGCGGGTAAATACACCTTCACTTGAGTTCCCTGGCCAACTTCGCTGAAGACTTGCAAAAACCCACCGTAGTTTTTGACAATCCCTAAAACTGTGGCAAGGCCGAGGCCAATACCTTGGCCTGTCTCTTTAGTCGTAAAAAAGGGATCAAACATGCGATCGCGCACTTCAGGCGCAATCCCAGTGCCGGTGTCGGCAATGGTAATGACCACATGATTGCCAACCTGGGCACCCCAATTTCGCTGGGCAGTGGTCTCATCAACGAAGTTATTTTCGGCGGAGAGGGTCAGCGTGCCGCCATGGGGCATCGCATCACGGGCATTAATACACAGGTTCATCAACACCTGATGTAGGTGAGTTGGATCAGCCGCAACAGCCCCCAGCGATCGCTTTGGGTGCTCTGATGCTGAAAACTTTTGGCGAATTTTGATGGATTTTGGAAAACTTTGTCGCGCCATGCTGGTCACTTCTTGCAAGAGTGGGGCAAGGGCCACTGGGGTTCGCTCCCGACTGCTGCCCTGGGTGAAGGTCAGCACTTGTTTGACCATATCAGCCCCCCGTTTAGCGCTGTCCTCTACCAGTTTCAACCGCTCCCGAGTGGTTTTATCGAGATCTGGCTGCGTCAGGCGTAAAAGCTGAGTAATGGTCAAGATCGGGGTCAATACATTGTTAAGGTCGTGGGCAATACCGCTAGCCAATCTACCCAGGCTCTCCAGTCGTTGGGCTTGATAAAACTGAGCTTCTAGTTGTTTCTTTTCAGTCACGTCAGTATCGACTGACAGAATAAATTTGGGTTGACCGGTCTCATCCCGCGCTAACGTCCAACGGCCTTCAGTGATAACTTCCTGACCCGCTTTGGTCACTTTGCGGAGTTCCCCCCGCCACTCACCCTGCTCCAGCAGCGTTTGCAAAATCTTCTGGGTCTGAGTATCCTCGTTTTGCAAAAGTTCATTCGCTCTCTGACCAATTGCCTCTGCGGCTTGCCAGCCATACAGCCGCTCGGCACCCTGATTCCAATAGAGAATGTGCTGGTCGAGATCGCGCACAAAAATGGCATCGGGGGAAATATCTAATAAGGCGGCCATCTGGCGAAAACGGGCTTCGCTTTCATGCAACGCGATTTCAGCCTGCTTTTGTTCAGTGATGTCTTCGTTCACGCCGACATAGCCAATCACTTGTCCTGTGACTGAGCGAATAGCTGTCGCCTGTCCAAAAACCCAGCGCTCCTTGCCTTCAGGCGTGAGGAAGCGAAACTCCAGGGAAAAGTCATTTTTCTGACAAATAAGTTGATGCCACGCAGTAAAGACCATTTTTTGATCATCTGGGTGGATACCTTGCTCCCAGCCTGCTCCCAGGCTCTCTTCGAAGGTTAAACCGGCAATTTCTTGCCAGCGGGGATTGGTATATACGAAATGACCATCAATATCCGTTTGATAGATGCCGACGGGGGCAAAGACACTAAGGGATCGAAAGCGTTCTTCACTTTCTTGGAGGGCATCTTGGATTTGGCGTCGTTCTTGCAACTCACGGTGTGTTCTTTGATAGAGCTCTGCCTGTTGGAGGGCAATCCCGAGCTGAATTGCCACTTGCTGGAGCAGCTGAATATTGTCAGTTTCCCACTGTCGGGGTGCCGAACAGTGATGGGCAATTAGCAATCCCCACAATTTTTCGCCTTGCAAGATGGGCACTACCAAGTTCGCCCGTACCTGAAAATGATTTAGCAGTTCTAGATAGCATGGGCTGATGTTTGCTGCGTGCAGGTCTGGCGTCACCGTGACCCGCCCCTGGCGATAACGTTCCGTATAGTTTTTGCCCAGACAGGGATCATGGATTTTTGTGGATAAAATCGCAGTCCAATCCGATGACACAGATTCGGCAACGACCTTGCCTTTCCAATCGGGTTGGAATCGAAAGATGATCACCCGATCAGTTTGCAGAATTTGCCGGACCTGATCCACTGCGGAATGCAAGATCTGATCTAAATCAAGGGTTTGCCGAATTGAATCGGTAATTTCAGTAATCAGCTGTTCTCGTTCAAATAGCGCTTGCCATTGATGATCTTGTTGCTGGCGTTGGTGATCAGCCTCAGCTAATTTCGCAGTGCGCTCTGCTACCCGACCTTCCAGTTGATCCCGAGCGGTTTGTAATTGCTGCTGCTCTTGTTCAAGTGTTTGATAGGCGATCGCTAACTCTTGATTTTTCTGGTGGAGCTCTGCCTGGGTCGATCGCAGTTGTTCTAGCGCTACTCGCAATTCTCCATTCACTGATTTGAGTTCAGCAATTTGCCCTGGGGTCAAGGGTTGCTCACGCTGAGTCGCCAGGAAGGACGAATACAGTGGATTTAGCCGATAACCCACCCGATGTATGGTTTTAATCAAGTCCTTGGGGGCACCAGCAGCTTTCAATTTTTGCCGGATCTCCTTGATGTGAACCCGCACGGCTTCTTCTCCTGGAGATTCAGCAGACTCCCAAACATGGTCTAGGATCGCGCTGGCGCTAAACACCGTCTGATTATTTCGCAAAAATAACTCTAAAATGGCGTACTCTTTTGGCGTCACAGAGATGAGGTGAGTATCATAAATCACCCGACGCCGACTGGGATCAATCGATAGATTACCCCACGCTAATATCGGTTGGTTTTTAGGCCCCCCGCGACGCAGTAGGGCCTGCACCCGCGCAATCAGCTCCTCAGCATCAAAGGGCTTAACAATATAATCATCCGCACCGATATTGAGCGCAGTTGCTTTTTGATGCCCGCCCCCTTGGCCCGTCAACAATAAAATAGGGATCTGAGACCCGCTGGCCCGTAACTGTTGGCACAGGCTAATTCCATCTAATCGAGGCAACAAGATGTCGAGCAACATCAAGTCATAGTCAAAGGCATCTGCCATTTGCAGCCCAACTTCGCCATCGGCTGCAGTATCAACTGCGTAGTGGTAGCTAGAGAGCAGATGTTGTAAGGTCTGCGCAACCGTTGGATCGTCTTCTACAACCAGAATCTTCACGATGGCCTCCTAAAGAGGATTGTGTAGCGATGACCCCATTGGCAATGGGAAGCTGACTATGATGAAAATTAGCTGAGAAATATTTTGTTTGATATAGTCACCTAACTTTAATTATGTTCGTGTTCCTCACAGTTTCCTCACAACTCTTCTCCACAATTCTTATCTATATAAGGTCAAGGGCTCATTTCTTGAGTCTCTGGCAGATTAGGGTTGGGTTTAAAACAACCCACGCACCCCATCCGATTTGAAAACTTGAGTTTTAACTCAGGACGATCTACGGGGCTGGAGGCAACCAAGATTTAAAGTTTGTGGATAACCTGTGATGACATCTATCTTTGAATCCCAATTTATTCAATTTTTAGAAAGTGATCTATCGCTTTCTAACGCTTCTGTTTCACTTGCCCTAAGACATTACGATGGTGACTTTAGTTTGTTGCCGATCATCCTATGGAAATATGGTCTGGTAACGCTTGATGAGGTGAGCTATATGTTCGATTGGCTAGAGAATAGATAAACCCCTCAACCAATAATGCAGTACATCTGCATGGCAGTAATTTTTTAGCGGCGCGATCGCTGAGCATAGTTCAACGCAATATGATCGTCTGGATTATAGGAAAAACACTCATCAAAACACCGATAAGCCTGATTAAATTGCTGATTGTTGTAGAGTAGAATCCCCTCTTCAAACATCATCTTAGTGCGCATCTTGGCATCCCGTAACGCGGGTTCATCGTGGTTGAAAATCTCATAGACCGTAACGGCTTTAGATTTGCCCTTAACCTTGACACGATCAATAATTCGGAAATAATACTGACTGTAACTCTTCAAGCTCATGAACGTATTATCAGTGATCAAGAGCGGAACGCCGTAAAATTTCGTCAATCCTTCCATGCGAGCCGATAGGTTCACAGCATCACTGATGACCGTGCCATCCATTCGGTTGAGTCCACCAACCGTTCCTAACATCAAAGACCCTGTATTGATACCGATGCCAATTCGCAGGGGTTGATAGTTAGACCGGACGCGCTTTTCGTTGTAGATTTTCAATGCCTCTAGCATGGCCAATCCTGCGCGGACTGCATCATCCGCAGGGCCATTGAATAGAGCCATTAGGGCATCGCCAATATATTTGTCGATAAAGCCATTGTGCTCAGCAATCACCTTGTCCATGCGAGAAAGAAAGGCATTAATCAGCCGGAAATTATCCTCAGGGGACATTTTCTCCGAAAGGCTGGTGAAGTCCCGAATGTCGGAAAATAAAACTGACATATCTTGTTTGACACTATTGCCCAGTTCCACCTCTGTAATACTGTCTTTATCGAGCAGCTTAAGAAACTGACGCGGCACAAACCGCTCATAGGACTTGTTGAGCGTAATCAAATCCTGGTTGAGGGTGGCTAGGTTTGTATACAGACGAGCATTTTCAATCGAAATCGCGGCTTGGGCTGACAGTACGTTGAGCAGTTCCAACCGATCCGCCGTAAAAGCTCCCGTTGTCAGGTTATTTTCCAGATAAACAATGCCTGCCAATTTCCCCTGATTGATTAAAGGCGCACACAAAACAGACCGGGGTTGATGTTGTCGAATATACGCATCCAGGACGAAGTCACCTTCTGCCGAAGCATCACTCAACACCACACTAGATTGGGTGCGCGCAACATAGTTAACGATTGCAGGCGAGACCAGATTGCAGCTTTCCAGGTCTAAGGATTCGGAAACTTCAACCGTTTCCTGATCTACATTCCATTGGGCTTCAACTCGGAATTGTTGATCCGTCTCCAGTAGCATGAACCCCCGTTGAGCCCCAGCATTTTCAATCAATAGCCGCATCAAACTGGACAGCAACCGATCTAGCTGAATTTCTCCCGATAAGGTTTGAGCCGCTTTCATCACCGTAGCCAAATCTAAGGTGTCGTCCTGACCGCTGGTTGTATCTAGGGAGGGTAGTGTACTGGTAGCACCAGTCGTTGATAGGGTCGATAGCGTGCCTCGATTAGAGTCTCGGCGACGCAGTTGGGGATAGGTTGCTTCTAGAGCCTGGACTTTTGCCGTTGCCCCCCACTGAGCATAGAGATAGCGCGCATCTTGCAGGTAAACCGAGGCCACCTTCGATCGTCGCTGGCTCAAGTAAAACTTGGCGGCGAGTTCATTAGCAAGGGCAGCTTCGTGCCCATACTGATTCGCAAATGCGAGATCAATGGCTTGATCGTAAGCGGCACCCGCTAGGGAAATTGCGCCCTGGCGACGGTACATTTCGGCCTCAATTAAGGCCAGCTTATGACCATAGTTCTTAGGGGCAGCTTTTGCCCATCGTTGCAGCTGTTTACGGGTTCTATTGACTCGCTTCAACAATGCGGCTTGCCGTTTCGCATCGGTTCCCTGATTCACTAGGGCTAGGCAAGCGAGGGCATCGTAAAAGTAAAACGCTGGCACCACATAAAGGGCAATGACAGAATCCAAATAAGGCACTGCCTTCTCACCGTAATCCACTGCCGCCGCATAGTCTTCAAACCAATAGTTCAGTGAGACATAGTGGGAATAGATGTAAAACAGCGCCGTACGATAATTGCCTTCAAGGTAGCCCGGTAGCATGGCGGGGGCGTTATAAATCTCCCCAATCAGCTGACGGGGGTCATCATTTTGTCCCCGGAGGTTGGCGATCGCTTGACGATGCACCTGCATCAGCTCCACAATTGGCTGCTTCTTAAATTTGTGAACCGCTTCTTCTTGCGTCACTGCTTGTTTATCCAGGGCAGAAAGCGCTTGGCCACTGTAGAATCCATGCATCACTGCGACCTGAGCCGAGAAAGAGGCATATTCGGTATCCCCTGTTTCAGCCCCCACTTGAAATGCTTCCTGAAAAGCGGGAAGTGTATTTTTCAAGGGCTCCCGCCAGTGGCGCACAAAGGCATTCACCACTAAAAGGGTTTTAGCGCGGATGGCGCGAGTATTAAAGCGATCTAACACCTTCAAGGCCAAATCTCCGAACCGATATCCGGATTTGAGGTCTTGCACCACGCCACACAAAATCAGGGCATAGGTGGCATAGGCAAAGGCTGAGATCGGTGTATTGCCGTACTTCACCGTCAAGCCCACCTGCTTAAATACCGTTAGGGGAAATACTTTGGGGGCCGTTAAATAGGTAGCAGAGGCAATGCTGGCTAAAATTTGGGTGGCCGCCAATGCTTTTGGATCGGTCATGGCAGGGCGTTCTGCCAAACGCGCTACGGATTTTCCCCATAACCCAATTTTGGATTTCAGCAAACCCAACAACACCTGTAGCTGGCTTGGCTTTTCAGGAAGCGGGAAACCCAATAACCGCAGCACTCGCAACCCAACCTGGACTGCGGCTAGCAGTTCATGGCGGGCAACCAAAGCCTGGATCTGGACGGTATAGACGGGGATACAATCTAAAACTGTTTTAGCCCGGTTCAGCACCGTCTCAATCAGACGATCCATTTCCTCAAAATCGCCCACCATCAGGGCCGCTTCAGTAGCGGTGTGGTGTAAGGCCAAGGCCAAAGCATACTGTTGTTGCCAGCGATCGGGCTCTAAGCTGCAAATCCCAGTGAGCAGATAGTTGAGGGCTGGGCCATAGGCCGCCGCCGCGATCGCTTTGGTGCCAGCTTTTAAGTTCAATTCAGCCAACTCTTGCCGCTTTTCCACCGTGGGCATTAGAGTCAGGCCAAAGTTAAGCTGGTTCACAAGGTCAAAAATATTCTCACCCTGCTGCTCAGGGGTCATACTTTGCAGCAACAGTTGACCCACCCGGAAATGAGCCATCTGTCTGGCTTCATCAGGAATTAAGGTGTAAGCAGCTTGTTGGACGCGATCGTGGATAAAGTGATACACCACTTCCATTTCAGCCAGTTGAGCCACCACTGAAGCATCGTCCACCTGGAGCAGTTTGTAATCATCGCCCTCGGCTGTGATTAAGCCCATTTTCATGGCTGCCCACAGATCTGCCGCCACTGTCGCCTGGGGCAACTCTAAGACAATAGCCAAGACAGAGAGGGAAAATTGATTGCCGACACAGGCTGCTACCTTTAGCGCCTGTTGGGATGATGCCGACAAGCGTTGAATTTTGCCCGCCATCAGCTCGACCACATTATTGGTCATCTGAGCCGATTGAATTTGTTCTAGATCCCAAACCCATTGCCTTTGATGCCGGTCAAAAGTGACATGGCCATCGACATAGAGAGACTTTAAAAATTCCCCCATAAAGAACGGGTTGCCTTGGGTCTTTTCCTTCAGCAACCTGACCAAGGGCAAAACTTGAGTCTCGTCCTGGATCAAAAAAGTGTCTTGCAGGAGTTGACGAATATCGGCAGGTTCCAGGGGTGTGAGGTGAATCGTACGCAGGGGTACCCCAAACGCCTGGAGGTCTGCCAGGGTGGCTTGGAGGGGATGGGTATCCCCGACTTCATTATCTCGGTAAGCGCCAATAAATAGCAGGTGTCGGGTATTCGCTTCTCCCATTAAGGTTTGGATTAATTGCAGAGAAGCACTGTCAGCCCACTGCAAGTCATCCAAAAAAATTGCTAAGGGGTGCTGCTTTTGCGTAAATACCTGAATGAAGTTTTGAAAGACTAGATTAAAGCGGTTCTGGGCTTCTTGAGGCGGCAGTTCAGCCGCAGGGGGTTGGGGCCCAATAATCACTTCCACTTCAGGAATGACATCGATAATAATTTGGGCGTTGGGCGTCAAGGCTTCGAGCAAGGCCGCACGCCAGCGTTCAATCTCTTCAATGCTACTGGCCAAGCATTGACGAATCAAAGTCTGAAACGCTTGAATTAGAGCGCTGTAAGGGATGTTGCGTTGGAACTGATCAAATTTACCGGTGATAAAGTAGCCCCGCTTCTGGGTAATCGGCTTATATATTTCTTGAACTAGGACAGATTTACCAATGCCAGAATACCCAGCCACCAACATCACTTCACTGCGCCCTCGACTGGCTCGCTCAAAGGCCGTCAGTAAGGTAATCACCTCTTGTTCTCGACCGTAGAGTTTTTGGGGTAAGTGAAAACGCTCAACCTGATCCTGGGCACCCAGGTCAAAGGGGGCAATCCTGCCGATAGTGGTCCAACTCTCTAGACAACGTTGCAAATCTGTCTTGAGTCCAAACGTGCTCTGATAGCGGGCCTCGGCATTTTTCTCAAGTAACCGCATGACAATTTGTGACAGGATCGGCGGCACCTGAGGATTCAGCTCGTGGGGGGGACGCGGCTGACGGGCGATATGGCTGTGAACCAACTCCACCACATCCTGGTTCTCAAACGGCAGCCGCTGGGTCAGCATTTCGTAGAAAGTGACTCCCAGGGAATAAAAATCAGTGCGATAGTCCAGACTCCGATTCATCCGCCCAGTCTGTTCTGGGGAAATATAGGCCAGGGTACCTTCCAACTGATGCAGATTGGTAATAGCAGCTTGTTCTTGGGAGAGTTGAGTTGAAATGCCAAAATCAATGATTTTGACCGCCTGGGTTTCGGGGTTAATCAGAATGTTGGTGGAATTGATGTCCTTATGAATGATGTCTTTTTGGTGGATGGCTGCCAATGCCTCTGTGATTTGCAAGGCCTGTTGCAAAAAGTCAAAGGTTGAAAGTGGCTTATCTTGGAACGCTTGTTTGAGGGGAAAAGCGCCAAAATCTTCCAGAATTAAGACAAAGGTATTTTGATAGGCTTCAAGCCCATAGGTCAGAATAATGCCGGGAATGTCAAAACTACGGGTAAGATCATATTCAAGGCGAAAACGGGCAATCTGCTCCGGGCTGGGATACTCGGGCCTTAAGAATTTTAGAACCACAGACGCTCTGTCAGATTCACGGTAAGCTCGATAAACCTGAGAATTGGATCCGTTATGTAACTCTTCTAGGAGGCGATACCCCTCCACGTAAAGCATAGGGCGAATTTGATAGGGGCTATATGAGGGTTTTTCCAAAGTATAGGAGCTGTCCCCCGGAAGAATCTATCCTTACATTCTAAGGGATGTTACTGAGGGATCTGTTGTCCGGTGTCATCCAATGTGAGTTACAGAAAATCTTAACCAACTGCAACAACACGCCCTCCCAATCTCTTGGCCACGCCGGGGTCATGGGAGGTAAAAATTAGTACACCCCCTTGGTTAGTAAACGTCTTTAGCGTTTGCAGCATTAACGCTAAAGACTGGGGATCTTGGCCCACCATAATCTCATCTAACAGACAAATTTGGGGGCGGCGGGCCAGCACAGCCCCGAGGGCAAGGCGACGTTTTTGGCCTTGGGATAGCGCATGGGGATGTTTGTCTGCACAGTGGGTCAGGTTGAGCTGTTCAAGCAGAGTCAATGCTTGGGGCGCAGATACACCAGGTTGCCTAACCTCTGCCTGGACACTTTCAGCAAATAGCTGATGGTTGGGATTTTGCAAGACGAACCCTACGGTTTTAGCGATTTGCACGACGCGTTTGCGGGTGGCGTCGCGACCTAAAATATCAAGGTGGCCTGTGGTGGGTTTGAGCAATCCGCTCAGCAACTTTAACAACGTAGTCTTGCCGCAGCCATTATCACCCTTGATCAAGACAATCTCTCCACTTTGAACCTGCAAATTGGGAAATGGCGGATAGCCACCCCAACTGAGATTATGGGTTTGCAAAAGCAGCCCTGACGCTAGAGCAGCCTCGGATTGACTTAGGGACAAGGCAGTCATGGGATTTTCCACATCAATTTGAGCAGGGCGTTGAGATAACGCCCAGGGAGTAACACAACCGTCAAGAATGCGATAAACGCGATCGCAGATCGGCTGCAATAGCTCCAATCGATGCTCAATTACCAACACTGCCTGCCCCTGTTCGACTCGCCGCTGAATCAGGTTTAGCAGCAACTGCACCCCAGCCCCGTCCAAAAAGGCAAAAGGCTCATCTAGCAACAACATCTCAGGATTTCGGGTGAGCAGACACGCCAGCAACAGCCGCTGTTTTTGCCCCGCCGAAAGCTGACGGATTTGCCAGTCTTGTTGGCACACTAAATCAAATCCATGCAGCGCTTGATGGGTGAGGGTTTTGATCGTCTCTGGGGGCAAGTTCCAATTTTCCAGACCAAACACCAGTTCTTCCCACACTCGATCGGTAAAGATCTGGGTTTCTACGTTTTGCAGCAAAATGCCCATTACCTGCGATCGCTGCCGAATTGACCAATCGGTAATGTCTTGCCCGCGATAGCGCACCTGCCCTGAGAGCTTTCCCCCCGTGTGTTCTGGCGCAATCCCGGTTAAGCAGTTTAAAAGTGTGCTTTTGCCGCTCCCGGTTGCCCCTGCAAGCACAATCAGCTCGCCCGGATTTAAGGTGAGGTGAATGTCTTGGATTGTCGGCTGCGGCTGGCCTACGTGGGTAAAGCTAAGATTGCAGACCTCCAGCAGGGGAGGGTTGGTACTTGTTTTAGTCTCTTTAGCCATACCTACCTGATTCACCTGTTAGTTTGCATGCGGGTCCCTGGGGATCCACAGCTAGTTAACAGGAATCGTAATGGTAAAAGTTGTGCCTTGTCCTGGTGAAGAGACGCACTCTAACTTGCCGCCATGCTTACCTACCACAATTTGATGGCTGATCGAAAGTCCTAGCCCCGTTCCTTTACCGACGGGCTTAGTGGTGAAAAAAGGATTGAAAAGTCGAGCTTGAATATCTTGAGGTATCCCTTGACCGTTGTCTGAGATCTGAATGGCTACCCAATGATCATCAAGTTGCGCCGTGTGGATGCGAATAGTGGGTGGATTTAGGTCAGCAGTCTGGGGGAGTCGCCGTTCGTTTATTGTCTCTAGGGCATCAATGGCATTGCTGAGGATGTTCATAAATACCTGGTTGAGTTGACTTGCCAAACACTCAACTAGGGGCAAATCACCATATTCTTTGACGATTTGAATCGCCTTCCTTCCTGATGTTTTCTGAAGGCGATGCTGCAAGATCATCAAAGTGCTTTCAATGCCTTCATGGAGGTCTACAGCTTTTTTGGCAGCTTGATCTAACCGCGAAAAACTGCGTAGTGACAGGACAATGCCCTGAATGCGCTTCGTTCCGACAGCCATCGACGCTAGGATTTTTGGAAAATCTTGGGCAACAAAATCCAAATCTAGAGATTGCGATTTATTGAAAATTTCGGTATTCGGTTCGGGGACATGTTGCTGATAAAGTGCCAGCAACTCCAGCAGCTCAGTGGCGTAATACTCAAGGTGAGTCAGATTACCATGAATGAAGTTAATAGGATTGTTAATTTCGTGGGCAATGCCGGCCACTAACTGTCCCAAACTTGACATCTTTTCAGTATGGATGAGTTGAGTCTGGGCCTGTTGGAGATCCTTTAAGGTCTTTTGCAGTTCGGCAGTTCGGGTTTGAACCTGTTTCTCAAGTGAGTTATTGAGGGTTTGAATCTCTTGATAGAGACGATGCTGTTCAATGGCAATGGCAAACTGAGTTCCTAGACTGGTTGCCAAATCGACATCGGTATGGCCCCACGGATAGATTTGCCCCTGCTGGGTGTGCCGCCAGATCTCGAAGGATTGGCGAGGAAAATCTTGCCGAGTATCTGGATCAAACTTCCCTGCCCAGAGGGTTTCGGTTTCTCGCGCAGGTCTAAAAATGCTGAGGTAAGCAATCACGTGTTGACGGTTTTTCAGGGGAATCATTAACCACCCCCGCAGCCCTGCCCGCTGAAATGAAAGCTGCAAATTTCGCAGGCTGCTAACCTCAAACACATCATCAACAGCCCAAGGTGCATCGTTTGTCTCCTTCAAGTGTGCCTGTATTCCATGGCGCAACTCCATAGGCTTCTGGGTACTGAGATCATCACCTACAGGTTGTATTCCAAAGACATGTAACGCATTAGACACCACGCTACAATCTGGCTGACGGATTCCGGTTGAGTCAGCCAGGGCAGGAATAAATAGACGACTGCCTACCCCTTGTAAGGCTAGGGTTGTTTTTTCTAAAGCGGATGCCAGGTCAAGGGTTGTGAGTCCATTTAGCAACACAGTCACTTGGCTAATGACCGACTCTCGGGCTGCGTGTTCTCGAGTTTTGGTCAGCAAATTAGCTTGGGAGATCGCCATGGAAAGCTGCCCAACCACTAGCTGCATAGCCTCTATCTGCTGGGGATTTAGTTCTCGTGGGACAGTGTGATGGATCACCAACAAACCCCAAAGGTGCTCACCATGGGAGATGGGCGAAACGACACTAGCCTTGACCCCCATGGTCGTTAAATATTCAGCATGGCAGGGATCTAAGGGGCGATAGACCCAATCCTCAGCGATGGGTTTACCCGTTTCTGGATTGAGCTGCCGACTCTGCCCAATGATGCCAGATTCAACATCTACAATATTGCGGACACGCGCTTCAACAAACAGTTGGCGAGCTTCTGGCGGAATATCATCCGCGGGAAAATTTAAGTCTTTCAAGGAGGGCAATGGACAATCGAGTGAGCACGCTTCAGCTACCACATAACCACTTTGATCAGCATGAAACTGATAAATCTTGACCCGATCAACGGCTAAGAATTTTTGAAGTTCATGGGCTGTGGTGTCAAGAATAACCTGGAGATCTAGGGACTGACGAATCCGATAGATTATGCGACGTAACAAAACCTCGTGATTAATTTGATGCGTTTGTTGAGGATAGGGTGGTTCTCTAAAGTTGGATAGGGACATGTCTAAAAAGAGCTTGAATGAAATGAATCTTAGGGTTTTAGGTATAGATGGCTTTGAGATTCTAGGAAACTCGAACTGAATTAATGCGCTAAGTATTCCCGGCGCTCAAACAGTTCGCCTATGGAAACTAATTTTTGTAAAGTTATGATTCGTTGCGTTTCAATGGCAAGGGGCTTGCAGGATATAGCCGTGGCCACAAAGCTTCGTGCGCTACGGCAAGCCAGATTGCTTGTGTACTCAGCATCCCAGCGAGACTAGGTGCATTAAGCAATCTGGCCAGCGCTATATCTTCTACGAGGCGATCGCTGGTAGTTCATTCACTCCGTCTAAGCAGCTTCAACATTGAGCGTCTTTTGTCACCCGGTCCCCCACTCCAGATACCCCACCACGCCCACACACAACAACGCCCCGACACAAAACACCGTATCCCTCCCCCCCCACGCCATCGGCTGGCTGTTGCTGCGCCGCTCCGTCGGCGAATACCCGCGCGTTTGCAAGCCAATGGTGACCTCATCGGCATAGGCCACCATTTGAAACACCAGCGGCACCATCAACCCCGAAAACCACTGGGTCGGCCGACAGCTGAGATCAATGCCCCGCAGTTGGTTAGCTTCCCAAATTCGCTGGAGTTCTTGCTGCATCAACGGGAAAAATCGCCAGATTAGCATCAAGCCCAGGGTCAAAAAGCTGGGCAGGCGGATGGTTTGCAGCGCTCGAATCAAATCCGCTGGCGGGGTCGTTAGGGTCAGAACGGGGGTAGGTAACACGATCGCCAGCAGTCGCAACGTACTGAATGCAGCAATCCCCCAATCGCCTAACAGCCAAGCCGAGGTGGCGGTAAACATCGCCAACGTCAACACCCCATAGAGCAGTGCAAACCGGGAGACTTGAATCTGAGTCAATAGCAGCAGCAACCCGCCAACTAGGGCCAGCATTGTCCAAATCTGCTTTAAGAACAGGGCTAACCCCAGCAAAATCAGACTCAAGCCCATCTTGAGAAAAGGATTGACTGAGTTCAGTAGGCGATCCTGACGCGGCGATCGCTTACGAGTCAGCATCCAGCTTGCCCGCTCGTCTCAACTGCTGCACAATTTTTTCGCCCATCCACCAGCCAACTGTGCCCAGTATGCCTGTCACGATAGCCAATACCCCAATCAGCCAAGGGTTGTTCAAAAGGGTAGCAAATTTGCTCAGCATTTCCGCTAATCCATCGCCCGGTACCGTGCCAGCATTAACCAGATTTGCCAACAGTACAATGCTGCCTAGCCCAATCACAACAGCGCTGACAAAGAAGACAACGGTGCCCAGTAAGCGATTGCGCTTAGCGCGATAATTGCCACAGAAAAACACAACTACCTCAGCCACCACTGTCGTCAGCACCAGATAGAGCGTAATGAAGAGAGACAGCGGTGCTAGTAAAAGCGCTAGGGGCAAAATCATCAGGGCAATACTACCCCTGTGTTGGAGCCTAGCCATGCCTAGGGTTAAAAAAATGCCGCCAAACGGTGCCCAAGCCACCAAATCTAGAAACGGTGGGACAAACGGCCCAATCACAAACACTGACGCCACCATACCGATGGTCATGAAGGCAGCAAACACATAGTCACGCAAACGCCATGGGGATTTCATCGCGAGGGGCCTTTGAATCCATTCCAGTAGTGTATAGGGAAGTCGTAATCCAGATCACACCCCAGCGCGATTTGGATTACCTCACAGCAGCTAAAACATCACAGTGTCAGCGTTTTAAGGTCACCCAGAAAAGAATCATCATCCAGCACAATAGAACTATCGACGAACTGAACGCCTCACCGCGCTAGCTGCCATGACTCTGACAATGTGCCTCCTACCCCAAGCCATCTCTGAACTGTTTGCTCAAATTACCCAGACGGGTGAGATCACCTTAGCTGATCGATATGGTTTGCTTGCCGCTACTTTTAACGAGAACTTGACTGATGACGAACGCCTAGCCTTGAATCGTTTACTCAGGGCTGCTAGCCTCGGTCAATTTCGGATCGTAAACAAACTGTCTGCGATCGCATAAAAATTTCCCTTTGCCTCAGCCCGAACATTTGAGAGATTACACAACGAGTGCAAGCCCCTGAAATTCAGGGGCTTTTTCTTTGCATTAGCCTATGATGCTTTGGAGTCTTCCGACTCAGAGGAAGGTGACTTGCGGCTTGTGGATTTCTTAGCTGTGGTCTTGGACTTTGATGCGCTAGTTTTGGTTGTTCCTGTTTTAGTCGTCCCTGTTTTAGAACTGCTGGCCTTAGTCGTTTTAGCTGTCGTCGAAGACTTCTTGGTGCGTGTCGTTTTGGTGCCCGTCTTTGCCTTCGTCGTTGAAGACTTCTTACTGTTAGCTGTTGATTTGCGACGGGTCTTTTTAGTTGATTCCTTCGCCTCAAGCAGTTCTAAGGCTAGCGCTAAGGTCATGTCCTCAGCCTTTTTACCCTCCGGTAAGGAGGCATTTGTTTTGCCATGCTTGATGTAGAGACCGTAGGGACCGTCGTAAATATTGATCGGTTCTTCGTCTTCAGGATGGTTGCCCAACTCTCGCAGCGGCGTGGCTGCCTTGCGTCGACCGCGTGTGGCTTTAGGTTCTGCCAACATCTGCAAAGCCCGCTCTAGGGTGATGGTGAGTACGTCATCATCGCCTTTGATCGACCGATAGTCTTTGCCCTCTTTGCCTTGATCGTGAACCACATAGGGGCCAAATCGCCCCAGACTAGCCTTAATTTTTGCCCCCGTTTCAGGGTGGAGACCCAAGAGCCTAGGCAAAGCCAACAGGCCAACGGCCATCTCTAATGTGACATCCGTTAACCCTACCCCTTTAGGCAGGGAAGCGCGTTTGGGTTTGGGTACTTCCTCAGTGACATCACCCAGCTGCACATAGGGGCCATAGGTGCCTACTAACACGTAAATGGGCTCTCCTGTCTCGGGATGGAGGCCGACCTTATCAGGGCCTTCTGTTTTTTGCTTCAGCAGCAGTTCTACCTGGGCAGGGTCTAGATCTGCTGGGGTCACATCTTGAGGAATGGAAGCTTTGACCGGGCCATCTTCTTTTTCGACTTCCAGATAGGCACCATAGCGACCAATGCGCACCTTCGCATCCAAATCGGACAAATCCACTGTACGGGCCTCAGCAGGGTCGATTTGATCTTGGCGCTGGTTAACTTGGCCCGCTAAGCCATCATCACCAGAATAAAAATCTTTGAGGTAAGGTAGCCAGGCAGCCTCCCCAGTAGAAATATCATCTAGGGTTTGCTCCATGCGAGCCGTGAAACCCAGATCAACCAGGTCAGGGAAATGCTTTTCTAACAGTTCGGTCACTGCAAAAGCAGTGAACGTGGGGGTCAAGCTGTTGTTGATCAGTTGGGCATAACCCCGATCAATGATGGTGCCAATCACACTGGCATAAGTACTCGGCCGCCCAATGCCTTCACTCTCTAGAGTCTTGACGAGAGATGCTTCAGTGAAGCGAGCCGGGGGTTGAGTTTCATGGCCGATGGGCTCCAGTTCTCGGCATTCGGGGTGATCGCCAGCTTTCAGATTAGGTAGAACCACCTCCCGGTCTTCCAAAGCCGCATCGGGATCATCCGACCCCTCAACATAGGCGCGAAAGAAGCCGGGGAAGTCAATCCGTTTGCCTGTGGATCTAAAGCTAGCGTCGTCCACTTCGATATGGGCGGTGATGTGAGTCTGCCGTGCCTCCGCCATTTGGGTGGCGACGGTGCGTTTCCAAATTAGATCATAGAGGTTAAGTTCTCGACCAGAAAGCCCGGTCTCTTGGGGGGTGCGAAAAATTCCGCCAGCGGGCCGAATGGCTTCGTGTGCTTCTTGAGCCCCCTTAGATTTGGTGGCGTATTGCCGGGGTTTGGGGCTGAGATAGTTTTTGCCATATTTGGCTTCCACACAGCTGCGGGCGGCGGCAACAGCCTGCTGGGACAAATTTACTGAATCTGTCCTCATGTAGGTGATGTAGCCCTGCTCATAGAGATTTTGGGCAACTCGCATGGTTTCACGGGCCGAGAGGCGTAGCTTGCGGTTGGCCTCTTGCTGCAGGGTTGAGGTGGTAAACGGGGGTGACGGTTTGCGAGTCGACGGCCGTTCTTCCAGGTTGGTAACAGTCCAAGGGCTTTCGGCGAGACGCTGTTGCAGGGCCCGGGCTTCTGATTCACCCAGCAGCAACACATCGCGCCCTTCAGTGATGCGTCCAGTGGATTCGTCGAAGTCGCTTCCTGTGGCGAGCCGCTTGCCGCCGAGGGCAACCAGTTTGGATTCAAAGTCGCTTTGTTCGTGGTGCAGGGTAGCTTTGAGATCCCAGTAGGAGCCTCGCCTAAAGGCGCGTCGCTGGCGCTCACGCTTAACGAGCAACCGGACGGCTACTGACTGCACCCGTCCAGCCGAAAGGCCAAAAGCAATTTTTTTCCAAAGTAGGGGCGATAACGTGTAACCCACCAAGCGATCAAGAATCCGGCGCGTTTCCTGGGCTCGGACTAACTGATCATCAATGCTGCGGCAATTTTGAAGCGCGTTCTGAATGGCAGTTTCAGTAATTTCGTGAAAGACCATGCGCTTGATCGGCACCTTGGGCTTGAGCACTTGCAGCAAGTGCCAGCTGATGCTCTCTCCCTCGCGGTCTTCGTCAGTGGCCAGCACCAGCTCATCCACCCCTTTGAGGGCATCTTTGAGCCCTTTGACAACCTTTTTTTTATCTTTGGGTACCACGTAAAGGGGGTCAAAATCAGCATCGGGATTAACGCCGAGCTGAGCCCACTTTTCGCCTTTAACCGCAGGCGGAATTTCGCTGGCAGATCTGGGTAGATCGCGGACATGCCCCATGGATGCCTCGACACGATATCCCGGTGGCAAGTAGTTGCGAATGGTTTTGGCTTTTGTCGGTGACTCAACGATGACCAGAGTGGACATAGGGCTGCAGAGGTTTCAGACGGTTATTCAAAACTAATTCAGATTTCAATCCTTGGCTAATGTCAAGGGTTGCTTGAGAATCTCAATAATCTAGGGCAGATTTGGGAGCCTGCTCAGATACCATACCTATGAATCTACCCAGATATCATATATATACCGATATCTCGAAAGCGAGACTCCCGTCCACAGCAATTGTGCCCGCAGTGCGATCGCCGCATTTTTTCTCACTTATAGCAATTGACATCGTGGTTTGTGTGGTTGCGAGTCCTACTTACTGCTCTGGCAACGCGGTTTAACCTTGCCACGGCCTTATTGTGGTCTACTTGAGCGGGAGATTAAAGAAAATCAGGAAAATACACCCCATGGATCTCAGGTTACGCAAAGATCCGCGGTAAAATCCAAAGCGAATACACTGAAGTTAAGAAACTCAATGTAAGGCTGTCTAATTTGAATTTGCTCTCAGAGCCCGTTCTATCTAGGGCTGCTGTCATTGCGGATCAGAATTTGCCTTAGCATTATCCCTGAGACCTTACTGTCCCGATCGCCGAAAATATATGGATTTTGCCAATCTCACTGCCCAACTCAACGCCGGGGCGATTTTGCCTGAGGGCATTGTCATCGTGACGTTGCTTGTGATCTTAGTCGGCGACCTGATTGTGGGTCGCAGTTCTGCCAAATGGACGCCTTATGTGGCGATCGCGGGTTTAATTACCGCCGTCGTAGCCCTCGCCTTTCAGTGGGGTGCGACCTCACCTGTGGCCTTCTTAGGCGCCTTCAACGGTGATGACTTAAGTGTCGTATTTCGGGGCATTATTGCCCTGGCAGCGGCGACAACGGTGCCTATGTCTATTCGCTATATTGAGCAATCGGGCACCTCTCTGGCAGAGTTTTTGGTGATTTTGCTCACGGCTACCCTAGGGGGCATGTTCCTCTCTGGCGCTGATGAGTTGGTCATGATCTTTGTGTCGTTGGAAACCCTGAGTATTTCGTCGTATCTGCTAACGGGATACATGAAGCGGGATCCGCGCTCTAACGAAGCGGCCTTGAAGTACTTGCTGATTGGGGCAGCGAGTTCGGCAATTTTCCTGTACGGCATTTCTTTGCTTTACGGGTTGTCGGGTGGCGAGACGGAATTGTCTGCGATCGCGGCCAATATTTTCGCGGATGGCAGCGAGGCACCCATCGGTTTGGTGGTGGCCTTGGTGTTTGTGATTGCGGGTATCGCCTTCAAAATTGCGGCTGTGCCCTTCCACCAGTGGACACCCGATGTTTATGAGGGCTCCCCCACCCCAGTGGTGGCCTTCTTGTCGGTCGGGTCTAAGGCGGCTGGCTTTGCCCTAGCTATTCGCCTACTGGTCACTGCATTTCCCTTGGTGTCTGAGCAATGGCACTTTGTGTTCACGGCCTTGGCCATTCTCAGCATGGTGCTAGGTAATGTAGTCGCCCTGGCCCAAACCAGTATGAAGCGGATGTTGGCCTACTCTTCTATCGGGCAGGCCGGATTTGTGATGATTGGGTTGATCGTGGGTACTGATGCGGGTTACGCCAGCATGGTGTTTTATCTGCTGATTTACCTATTTATGAACCTGGGCGGGTTTACCTGCGTGATTCTGTTCTCCTTGAGAACAGGGACTGACCAAATCAGCGAATATAGCGGTTTGTATCAAAAAGACCCGCTGCTGACCTTGGGATTGACCGTATGCTTGCTTTCGCTTGGCGGGATTCCACCCCTGGCTGGCTTTTTTGGCAAGCTTTATATTTTTTGGGCGGGTTGGCAAGCAGAGGCCTATGGCCTCGTGCTGGTGGGGTTATTTACCAGCGTCATTTCGATTTATTACTACATTCGCGTTATCAAGATGATGGTGGTGAAAGAACCCCAAGAAATGTCTGACGCAGTGAAAAATTATCCTGAAATTCGCTGGGAACTGCCGGGAATGCGTCCCCTCCAGGTGAGCTTGGTATTGGCGGTGGTTGCCACTTCATTAGCAGGCATTTTGTCGAATCCATTGTTCACGTTAGCCAATGATTCCATTTTGCGGACGCCGCTGCTACAACCCACCGTGGGGACAACGGCCCTCTCTAAGGCTGACCAATCTGGTGTTGAAACGTTTGCCGTGGACTAAAAGATAATGGGGTTGATCGTGGCGGGGGAACGAAGTGGAGTGGGTAAAACCACGGTAACCCTGGCACTGCTGGCCGCGATCGCCCAACGAAGACAGTCCATCCAAGCCTTTAAGGTCGGCCCAGACTACATCGACCCCATGTTTCACCAAGCGGTCACTGGGCGACCCAGCTTTAACCTAGACCCAGTGCTCACCAGCGAAGCTTATGTGTGTCAGTGCTATCAGCAGCAGGGCTATGGGGCTGATTTTTGCTTAATTGAAGGTGTCATGGGGTTGTTTGACGGGGCCGCTAGTGGTGCTTCTGCAACCGATGCCTGGGGCAGCACAGCCCACATTGCCCGTCTACTAGACGTACCTGTGCTGTTGGTGCTCGATTGCAGTCGCTTGTCGGGCTCTGTGGCAGCGATCGCCCACGGATTTCGCACCCTAGATCCCCAGATTAATCTAGTGGGAGTAGTGTTAAATCGAGTCGCCAGCGATCGGCATCTAGAACTGCTGCAAGCCGCTTTAGCAGCAATCCACCTACCCATTTTGGGCGTGTTGCGCCGCCACAAGGCGATTGCTTTACCCGATCGTCACCTCGGGTTGGTGCCGACTGCCGAGCTGCAAGACTTTGCTCACATTGTGGCTCAACTGGCAGAACTGGGACGCACTTGCTTTGACTGGTCACAGTTGACGCCACTGTTACAGGCACATCCAATGCAGGTGCATCCAACTGCGCCCGTGCCCCATCATTCACGGCCAGCGGCGGTAGAACTTCCAAACCCCCGTCCACGTATTGCCGTTGCCCGCGATCGCGCTTTTAGCTTTTACTATGCCGACAATCTCACCACATTAGAACGGCTGGGAGCCGAATTGATCCCTTGGAGTCCCCTGGATGAGGTTGCTTTACCCCCAGGCACCCGGGGGTTATATTTTGGCGGGGGGTTCCCCGAAGTTTTTGCAGATGCCTTGAGCGATAACCAACCTGGCCGTGAAGCCGTCCGTGCTGCGATCGCCGCTGGACTGCCCACCTACGCCGAATGTGGTGGCTTGATGTACCTGTGTCACTCCCTCACCGATTTTGAAGGTAAATCCTGGGCTATGGCAGGCAGTTTAGCGACAGACGCAATTATGGGCGATCGCTTAGTATTGGGCTATCGACGCGCGATCGCCCAACAAGACACCCCCCTCGTGAATTCAGGTGCTGAAGTTTGGGGACACGAATTTCATCGCTCTCACCTCAGCCATTCTCCCCCTGCTCCACTTTACGAAACGCGTGGCTATCATCCCCAAAGTCCGATCAACTCAGAAGGCTGGGCTTCTCATAATGTCCACGCGTCCTACATTCACCTGCAATGGGGGCACCGGATTGAGTTACCCGAAAAATTAGTTAACGCTTGTTCTAAACCTTGACCCCAGCCAAACGCAATTCCCCAAGTGTTATTGAGGTATCAACCGTTTCCACGTTGGGTTCTGGACGCAGGTTAACGCTCATTAACGAGACCAAGTGGCCAACAGCGTTTCAGCAGCAGTAGCTTCTAAGGGGTGTGAGAAAAAATAGCCCTGGCCTAACTCACAACCCAGCACATTGAGTTGATCAAGCTGCTCGATGAGCTCAATGCCCTCAGCGGTTACATCCATCCCTAAGGTATGGGCTAGGGCCGTAATGGTTCGCACAATTTCAAAGCTATCTGGATCAAGATGCATCCGACTCACAAAGGATTGATCGATTTTGAGATTATTAATCGGAAATCGGCTGAGATAGCTGAGAGATGAATAGCCGGTACCAAAATCATCAATGCTGATTTGAATATCCCGTTGGCGAATTTGCCTCAGGGTTTTGATAGTGGTTTCCGTCTGCTGCATTAGCGTGCCTTCTGTAATTTCCAGACGCAGATAATTTCCCGACAGGCCAACATCACGTAGGATCTCGTCTAACGTGTCGAGTAAGGTTGGCTCACGGATTTGTTGGCTGGCAACGTTGATATTGACTTTCAGGTGACGGTGATTTTCATAAGCTTGTTGCCATTGCCGGACTTGGCGGCAGGCTTGCGCTAAAATCCAGTCGCCCAGGGGAACAATCAGCCCTGTTTCCTCGGCAATATTGATAAATTCAACAGGGCTAATCATGCCTTCTTCAGGATGTTGCCATCGTAGTAGCGCTTCAAATCCTAAAATTTTCTGGTCTGACAGCGAGATAATTGGCTGGTAGTAGAGTTGAAATTCCTGGCGTTCTAGACTGATGCGAAGATCGTTCTCTAGCTTTAAACGCCGCATTGTTTGGGCATACATGACTTGGTCAAACAACTCATAGCCAAATTTTCGAGTTTCTTTGGCACGATACATGGCAATATCGGCATCCCGTAGCAGGTCTGATGCGGCTGTGTAAGCCTCAGTGGCGATGGCAATGCCAATGCTAGCGCTTGTAAATACGGTGTTTCCAGCGATGTTAAGGGGTAAGCTGAGTTCAGTCTGAATTCGCCGCACACAGGTAATGACATTAGCCGTATCGGTAATCTCATCTAATAGGACGGTAAATTCATCCCCTCCCAAACGGGCAACGGTATCTTCTGGGCGAGTGCATTGCAGTAGGCGCTTGGCAACTTCGACTAGGAGGCGATCGCCTACCCCATGACCTAAGCTATCGTTGACAACTTTGAAGCGATCCAGATCAATAAAAAGAATGGCAAAGGTATAGTCTGGCTGCCGATTTTTGCGCTTCAAGGCACGCTCAATGCGCTCAATAAACAGGGTGCGATTCGGGAGTTGGGTGAGAGCGTCATGCAGAGCATCATGCATGAGTTGCTGTTCTGCCCGTTTGCGATCGCTGATGTCAGAGATAATGCCTTCTATCCGAAGCGGCAAAGCATCGTCGGTGGCAATTAGGCGACTGCGATTTCGCACCCAACGAGTTTCCCCACTATGGCAGAGAATGCGGTATTCAATATCGAGATTACCTCGACTTGCAATCGTTCTGATAGACTCCATCACCTCCGCCCGATTGCTAGGATGAATCACCTCGAACCACAGATTACTATTCATTAAGAAATCTTCTATGGGGCGTTGATAAAGGGTTGCAGCGGCTGGGTTGAGATACAAGATTTGAAACGGATCGATCGACGCTGACCAAACCACATCTTCGAGCGTATCTAAAATGCTTTCTAACCTCTCTTCACTGGCCTTAAGTCGTTGATTCACCGATTGGAGTTGCTGCGTGCGGAGTAACACTCGTTGTTCAAGCTCATTGTTGAGTTGATCAAGTCTGGCCCGAGTTGATTGCAGTTCCAGTTGATTTCTGACTCGGACCAAAACCTCTTCTATCTGAAAGGGTTTGGCAATGTAGTCAACACCACCACTGGCAAAAGCTTGGACTTTATCTAGAACTTCATCCGAAGCGCTGATGAAAATCACGGGGATTTCTTGAGTCATGGGATTAGCTTTGATCTGCCGACAAACCGTATAGCCATCTATGTCGGGCATACGGATATCCAGCAGGATTAAATTGGGGAGCTCTTGCGCCATCGACTGAAAAGCCATGGCTCCGCTTTTGGCACAGCGCACGTCATAATCGTGGTGAGCTAGGGCTACAGAGAGTACTCGGAGATTGCCCGGAGAGTCATCGATCACCAGAATCTTGTTATTGGTGGATACTGACTTAGATTTACGGCCAGTACTTGATGAAGAAATAGGGTCATCAACGGAATGTTGCATGGGTAACGCTAGCCGTATGTCTAAATTTTTAAGTTATAGCGCTGGCCAGATTGCTTAATGCACCGAGCATCGTCAGGATGCTGAGTCCACAAGCAATCTAGCTCGCGGTAGCGCACAAAGCTTTGTGGCTACCGCTATAAATAATGGTTAATTTAATAATGGTTAATTTGCGGTCATCTTAGCCAGCGAGAAAATGCGTATTGTGAGCTAACAAAATCATCGCACCCGACAGCAAGCACAAACAAATCCTCCTCTTCTAAGATGCTGACGGTCAAGGCAATGATGGTAGTTGCCTGTCCCTGGCGTCGGACTTTGATCTGCTGAGTTGCCTCATAGCCGTTCATGACGGGCATTTGCATGTCTATTATTAAGTTGGGGATGAGATTCATACCAGCCCCTAAGGCCCTATCCATGCACTAAAATCTGTGTGGCTGTGGCCAACACCTGATCAGGATCGAAGGGCTTGGTCATGTACAAGTCTGCACCAACTTCGTGCCCCTGCTGTTGGTCAAATTCCTGGCCTTTAGCTGTCAGCATGATGATGTAGGTGTTTTGGATAGTCGTATCTTGTTTGACGGCCTGGCACACTTCAAATCCGTTCATTTTAGGCATCATCACGTCTAGAAAAACCAGATCAGGTTTTTCGGTCTGGATCAGCGCTAATGCCTCTGCCCCATTTGAGGCTGTCAGCAGTTCAACCCCTTCGTCTTCAAGATCTTCTAGGGTTTGTTCCATCAGCACGCGGATGTAGGCTTCGTCATCAACAATCAAAATGCTTTTGTTCATAATAGGCAAAAGAGAGAATCAAACAGGGAAAATCACATCACGACGTCGCCAGACGTAACGGTTAGTTCACGATTGTCAGTTTGCGGGTTCTGTCCGGGCGGCAACTGATTCACCATGATGAAAAAGATATTTTCTAAACCGTTGTCGAACCGCAGGGTTTTGACTAGGTTGTGCTCAGTGGAAATGGCCGAATCGACGATAATCATGTCGGGCTTAAGCGAGAGGGCTTTTTCAATACCCTCGTGACCACTGGTTGCTTCGGTGACGGTATACCCCTTTGAAATCAACACCTCGGTTAGGGTTTTGGTTGTGGAGGTGTCTACGTCGACCACCAAAACTTTGCGACTGGACGTTCCCTTAGACAAGAGGGTTTTGATATCCCGTAGTAATACGTTGGTATCGATAGGCTTACTCAGATAGCGATCGACGCCCAGACGATAGCCCCGCTCTTGATCTTGAATAATCGAAAGCACAATGGTGGGAATATCCATAGTGGCGGGGTTGTTCTTCAGCACGGCAGCTAGGTCGAAACCATTGATGTTGGGCATCATCACATCCATGATGACTAAATCCGGGGGGGTAAGCTTGACCTGCTTGAGGGCATCCATACCGTCTTTAGCTTCTTTTACTTGATAACCCGCGGACTCTAGCTCTTGACGTAGCAGTTTGCGAATGTGGGGTTCATCATCGACGACCAGAATCGTTTTCTGGGTTTTCTCATCTGGCGTGACGGCGCGGCCTACATTCTCTTTGAGTTGCTGTACCAGACTTTGCAGGTTGATTTTAGCAACCTCAGCTTCTGGTGCAATGCTTAAAGGTAACGTAAAGGAGAAGGTGCTGCCGTGACCCAGTTTACTTTCAGCCCAGATCCGCCCGCCGTGGTGTTCAACGATTTGCTTACAGATGGGCAACCCTAGACCTGTGCCTTTGGGCTTATCGGTCATGACTTCGCCTACTTGCTTGAATTTCTCGAAGACTTTATCGACATCCTCCGTGGCTAGACCCATGCCAGTATCAATGACGCTAATGGTAATGCCATCATCTTGTGGGTAGGCCCGGCAGGTGACTGAACCGCTGTCGGTAAATTTGATGGCGTTGGAAAGTAGGTTAATCACCACTTGCAACAAGCGATCGCGATCGCCTATGACTTCTGGTAACTCGGGTTCGATATCGCGAATGATCGCCAGGTCACTATTTTGGGCCAGGACTGATGTGGCGGCGATCGCCCGTTCAATAATCTCCGAAACGACTATTGGCTGCATATTCCACTCGATTTTGCCCGCCTCAATCTTGGCGATATCTAGCACATCGTTGATCAGTGAGGTTAAGCGTTCCCCTTCAGACAAAATGATGTGCAGGTTTTCTCTGACCTGACGCACAGCCCGCTCAGTCTTTTTGTTTTCGACGGTCACCGCTGGCAGCACGGCATCTTCTAGTTTTTTCTGAATCAGCCTGGCAAAACCCAGCACCGAAGTTAGTGGAGTCCGCAACTCGTGGGAGACGGTGGAAATAAAGTCTGTCTTCATTTGATCCACTTCTTTCTCAGCGGTAATATCCCGAATCAAGACGACAGAACCTGTGGATTGAACTTCATCCCCTTTAGCTATCTCTGTATTAGGGATGATGGTTGTTACTCGGGCTTGCCCGACTCGGTCTGCATCTAGCGCTAACTCTGTGCTCAGGTTTGCCTTTGAATCTTCCTGATTTTGGCTGATGAGTTGGGTAATGCATTCATCAAAAATCGTCTCGACTGACTGACCGCTTAAGGTAGTGTCCTCAAGGTCAAACATGCGTCGCAGGGCTGGATTAGAGCGAGTAATGCTCCCTTGGGGATCGGTGACCAACAGCCCATCCCCTAAGTTGTCGATAATGGCATTGAGTTCTTGAGTCTGACGCTCTAGATTTTGCTGGGTCACTTTTAGAGAACGGGTATGGGTTCCGACCCATTCGATCAGCTGATTCAGCGCCATTGCCAGCGTGCCGATCTCATCTTTGCTGAGTACCGTGGCCCGTAGATCAAAGTTTTCGTCTTGCGTCACCTGCAATGCGGTTTCTTCTAGGGCTTTTAGGGGGCGATTAATGGCGCGACTAGCTCGTAAGGCCAGTAGCCCTGAAACAATCAGCGAAAGCAAGATGCTAATGGCGATGATCTGGAGCCGGATCTGGGCGGCTTGTTCAACCCCCTCCCTGGCTTCGGTTAACTCGATTGTCTCAATCGATTCAACAAATTCAGAAAGCTGCTCTGAGAATTGCTTTAGCGCTAAGGAGGCAGGGCGACGATTTAACTCAATTAAGTCTTGGCGGGCTTGGGAAAGTTTTGCCCCTTGTAATTCAGCAAGCTCTAAACTTGCGATCAAGCTATTGACTTCCTGCAAATAGGATTCTAAAACCCCGTCGTAGGTTTCGATTAAATCCTCCAAAAATTCGAGTTCTTCTTCTCTCTCAACCCCTGCTTCTGTATCTTCTGCATACTCTTCTAGTAGCTCAGACCAGTCTTCTTGAAATTGCAGAACATTTTCTTGATAGGCGTTATAGGTTGCTCGAAATTGTTCAGGATTATCGAGCCAGGTGACTAAATCTCTTTCATTCACGCCGATTTTGATCAAGGCTGTTTCTAAGCGTTTTAACTCAAGAATTTCTTCGATAGCGTCCTCTTGAACCGCAGATGCCTTGCGTTCATAAAGATTACCCATGCTAACGCCCGCTACCGTACCGACAAGGGCGATGCCCAATGCCATGGCATAGCCTAGGGTAATCTTGTGACCAACCTTGAGATGATTGAGCCAACCTTTGGTTCGGTTTAGCAAAGTGCGATCTTGAGAGGATTGAGATGTAGCTGAGGCTTGGGTATTCATGCAATATGGCTGTAGTAACGGCGGTGCAGACAAAATTTAAGGAGCCCCATCGTTGATCAGTGGCGGATAGGGCAGCAGGGCAGCTTGGCGAACTGACTCATTTAAGTCGGGGAAGATATCATCATCCCTTCTCTCCCATTAGGTTTCCCGGTGAGGGGAGAATCTTCGCGATCGCCTTGCCGAATCGGGATTTCAATGACAAACTGAGTTCCCTGCCAGGGTTCTGACTGGCAGCTCAGGGTACCACCGTGATGCTCGGTAATAATCTGATAGCTGATAGAAAGGCCTAAACCCGTCCCTTTGCCAACGCCTTTGGTCGTGAAAAAGGGATCAAATAGCTTGGCCTGCACCGCTGGAGGAACACCGGGACCGTTATCGGTAATGCAGATACGAATGCGGTTGGGGCTGATGTGCTGAGTGCGGATAGTGATAGTCGGGGCGTAGGAGAATGAGGGCTTGGTGGATCTGACGCCTAATGCCTGACGATCGACTTCTAACGTCTGACGCCTGACTCCTGACTCCTCTAAGGCATCAATCCCATTCGCCAAAATATTCATGAACACTTGATTCAGCTGACCGGGGTAGCATTCCACTGGCGGTAAATCACCGTAGGCTTTGACTATTTCAACACCGGTGAAGTTATCGCTAGGTTTGAGCCGATGACTCAAAATCAGCAGGGTGCTGTCAATGCCTTCATGGATATCGACTGTTTTAGAGTCAGCTTGATCCAGGCGAGAAAAGTTTCTCAAAGATAGGACAATTTCTCGGATGCGCTCAGTGCCAACTGCCATACTTTTAAGCGTTTTGGGTAAGTCTTGGAGGAGGAAATCTAAGTCGACATCGGCAATGGTCTCTTGCAGGGTTTCGCTGGGTTTGTCATACTCCTGTTGATAGCGCTGAATTAGGTCGATCAAATCTTCGGTATAGTTTTGGACATGTCTTAAGTTGCCGTGAATAAAGCTGACTGGATTGTTGATTTCGTGGGCAACGCCTGCGACCATTTGGCCAATGCTCGACATCTTTTCGCTCTGCACAAGGTGCAGTTGGGTTTGTTGTAGTTCCACGACGGTCGCTTCGAGCTGTTGGGCTTTGTCTCGGGCGAGTTGGGCAGCCTTGCGGCTGTGGTCATAGAGTTCGGCCTGATCGAGGGCGATCGCCAGTTGATTGGTTACTGCTTGCAACAAGGCCACTTCGCTGTCGCTCCAGGTTCTAGGTTCCTGACTGGTGCCACAGCAGATCACTCCAATTTGCCCCGAGCGGTTTTGGATGGGAATGGCTAAAAAGGCAGCAAACTGATGGGATTGCAAAAATTGACGCGTGGCTGCATCACGGTTTTTTTGAACGTCGTCAATGCGCACTAGATCGTATTGACAAAACCGCCGCGCCAGTCCGCCGACAATCTCGGGCGGGTAAAACCCAATCAACGAAGATAAGTTTGAACGCTTAGACTCGGTGACGATGTCGAACCCACCGAGCAAATGGGGCAGGGAACATGCATCCATCCCATCATTGTTCTGCTGGTGTTGTCTGGCTGTGGTTTGATACCAGAGAAAGCAGCAGCGATCGAGGTGCAGAACCGTATAAATTTCGCTGACGGCAGTTTCTAAAATGGCATCTAGCTCTAAAGAATCGCGGATTTGACTAGAGAGCCGCAGGATCAGATCGTTCTGACGGCTTTCTTTAAGTTGCCGCTCATGGAGCAGGGCTTTAATTACCCCAGCAGCCTGACAAGCTAGGGTGGTGAGCAGCTTTAGATCTTCAGTGCTATAGGCGCGTTTTCGAGGATGACTCAATGCGATCGCACCAATGGTTGTGCCTTTATTTTTTAAGGGCGCGCAAATGAGTGAGGTAATATGCCCATTGCCGATGGGGTTTCGTGGATCTGAACGGACGTCATTGACGATTTCACCCCGGCCGACTTGAACGATATTACCGATCACGCCTTGGCCTATAGGGATGGTCTGCTGAAACAATCCATCATTACCAAATGTCGCGATGCTCTCTAATAGGGCGGTTTTGTCGTGTAGCAGCAGCAGTGCCCCATTACCTGAATTCAGCAGTTGTCGGGCTTCTTCCAAAACTAGGGAGGCAACTTCCTGAACATCCAAACTATCGATGATTTTTTCTGACAGGTTGAATAGGAGGGAAATTTCCTTATATTTGCTGAGCAATTCTTGAGCCAGGGTGCGTTTTTCGAGTTCTCGATGGATCAGTTGGGATAGCAAAGTTGCGATCGCCCGAGAATTCTCATTGCCATTGACCCAACCCAAGATTTGTCCATCTAGTGCAATTGGGTAGCGATGGCTATGATGCCTCACGATGCCATTAAACAAAAGGCTACCTTCAGCCGTTTGAATCGTGGCATCAGGATCAATAGCCTTAACCACATCCTGAATTAGGGAAGCTTCCTTTTGCAGAACGAGCTTCTTAACAAGTTTTTTGAGGTTGATTCCTGCCATCTAGCGGCCTTTGTATGCACAACGTAGCTTTTGCTACCCAGATCGCGGTTTCTAGAAATTGAATAAATTTCAACAGCAGAGAGAGCCTTGCCTTAGAGAACCTTAGCCTCAAGGGTTCCCTAAGATACCGACAACATGATCTTGATTTAACCGAATCTTTAAACTAAGCACGACTGTCAAAATCCGTAGCGGCTATTTGAAAAGTAGTTGGTTGTGATGCTAAGCACCTCCTACCTTCACGCTTCCTCTCTTAAAAGAAGAAGAGATAGTTTCTACACCTCGCTTTAGAAGGGATAGGCAGGGAGATCCGAATCGCTTAGTTGCCAACATAAGGATTTTAGAAATATCCGCTTAGAGTGCACTTTTTTACTATCACTTGGACGCATCAAAATGTCTCTTAACGTATGCTATTAGCAATACCAATGAATACCTTGATATAACAACCGTCATATAGCTGAATCATCAAAGTAATTTAGCTAAATTAGGCATTTCAATAAGGATTAAGAGCGCTACAAAACTTAACTTCTTTGTAAAGATAGTACTGCCACCTTGCTTAATGCACCGAGTATCGCTGCGGTGCTGAGTCTACAGACAATCTGGCTCGCAGTCTTGTTTAATCGGACTGACGACTGCTACATCTTAATCTTTCAGGGTTGCTTAACGCTGCTCAAAAATGCTGTTGAATGGGCAACATGCATGCGATCGCATGTTTTCTAAAACACCTTATGGCAAGCTGCTTGCATGAACGGGACAAAGTGTTCCAAGTCCGGCGTTTCCAAGTTAGGGACCTTGGCCAGATCGTCCCAACGGCGAAGCCGCACAGCATCTTTGGCATAGGGCTGCTGAATAAAAGCAGTCGCAGCTGGCGCTGAAAAGATGCCGCCTTGGAGTTCGAGGCTGCGCTTTGAGGCAGGAGACAGGGATGCCCAGTAGTCTTCATCAACAGCGCAGAGATAACGCTTTGCGGCGACATGGAGTCGAATCGGCATAGTGACAGCGGCAGGAAACAGTGTTTCCAAAACAGGGCTAGCCCGATATTCATGCCGATCATCAATGCCTCGGTCGGCGACGTCTTTACCTAAGTGGTGAACCAAATGGCCCAGATCATGAAGTAGGCAAGCTGTGATCAGCCCAGCTGATTGTCCGGCTTGTTCAGCTAGGGTGGCACACTGGAGAGCATGCTCAAGTTGGCTAACGGCTTCGCCACCGTACTGGGCTTGGCCACGTTGGTAGTAGAGGGTGGTGAGGGTAGTGAGTTTAGTCATGGGATGTAGGGAGGGTGGGGAGTGGAGCAGTGGGGAAAGATAGGGAGATGGGGAGAGAATCCTAAAATCCAAAATCTAAAATCCAAACGGGTTGAGATTAGGAGTATGTGCTGGTTTCTTGGCCGTGAATATAGACGGCGCGGATAGCGTTGGGGAGGGGCTGGTTAGGTGCGGTGAGGAGGAAGTCAGCGTCGTGGTTAGGAGCGATTTTGCCTTTGCGATCGCCGATTTTGGCGGCTGCGGCTGGGTATTGTGAGACGCATTTCCAGGCTTGTTCAAAGGGCATCAGACCTTTTTCAGCTAGCAGGAAAGGGGCATGGAATAGTGAGGGGTAGTGGTAGTCGGAGCAGAGGCAGTCAAGGACTTGGGCTTCGGCGGCTTCGGCAACACCCATGTAGCCGACGTGGGAGCCGCCACGGACTAGGTTGGGGGCTCCCATCAGCACGGCTGCCCCGTAGGCGCGGGATTGTTCGGCTAGGGGGATGGCGGCGGGAAATTCGGCGATCGCGACGCCCCGGTCTCGACTTTGGGCCACATCTGCTTCGGTCTCGTCATCGTGGGACGCAATGGGAATACCCAGTTGGTGACAGTGCTGTACCAAAGCGTCAAACTGGGATAGCCCTTCTTCTTGTTGGGAACATGCAGCTTCAATCAGCGCGCGGATGTCGGCTTCAGACAATTTAATCCGCTGGCGTAGCCCCTTGGTATATCGCTGGAGGGTTGCATCATCGAGTGAAGGGGGCAAGTGATTGTTGAGCGACAGTAGGGTGACCTGGCGAGTTTCTAGCCAACAGCACAGCTCCTCGTAATTGGCCGTATTGGCCTGCTCATGGCGGATATGAACGCGGCTGTCAACCCGCAACTGATTGTCAGGGGCGGTGATCCGGGTGATCAGCTGCCTTGCCATGTCTCGACTGCGCAAACCGGGCTCAAAGGAGTCAGTAATCGAGTAAAAAAAGGTCGTAATGCCTGTCGCTAGTAAGGCTTGGTCGTTTTCTACCAACGCCATATCTAGAGGTAAATTCACCCCAGGACGAGGGCAAATCATGCGCTCGAAGGCATCCCCATGAATGTCTACAATGCCGGGTAGCATGTACAGTCCGCTGACATCCAAGGCCAAGTAGCTACTGGGTTTAAGATCGTGGTTTACTGCGACAAACTGACCCGCATCGATCAGTACAGTAGCGTCTTCTAACCATCCGTTTGGGGTGAGGACTGTGGCACCTTGGAGAGCGAGTTTGGTTGGAGAGTTAGGGTGCATGGAGGTTAGGGCAGTGGGGGAGTGGGGCGTAGAGGTGAAGAAGATAGGGAAGGTGGGGAAGATAGAGAAGGTGGGTGATCAAGGGAGTAGAAGATCAAGAAATTCCATCACCCCATCACTCGATCACCCCATCACCATACCTAAGCAACCCGATGCCCTTGGCAGACAACTGACGTCAGTCGGGGAACGACACCATCGTGATGCAGGGTAATGAGGTCAGCTCGTTTGCCAATTTCTAAACTGCCGCGATCGCCTTCTAACCCAATTGCTTTAGCCGGATTTAGAGTAAACAGTCGCATGGCTTTATGTAGGGGTTGTTGCTGTTGCTCAGAAATCAAAAACATAGCTTGTACCAGGCTTTGGGGAACGTAATCAGAGGAGATAATATCCACCAGCTTATGGTCTACTAGCTCCATGGCGGAGACATTGCCAGAGTGAGATTTGCCTAAGATCAAATTGGGTGCACCCATCAGCACTTGCAACCCTTGGGTATGGGCTGCTTTCGCAGCATCCAGTGTGGTGGGGAATTCAGCGATTTCGGCACCGTCCTGCACAGATTCTTGTACATGCTCAGGGGTGGCATCGTCATGGCTGGCTAGGGAAATCTGGTGATCCTGGGTAAGGGTCACGAGCTTGCGGCGATTCTCCACCGCGTGGCGCTGCTGGTTTGTGATGCGGTTTTGGATAAAGCTTTCCATCTCCGCCTCCGGGACACCATGTTTACCCATGTAATATTCCTTGTATTTGTCCACCTTGGAGAACTGGCGCTGCCCTGGTGTGTGATCCATCAAGGAAATCAAGGTGAGTAAGGGGTGGGTGGCGTAGGCTGCGGTGATGTCGTAGGTTTGCTCGTAGCCCAGTTCACACCGTAGATGCAGGCGATGATCGACTGAGAAGCGACCGTCGATCTGCCCCTGGTGAATGGTGTCGATCATGGGGCCAAATTGTGTCATGCGCATGGAGGTGGGGGTGATGTCACCAATCGCGATCGCGTCGCACACGGTCGTAATCCCCGCTGCTGCCAAGTCCCGATCGTGATAAACAGCGGCAACGTCCAAAGGCCAGCGTACTTTGGGACGGGGCGACATGCGCTGCTCTAGATTATCGGTATGCAGTTCGACTAACCCTGGCATCAGATAATCACCGTCTCCGTTCTGTCCCTGGGAAACGGTTCCTGGCTGAATCTCTGCAATCTTTCCTTCTCGTACAACCAGCGTGCCAATTATCTCTTGGCCAGGCAGTTGCAAACGATAGTTAGTGTAAATATGTTCAGTCATATCATCACCCCCCATTAATCAAGCACCATTCGCTACTAAATCTCTCATCCAAAGATTAAGACCCGATTACACACCCGCTCTCTAACCTCATCGTCATGAAAAATGCCGACCATGGCACATCCCTGAGCTTTGCGTTCTTCAATGAGCTGTATAACCACCTCCCGATTAGCTGCATCTAAGGCTGATGTGGGTTCATCCAATAACAGGATGGGATAGTTAACGGAAAAAGCACGAGCGATGTTGACCCGTTGTTTTTCACCCCCGGAAAATGTGGTGGGTGAAAGATGCCAAAGGCGTTCGGGTAGATTGAGCCGAGTAAACAGATCGCGAATTGTGGCATCGGCAGTGTCAAGATCAGCGCCTAATTCCATCAGGGGTTCTGCGGCTACCTCTAGGGCAGGTACACGGGGAATAACGCGCAAAAACTGACTGACATAGCCCAGGGTGTGTTGCCGAACCTCAATCAATTGGTGTGGTTCTAGCTGGGGTAAGTTCACCCATTCATTTTGGTGCTTGACCCAAATCGCGCCGTCGTCAATGCGGTAGTTGGCATAAAGCGATCGCATAAAGGTTGATTTGCCTGAACCGGATGGCCCTTGTAACGCCACACATTCTCCGGGTTCAACAGCTAGGGAAACCCCTTCTAAAACAGGTAGATGTATGCCGCCCTGATGGTGTAAAACAAAATTTTTGTAGAGTTTCTCTGCTTTGAGAAGAAGCTTTGTCTTTTGAGGGGGCAGGGCTAGAGAATCGATTGGAAGAGTCGAATAAGGCATCAGAAATGAGTCACTTAATTGAGGCTAAACACAATGGGAAATCGATAGATTCATGGCTGAGATAATTCGTATTTTTTGAGCAAAGTATCAAAGTAGGTGCGATCGCTGGGGTAGGCATCAGGATTTGAGGCGAATTCATTACGACAGCCTGGATTGCAAAATCCCACGGTATGCCCCTGATAGATAGTTAGGGAATCGGCTTGCCAGAGCGGGGGCAAAATTTGTTGATGGGGTGTTGGGACATAGTAAATCGTCAGCGTATAGGTCATTCTGAAACAGTTTTTTTAGGGGACTAGGGTTGCATTCACAAGTTGCTGAGTATAAGGGTGATGCGGATCATCCAAGACCTGATCGGTCAACCCGGCTTCGACCACCTGTCCGTTTTGCATCACTATGAGTCGATGGGCTAGCAAGCGAACGACACCAATGTCGTGGGTGACCAGGATGACGCTGAGATTGAGGGTGCGTACCAGCGATCGCATTAGATCCAGCAGCTTTGCCTGTACCGATACGTCTAGTCCCCCCGTCGGTTCATCCATCAGTACTAGGCTAGGACGCGTCACCAAAATTCGGGCCAGTTGCAGCCGCTGCTGCATGCCGCCCGAAAAGGTGTTGGGAAAGTCGTCGATGCGGGTGTCGGGAATTTCGACCTGGCTCAACCACTGGAGTGCCTCGGTGCGAATGTTGCCGTAGTGGCGTTGGCCCACGTCTAACAGTCGCTCGCCAATGTTGGCTCCGGCGGTGACGGTCATTCGCAACCCATCGCGGGGCTTTTGCTGCACAAAGCCCCATTCTGTTTTCATCAGCTTGCGTCGTTGGGGTTCGGGTAGGGTGCGGAGATTAATCAGATCATCGGCGCGATCGCAATAGGTGATTTCTCCGGTGTCGATGGGGAGATGTCCTGCGATCGCGTTTAAAAGGGTAGTTTTGCCCGAACCTGACTCACCAATGATGCCTAAGACTTGGCCAGGATAGAGAGAAAACGAGACGCGATCGCAGGCACAAATATCACCGTAATATTTGCTAAGCTTTTCAACTATCAATATTGGCGACATCACCTTACCGTAAAAACGAGAGAACATTATTATGCTTAGGTTTGTGTAGATTGCGGTTAAAGGTTGTCTGTTTCACTCCAGTTTTTGGGGTGCCAGAGATTGCTCATACTGCCGCTGATTGCAATAGTCTGTGTCTGAACAAATCCATAGGCGGTTGCCTTCATCATCAATTACGACCTCATCGAGATAGCTATCCGTTGCGCCACAAAATTCGCAAGGCTGATCCCAGGTTTCAACAGAAAATGGATGATCTTCAAAATCCAGACTTTTGACCTTGGTGTAGGGTGGCACGGCGTAGATGCGTTTTTCTCGGCCCGCTCCGAAGATCTGCAGGGCAGGATTCATGTTTAGTTTGGGATTGTCGAAGCGAGGGATGGGGCTGGGTTTCATTAGGTAGCGATCATTGACCATTACCGGGTAGTCATAAGCCACGGCAATGTGGCCAAAGCGAGTGATGTCTTCGTACAGCCGCACATACATCGGGCCATATTCCTCTAGGGCATGCATCTTGTTAGCTTCAGTGCGAGAGGGTTCAATGAAATACAACGGTTCTGGCATGGGGACTTGATAGACCATGATTTGCCCTGCTTGGAGCGGTGTTTCTGGAATCCGGTGGCGGGTTTGAATCAGCGTTGCTGCTTCGGTTTGTTCCGTGGTGGTAACGCCGCACACTTTCTTGAAAAAGCGGCGAATATTGACGGCATTGGTGGTGTCGTCAGCCCCTTGGTCAATGACTTTGAGGATGTCGTCTTTGCCGATAACGGCGGCTGTAACCTGAATACCACCTGTGCCCCAGCCGTAGGACATCGGCATTTCGCGTGAGCTAAAAGGGATTTGATGACCAGGGATGGCGACGGCTTTGAGGATGGCGCGGCGAATTGAGCGTTTGGTTTGTTCGTCTAGGTAGGCGAAGTTAAAGCCGGGTTCGGGTTCAAGGTGGGGGGATGGGGGGATGGGGGGATGGGGAGATGGGGACATGAGTTGGGAGGGAGTGTACGGAGGGAGAGACGCGATTAAGAATCCTGTGGATACGCTTCGCGAACGCGTCTGTACGGGGTAGCGGTTTTTGTGGGGTGGGGCGACGAGGGAGTGGGGGCGACGGCGGGGGCAAGGGAGGCAGAGGGAGCAGTGGCGGCGGGGGACTTGGCTGATTGATCCAGCTTTATGGATTGGGCTCGTTCAGCTTTGGCCTGCTCGTAGTCTTGGCGCAGTTTTCGTACCAGGTTTAGCTCTGCCTGGAAATCGATATAGTGGGGTAGTTTCAGATGTTGCACGAATCCCTGGGCTTCGATGTTGTCGGAATGGTAGAGCACAAATTCTTCGTCTTGGGCTGGGCCATCCAGGGATTCTCCCAGGTCTTTGGCCTGTAATGCCCGATCGACCAAGGCCATGGCCATCGCCTTACGCTCGTTGTAACCCAAGGTAAGCCCGTAACCCTGGGTAAACTGGGGCGGAATCTCTTTACTGCCTTTGAACTGGTTCACCATCTGCACTTCGGTAATGGTGATGTCAGCGATCGCGACTTCAAATCCCAACTCTTCTGGACAAATCACCACCTCTACATCACCCATACGAATCTCCCCTGCAAAAGGATGGTTTGTACCATAACCCCGTTGGGTGGAGTAGGCCATTGAGAGTAAAAAGCCTTCATCCGCACGGGCCAGATTTTGCAAACGAGCATCTCGACGGGTGGGAGTGGTGAGGGATTGGCGGGTGATGTCGAAGGGAGAGGATGGGGTGATGGGGTGATGGGGTGACGGGGTGATGGAATTTCTTGATCTGCTACTTCCTACCCCCCCATCTCCCCCACTCCCCCACTCTCCCACTCCCCCACTCCCCATCTCCTGTGTTACCAGTCCCTCCTGTGCCAACATCTCCAAAACTCTAGGTGTGACTTCAGCAGCAGTAGCTGTTTCATCCACCGGGGTGGGAAACTGATTGTCTTCTGCGGTTAGTTTGAAGTCCAGTAGTCGATGAACGTAGTCGAAGGTAGGGCCGAGTTTTTGCCCACCAGGAGCGTCTTTGAAGATGGCAGAAATCCGCCGTTGGAGGGCCATTTGGGTGGTGTCAATGGGTTCGCTATAGTAGAGCCGGGGTAGCGTGGTGCGGTAGGCCCGTAGGAGAAATGCAGCTTCAATCAGATCTCCCCAGGACTGCTTGATGGCTAGGGCGGCTAGATCGAGGTCGTACAGGCTGCCTTCGGCCATGACGCGATTGACGGCCAGCTGCATCTGCTGCTTGATTTGCGCTAGAGAAAGCTCAGGTACCGTGGAGTCGCCACGTCGTTTCGCCTTCAGCAGGGCTTCAGCGTTTTGGATGGCCTGTTCTCCGCCTTTGACTGCAACGTAGGGCATAGACTCCTCTATAACTCAACTTGAAAGCTGTAGCTGTGGTGTCCGAATAGATTCGGATGGGTTCGCAAAACGCACACCGACTGTCATGGCAAAATCTCTTGAGCAGTGTGACTGAGACAAGCAGTACGGGGCAGGCCTAACACCTGATTTTCGGCAAAGCACCAGCCATCAATTCCCAAGGGATACCCGACTGTCATCTCCTGCCATTGCTGCCAAAAGTCTACGGTCAAAGGCAGATCAAGCCTCATAGCGTTCAGGATGCCTGGCCCTTGTAGCGCAATGGAGATGCCCCCATGCAAAGCTGGCAATTGCATCAGCAGAGAAGTCGATGTCTCTGGATACTCAGGTGTGCCCTGATGAAACTGATCTAGGCTAGGTGCGGTGGCGATATCCCAAATTAAGGCAAAATCTGCCGTCTGAGGATCAGTAGTCAATCGACAACCCGTGTGAAACAGCAGCCATGAATGAACCGCTTCTGATAGCCCCGGTTGCAACCAAACTGCCGTTTCTAAATCTAATAAAGTTAGACAGGCCGCAGCGCAGCCAGGAATCAGACCCTGGGGTGGTGTCAATGACGCCGTGGCTTGGGAAATACCAGGTCGTGCCAGGGCATCCAGCAACGCTCGAAAGGTCTGCTGGGCATCGTGGACAGGATCTTTAAAGCCAGGAAGTTGGGTAATCATGTTTAGCCTTCTCCTCGCAGCAATGTGAAGAAGTTCACACGAGTTGATTCCACCTGAGCTGTTGCCAGCGTCTGTTTTTCCTGGGCTGCTGCTTGTAGTGGCTCAATCACCTGGGTTTGAACAGCATGCTGCCAATCAGGGTGTTGCAGTAGGGCATCACAAAGTGCTGCTAACTCGGCATGTCGTTGCGATCGCCCAGCCACATACCCGAATCCAGCAATGGGGTCACTCGTCGGCGCAGAAAGCTTCACCACACAACGCGTTAATGTCATCTCTCCCAGATTAAACGGTTCACCAGTTCCCTCAGCACGCCCTCGCACCATGGCTAAACCGATTTCCGGCGATCGCAAAAATTCGTAGTCAGGCACAGGCTCTAAAGCCGAAACGTTTTGCTCTAAAAGAACCAGAGGAGCTTTAGCCAATGTCGCTATCCAGACTGGTCTTGACTGTGGTTGCGCTGAGTTCATCGTGGCTTAACCCAAGATTAACTAAATATTAATAATATACAGACGTCTAGACAAATTATTGAACGTTTCAATTTAATTCGCAACCCTCTCTTGGCAACCGCTATACTTTGCCGATGGAGTTGTATTCACTTGTGATTGAATGTGCCAGATTGAATATGCACCAAGATGCCTCGCCACTTTACCTCCAAATAGCTAGCGAATTACGACAGAATATCCAAGAATCGGTCTTTAAGGTGGGCGACCGGCTGCCCACAGAAATTGAGTTAAGTGAACGGTTTGGTGTGCATCGTCATACCCTACGGCGGGCAGTAGAGGTCTTGCGGCAGGAAGGTATTGTTGATGTTGAGAGGGGTCGAGGCACCTTTGTAGTAGCCGCTCCGATCACTTTCCCAATTGGCAAACGCGTGCGTTATAACGAAGTCCTTAAGGCCCACTCCCTCAAGCCTCAATGGCAGGTACTGCGGATTGTTGAACTCAACGCTGATTCTAAATTGTCAAAACACCTTGAAATTCCCATCGGGGATCCGGTGGTGTTGTATGAACGGCTCTGTCTAACCGATGAAATCCCGATCAATATCGCCACTAGTCATTTCCCCGGGCGACGGTTTCCCGGATTAGCGACTCATTGTGAAACTTATCGCTCGATTTCGACCATGTTACAGAACGAATATGGACGTGACCACATTCGTCGCCATACACGCCTTTCGGCTCGCATCGCCCGTCCTAGAGATGCTCGTTTCCTAAGAATGCCAGCCACTAACCCGATCTTGCTTTCCGAGTCGATTAACGTTGATCAAACCAACGAGGTAATTGAATATGGGGTTACGCGCTTCCGGGGCGATCGCATGGAGTTGGTGATGGATAACGAAACTTAAGGGTTGCAAGACTCAGCTGTCTCTAAAGGACTATGGCCCCTCTGCGCGGACTGTGAATAGTATTGTTTTGGGCAACCTGTGGGGCAGGGTTTGCCGATTCAATGGCGGTTTTGACTGCCGCGTTCCTGAAACTGAAACTTTAAACAGAATTCTATTCCCCCTTAACCTTTGTGGGGTTAACTCTTAAGCATATTCACCGAGAATATTTGGTGGTTATTGATGACTAGTTATGTCTAGACGTCTATGACTCTTAGATATCTAGATTTGTCAAACATAGAGTGGCTAGCATTGTTGTTTAAGTGAACTCAGGATAGGCAATGCAATTGGCAACCAGGACTGCTTCAGATGCATCCCCACAACAGCCCGCAGTTAGCGTTGACCACCTGTCAAAGCGCTTCAAAGGGCAGCACGCCCTCCGGGACGTCAGCCTTCAAGTTGAGATCGGTGAAAGGGTTGCCCTTGTAGGGGCTTCAGGATCTGGCAAATCGACCTTGTTACGCACCCTCAATGGGTTGCAGCAAGCTGACCAGGGCACGGTGGAAATCTTGGGGAGCCCACTGCAGATTGATGGCAAGTTTCACTCTAAGGTTCGTCAACTGCGTAGCCAAATGGGGTTCATTTTTCAGCAGTTCAACTTGGTGAACCGACTGACGGCTTTAGAAAATGTACTGGTGGGGAATTTATCTCAAGTGCCCATCTGGCGATCGCTGATCCATGCCTTTACCCGAGAGGAAAAGCTACGGGCACTGTCGGCGCTAGAGCGGGTCGGTATCTTAGAGCAGGCTTATCAGCGGGCTTCCTCCCTATCTGGAGGGCAGCAGCAACGAGTCGCGATCGCCCGCTGTCTCATGCAAGGTGCCAAAATCATTCTGGCCGATGAACCCATTGCCTCCCTCGATCCTGACTCTGCCCGTAAGGTCATGGAATTGCTGACCAGTCTGAATCAGGAGCAAGGGATTACGGTGATTACCTCGCTGCATCAGGTGCAGGTGGTACAGCGCTACTTTGAGCGCTCCGTGGCGCTGCGCCACGGTGAAGTTTGTTTTGACGGTTACACAGCTGAGTTGGACGAAGCTCGTCTCTCTAGTATTTATGGCTCAGCCGCCGAAGAATTGGTGATGAGGGGGCACAGTGAGGTATTTGCCAGCTAGCCGCCCAGCATCAAGGGTTCTCCTGCACACAGGATCAGTGACAACCAAAACTCAGATTTAACTAAAAGGAACAAAATTATGTCGATTACCCCTTGGCGTCGTTTATCCTCATTACTCGCAGTCTCTGCTCTAACCATTAGCACCCTAGCTGCTTGCAGTAGCGCGCCTGAGGATACGGCTAGCACAGACGCGACCGATGGCACTGAGACTACGGGAGGCGAAATGTGTGCCCCTGAAATCGCAGAGATTGAGTTTGGCATTATCTCTACCGAATCTCAAGACAACCTCAAGCCGTTATGGGAGCCCTTATTAACCGATATGTCTGAGGCCGTAGGCCGTCCTGTAGTCGGGTTTTATGCCACTGATTATGCAGGGGTCATTGAAGGCATGGGAGCCGGGAAGGTGCAGGTCGCCTGGTATGGGGGTAAGTCTTACATTGAAGCCGCTGAGCGCTCCAGTGCTGAAGCCTTTGCACAAACCGTCGCGTTGGACGGCACTAAGGGCTACTACTCTCACTTGATCACTAACGTCGAGAATTCCATTGCCGGCGAAGTTGATCTAGACGCGGGTGATGGTGATCAATACATCGTAGAGAACGCTAGTGACCTGACTTTTGCGTTCAACGACCCCAACTCCACCTCAGGATTTTTAGTCCCCAGCTATTACGTTTTTGCCGAGCAAGGTGCTAATCCAGAGCAAATCTTCAGCGAATTAGTGTTTGCGGGTAGCCACGAAGCCACAGCTTTGGCCGTCTCTGAAAACCAGGTGGATGTTGCCACCAACAACAGCGAAAACCTGGATCGACTCAAGGAAACAGCCCCCGAAGCTTTGGAAAAAATCCAGATTATTTGGACTTCGCCAGTTATCCCCAGTGACCCTCTAGCCTATCGTAGTGACTTGCCTGAGTGTCTCAAGACTTCGATCCAGGAATTCTTTTTCAACTACGACAATGAAGAAATCCTGACAGGTCTCCAGTGGACAGGGTTGGATCCAGCAACCGATGAAGATTGGAATACTATTCGCGAGCTGCAAATTGCAAAAGACATCTTAGAAGTGCAAAATGATACCAACCTCAGTGATGCTGACAAGCAGCAAAAGCTTGATGAGCTAAACGAAAAGCTGGAAGCTGTTAAAGGCTAGTCCGATTAAGACAAGTCACCGCTTTAAAACAAGTCACCGTTGACCTGACTTGCTAGTTGTAGCGCGGGCAGCAGAGTGGTTGCCCGCGCTTTTAAAGTAACGTTGTCCCCTCGCTATCATGTCTGAGCCCATTATGAGAACGTCCTATGCTGAGCCAGGTTCGCCCGACAGCGTGATCTCGCCTCAGGTGATAGCAACTCTGTCTCAGGAGAAAAAGCGGATTACGCTGCTGCGGATTGTTTGGGTGCTGATTGCGATCGCAGTCTTGATCTATGCCGGGCAAAAAAGCGATCTCAGTTTTGTGGAGCTCGCCCAAGGCAGCAGCAATATGGCTGAATATATCAGCCGCTACTTTCCGCCCGATTTTACCGACTGGCGCTTTTATCTTTCTGACATTCTCGAAACGATTGGGATGGGGGTTTGGGGGACAATCATGGCAGCTATCGTTGCCGTGCCACTGTCAATTTTGGCTGCTGAGAATGTTGCCCCCTCTTGGATAGTATTTATTATCCGACGCTTTATGGACGGCATGCGCGCCATTAACGAAGTCGTCTTTGCACTGATTTTCGTAGTTGCTGTCGGCCTGGGACCTTTCGCGGGCGTCCTTGCCCTGTTTGTCCACACGACAGGTACCCTCGGCAAACTCTTTTCTGAAGCCATTGAAGCGATCGCCCCTGGCCCTGTAGAAGGCATCCGAGCCACGGGTGCATCCAAGCTTCAAGAAGTCATCTTTGGTGTCATTCCCCAGGTAATTCCCCTATGGACCTCCTTTACCCTCTATCGCTTCGAGGCAAACGTGCGCGCCGCATCTGTACTGGGTATCGTTGGGGCTGGCGGCATCGGCGTTTCACTATACCAAAGCTTTCGCGCCTTCAAATACGGCAAGGTCTGCGCCATTTTGATTATTTTGATCGCGGCAGTCGCAATCATTGATACCGTTTCAGCTAAGATTCGCCAACGCCTAGTCTAGTTGTGCCTAGTCCACTCAGTATGGCTAATGGCGCTACCCGACGCGATCGCCGGGTCACAATTCGACGTAGGGTTTTCGGGTCACGATGTGTTGGGCAATTTTGCCATTACCATCCGCCAGAACATGGTGGAATTTCGTCGTCGATAGATCGTTCAAATTAGGTCGTAGTAGATAAAATCTTCTCGCACCCAACCCGATAACCCTGATTCTGGCAGGGTGACATAGAACCAGCGGCTGCCCTCGGCGTCCCGGGTAATGCGAGACATATGCACAAAGTCTTCTACAGCACCGACGCCCAGGATCTCAGCATCGGTAGTCGGCTCGGCTCTGAAATTGATCTGGGCGCTGGCATCTTCGGCTGTCAACCACACCCAAAGATAGAGACTGGCTTCTTGGCCAACGGCAACATTATTAAGTTTGCAGGCCGTGTAATTGATGTCAGCAAAGATGGCTTCTTCCGTGGGTGAACCAGGGTCGCTGTTTGCCACGGCTTGAATCCAGGTGAGATATTCGTCGCGGCAAAATTCATCAGCGTTTGCGGGTGAACCCTGGCTAGTCCAGAAGGTTGCTAGGGTCAGGGCTGCGATCGCAATTTTTCGACCAGTCGATTTGCCAAGATAAGTCATAGCGTTAAGTCAAGTAATGTGGGGCTGGGTTTACGCAGCATCACGGGAATACACAAAGAGCGAGTCAACGGCAACAAACCCTAGCTTTGCTGCCAACTGGGCAGATGCAAGGTTCGATTTAACCGCTCCCCAAACTGGATGTTTTCCTTTTTGGGCCATATGACGCGCTAAATAGTAGAAACACTGGCTCGCGTATCCTTTACGGCGATGAAACGAAAGCGTGTCGATAGCCACATCCCAAAGGGTTTCCGTCACGGCACCGGCGTAGCAACTTGGATTATTATAGAACCGACCTAGAACAGGCGTTCTTAGATGAGCGAAGTCCATCCTAATCCGCCCCAACTCCGGCCTTACCAGGTTGAACTAATCAACGACCTCTATCGCAAGCTCAATGAAGGGCATAAAAAAGTTGCGATTATCGCGGGCACCGGAGCAGGTAAAACCGTCATCAGCGGCCAAATTTGTGCCCATGCCGAGGCTGCTGGAAAGCGGCTAATGTTTTTGGTACACCTGGATGTACTGGTAGGTCAAACCTACGAAAAGATGAAAGCTTTTGGCCTCCACTGCGGTTTCATCAAAGCAGGCTGGCCTGAAGATCACGACGCCCCGATTCAAATTGCCAGCGTACAAACCATGGCTCAACGCCGTTGGTGGCGTAAATGGCCTGCGGATGTCGTGTTTTATGACGAAGGCCATACAACCCTGTTTAGCCGAGTCGGTAAGCAGGTACTCTACAAAACCCATCCCGATATCGTCCACCTGGTGATGACCGCTACCCCAGAGCGCCTCGGTAAGGATCAGTTGGGGGAACACTTGGATACATTGGTCTCTTCCCCAATCCCCAGTGATCTCCAGCAAATGGGCTATCTGGCCCAGATGAAGTACTTCAGCATGCCCCAAGATGGGGTAGCTAATCTGGAAGGGGTCAAAACCGTCCGGGGTGATTATGATGAGTCGGGGTTAAAAAATGCCTGCGATCGCCCCGAATTGATCAGCAAAATCGTTGCAGAATGGCAGCGTTTAGCCTTGGGTAAGCGCACCATTGCGTTTTGCGTTGATATTGAACACGCTCGTCACGTTACCGACGCCTTTAACCAAGCAGGTATCCCCTCAGAAACGGTAGAAGGGGGCACCCCCATTAAAGAGCGCAAACGCATGTACACTGACCTGCGAGAAGAGAGAATTTTGGTGCTGACCTCGTGCAATGTGATCAGCATCGGCTTCGACGAACCCAGTGTAGAAGTTGGATTGATGCTGCGCCCCACCCAGTCGAGTGCGCTGCATCTCCAGCAAATTGGTCGAGTCATGCGGATTTCGCCACACACCGGCAAACATCACGGCATCATTCTCGACCAAGCCGGAAATTTAGAGCGCTTAGGCTTTCCTGAAGACATCAAAGACTATCATTTACCCCTCCGCAAAGAATCCTCTGGTGAAACTGGGCCACCGCCGATGAAGCCCTGTCCCCAGTGTGGTCGCATTGTCTATGCATTCATCGCAAAGTGTCCGGATTGCAATCACCAGTGGGTGTCTGAACGGCCCGTCAACCTGGAAAACATGGTGGAGATTTACTCACGAGAACAAGCTCACCAGATTACCGATATTCCCACGCTGATTGAGCTGTTCCACAGCCACCGCCGCCGCGCCTTTAGAGGCGGCTATGCCCCTACACTGGCCGAGCATCAGTTTTTTGAACATTGTGGTCGCCGCCCACGAGATGAGTGGTATTTGGGGTCACTATTTGGCCGTCGCCCTAGTTATGACCAGGGGGAAGCTTATCTTAACTATTTGCGCAAGAGCGCGCGACGTTTGGGAAAAAAGGCGGACTGGATCGTGCGTGAGTTTGAAAAGGAATTTGGCGTTGGTAGTTGGCAGCGGATGGCGGGGTAGGATTGCCTAAATTACTTCCCGTGGCAGTGCTTAAACTTTTTGCCGCTACCGCACCAGCAGGGTTCACTGCGCTTGGGGGCAAGGGGTGGCAAAATCTCGCCATCCAGGTAAAACCAGCGGTCTTTTTGTTTGACGAAGCGCGATCGCTCGTGGAGTTGTCCGATCTCTCCGGCCTGATATAGGGCAACAAACTCAACAACACCTGCTTTGTCTGTGGCTTGTCCTTGCTGAGTATTCAAGATGGTTAACCCTAACCAAGTTGTCGTTTGGATACTTTTGCTCAAACTCAAGCGATCGTTGGCTTTGCGTTTGCGGGGATGATGGCTGGCGATTAAATAGTCAACGTGACCTTTGACATGGGCACTATAGCGCGATCGCATTAGGGTTTCGGCTGTGGGCGCGATCGCTTGATGGGTCACGTAGGGTTCGCAGCATGACCCGTAGGGTTTTCCACTGCCACAGGGACACTCAGCCATATTGCACCTCAAGTCCAACAGTCATCCATACTATAGGTAGTTAGGATAAAACTATGCTCATATGAAGGTGTGCCATGACCCCACAACTCGAAGCCGCCATCGCCGCCCTCCAACCGCTCTCACCTGAGGAGCGCCAGCAACTGCTGCAAATTCTCATCCAAAGCAATTCAGCCTCAAATTTTCAACCCGACCTCAAGGCACTCAGTACCCAGTTTTGGCAAGGTATTCCGCTCCAGCAGCTATGTGCCACTCAAACCCCCACAACCGTCCATAGTTTCGAAGATTTCGCTGCTGATTTTTGGCCCGCAGAAGACTCGATTGAGGATTTCCTTACCTTTCTGCGAGAGCAGCGCCAAGCAGTAATCTAGCCGAAACTCGATGGGTCTTCTCCTGATTGATACGGACATCGCCTCCTTCATCTTCAAAGGGAGCGACTATGCCGACCCTTACCTGACACTTCTGAGTAATCAGGAATTGGCACTTTCATTTATGACCGTCGCCGAACTGTTTCAGTGGGCGATGCTACGGCAATGGGGCGAGCGTCGTCTTTCACAGTTAGAGCAATACCTGTCGAATTACCTAGTCATTCCGGTCGATCAACCTCTTTGCCGGGAATGGGCACAGGTTCGGAGCGATTGCCAGCGCGCAGGACGACCGATTTCCCCTCAAGATGCTTGGATTGCTGCAACCGCTTTACGCTATGACTTACCGCTAGTCACCCATAACATCAAAGATTTTGTAGGAATTTCCAATCTGCGGCTTATGAAGCCTCCACCTTAACACCTCGCTCGTTATAGCCAGCTAGCCAACCAGCCGCTGCAACGGCGGAATGGAATTTACACAAGTAACCTATGGTTCTTTCGACTTCGCTCGCAGGGTAAGCTCCTACCTCTCCCGCCCCCCATCTCCCCCGCTCCCCCTGCCTCCCCTACTCCCCCTCTCCCCATGCTTACTCCCATCCTTACTTGGTTCGCCCAGCAAAACTGGCAACCTCTCCCGTTTCAACAAAAAACCTGGGACGCTTATCTAGCGGGCAAAAGTGGGTTGATTCAGGTGCCAACCGGGTCGGGGAAGACTTATGGGGCGGTGATGGGGCCATTGGCGGAGATGATTCATCAGCCCGCAAAGGGGTTGAAGCTGCTCTACATTACGCCTTTGCGGGCGCTATCGCGAGATATTGAGCAATCGATTCGTCGCCCAATTGAGGAGATGGGTTGGGACTTACAGGTCGAGTCGCGGACGGGGGATACGCCGTCGTCGCGGAAGACGCGGCAGATGAAATCGATGCCGGATATCTTGATCACAACGCCAGAATCTCTAGCGGTGATGCTGTCTTATAAAGGGGCCGAAAAGCGGTTTGGGGCGCTGCGCTGTGTGATTTTGGATGAGTGGCATGAGCTGATGAGTTCAAAGCGGGGTACCCAGGCGGAGCTATGTTTGGCCCACCTGCGATCGCTACAGCCTGACCTACGCACTTGGGCCGTGTCAGCAACTTTGGGGAATTTACAAGAAGCGGCCCAAACTGCAGTGGGCTTGGGCACTGACCCTGTGGTGATTCAGTCAAATCTGAAGCGCGAAACGGTGATTCAAAGCATTTTGCCTGAATCGGTGGATAGCTTCCCTTGGGGGGGGCATTTGGGGTTGCGTATGTTTGAAACCCTGGTGGAAGCGCTAGATATTGCCAAATCGACGCTGATTTTTACCAATACGCGATCGCAGGCTGAACGCTGGTTTCAAGCCTTATCGTTTGCCCTAGCCGAACACACCGACAAAATCGCGCTGCACCACGGTTCCATAGATAAAAAAGACCGTGAAGCGATCGAAGCAGGGGTTAAAGCTGGCACCATCAAGTGGGTGATTTGCACCTCATCATTAGACTTAGGCGTTGACTTTCAACCCGTAGAGCGAGTGGTGCAAATCGGTAGCGCTAAAAATTTGGCTCGACTGCTGCAGCGAGCCGGACGCTCTGCCCACGTGCCTGAGGGGACCTCTGAAGTTTTCTTTTTGCCCACGAATGCGCTGGAATTGCTAGAAATTTCCGCCTTTCGCCAGGGATTAGCGGCAGGGGATATCGAAACTCGTCAACCCCAATCGAAACCCTACGATGTTTTAGTGCAGCACTTAGTCACCATCGGCTGTGGTGATGGGTTTGCCCCCCAAGCCATGGTGACTATCATCCGCCAAGCCGTTGCCTATCGAGATCTCGATGATGCCGAATTTAACTGGCTGCTGGATTTTTTAGAAAAAGGCGGGCAGTGCCTCAAGGCCTATCCGCGCTACAAAAAACTGGTATTTGAAGACGGGGTTTACCGCGTTACCGATAGTCAAATCGCCCGTATGCATCGTATGGGTATTGGCACGATTAGCACTAACCAAGTCGTTTACTTGCAGTACACCAATCGTCAAAAGATTGGCACCGTCGAAGAAAACTTTGTGTCTCGTTTGAAAAAGGGTGACGTTTTCTTCTTTGCCGGTCGTCAACTTGAGTTTTTCATGATCAAGGACATGGTGGTATACGTAAAAAACACCAAACGCAAATCCACCGTCACACCAAGCTGGGGCGGCGGAAACATGACCATTTCAGATACCCTTAGCACTCATTTACGCAGCGAAATTGAACAGACTCGAAAACCCAAAGATTTCAACGCCGAACTCACTTGTATCGAGCCAATTTTAGAAACCCAAAAACGCCTCTCCCATTTACCTAACACCAACGAGTTACTCATTGAAACCTGTAAGACTCGCGAAGGTCAACATCTCTATGTTTTTCCATTTGAAGGGCGATTTGTTCATGAAGGTCTAGGTTTTCTTTGGGGGTATCGCTTCGCAAAGCAGCACCATGCCACCTTTACCGTTTCTGTCAATGATTACGGCTTTGAGATTTTGGCACCCAAAGGCTACCCTTTTCAAGACCTGTTTTCAAAAGCATTTTTTGAATTAGACAACCTAGAAGTGGACATCAAAGCCAGTCTCAATTTGTCCGAACTCACCCAGCGTAAGTTTCGCGGTATTGCCCAAGTCGCAGGATTAGTATTCAAAGGCTATCCATCATCACGCAAAACATCCAGTCAGCTTCAAATCAGTGCCTCATTAATCTATGACGTATTTACCAAGTATGAACCCGATAACTTACTCCTGAAGCAAGCCGAGAATGAAGTTTTGCAAGATCAACTCGAAACCCATCGCCTTACCCAAACCTTGACTCGGCTCAATCAACTCAACGTGGTCTGGCAAGAAACAAAACGACCGTCCCCATTTGCCTTTCCACTATTAGTTGAACGACTCAATAGTCGACTCTCCAACGAAACGCTCCTAGAGCGAATTGAACGGATGAAACAACAGTGGACTAAACGCTAAATCGCATTCGACAGTTGTCTTTATTGATTGGCGATCGCACTGAGCAAGCTGTCTGCGGACATCCGCAATAACGCTCAGATGTTAGTGACGTTCCTAGAACTTGGCAATCTCGACCCGGAGCAAATCCGTTCATTGATCGCACGACTGGAAACCATTGCGGGCATCCAGCATGGGTTAGACGAGGTGAATGCAGGGCAGACTCGACCCGTTGCTGATTTCGCAGAAGAGGTGCAGCGCAAGTATGACATTTCGAGTTGAGATGACGCCTGTTGCAGAAGGGGAAATTGAAGAAGCTTACTGCTGGTATCGAGATCGGAATCCGGAATTTGCCGACCGCTGGTTTCGAGAGCTAATGAATGCGATCTCAACCTTGCAAGAAAACCCAAGGACGAAAGCTACTTGTCGGCAATTTTCTCAAGATTTTTGTAGCGTTGCTCCAATTTTTCTCTTTTCTGTCCATTTCGCGTAACTTGTAACTTACCTTTAGGATTATTTGCAGTTAACATAGCAACATTGGGATTTTTTTTAATGTCGCTAAGCTTAGGTACTTTATTTGTGCGTTGCCAATATCTTAAAACATCTTCTTCCCAAAAACCTGGCAACGGGGTTGGAAATCGCATATAGTATCGGACTAGAACATCCCAATGGATACCTTGATTAGGATCAGGATTATCTTTAACACGCCTTAATAACAAAGCTGAAAGTGAAGCTGATGCAACCTTCGCTAAAGCAATAGCTTCATTTCTTAATGGATCTTTTTCAAAGTCATCTTTAGCCATCAGTGAATGAGTGCCTATCATTTCACTGCTAGCATCATTATCAGTAGCTTTATTACTAATAGACTTGATATCTTTATCGAGCCTATTTACTATTAATTGACTTTTATCTACTTGTTTTTGTAAATTAGCTAAAAAAAGAATTATAAATCCTCCAACTCCAGGGGCTAATTTGTAATCTGATTCAAATTGTCTGTCAACTTCAAATGCTTTGATTAGAGCTTTTCCACCCTTAGGTGTAATAAGTTTCCTTTGTTCAGCTACTTGAAGAATTACATGATATGTGCCCTTTTCAACTTGCTCTTGATGTTTTTCAAGCTTACGCTGTTTATAGTCTTCATTTTTGTATACTTTTCTTCTCTCCTCTTCATTAAATAGCATATCAATAAGCACAAGTTGTCTTAAAAGTGATATCCAATCTTGAGTCTTCCCTCCGATTGCTTGAGCGGATTTAATTGTTTTGTCAAATGTTTCTTCTATGGAATGAAGCGCTCCGTACAAGGTATGAGAAATATCTGTCTGAGAAAACCCTCCTGTGTATATAAGATTAGTTGCATCTTCTGAAACTTTCGTACTTCCTTCTACATTTCTATCAAGAGTAGGGTAGCGAAGTCGTCTTGAGAATCGCCTTATCAACCGAGTTGCATAACCAGGCTTAAGATCTATATCTAAAGCTTTTCGGCTTATGAAATCATAATCTTTCTGACTTTGGCTTGGATTGCGAGAATGATGATAACTATTTGTTTTCCACCACTGTCTTACTTCCACAAAGTTTGAGTGAAAATAATAGTCTTCAATGGCGTGAATAACATGGCCCAGCCTTACAAGTAAATCTCTTCTATCAGGATGATGGGGTGGAAGTTTTCTCCTTAGAACCCAAGCATACTCAATTTTTGTTAATTCCTCAATAATATAATTAATGTGCTCTTCTAAATAGTTGATCAAGCCTCTCCGACCTATTTGATAATCATGATGGTGCCTATGATGAGGTCCATCCTGGAAAGGGGGCATATCAAGATGTTCATGGGGATAATACTGTGTAAACGCCCATTGGAAAACACGATCGACCTCATCAACCTGTATCGGTTTTACATTAAAAGCCCCAGGTAATAAACCCACAAATGGTTGTGCTACATGAGTGGGAGAATCTTCTGCAAAGAGTTGATGAGTAACAAAGTGGGACATATGATAAAAGAATTGAGCTAAGGCACCATGTTCCTTTCCATTCTCAGCTTTACCTAATAGATCATCAAGCCAACCCTTAAGGTATGATGAGGGAATGAACCCTAAAATAGGAATTGGCAGAAGTATTTTTAGAAATATTTCTTCTTCAGATGCTGTTTTTAATACAGTTTTTTTCCCTTTTATATGTGCATAAGGGTCACGAAACTGTGAAACATCAGTTAAGAAGTTTCCAAGTTCAAGATATGCATAATCTTCATTTGGACTAATCTTCTGTAGCTCGTTAATTACATATTCATTGATTTCGGCATGTGCACTTATATTACCCATACCTGGTCACCTCTCATAGAAGATAAAATATCCTGAAAATTCTTACACAAGTTCTAAAATCTAGAATTTTTTTCTAAGAAATTTCTTGAAATTTCAAATGCATAACCTAGGAAGTAATTTAGATTGGAAGACTTAATGAACACAGGTTTTCTGTTTATAGGTCAAATTAGAAAAGAGCAGACAGGATATATAAAACGTACTTTCTATATATCCTGTTCTAGGAGTAAGGTCTATCTACTTGAAATACAAACTAGCTAGCTAGTAGGGGGATAAGCCAGGGATTTAGCACTTTCTACAAACCCTTAAAACTGAATATAAAAGACGGACTCTTATGTGTTTTTAGAGTGAGTTTTATTTATGCTTAATCGCTATTTATTGGGCTGAATAAGGACTACCTGTTATTGAACTTCCTTCCAAGTTCCATCTTGTAGCTTTTCCCACTGGGGTAGATCATCGGTGTTGCGCAACTTGACAAGTTGTGTCGGTACAAGCACCTCCCACGGTTCACCCACAGGTTCTTCTTCCCCAGGAGCATCTAGTCTTGCTTTGATTTCTTCCCAGATAGGCAGATAATCAGGATCCGTAATAGCAGGCAACTGACCACCTGACCATACTTGACCCGTTTGCCTAAAATGCTCGACCGCCTTTTCAAACCCTGGGCGCACAGGAGCCACAACTCGGGCATACCCCGAAGTTAAGAACTCCTGGAATCCTGGATCAATATCTTCGATTTCTAACAAACTCTGCCACTGAGATGCCCGTGCCCAGAAGTAAGGATAAAACACATAAGTCATGTTTTCCCATTCAAAGGCTTGCTCCATAAATCGAACATATGGGCCGTGGCTGTTCACAACTGATGGTTTTATTACTGGACCAGACTTTGTATCCACCGTACCCCCTGCCCAATTTGGATGAGTACCCGTTATTAGAGTAAGGCAAGATTTTTTCAGTTCCGTTTGCTCGATGCGTCGATTAGAGTGGGGATTGCGTCCTTGAATTTGCACACCTGCTTGAGCTGTCAATGCAGCTAGCTTTTCTTCATAGGTGGCAACTTGCTGTAGATGACCTTGATGTAAGGCATCCCAAACTTTGTTACGCCAGCGCTCAAAAGCAGTTTTGGTGCGTCTGCACTTAAGTTGTACATATGCCGTCCAACCAGTTATACCATTGCCAGAAAAAATTACAGCTACCTGACCAGGATTCTTATAAACATCTGAGACGGCAATAGCCAATTGTGGCTTGTGAGTCTTCCAGGTTAACAAATGTTCCGCTACGTGATCTACATACTCATAACCTTCAGGAATTGTGGCAGTATCAAGGTCAATAAACTGACTATCTTGAGGATTTGGGCCTCCTGACTTTTTCATTACAACTGTAATGTAGGGTTCAGGGGGCGGTTCTACATCTGTTGCCTTATAGAAGGAAGCGAGTGCTTGATAATTCCATTCATAGATATTTTCAGCCGATACACTAAAAGGAGGAGGCACCTTCAATCCTTCTGTCAAGTCTGCTTTTTGGCTTAATGACCAGATGTAATGAGCTGCCGGTTCGGGCACCATGAACTCATACATGACTCGTTTTCCATAGTTGTAGACTTGAGCCTCGTAAATTTTATTCAACCACTGGTACATACCAACAACATGCTGATCAGCATCTGTTGCATCTAGAGCATGACGATTGAACTCTTCTACTTCCTCAACTAGTCGACGAGTTACCTGTTCACGCAGCTTTTCACGATATTTTGTTGCTGCTTTCTCAACCAGTTCTTTAGACATGGACACAGCACGACTCTGAGACTCTGACTTGGCATTTTTATACGCAAACTGAGTGTTTGCCTCCATTTCAACTGTAGGACCATAGCTAGCATTTATTTTTACTCCTGCTTCAGTCCCAAACTCTTGCTGCATCTGCTTCTGTGCCTCTAGCCTCATCTCAAAGCGGCTAGTTGTCTGAGTTTCCCGTTCTTCAGAAATTTCTGTTTCGGACTCACTAATAAAAGTTGTTTCTGATAATCGTCGCCGTCGATGCTCTCGCTCTTTTGATTCCCCTTTCAAAATATTTTCAACATGGGCAATATCACCACCTTCGTATCTTTTAAGGTGCTGCTTGACGAGCATTAGATCCCCAACACCAACTGGTGAAACATCGCCAGTTGTTTTGGGTGCATCTATCAAAGTCAATGCTGGCAGTTCTGTAATTAGCAATCCTTTAAGAAAGTCAGTAGCAGTTATTTTGGCCTTGCTTAAGGCCGTACCACTAACAAACCTACGAGAGCGAGTGTAGAGCGCTGTAGTGTTTTTTTGTTGATGACTACGAATAATATCTACAATCTCATCTAATGATTCTACTCTGCCATCGAGTGAAAGGTTACCCAAGACAGCTTTTGTATTTTGAGAGAGTCGGTCGTATGTTCGACCAAGTGTCACTTTTCTAGAGACTCGCGTTCTAATTGTTCCATCTGATTCTGAATTATCATCAGAGGCCACTTGTTCCTGTGACTCTTTAACCTCTAATCTTGTTAGTGGGACATTGAGTAATTCATCTAGGGCTTTTGATACATTTATGAAATCTTCTCGCTTTGTAACGAGTTCAGAATCTGGCTCTACTACATCATTTTCAGTCGGTTCATTCGCTGATGCACTTTCCCGAATATCAGGCAAATAGAAAGATGCCTTCAAGATAGCTCCTGGACGGATAGTGTCATTCTCCTTTGACGCTAATATTTTGAGCAATTGCATTGCTCGCGTTATATCTACTAGCTTTTCTAGTTTTCGAATCTGCAAATTTGATTCTCGAATAGCAAGTATACTCTGGTGAAGACGATTTTCTGCATCTACCCATGAGACTTCACTTACGAATCTTCTTAGCCAAGTTCTTTGAGCATCTTGTGTATCCCTTGGAACGACAAAATCTGGATCAGAAGCCTCAAGAATATCTATAATAGTGTCCAGGGTCTTACTTGCAGAAACCTCATCTGCAATAGATGTGCTACGGAAATGATCAGCTATTTTAGAAAAACCTGAACCATAGGGAATCTGGTTCTCGTTGTGGACAAACCTTCGAGAATTGATGAAGTTTCTAGCCAGACTGCTACGTTCTTCTTGGTTTTTGGTATCACTCAGGGACACATATAGATTGTTTTCAGATGATAAATCAATAACGTCGTCATTTGGTTCAGGTTCTATAGATTCAGCAGATCGCATCATCAGATAACGATATAATTCTTCCATGATTTTTAACTCCTTTGTATGTGATTTATGGCATCTTAATACTCAATTTCGACGGGTTAAAATTTTCTAGACAAATATCTGAGAAAGGCCAGAAAATAGAGATTTTACTAGAATTCTATCGATTGAATACTAGTTAATATGCTTGATTAAAGTATGGAATACAGCTAGTAGGATTAGCAGTACCCTTTTGGGTAACTGGATGAGAATTATTGCGGTCTAGTGCGATCGCTCGTCTCGTAGATACTGTTTTGAAATGAGGCTGTCAAGGTGCAGCCAGAAGCAATTTATCGGGGTCAAACGGTTGGCCAGATTTAAGCACACTATAAATAATGCGAATCAGCTTGTGCATCATTGCACCAACCACTTGCATCTTGGGTTTACCCGCTGCCAAAAGCCGCTCGCGAAAAACTTGCGCCTGGGGACAACGACGCATTAAGTTCAACGCCGGGAAGTAAAGCGCCTTTCTCAACCGCCGATTGCCAATCTTGCACAAGCGCGTCTTCCCGCAAACGGAGGTTCCCGACAGTTGCTCCTGGGGCGTCAGTCCAGCAAAAGCCGCCAGTTGTCTGGCTGAAGCAAAGTGATTGGTGGAGCCAATTTCAGCCAACCGCAGTGCTGTCGCCGACCCCAACAATGGTGGTGAGCAATTGGTGTTGCCCCTGGAGCGAATCATGGGCTTGAATATGTTCGAGCAATCGCTTTTTTACCGTCTTCACCTGCGTTTGTAAAAACTGGATGTGGGCTTCAATGTCAGCTTTCAAGGCCTTGGGGGTAATTTTGAGTCGATTCTTTGCTTGGGTGAGCATTTGCTCTAGGGCATCGAGGCGACGGGTACAGGCTTGTAAGCTGGCCACTTCTGCTTCAGACGGTTGCCACGGCGCTGGTTTCAGGTCTCGGCAGAATTGAGCAATCAGCTTGGCATCGGCCCGGTCGCTCTTAGTGCGAGCCAGCGGCTTTTGGCATAGCCTTTGATGCGCATCGGATTGATAATGCTGACCCGGTGGCCTTGCTGATGCAGATAGAGGGCGAGGGCGTGACCGTAGATGCTGGTGGCTTCCAGACAACCATGAACTTGCTCAATGCCTTGCTGCCCCAGCCACTGACTCAACTTAGTAAAACCTTGGCTGTCGTTGGTAAATTGCTGATACTTGGATTGTTTCTCGCCTTTGAGTAAGGCGACGTGAAAGGTAGATTTGCTGATATCGATGCCAGGCGGATTGTAAGATGTGTGTTTTTTCTAGCTTGCGATCGCGCCTGCGGCCATTTTGCAAACATCCTTACGCATCAGCCGGATTCAACCCCATCATCACCCAAGTTACATAGGTTCCAACCGGGCTCCACAGTAGGTAGGGCAACAACAGCAGCAACGCTGGGGTCGATCGTGGCGCAATCCAAATCGCCAGGGCCAGGGCGATCGCGAACCCAGTTGCTCCAATCACCATCCCCACCCGCAACCGCCGCAGGGTCAACATCACTGGCGTATAGGTCAACGTAACCAACTCCAGCAAAAAATATACGCCCATCATCCACCAGGTTGTTTGATTCCCAGGGGCATAATTCCAAATGATGTAGGCCGACCAGCCACCACAGGTGAAAATTGTGATCCAAATTAGGGGAATCAGCCCTTCAAAGGTGAGCCATTCCGGACGACGTAGACGGCGGAACCAGCCTGCGCCCCGCTTTGGGGTAAGACTACTGAGGGCAGTCGTGGTTAGAACTGCCACCAATGCAATCGCTAACCAGGCGGGTATCATGCCTCTTCAAACACACTGCTAAAGAACTCAATCGTCTCCTTGAGTGCCGTGATGAATACATCAATTTCTTGGCGAGTGTTGTAAAAATACAGGCTGGCTCGTGCCGTGGACGAGACGCCTAGATACTTGTGGAGTGGCTGGGTGCAGTGGTGACCCGAGCGAATCGCAACCCCAGACTGATCAATCCAGGTGGACAGGTCTTGGGCATGGACGCCGTCTACGGTGAAGGTTGCAATAGAAGCTCGCCCACTACCATCGGCCTTGGGTTGGGGGCCATAGAGCGTTACCTTGGAAATTTTATTGAGTTCTTGATACAGGTAAGCTGTGAGTTCGTGCTCGTAGTCTGCAATTGCCTCCATACCGATACCCATCAAATAATCGATCGCAGCCCCCAGCGCGATCGCTTCGCCAATGGCCGGAGTGCCTGCTTCAAACTTGTGGGGCAACTCAGCGTAGGTGGACTGCTCTAGGGATACCTCAGCAATCATCTCCCCACCGCCTAGAAACGGGGGCATGGCCTGGAGTAGATCCAGCTTGCCGTAGAGAAAACCAATCCCCGTTGGAGCACACATTTTATGCCCTGAAGCGACTAGCCAGTCACAGTCCATTTGCTGCACGTCAAGGGCCATATGAGGCACGCTTTGGCAAGCATCGATCAGTACCTTAGCGCCGTGGTGATGGGCGAGGGAAATGACCTCTTCGACGGGGTTGATACACCCCAAAGTATTCGACACATGGTTAATCGCCACCAGCTTCGTTTGATCTGAAAGCAACCGCTGATATTGGGCAAAGTCAAATTCTTGGGTTTCAGTCAGACCCACAAACTTGAGCACCGCCCCAGTCCGCTGGGCAACGAGCTGCCAAGGCACCAGGTTGCTATGGTGTTCCATCACACTGAGGATGATTTCGTCCCCGGATTTCAGGGTGTTCATACCCCAGGCATAGGCCACCAGATTAATCGCCTCACTGGCATTGCGAGTAAAGACAATCTCGTTGCGTGACGCCGCCCCGATGAATGCGGCCACTTTATCCCGCGTGGCTTCATAGGCTTCCGTAGCCCGCGCACTCAAAGCATGGATTCCCCGATGCACATTGGCGTTGTCAAATTCGTAGTAGTGCTGCAAGGCATCTAGCACCGCCTTGGGTTTTTGAGAAGTTGCGGCGCTGTCGAAATACACCAGCGGATGACCTCCCACGTCTTGATGCAAAATGGGGAAATCAACGCGGACGGTTTGAGCGAGGGTGCGGGCTTGGGCGACAGTCATAGGGGACGGGTTGTGTGTTGAGTAGCAGCGTAACAGATAAACTATGAAGCCAACTGAGTAACCTGGGTGGTCAAAGCATCCCGAATGGATGGGATCGGAATTTTTTCAACCACTTCCATGGCAAAACCATAGAGCAAGAGGTGCTGGGCTTCCGCCGCGCTAATCCCGCGACTTTGCAGATAAAAGATTTCATCAGCTTCGAGCTGACTAACCGTTGCACCATGGGCGCATTTAACGTTGTCAGCAATGATTTCAAGCTGGGGTTTAGTATCCACGCGGGCCTTGTCTGACAGCAGCAGATTGCGATTGAGCTGGCTGGCATTCGTCAGTTGAGCTTCTCTAGGCACAAATACTTTGCCGTTAAAAACAGCATGGGCCCGATCATCCACAATACATTTGTGAATTTGCTCAGCAGTGCCGTGGGGATGACTCAGGTTGATGGCGCTGTGTGTGTCGCTATGCTGGTTGCCTGCGATCGCGCTCAAACCATACAACCGCGTATCGGTTTGCGCTCCAGTTTGATAGATCTCTAAGTTGTGGCGAGACAACCCTGCGCCCAGACTGATTGCGTTGCAAACGTACCGACTATCACGGGCTTGGGACACCGCCGTTTTACCAATGTGAAATGCCCCGCCTTGTTCTTGCTGGAGTCGCGTGTGATTCACCTGGGCTGCATCATCTAGCCAAATTTCAGTAACGCTGTTGGTGAGATAGTCGTCTGCACCCACACCACTAAATTCTTCTATTAAAGTAAGGGCGCTGTTGGCCTCTGCCACAATCAAGCAACGGGGGTGAGTCAGGGTGAGGGCCGAACCGGGCAAGGCGATATGCACCAGATGAATCGGCTGGTCAACTTCGACATTGCGCGGCACCCAAACCACAGCTACATCAGCAAAGCTGGCGGTATTCAGCGCCGTAAAGACTTCGTGATGACCTGGAAGTTGGGCTAGCCTGGCATCGAGCTTAGGTTGCCAATCAGGATCAGCGTAAAGCGCTGCCAAATTGCTAACGGTTATGGTTTCAGGCAGTGCCGTCAGAGAAGATAACTCAGCCGCAAATATCCCGTTGATAAATACCAGCCGACGCTCAGCTAAATCTACGGGCAGTAATAACCCAGACAAATCTAGCGGACTAACCGTCGGCGAAACTGCTTCAGCCGTCTGAAAGTCCATGCCCATCAGGACTGAGAGATCGGTAAAACGCCACTCTTCATCACGAGTGGAGGGAAAGGTTTGCTCTTTCACCAAAGCCTGGGCTGCCGATCGCAGATTGTTCAGGTTGAGGCCCATTGAGGGCTGGGCTCCCCCCTGCTCAAGCAGGGCATTTAGATAAGCATCTCGGCTGGTTGTCGCCTGGGTTTGCATGATCACTGAATTGATTACTCCGCTGCTGTTTCCCCTAAACCGCTGCCTGAGCTGGTTCGACCAACCACTCATAGCCGCGTGTCTCTAGTTCTATAGCCAAGTCTTTAGTGCCTGTGCGAATAATTTGTCCGTCGGCCATGACGTGAACGTAGTCAGGCACGATGTAGTTCAACAACCGCTGATAATGGGTAATCACCAGCATGGCGTTGCCTTCGTTGGCCAACTGGTTAACGCCGTTAGCGACGGTTTTGAGGGCATCAATGTCGAGTCCTGAATCAGTTTCATCCAAGATAGACAGAGTGGGATCGAGCAATGCCATCTGCAGAATCTCATTGCGCTTCTTTTCACCCCCTGAGAACCCTTCGTTGACGCTGCGATCTAGAAAGCTGCCGTCCATTTTCACCACGTCCAGCTTTTCTTCGATCAGGTCATCGAAGTCAAAGACATCAATCTCTTCCTCCCCTTGGGCCTTGCGATGGGCATTGTAAGCAACCCGCAAAAAGTCGCGGTTGGTCACACCCGGAATTTCTAGGGGATATTGAAAAGCTAGGAATATGCCTGCGATCGCCCGTTCATGGGGTTCACTATCCAGCAGATTTTGTCCCCGGAAAATGACGTCACCAGCGGTCACCTGATAGTCAGGATGACCCGCCAATACTTTGGAGAAGGTGCTTTTGCCCGAACCATTGAGGCCCATAATGGCGTGAATTTCGCCAGCTTTTACCTCTAGGTTCAATCCCTTGAGAATCTCGGTGCCTTCGACGGTGGCGTGGAGATTTTTAACCGAAAGAATGACATCGGCACTGTCGTTAATCATCGTCAAGACCTAGTTAAAAACTTGCATTTATCAAGAACATCTGTTAGCCAACGCTATTTTCCAGCTTCAGAGCCATCAGCTTGTCGGCTTCAGCTGCAAATTCCATCGGCAGTTCGTTGAACACTTCTCGACAGAAACCGCTGATCAACATGGAGATGGCATCTTCGTTGGAAATACCCCGCTGGGCAAAATAGAACAGTTGGTCTTCGCCAATTTTGGACGTCGAGGCTTCATGCTCAACCTTCCCGGTGCTGTTTTGCACCTGAATGTAGGGGAAGGTATTGGCGTTAGACTCATCCCCCAGCAACATCGAGTCGCACTGGGAATAGTTGCGGGCACCATCAGCTTTGGGGCCAATTTTCACCAACCCGCGATAGCTATTTTTAGAGTGACCTGCGGAGATGCCTTTGGAAATAATGGTGCTGCGGGTATTTTTGCCCACGTGTACCATCTTGGTACCGGTGTCAGCCTGTTGGCGATTATTCGTCAGCGCCACGGAGTAAAACTCACCGACGGCGTTATCCCCAACGAGGACACAACTCGGATATTTCCAGGTGATTGCCGATCCAGTTTCTACTTGAGTCCAGGAAATCTTCGAGTTTTTACCAGCGCACAAACCGCGCTTGGTGACAAAGTTGTAGATACCGCCTTTGCCATTCTCATCACCCGCAAACCAGTTTTGCACCGTGGAGTATTTAATTTCAGCGTTGTCGAGGGCAACCAATTCCACAATGGCGGCGTGGAGCTGATTGCTATCGTACATCGGCGCAGTGCATCCTTCTAGATACGTGACTGAGCTGCCCTCTTCGGCCACAATCAGCGTCCGCTCAAACTGGCCCGAGTCGCCATTGTTAATGCGGAAGTAGGTGGAAAGATCCATCGGACATTTCGTGTTTTTGGGGATGTACACGAAGGATCCATCGCTAAATACCGCTGAGTTGAGTGCGGCAAAGTAGTTATCTCCAATCGGCACCACGCTACCCAGGTACTTTTGCACTAATTCCGCGTGCTCTTGCAAGGCCTCAGAAATGGAGCAAAAGATAACGCCTTCTTCTGCCAGCTTGTCCTTAAAAGTCGTTGCTACAGATACGCTGTCGAAGATAGCATCGACAGCCACGTTAGCTAAGCGCTTCTGCTCAGATAGAGGGATACCCAATTTCTCGAAGGTATCGAGCAGTGTCGGATCAACCTGATCAAGGCTACCGAGCTTCTCTTTTGCCTGCTTGGGCGCAGAGTAATAGACGATATTTTGGTAGTCGATTGGCGGATAGTTGACGTTGGGCCAAGTCGGTTCCGCCATGGTCAGCCATTTGCGATAGGCTTTGAGGCGAAATTCCAGCATGAATTCCGGCTCGTTCTTCTTCGCAGAGATGGCACGAACCACGTCTTCGTTAAGCCCACGGGCGATCGCGTCGGATTCAATATCCGTCACGAAACCATACTTATAGGGCTGGCTGACAAGGGTCTGGACGCTAGAAGTCATGGCAGATCAGTAAATTACTAGCTAAAGGTTGAGGGCGGATTAGGGCTAACCCCTATCCAATTTGAAAGCTTGGGGTTTTAGCTTAGGGAAAACGAAGATCTAGAAGTTTAATATTTGCTGGTCTCTGAGCGAATTTCTTCAAAACCAATATCTTGCTTTTCCCCAGCGAAGGGGTTGTCTGGGGTCAAAAACAACATACAGTGACATTCCTTACGCTCCTGCATCGGCACACAGGGGCAGTTCCAGAATGTTGCTTTGACTTCAGCTTCTTTATCTTCATAGTGGCGGCAAGGACAAAGGGGTGCACCCAAATCATCCTTGTGCTTGGCCAACCCTTCAATCACAACGGCGGTCACCCCTGGATCAGAGCAAAAGTAAGTGCCAGTGCGCTTTGCGTAGCTCTGGGAAAAGTTACGCATCAGTTCCAGGCTCTTGTCGGAGGCTTGTGTAGGTTTGTTCAAAGTCATTTGCAAAAAGGGGGTGGGACAACACGACCCAATAATTCTATAATTAAACAACACGAATGTTGCCTAATGTCATCTTAGAACACTTTAGCAACGTTTTTGTTGTTTTAGTCATAGAATAGATTTAGTTATTGAATTGATTTGTGGCTACCCATAGATTTGTGATTTAGTCCAGTGTGTTTCGCCAATATCAGTTCTAGGTCGGCATGAGGTTCCAGAAATGACGATGACCCCGTTACAGCACCCGTCAACCAAGGAAGATATTCTGCATTATCTGCTCAAGCACGGCGAGTCTACCGCTCAAGTCTTAGCAGAGCAGTTGGGAGTGAGTCCCCAGGCGATTCGTCGGCACCTAAAAGATCTTGAGTCTGAGGCGCTGATCGAACATCAAGCGGTACAGGAAGGCATGGGTCGTCCTAATTATCTCTATGTTCTGAGCCGCAAGGGACGCGATCACTTCCCGGCCAAATATGACGATTTCGCCCTATCGCTGCTCGATACCCTGGCCGAAACCGTGGGCAAAGATCAAGTCGGCGACATTTTGCGCAAACAGTGGGAGCGCAAAGCCTTGGACTACCGAACTCAGATGGGCCAAGGATCCATTGAAGAACGAGTTGATGCTTTAGTTGCCCTACGCAAGCAAGAAGGCTACATGGCCGAATGGCATGAAGCAGATGGGGATATAGAGGGAGAGGGTAGTGGCAGCGATCGCCTCCGCTACATCATTACTGAGTACAACTGCGCCATTTCTCACATTGCCGAAACCTTTCCCAGCGTTTGTGGCCATGAGTTAGAGATGTTTGCCGTGGCCTTACCTGACTGCACGGTGAAGCGCACCCACTGGTTGGTGAATGGGGAACACCGCTGCGGCTATTTAATCGAGGCTAAGTAGTCCACTCTCAAATACGGGCCGTCGCCGCGATCGCAGCCTCTGTCTGATCCCGCTGAGGATGCAGCGCCCCCCCCTGCTGCAGTGAGGTATAAAGGCGATTGAGGGCATTAATGTAAGCCTGGGTAGAGGCCACCACAATGTCAGTACTAGCCGCATGGCCGGAGAAAATGCGGTCTTCATGACGCAAGCGAATGGTAACTTCCCCAATCGCATCAATGCCCGCGGTTACAGACTGTACCGAAAATTCAATGAGCTGATTAGGAATATCCACCACCCGATTGACCGCGCGATAAACCGCATCTACAGGCCCAGTGCCGATGGCAGCATCACTTAATTCTTGACCATCAGGAGTACGCAGGGTAACCGTCGCAGTGGCGCGGGCGTGGTCGCCACAGGAAACCTGCACCAGTTCTAAGCGAAAATGCTCTGGAGACTGGAGGGTTTCATCGTTGACAATGGCTTCTAAGTCGCGATCGCTGATTTCTTTTTTCTTATCAGCCAGCTCCTTAAACCGCACAAAAGCCCGCATCAGGTCTTGCTCTGACAGGTCATAACCCAGTTCACGCAAACGGGAGCGAAAGGCATTGCGGCCTGAATGCTTGCCCAACACGATCAGATTGTCATTCAAGCCAATGGACTGGGCGTCCATAATTTCGTAGGTGCGCTTGTGCTTTAGCACCCCATCTTGGTGAATTCCCGATTCGTGGGCAAAGGCATTGGTTCCGACAATAGCTTTGTTGGGCTGCACCAGCATCCCCGTCAAATTGGAGACCAAGCGAGATGTCTTATAGATTTGTCGGGTATCAATGTTGGTCAGGGGCGTTTCTGACTCCGGCGATCGCCCCAAAAATGGATTGTAGAATGACCGTCGCACATGTAACGCCATCACGAGCTCTTCTAAGGCCGCATTGCCTGCCCGCTCGCCAATGCCATTAATCGTGCATTCAAGCTGGCGCGCTCCGTTTTTCACCGCTTCTAAAAAGTTGGCGACAGCTAACCCTAAATCATTGTGGCCATGAACTGAAATGATTGCTTGGTCAATGTTGGGCACATTTTCTTTAATACCCCGAATCAGTTGACCAAACTCAGCAGGCGTCAGGTAGCCCACCGTGTCTGGAATGTTGATAGTCGTGGCCCCAGCTGCGATCGCCTGTTCAAGCACCTGGTAGAGAAATTCGGGTTCAGAGCGGCCCGCATCTTCTGGGGAAAACTCCACATCGGGCGTGAAAGACTTAGCATAAGCCACCATTTCTGCCGCGATCGCTAGCACCTCTTGCCGATTTTTGCGCAGCTTGTACTGCATATGAATATCAGAAGTCGCGATGAAGGTGTGAATCCGCCAATGTGCCGCTGGATTAAGCGCCTTAGCTGCCGTTTCAATATCTTGACGGGTTGCTCGCGCTAACCCACAGATAGTTGGCCCGTTGTCTGTCCCCACAGTTGCTGCGATCTTTTGCACCGCCTCAAAATCCCCAGGGCTAGCAAAAGGAAACCCGGCTTCAATAATATCTACCCCGAGTCGAGCCAGCTGTCGCGCAATCGTCAGCTTCTCGTCCACATTTAACGTCGCTCCAGGGGACTGCTCCCCATCGCGGAGGGTTGTATCGAAAATGAGAATGCGCTCTGGGTTAAGTTGGGTACTCATCGCGATCTGGTTTGAATAACGCTAAGGGAGAATGCAAAATCAACCACATCCTGCTTAAAAACTGGGTTTTACTCAAGGTAGAACTATGAAGCTGGATGTGGTCGAAGCTTAAATCATTTTAGCCAGTTTCCATCCCCTGGGCGGTCACCCTACCGCTAAAAATGTTCCGCTTTTTCTATGTGGCGGCGTACTGAATTGAGGTCAATGTAGCGATCAGCGGCATTACGCAGTTCGCGGGCAATCATCCCTTCAGTCGAAACGACAGTGATGTGGGTATTTTTGGAGCGCAGTAGCTCAATCGCCCGTTCAAAATCGCCGTCGCCGCTAAACAGCACCACCCGATCGTATTGATCGACGGTATTGAACATATCAATCACAATTTCGATATCCAAATTAGCTTTTTGAGAATAGCGACCTGAATTGTCGTCGTAATACTCTTTTAGAAATTTGGTGCGCACCGTATAGCCCAGACTAATCAACGCATCGCGGAATCCGCGCTGATCCTGAGGATCTTTCAATCCCGTATACCAAAAAGCATTAACCAGGGTTACCCCGTTTGCCTCACGTAAAAAATATTCCAACACCCGCTTTGGGTCAAAAAACCAGCCATTCTTTTGCTGGGCATAGAACATATTATTGCCGTCTACAAAAATAGAAAGTCGATTTAGATGGTTAGCAGCCATACAAAAGAATTAAAGTACCCACTTCAAAAGAACAATCACACGATAACAATGCACTGATGGAACTTATCCATAAAACAAACTGAGTCTGCCGAATTGAGTTAACGCGACTCCTTAAGCGGTTAACGCCGATAATGAACACGTTTAAAATTCACCCACCCACAACTTTCAGGATTTGGCAATTAATACCAAAAAAACAGTGCAACTTGCCTAAGTAAACCTTAATCACATCCAGACCTGTAGTTTTTTCTCAGTTAAAAACTCAAGTTTTCAAACTGGATGCGGTTCAGCAAGCACACTGCCAAGCTAAAAAGCAAAACGCTAATCAAATTATCCTGAACTGTGACCTTACAGAGGTATGTAAAGCTAAGCGTCTATGTAGGAATTAGTGCTAGGTCTAACTCAAGACCAGTAACAAAGCTATAAGCTTACGCAAAGTAGCATGTCTAGACACTATGGGTTGCCCAACTGCTCAAATTCAAATTGACTAACAGCTCCCCATTAGGCATCAAGAATTATTGGTAAGCAGTAACTCATAACTCATTCATATTATAGACCTCTGTTTTCAGACGTGTTGGATCTCCATAGACACAAGAAGAAAGCTCCGAATAGATTCTAAAGAACATAATGGGTCAACACGATATCTTGGAGGCAAGTATTCCAGCGTGTGCGTGACCCGTTGCAGACTTGCTATATTAGCTTGACTAGGTAAACAATGCTAGCTTAGCTAGGCCAAGGGCGTGCATATCACTCGGGTTGCTGAATTGCTGATCATGACTGCTACCACTGCTATTGGGTCGTTCTATGCCGTTGTCTCCTGAAACCACAACGCTTCGTTCCGAGATCAGGCAATCCCGTCGCCGCTGGCGTTGGCGGCTTTCACTTCCGCACTGGACATACTGGTTTACTGGCAGTTGTTTACTCATCGTCACAACGGCAGTCAGTCTAGATTTCAGACCCATTCACCTTTGGGACAGGCAGATTCAAACCTTATTTTTTGAACTCCGAGGCCCAATCGCCGCACCAGACGATGTTGTGATTGTCACTATTGATGAAGAATCCCTTGCTCAGGGTGAACACTACCTCACCAACCCAGCAGAGCACGCGGCGCTAGCGCCGATTCAGCAGTGGCCCTGGCAACGCCAAGCCTACGCCATTGCCATTGAGAAACTGATTGAGGCTGGGGCCAAGGCAGTCGCCTTAGATGTGGTATTGGCTTCGCCCAGCGGTTATGGAGAAGCTGATGATCAGGCCCTCAAGGCCGTGCTCGATCGCCATGGCGATCGCGTCGTACTAGCCGCCACTTACGGATCAACGACTTTAGGCCCGGGCGAAGTCAGCAAGTCCACCCTACCCATTCCGCTGCTGCGGGATACCCCTGCACATCTGGGGGCAATTCAGTTTCCGATTGATGAAGATGGGCGCATCCATCGCCAGGGACGGGATTATCTGATTCAGCAGCGCGCTCTGAATGCCGACATTAACGCCGTCAGCACGATTGAAGATGATCTAACCACGGCCCAGAGTTTTGCCGAGGCAACGCTGCAAGCGGCTCAAATTAAGGCCCCAAGCCCCCGGGGTAATAACATTTACTTCCATGGCCCGAGTCAAACTTTTGAGCACATCCCCTTTTGGTATGTGATTGATCCTGATCCATGGCAGAATATCCTCCAATCTGGGGCCTACTTTAAAGACAAAATTGTGCTGATTGGCACCACTGCCCAACTGCATCAGGATTTCCACGCCGCTCCTTTTTCTGAAAGCTTTCTCTATCCTTTTGCCATGCCAGGGGTTGAGATTTTGGCCAATGATGTAGCTACGTTAGCTGCAGGCAACGCCGTGGTTAGCGTGGGCCAACAACCGTGGCAGCAGGGCATGATCATTGTCGTTTTGGGAATTGGCATCGGGGTCGGGCTACGCCGGATCAATCGCCCCCTGGTACGCCTGAGCGCAACGGCTGGAGCTATGGTTGTATGGCTAGTGATGGGGTATTTGGGCTTTGTGATGGGCAATGTGTTTTTGCCTTTTGGGGCACCAATGATCGCGATCGCGGTCGTCGGTATCTCCAACTTTGTGGCCAGCCTAGTCGCAGCTCAGCTCCAAAAACAGCAGCTTCGCCGGACCCTAGCTCAGTACGTCACCTCTCCCATCGTGCAAGAAATTATCAGCCAACAAAATGATTTTCAGGACTTACTCAGGGCACGGGCAGAAAAGGTGGTGGGTCGGGTCTTGGGCGATCGCTACTTGATTGTCCAACTGTTGGGGGCTGGAGGCTTTAGTGAAACCTACGTGGCCCAAGATTTGCAACGCCCCCAACGTCCCACCTGCGTTGTCAAAGAACTCAAAATTGTCAGCGACAACCCCAAGATCTACAAATTAGCTCAGCGGCTATTTGTCAGCGAAGCTGAAACCCTCGAACACCTCGGGCAACACGACCAAATTCCTCGGCTACTGGCGTACTTTGAAGCCAACCACTCTTTCTATCTGGTACAAGAGATGATTGAGGGTGAACTACTGCGGGATGAATTAGTCCGGTGCAAACCCCTAGCTCAACGCAAAGTCGTTGAACTGCTCCAAGACCTGCTGCCCGTGATTGCCTTTGTGCATCAGCAAGGGGTCATTCACCGTGACATTAAGCCATCCAACATCATTCGTCGGCACCACGATAATCGTTTAGTCTTGATCGATTTTGGTGCCGTTAAGCAGATTTCCAATCAGTTCACCGACACGAGTGCCAAAGTTACCTCGACTATCGGCATTGGTACCCAAGGCTACATGCCCAGCGAGCAATCCTCAGGAATCCCCAATTTGAGCAGCGATATCTATGCCTTAGGAGTCACCGCCATTGAAGCCCTAACCGGAGCTGCACCTAAGTCCCTTGAACGCGATGGTAAAGGCGAAATCCTGTGGATGCATCGAGTGCCCCATCTTAATCTGCATTTGGCAGCCCTGCTAAACAAAATGGTGCGTTATGACTTCAGCAATCGTTATCCATCGGCCCAAGCGGTGATTGACGATCTTAGCCAGATTGATTGTAATGCCCTACCGAATCAAGCTCAGAAAACGCTCCTCCCCCTCAAGAACTCAACCCAACCCAGTAATTTCCCTAAGCACCAGGACTCCGAGGAGATCTCGGATACCCATGAAACTGAGCCTGCCGAAGACAGCACAACAAAAATCCTGCCCGAAGATTGGGGTAAAGATTATGCCCCCCTTGATAATTGATCTGAATCCCCAATCAACCAAGCCTCAGCGAGAGTTATAGCGGTAGCCACAAAGCTTTGTGCGCTACCGCGAGCCAGATTGCTTTTGTACTGAGCATCCCAGCGATACTCGGTGCATTAAGCAATCTGGCCAGCGCTATAATTGGGGATGGAGCTAGGTTGTCAACCTTGAAACCACCCTTCAACTTGGAGTATCGGTAATCCTAAAGCAGGCTTATCGTTACCCCTAGGGCTCTACCGGATTATCAATTTGCCCAGGGGGAACAACCGGTCGGTTGCCAGGGTTGTCAACTTGTCCAGGGGAAGTCACAGGGTCACTGAGCGGAACAGGTGGGGAAGTCACAGGGTTACTGGGCGAAATATTTGGGGTATCAACCGGATTATCGATTGGACCAGGGGGAACAACTGGACGAGGGGGGTGACCCACAGGCATAGTCGGTTGGTCAGCGCCACCCCCCGTTGAAGGCCCGTCACTACCCAGCAATCCAGGGGGGAGTGTTGGGCTATCCCCAACTTGGGAACCTCCTGGTAAGGCGGTTACACCCGACGCAGGATCCTGTCCCAGACTCCCTGTCGGCGGCAATCCAGCAAAGGGATCTTCAGGAATGACTGCAAACTCAATTTCTCCAATTTCGACGCTATTGCTGGGCTCACTCAGACCCATAAAGCCTGTACTGAGAGTGACGTCAGGCCCTTCAAAGGAAGATTGATTGCTGGATGCGTCAGCAACTTCTGATCGCACCCCATCTAGGCCATCTGCGTTGGGTTGCTCGTCAGCGGGTGGGTTAAATAAGTCTAGACCTCTGGCAATAGTGTTGGTGCGACTAAAGTCATCTAAAGAAAAGCGATAGTGGCCCACAATCCGATCATTTTGAATCACCGCCATCTCGCCGCCGTTAAGGGGGAGCATTTCCGACCCATCTCGATTAGATACCACCATAGGCCCCAATGCGCTGTCTGTTAAGGCGCCTACAATGGTTGTGTCCGTGGCAGCATCATAGCGACAAAACACCCCTGACCCTTGAATTCCGGTAACGGCATTAGGCGTCTGAATATTGGTGCGGCCCCGACCCGGCGGTACAAGCAAGAGTACTGTTCCATTGGACAGCCTAAAATTTCGGGTGTTGGGGACAAATCTAAACGTTGCTCGTTCGCCGACCCGTGCTAACGACCCGTCATTGAACCGTAATTCCGCTTGGGAAGAAGCTGCAGTTCTCAGCGCATCTCCGACACCCATAACATCAGAAACCTGTGCTCGCCGAGCATTACGCCCCTGAGGAATCAACTCAACTCGATTGCGAATACCCTCAACCCGAGCCCGCGTTAAGGCTTGAGCTTTGGCAACACCGGGTAGCAAAACACTGGCTAGGGCCCAACAAATGCCTGTTATGTAAATCAAGGAATAACGGAGCATTGGCATTACCTTCCGATTCAAAATAAGCTGCACTTATTTAGCGGGCAGGGAAATCAGATCAATAAATATTAGTCACTCAAGAGCGCAAGATTGCCAGTGACGAGTACGTGAGTGTTTCCACTGAGCTAACTCCTATATAACCGATTTACCGTTTTTTGTCTGTATAGTGTTGATTTAATTGTCCCCATAGAAACTTCTAAACTTGACCAGGCGTCAACAAAGCTTGATTCGATGAATGACTAAATAATGTCTATTTAAGTCAGGCATCGGATGAGCAAAATTGAGGAGGCAGTCTGCAACCGTCAAGCTTGATTGGAAAAGTCCTGAAGATCCAACCTTGACAATCAGCAATATGGCTTAACTTGCTCACCCCTTAAGACCTCTCAGCGGTGCAATAGACGTTTTATCTGATTGAAGTAGTAGGTTTTCTAAGGGGAGTCCAATGACCTCACAATCTTTGATCTGACACGATAAATAGATAAAATTCATCAAAAATTCTGTTTTTTGCGAATTATGCTGATTTGCCAGTGAAGTAGTGCGTTGGAAAAGGTGTGTACTACCACAAACGGTTTCTGTTGCCTGCTCCAAGCCCCCAAGGGGTAGGGCAACACTAGCAAGTAGCCGAGGTGGTCTATCTGGTTTGAGGAGTCACTTGTGTTAAATAGACTATGCCCCGCGGCCAAAATATTAGCCTGCCATCAATTGAGTACCCCTGTCAGGCTAAAACTGCGATCAGATCGATGGGTTCATTGGGGCACGAGTACTCTCTTGATCTCGGGGTTAATGAGTTTTGTTGGCGAAGTTAGTGTAGCTGCTACATCATCCCCAAAGGCTCAGCCCGGCAACGGGCAGACCCACCCAGCCTCAACCGCCTCAACCGCCTCAACCGCCTCAACCTCCAGCGTTGAGGCATCCTGGTCTGGTGTCTCGGCTACACGGGTTGCCCTGATTAAGCGCTTGGATTTCTCCTCAGCTTTGGCGTATCCTACGGCCCGGGTAGAGGGGAAGCCGTTTGAGTTGACGGGCAAGCCGCGATCGCAGGACTCATTCCCATCCGTCTACTTTGGTGATTTCCAGATCGCGACCCCGGTACTCACATCCACAGCAGTATCGTCTTTGGCTTTCGATGATCGCAGCATTGAAGTGGCCCCGCTAGATGCCAATCTACCGCTACCCACTTTGGCTCAAGCCCCTGCTGACGCTTTCCCAACAAATTCGCTGGATCTAGACGACTCCCCTGAGGCAGAGGCAACGATTGGAGAGGGGGATCCTGAATTGGGGGAATTTCGGCTTGAACCGATTGTGCCACCCCCACCCCCACCCCCCTCTGGGTCGGAACCCTTTGTTTTTTTACAAGGGCAGGTTAACTACCTGACAAGCGACAACATTTTTTTTGAACTTGACCCCACTGGGGATTCTTTTATTAACCCGAGAGTGTCTTTGTTAGTCACGCCTCGGTTAGGCCCAAGTACCTATTTTGTAGGTTCTCTGAGTGCAGGATTGTTGCGCTATTTCAACACCGGGGTCGCGAGCTATGACGAACTTGGCTTTGCCGCTAGCATCTTTCAACAGTTCGATGCTAAGACTTATGGACAACTAGGCTGGAGCAATCAACAGCTTTATCGAGCTGGGTTTACCGACCAGTTCTATAACAACCACAACCTTAGTTTAGCTTTGGGCCGTACTGATCCACTGCTTCCCAACTTGTACCTCAACAGTCGTTACCAAGTTAGTTTAGGCTTTGCTGATCCCGATGATTTTAGTCGTCTCGTGCAAATTCTAGGGGTGTCGCTGACCTACGACATTAGCCCAGCATTTCAGACTGGATTGAATTATCAATTGACCTTGGCTGATTTTACTCGCCAAGGTCGATATGACACTTACCATCAAATCTTGGGAAATCTAGCCTATCGTGTGTCTGCCAATACAAACATCCGACTCTATAGCGGATTTAGTTTTGGTCGCTCGTCTCAATCGACAGTGCAGTTTAACGACACAATTTTCGGCATTTCCTTTGACTTTACACTACCGCTCTTTTAAGTCTTCAAGTTTTTTTCTGACCGACAATATGACCGATTGAATAAAGCATCAGTGTGCAACATGGCGATTTAATAGCAGGTTTAGTTTGATAGTAGGTCTAGACAATGCAACTGAATCGATGGCTCAGGCAGCCTAGGACAGATAGTTCAGGTTATCGTTCTCAAGTAGCACATCTGAAAGCAACGCGTCTAAGTTGGCGGCATCAGTTTGGATATCGGTTTGGGTTTGGCCTAGTGCTAGGACTACTGATGGCTAGTTTACTGATGACATCAGTCAACGCTCAGGTGTCGCGGGCCACAATCACAGAGATTCTAGATGGGAACCAGGTTTATATTCAAAATCGACAGGCGCGTGTCAACAGTGTGGCCCAACAACAACAGCAGGTGCGGACTGGGCAATCACGGGCGGAACTGCAATTTAACACTGGCGCGATCGCCCGCCTAGCCCAAAACTCCAGGCTTACGGTGGGTGACTGTGCCCAACTGCGCCGGGGGACAGTGTTGGTAAACGGTGCTATGAACGGCTGTACTCAATCCACCCTAGCGGGGGTCCGCGGTACCCTGTACACTTTGGAAGTCAACGACGCGGGTCAGGAAACCATTCAAGTATTTGAAGGGGAGGTGGTCGTCAGCTCCCATTTAGAAAATCCAGAGGGCATACCACCGATACCAGACATCAATCCGCTAGAAGAAACCAAGCAGTCAGAAATCGATATGCCCGAAGATTTTCAGCCGCGTCTGACTAAACAATTGCCCGGTTGGCCCGGCCCTGGCAGCATTGACGACTTGCCCATTCCCCCAGTCGGTGGCGACTCAGTCGATGACCCTGGAGTTGAGACTGGGGATACGGAAGCAGGCGATGCGGGGAGGCGTGAAGCGGAAACTGTTGATTTGACTGATGACTCTATTACTTTAGAAGCGGGACAGCAGTTGACCCTAGCTGGCGGAGAACGTGAAGCAACAGTGAGTCTCTTAACCGCTGAGGATTTTGAAGCACTGTTGTCTGGTGCATTACTAAACGAATTTAGCCGAGAGATTCCTGGCATGGGTGATTTGCGCCGCAGCTTTGAAACCCTCTTTCCCGAAATCCCTTTCCCAGCGGTGCCTATTCCTGAAATCTTCCCCCGGGCGTTATATTGATTCTGCAATTTCTTGCTTAAGCGGGCCTGATGTCCCCAACCCGATTCCGTCAGTTCCCTGAATGATTCTCGTGTAGAGCCGTTTTTTACAAAGTTGCTATGGCGCGGTGGTTTGCTCGAAAATCAGTTTCCCCGACAGCACAGCCCCGAGCAAGCCGTTTGGGACACCTGCTCATGGGGCTGTGGGCAGTATTGGGGGGGGTGGCGATCGCGGCTGATTTGCCCGTCGTCAAAGGGATAGAAGGGTTAGCGCAATCATTTATGCTGCGAATGCGTGGGCCAGTGGCAACACCGGATGAGATCGTGATCTTAGCCATTGATGACGAGTCATTGTTACAGGGCGGGTTTTACCAAAGTAGCCCTGATACCTATCCCCAACTCGAACCGATCCAGGCTTGGCCTTTTCAGCGACGGGCCTATGCCCTGGTCATTGAACGGTTAGTTGAAGCCGGGGCTAAAGCGATCGCCGTCGATATTTTGCTGATAGACCCCAGCAGCTATGGCGCTGAAGATGACGCTATTTTAGAAGCGACTTTAGACCGCTACGGCGATCGCGTAGTGTTAGCCAGTGCTTACGAATCTTCTAATAGCACTGGTGGAAGATTAATCAATTTTGTATCGCCCTATTACCCCCCTGATACTTTTACCAAAGGTCTGATCAATATCCAAGCCGATTTAGACACCCGTATCCGCCAATTGCCCCAGCATTTTATAGATGTGGCGTTTCCCGCCGAGGAATCCCTGGCCTTTGGCAATGCGGCTTTAGCAGTCGCTGGAACCGAGGTTTTACCCGACCGAGGGGATGGAATTTTCTTCTATGGCCCAGCCGAAACGTTTCCACAAGTTCCCTTTTGGCATGTTTTTGAGCCGGAGAATTGGTTACTACACCTCGATCAGCAGGTATTTCGCGACAAAATCGTATTGATTGGGGCGACAGCAACCTCACTACAAGATTTTAAGCGGACGCCCACATCTGAAGTGATGCCAGGCATTGAGGTTCATGCCAGTATTGTGGGAACGATGCTCGAAAACCGGGCGATCGCCCAGGCGATTCCCAATGCCCCCTTGCGCGGTTTTCTGGTGTTTATCAGTGTCGGGGTCTTGGGCATAACCCTGGGGCAAAGCTTGCACCGACCGCTACTTCGAACTTTGGTGTTTGTGGGGGTGACGGTAGCCTGGGGCGGTGTCGTTTATCTCAGCTATGTCTACGGTAATCGTCTGTTACCCGTAGCCATCCCGACAGTCATGATGGCCTTTACGGGGTTGTCGTATCAGCTAACTGGGGCAATTAGCGATCGCCTGGAACGCCGCCGCGTCCGTCGCACCCTAGAACGTTACGTGGCGAGTTCGGTCGTTGATGAAATTCTCAATCAGCCCGATGACTTTCGAGTTTTGCTGGTGGGCAAACGGTTAAAAGCGGCAGTCCTCTTTTCCGATATTCGCGGCTTTAGTCGCCTATCTTACCAGCTTGAGGCTGAGCAGATGGTGGCCCAACTCAACGTCTACCTCAACGCCATGGTAGAAGCGATTTTGCGCTATCGCGGCACCGTCGATAAATTTATTGGCGATGCCGTTATGGCAGAATTTGGCTCCCCTACTTCCCAAGGCCCCTATGAAGATGCTATCAACGCCATCTATGCGGCCTTAGCGATGCGCCAAGCCCTAGCCGAGTTACGTGAACAGCAAAAAGCAGCCGGGAAGCCTTTGTTTTTCCATGGCATTGGCATTAGCTTTGGGGAAGTGATCGCGGGCAACATTGGCTCAGTACAGCGATTGGAATATACGGTAATCGGTGACACAGTAAATGTAGCCAGTCGCATCGAAGGGTTAACAAAGCAGTTGGGTACCGACATTTTGATTACCCAGGCGCTCTATGATCAAGTCAGAGAGGATGTGGAGGCCATTGATATGGGTGCCCATCGCCTCCACGGACGAGAACAAGACGCCGTTCAGGTGTACAGCCTGGTGGGCCTGAAGGGGCAAGACGATGCCTTTTACCAACAAGTCCAACAAGACCTGCGATTTCACCTTAAACTCCACACCAAGCCTTAAGGTTTTTGGAATTAAACCCAGCTATATCGGGGAATCCCGATACCTTAAATGGGATTATTTCAGCTGCCTATCTGTGCCTATGTTGCCCCTAGACTCGTTTTCTAAGTTTCGTTCCAACCCAGCCCCGACACCAGAATACCTAGAGGCCTATGCCGAACAAGATGCCCTGACGGGTAAACCCAATCCCCGCTTTAAGCAATCCAGCCTCTATTGCAGCAAGTACCTCCAAGTCAGGCTAGTCCAGGTAGGCCTAGAGGCTTTGACCGATGCCGAACTGGATCTGACAGCGTTTTAGGGGTTCACAACGAGTACTGACAATTCAAGACGAGAAATTATGTCCAGGGGGAAAGTCAGGCGTCAAAAGTCAGGCATTAGAAGCTAGCTTATAGTCTGACTGCTTGAGTCTGACTTCTGGATGCTTCCCCTTACCATATTTTCCCGGCTTAAGTAGATATCCCCAAAATGAAACTCAATGTCTCAGTCAAAGGCCAAGGCTACCCGCTACTCTGCCTCCATGGTCATCCAGGGTCGGGGCAAAGCATGGACGTGTTTACGGCCCATTTGTCGAAGCAATGGCGTACTTTAGCACCTGATCTGCGCGGCTATGGTTGGAGCCACACTGCGATTGATTTTAAGATGACCGACCACCTCCACGATTTAGAGCAACTGCTTGATGCCCACCAGGTATCACGCTGTGTCGTTTTAGGCTGGTCTTTAGGGGGGATTTTGGCCCTAGAACTGGCCTTGACGCAGCCGGAGAGGGTCAGTGGGTTGATCTTAGTTGCGACGGCTGCTCGGCCTCGTGGCAGCCATCCAGCAGTGAGCTGGCAAGACAATATCAATACTGGAATTGCCTCGCTCATCAATCGGGCAGTGCCGGGATGGGAATGGAACATTGACACCTTTGGCAAGCGATCGCTCTATCGCTATCTGCTGCAACAGCATACAACCGATGCCTATAGGCGACTCGCTTTTGAAGGGTTGCCCGCTTATCTACAAACCTCACGCCAAGCCAACCAAGCGCTCAGCCTTGCCCTCCGTTCGGGCTACGACCGTTTGGCTGATTTGCAGCACATCCAGAAACCTTGTTTGATGCTGTGTGCCGAACGCGATCGCCACATTACGGCTCAGTCTAGTATCGAAACTGCCCAGCATTTAACCCAATGCCAACTTCATACCTACCCCAATACTGCCCACCTGTTTCCCTGGGAAATACCAGACCAAGTGCTTAACGACTGCGATCGCTGGCTAGAGGCTCATTCCTTTTCATAACAATGAAACATTCATAGCAACGCATGCATGGCAACGCAACAACGGCGGCGAAACCATAGTTTCGCCGCCGTTGTGATGACAGATTTGTATCAATCAGCTTTAAAGTCTAAAATCTGTCCGCTAGGGGGTTATGTCAGATTTGACTGCTAAAAGCGGGTGAGGGGAGGCCCCCCCTACCTTCTGGGCCATCGTCTTCAACAGTAAGCATGTCAGGACGACCACATCGCTTAACTATCGAGGTAATTTGCTGTGCCCCTTCTTGCTCTAAGTCTTCGATATAACCAGGTTTTTCGGCTGCTGCTTCACTTTCACTCGTAAACGGCCCGAAGTAATAAGTACACCTAGGGCTACCCGTGGAGATTTCAATCCACCACTCATTTGCAAACAAACCTTGGAAGAGGCCACCAAAAAGTTTTTTCATACGACTCCCTAAACTTGCATCTATAAAAATTTCCGAGCTCAAAATCGGAAAGTGATTCAAACCTCAAGTTTTGTTATACTCCGTTACTTTTGCTTTTGCAAAGCATCTAAGTCAAAATGACGGCTCCATGCTTGACGATAGATCTCATAGAGAGCCATGCCTGTAGCGACGGATGCATTTAGGCTTGGAGTTTTACCCTTTAGCGGTAATGACACCAACATATCGCAGCTCTTTTGCATCGACAGGCTGAGGCCATCTGCTTCTGCCCCCACCACCAGTACGGTTGGCGACGTAAATTCAACGGTGTGAATCGGCTGGCTAGCGTCAACCGCAGTGCCGTAGATCCAATACCCTGCTTCTTTTAACGTTTCCATAGCCCGACCCAAGTTCACCACTCGGGCCACAGGCAGATTTTCTAAAGCGCCTGCGGCAACTTTAGCGACGGATGACGTGATGCCGACAGCCCGCCGCTGAGGAATGACTAACCCTTGAGTTCCAATGGCTTCTGCTGTACGAATGATCGCCCCTAAATTGTGCGGATCGGTGATGCCGTCAGCGACTACGATCACAGGTCGCTTAGCCTGCTCTCCTGCCTGGGCAATCAAATGGTCGAGGTCAACATAGGCATAGGATGATACTTGGGCGGCAATGCCCTGGTGACTGGCCCCCTGAGTAATCTGATTCAGCCTTTGGGTATCCACTTCATCAATTACTGCACCGTTTGCCTTGGCCGTAGCCAGCAAAGTATGAAAGCGGGGGTCGTAGCGCAGCTTGGCGTTAATCCACAGGCGGTTTAGGGCGCGATCGCTCGTGATCGCGGCCTCTACCGCATGACGACCATAAATCAAATCACTATCTTTGGCCTCCACTTCGATGGCGACTCCTGGCGAAGCTGAAGCAGAATGTTCCCATCGAGATGCGCCCTCTGAACGCTTAGAACGCTCTCCCTGCCGCGTCTGGAAGTTTGAACGCTCACCGCGATCGCGACGATTTTGGCGATCGCCACGATCAGGTCGCGAAATCCACCGATCGCCACCCCGATCATCGCGATCGCGTCTACTCTGACGCGCTAGGGGGCGTTCAGAGCGGTTGCCATCTCCCCGCAGCTTGGGGCGATTATGATCACTGCCGTAGGCTTTGCGGGTGGGTTTACTGCTTTTACCATAGGACGATCGATCCCCCACGGGGCGATCGCCCCCATCTGGTTTACCCTGCCGTCTAGCTTTGGGACGAGGTGATTGTGGACTGCGATGATTGCTCTTGCGGGGTTTAGGTGTCATAGGTAGACCTGACTAGCAGTGGGGAGGTGACGCCTCTTCAGGAGGGGGGAGCACCAGATAGTTCAAAACTTGCTGAAGGCGCGGGGGATTAGCTAAGTAGAGATACCCAATCAACGTTTCAAATCCAGTCGCTTGCTGATATTTTTGGGGATCACCCTGTCCTTTACGCCGAGGAGCAGCATTCCGGCCCCGACGGAGGATGTCCCGCTCTTGTGGGGTCAAATGAGATTCAAGGGTTTGGAGATGATTGGCTTGGGCAGTGGCGTTCACTTGGGCCACCACTTGATGGTGATAGCGCTGCGCACGTCCAGGAGGCCACAAGTAATAACTGCGAACATAAAGCTCGTAAACTGCATCCCCCAGGTAAGCTAACGCCCCAGGGGAGAGGCGACGTAGATCAACATCAGTAACTGGCAGTTGAAACAGCCCCGGTAGGATCACTGGGGCTGTTTGCTGATTATGATCGTTGGGTTGAGAATGACTAACTGGCTGAGAGGGCAGCTCCAAAGGAATTAACCTTCGTTAACGTTTTTCAGCGCATCCTCTACGGAGGGCTGGAGCGACAAGAATTTCTCTAACCGAACCAGCTTTACCGTTTGGGTAACGCGAGCATTAGAGACAACCTGCAAAGTTCCCTCTGCAGTTTGAGCCTTCTTGGCGACTTGAACCAGCGCCCCCAGTCCGGAACTATCGACGAAGTCGATGCCAGAAAGGTCGAGAATGACATTCTTGGGACCATCGTCAATGCATTTCGTCATCACCTTGCGAAAAGTCGGCTCCGAAAACGCATCTAGTAGACCCGTCAGTCGAAAGAGTTGACATGCTCCCCTAACTTCACGGGTACCCCTCAGGCTTACAGTTAGGTTGAGTGACTCAGCTATGGGAACCTCCTGGTTTACCTGTCATGGATTTGACGACTCAGTATATTCTTGTCTGTTTCGGCAGTCAAGAATCTTTTCTTGAGTTCTCTATACAGTAGTCTAGCGACAAAGCCTTGGAGGTTTCCTGCTCTTTGGCATCCGTTTCAACCTTTGGTTTTAAGTTCTGCATTTTTAGCCTTTATAGTTTCCGCATGGGCTCCTTTGTTGAGCCCTCTCGCAACGGATCCAAGGTGCCACATAAAAAGTTAAAGGTGGTCGTCCTCGAAAGCTGGCCAGTGCCCAAGACATCAGAACGATTGAAGCTATGGCCGCGCGGGGTGCTGTCCTCGACGCGATCGCGTAGTGTCCCCAACGGAGAATCACGATCGCGTCGAAATACCGGGCTATCCCCCTAATACCGTGTGTGAAGTTCAAAGTTCCCCAGAATATAGCCCTCCGGACATACCAGAAAGGGGTCTTAAAGCCTTCCGGGCATACATGAAAAGGGGGCGAATGCAGTCATTTGGGACTTCTCATACATCCGCTTAGCGCCATACCTGAATTTAAACCTGAATAAACCTTATAGTTTTCCTGAATAAACCTTATAGTTTCAGGATTTTTTCTGCTGCGGATCTCTGTCATCGTTGGCGCATAGCGAGGCTGGGTCATGGGGATGTTCGCGTGACCAGCCTTTTTTAAGGAGCTTGGTCGCAACAACTCACTCGCCAGCGAGGCAAAAATCCATGGTCTATCAACGGAAGAAGCGCGCCTACGAACAGGAGCAACAGCAACACATACCACAGCCCCAACCCAGTCTGTTCACCTCACCCGATCTGGAAACTGATGAGACCGACAATGCTTTTTCAGTGGATAGTTCTCAGCCAGGTCCCAGTATGGAGGTACGCCACAAGCAAGCAAGCAACCCACTCTATACGCTTGACACTCTTCGCAGGAAGCTGGTCTATCCCCCCAGTAGTGCTGTCCAGCGACGACCCGAATCGCCGTTGATGCAGGCGACACAAACTGACAATTACTGGCAGCGTGTAATAGCAGGCCAGGGTGCCCCTAGACTGATGCCTCAGACTGGGAAACCTGCCGTCCAACGCGACGTGATGGCGGATGAAGCGGCCGCGCAAAAGGCACCGGAAGGGGGAGCAGGCGGCGCTGGGGCGGTCGAGCTGACCCCCAGAGGCAGTGGGCGTCCGTTGCCCAAGCAGGTGAGCGACAACTTTGTGCAATCGGGTTATCCCGAGGTGCAACAGGCGCGGGTACATGTGGATGATGCCGCCACCCAGAGCATTCAGGCCCACGGCTACACGATGAAGAATGACATTGTGGTGCAATCGAGTGGGGCGAATGACCCGAAGCTGTTGGCCCATGAAGCCACCCATGTGGTGCAGCAGAGCCAGATGGCGCTGAAGCCGGATGTGAATGGCACCCCGATTAATGCCAGCCCGGCATTGGAGAAAAATGCTGATGACAATAGCGAGCGGGTGGCACGCAATGAGCCGGTTAAGGTTGAAGGCGTAAATCTCCCTGATCAACCAGGGGAAATTATAGGTGGGGCCGCACTGAATCAATCGGTGCAGCGGCAGATGCTTGAACCCCAGCACCAAGGTGTAATCCAACGATTGCTCAAAACCCCCATTAAAGTAGGTGCCAGCCAGAAGAGGGTTCTGGGCGAAGGCGAAGCCGTGAAATACATAGAAAAACAGAAGATACCTCAAGTTAAAAAGGAGGACCATATCAAAAAAGCGGTACGTAAACTGGCGCACAGCCATCAAACATGGGGCAAAAGTGACTTGATATGTGCAGTCAAGGCAGTCGCTTGGAAGCAGACAGTTGGCCCATTTAGCCCAGACTTACGGGAAGCCGACAACAAAGCTCAAAAGGGTCAGAATAATAATCAAAATGCCAAATCCAAAAAGGCTAAACCTAAAAAGGCTAAACCTAAAAAGGCTAAACAACAACATATCCTCGATCACCCAAAACAGCAGATACCCCAGCAAATAGCAGATGATGATTCCCATCCTCAAGAAGCGATCTTAAACAACTTGGACAACGAGGAAAAATATGAGCAGCTAAACCAAGACTTTCAGGAGCATGACGCCGAAGAGAAGGCAGAGGTACTAGGTGATATTGAGAATAACGCATTGGGGCAAGTAGCCCTCCCTGACGTTAAAGCGCTTGACAAGCCTAAACATCAGAACCTTGCCGATTTAGCCACCTCGACCAATAATGCGCGGTTTTTCCGAGAAGCCTTACTCAATGGGAGTCTCGATTTAAGGACAGTAACTAGCAACAGAAGCCTGGCAGATTTGATCGAGGAGCAGCCAAAGCCAGATAGCGAAAAACTACCATCGTCCCCAATAGAGGAAGGGACTAGAATGCTTAAATCAAACACCTATAAAAAACAACATCCTAGTCTTGCTAAAGTAGACAAGAAAGACTTGCTTTCAACGGCTATCTATACAAGGGGATATGCAAAACATTATCAACCATATGTTGATATAAACGATGCTTTACGTCATGTAGATCCCAACACAGCCTATAAAGAGAAATTCAAAGATAATGACGAACTTCTCTTAGAACTACTACAGTTATATCAACCTTATATTTTGGGAATCTCCGCAGCAATCAATAATCTCCCACCTTACAAAGGACGATGCTTTAGAGGAGGCAATATGCCACCAGAAAAAAGAAATCAGTATAAAAAGGGAGATGTAGTAACAGAAGCTGGTTTCACCAGTGCGACTATTAATACGATCAAAACGTTTTCAGGTAATACGTATTATGTGATTGATTCTTTGGGAGGTGGCGCTTATATCTCACCGGTATCAGACAAGGGGGCAGAAGAACAAGAGGTTTTATTTCCCCATAATAGCAAATTCAAAGTTATAAACGTACATGGTTTTGATGGTGGTGACTCTTTCGGCTCAGCCGCAAACGCAGCTGATAGATTCTACAAGGGGAAGAGTAAGAGCGAACTCGATTCTTTTGCAGGAGACGATGACTACGGTAGTTTATCTGGCGGAGATCAAGCTTACAAAGCCCAAACTCTTCTGGTTCACTTAATGGAAATTCCGACGGAGAACCAAACGGAGCGTGCGGCTCAATACATGAAGGAAAACGCAGGTTCGGTCAATTCACACTATAAGAGAGTACACGAGACGCAAAAACATTTATTAGGTGATTCTATTCTCCCAGACCACGAGGAAAAAGTGGAACAAGAGTCAACAGATAGCAAAGACAATTGGACACCGGGACAAGCAATAGATCTGACAACTGAGATACCTGCGTATTACAAGAGGTTAAAAGAGAGAGATCAAGCAGAGGAAAGAAGAAAGCAGGAAGATGAACAAAGAAAAGAAATGGCAGCAAAGTATAAAGAGGGAACAGAATACAAGGACGCAGAAAAAATTCGAGAGAATAAGAAGAAATATAGTAGCTTACCTGAATTTTATTACCATCTAGAAAAACTCGGAGTAGCGGAGTTGATGAAAAACGAAGATAAAGTTACCGAGGAGCACGCCCGAATAGTTTACGATGCAATATATGTAACAGATAAAATCGGCACGTTAATCGTGGCGGATGCTCACTCAACGCATGAGATAGACCTGACAGCATATCCGCCACAGGTGCTAGTTCAACTCAAGCATGAAATGGAATTAGCTCGGAAGAAGAGCGAAGGGTCGAGGGACGAGCGGAAGGCAATGGAAGCCGCATCGAAAGAGAAAAAGCGAAAAGCGGCAGAAGAGGCGTCAGGCTCCGAGACTGTTGCAAGGGAAGAGTTAGCAGAGCTAAGCATCACCTACAAAAACGAAACGAAGACCTTTGCCCAGTTAGTTGCTCAGCTAGTCGAGGCGAACGCCAAAAGAGGTACGGCCACAGCATCAAACGCACTCCGCAAAAAATTCAAAGACCGAGGCTTGCGGTACTTAATAATTGGTGAAACCACCTTCGACCTACACGATTCAACCGTAGCGAGGCAAGAGATTAAGCCATTTATTGAGATATGGTGGAATGACTTGCAAAGCAAGGGAGAATAAGTGAGTTAAAGCTAGTAGGGTGCTTTACGGCCAAGCCAAATGCAACGTTATATTCCGTAAGTGCGATCGTCCCCTTATTCGGTTGGGTTTTGCGCCTGATTAGTCTTGATAAGAAGCTGACGTTTATACCAAAAAGCAAAACCCAACATCACTCAAAATCAGTAATTCAAAAAAGTCGAAATCAATTTAAAATTTTGACTTTCTAATCCCAAATCTCAGAAGTGCGACACCAGATGTTGAAGATCCCCCGCTGTCGCCGCCCCCGTGCAAAGGGAGCTATTCCAACTGGGGTGGGACTTGTACTCCTTAGTAAGGGAGGAAGGGGGGATCTGTCCAGCCTCTAAACAGAGTTCAGGTTTGAAAAACTGGTATGGTTCTGATTTCAAATGCGATGGTCAAAGACTGGCCCTCAAGAGCGATCGCGTCAATCAACTCCTCGAAAAACGACGCTTTAGAGATGATTGGGGATGCGATCGCTAAAATAGAATTAAATCAAAACCAAGCACAATACGACAATCATAGTCAACTGTACAAGCCCAAGCTCCAGATAATTTACCCCTAAGCTTGTGAGTTCTAAGAGATGGATAAAACGGGTCAAGGGAATTTTTGCAGTTATTCCCGTACTTTAATTAAGCAACCTGATCTCGGCGATGGGCCAGCATTGAATTGACAAATTGTTCAAACAGATAATCAGCGTCGTGGGGGCCAGGACTGGCTTCAGGATGATACTGCACGGAGAAAATCGGTAGGGTTTTATGGCGGATTCCCGCCACCGTGCGATCGTTCAAATTCAGGTGGGTGATTTCTACATCAGCAGCGTTAATTGAGTCTGCATCAATGGCAAAGCCGTGGTTTTGACTGGTAATTTCTACCCGACGGGTCAGCCCACAGGGTTGGTTGAGTCCCCGATGACCAAACTTAAGCTTGAATGTTTTTGCCCCCAGGGATAATCCTAAAATTTGGTGCCCCATACAAATGCCAAAGGTCGGTACTTGGCTCTCAAACAGGGCTTGGATAATTTTGGGCGCTTCCACCACTGCCGCTGGATCCCCAGGGCCATTGGAGAGAAAAATACCGTCGGGTTGATAATCGAGAATTTTTTCAGGCGCTGTATCTACCGGCACCACAATTACCCGGCAACCATAGCTGGCAAGTCGTCGCAAAATGTTGCGTTTGACGCCAAAGTCAATAGCCACCACTGTCAGGGGATCTGCTGGGGAGGATGCTGATCCGGAGGCTGATTGGGGACCAAAGGCCCAAACTGGGTCGGTGGTTTCAGTCCACTCGTAAACTTCAGGGGTAGACACTTCCTGCACCAGGTTGAGCCCCTCCATATTGGGGGCATCTTGGAGCTGCCGTAGCAGTTCATTCGCATCTAAGATTTCGCTAGAAATGACCCCATTCATAGCCCCAACAGTGCGGAGCTTTCGGGTTAGGGCACGGGTATCGATGCCATAAATGCCGGGAATATTATGCTGTTTCAGATAGTCAGGCAAAGACTGGGTGGCTCGCCAGTTGCTGGGGCGGTGGCAAATATTACGGGCGATCGCGCCCTTAACGTGGGGATAGGCCGATTCTTCATCTTCTGGATTGACCCCGGTATTGCCCAACTCTGGGTAAGTAAACGTGATGATTTGACCCTGATAGCTAGGGTCAGTGAGGACTTCTTGGTAACCCGTCATCCCGGTGTTGAAGACCACTTCTCCCATCGTTGTTCCCGGCGCACCAAAGGAGAACCCTGAATAAACCGTACCGTCGTTGAGCACCAAGAGGGCCGGCTTTGTAATCACAGACATAAACACATTCCTAAATGCTGGCTTAAATGCTGTAGCACGAGCGCTACTATCGTAAAGCCTCCGGGAAAGCTTTGAATAGCGCATGCGTCGCTAAGATAATGGGTAGTTAACAATTAACGACTTTTGGCGCTAACCGGATTTGGTCGTCGGCAACTCCCTAAAACCGTGTCCTTGCAAAACCATGTCTCTACAAACCCTCTCTTTCAGGACGATAATCTCCAAGGCATTGATAGGGGTGGGGCTGCTAGCTGGCAGCTTAGTCATACTAGTTGGAGGGTGTCGTGATCAATCAGCTGATCAGCCTCTCTCGACAACGGTTGCACCTGCGTCTAGCCCTGACCAGACAGCCTCTGATCCAGCGGCATCAACGGCTAGCTCAGAAACCGTCTCAGAAACAACCCCAGCAGCAGCTCCACCGGAACCGGAGCCGGTTGCCAGCGAATTTTATGCCCAGGGAGTCAACCGCGCCTCTAGTGCCTACAACTTTAGTCAAACAGCGCGATCGCCTGACGAATGGCGCTTAGTGGCCAGTCGTTGGCAACAGGCCATCGATCTGTTGGAATCAGTACCCGAGGACGACCCCAATCGAGCCAATGCTCAACAGAAAATCGGCGAATATCAACGCAACTTTCAATATGCCCAGCAGCAAGCCGAGCAAATTATTGCGGCATCTCAAGCACCCATAACGGTACCATCGTCCAATCCTAGAACCGCTCAACCGACACCCCAGGCTGCACCCACAGCAGCAAACTCTACTCAACCGACCTCAAGGGTGCATCAAGTCCCTATCTTGAGACGATTATCGGGCACCCCAGTCGTTCCGGTAAACTTTAACGGCCAGCGCTATGACATGATTTTAGACACCGGGGCCAGCGGTACATTGATTACCCCTAGCATGGCCAACAGCCTCAATATCATCCCGATTGGCCGCACTCGTGTCGCCACTGCAAGTTCGTCAAGCGTCACTTTTTCGGTCGGGATCATTGACGTCATTCAAGTAGGTGGCATTGTGGAGACAGATGTGCAGGTCGCGATCGCAGGGCCAGAACTCGAAGTGGGACTCTTAGGCCATGACGTCTTTGGTGATTTTGACATTACTATCCGCCAGAACACAGTAGAGTTTCATTCCAGGTAGGTCACTTCTGGTTTGGTCTTCAAAGTCGCTACAGTCATTAGCCTGATTGACTGACAAAACTTGTAAACAGACTCTTAAAAAGCCCTCTCCCTAGCCCTCTCCCGAGGGGAGAGGGAACCGGAAAAGTGAATTAGCTCCCCTCGCCCCCTGGGAGAGGGGTTGGGGGGTGAGGGCGGATAACTTTTGTCGGTCAACCAGGTCATTAGCTACTTTCAATCTGCTAGAAAGTAACAGATAAAGCTTTGGGTGCATCTGCATTGTCTTAGCGCCTTAGCAAAGTACAGATTAATTCGCCAGCCCCGTCAGGTTCAAAGGGCACAGTTTTGCCATCTTGGCGAGTGCGCTCTTGGCGGCGACAGTTGTAGCGTTCTACGGGCCGTATTTCGGCGTCAATTTTGACAGCAGCCCGATATTGCCAGTGATATTTGGCACTGCGCTTAATCGACATAATGCAAATGTTGTGATGGGCAGTAGTCCGGCAAATGGGCGCTGCGATCGCAGGATTTATCCCCAACAGTAAACTGGCAATGATCAATAGTCCGGCAATGAATGTCATGTCTTTGGCTGAAAACCTCACGGGTGTTTCCCCAGCAAAGCAGTTGTGTTTCTCTTGATCATAAAATGTGACGGATACCCACTGGAAATGAAGTTGAGAGAACGCAAGAGAGCACATTTATTTTAATTGATTTACAGTCATCTCTTGCGACGTACTATTGAGTATCTTAGACTACAAATATCCTCGACTGAACTGTCAAAAAGTCTAAGTTAATTTACAGATCATTGATTTATACATGATCTGCGTGAATTTGACTAAGCGCAGGGTTTCAATTCTGTTAAGCCATGCAGAAAACTGCCAGTCAGGAGGATTTTTGTGTCAATCAGTCGCCGGGAATTTTTAATACTAGGGACAGGTCTGGGGGTAGGAAGTTTGAGTGGCAGTGCAACTGCCCGAGCCGAAAACCCATCTTTGTTATCTGATGCCACTCTCCTAATCGCTCAAACCCCAAGTCCTGTGGCGATCGGTCGGCACAGTGGGTTTGTGGTGCAAAGCGACTATGGTAATTTCGGCAATAACTTTGAAGCGGTCTTTCCGAGTCGAGTTGAAGGCTTAGCCCAGGTCTATCGGGATAACGCTCAGCCCCAGTTTCCTTGGATTGGCCCTTTGCCCCCCGAATATTTATTTACCTGTAGTCCATCAGGCCCAATGCAAAATAGTCTGCATGGCAGTTTCTTTGGGGCCGGGGAAGCATCTGATGTGGCTTTGATTCAAAGCAACTTTACAGATTTTGGCGCTAAGAACGGTCATTTAGAATTGGTGGTCAGACATGGAGACCGTTTGGCCCTCTACTGGCGAGCCAGTGCCGCCCCCTTACTGTGGACGGGGCCACTCTACATTCCCTCTAATGAACCCCACATGGGCAACCCCGCTTTAGTGCAGGGAGATTTTGGCACCAAAGGCCATTTTGAAGTGGTCGCGCCCCATGCCCAAGATGGGCTGGTGCATTATGTCCGGTTGAATGATGCACCAGATGTGCCTTGGTCATCCCCCAATCGCTTTGGTCAAAATTTGGGGCAAGTTGATGCCGTCGCGATGCTCCAGAGTGATTACATCAACCCAGGGGAAAGTAATGGTCATTTTGAAGTGATTGCGAGAGTGGGCAACAAGCTATTTTCGCTTTGGCGAGAATCCCAGCCTCCCTATACCTGGAATCTGATTCCCCAGGCAATTACAGACGGGTTAGACGTTAGCTTAGCGGTGGATGGCGTTCCCGGCTTGATTCAAACGCAAGATCGGGATTTTCACCTGATAGCACCGCTGGCGACTGGCGGCATGGTTCACCTGCGTCGCCAGAATAACCTCGATGCCTCCTGGACGCTGGAAAGTCAGTTTGGTGAGTCCTTGGGACAAGTTGAGGCGGTCTCACTGCTGCAAAACGTTTTTGGGGCGGGTGGCCTGGAGTTACTGGCACGCGTCGCTGAGCCCCAAAACCAGTTCAAGCATTTTTTCGCGGATATCGGCAATTTAGCTTGGCAAGCTGGGGGGGGATTTGAGGAAACAGAGGGGAATTTTGCTACCCAGGGGCAGTGGCAGGTGCCATACTCCTTAGAGTTTGGCACTGTGGGGATCCATGCGGCGGTGCTGCACACGGGTAAGGTGCTGCTGCTGGGGTATGAAGATTTCTTCGAGAACGAAAACAGTGCGGTCTCTATCCTAGACCCCAAGACTCGCCAGCAGGTGAGTGCCCTGCCTAATCCCCAGCGCAACAAATTTTGCTGTGGTCATGCGTTTCTGCCAGATGGACGATTGGTAATGGCTTCAGGCAATGTGGGCGAAACCAGTGCAAAGTCGCTGCATACCTTTACCCCCAATGGACAGGGCGGCACTTGGAGCGACTTTGGCGATATGAGTGGTGGCATCCGTTGGTATCCCACCTGTACGACCTTGCCCGATGGACGAGTGTTTATTCTGGCGGGGACGGCTCAGGTCTTCACCACGCTTCAGCAGTCCACCTGCTCGCAGGATTTTATTTCTGGAACGGGAATTCCTAGGCAGGTGAATAAGTCCTATGAGATTTTTGACGGAACGACTAAAGGCCCTGCGATACCGATTCCTGAACTCTTTGAGGACTGTCAAGATAGCTTAGGGCTCTATGGGCTGTATCCATTCGTGTTTGTGTTACCCGATGGTCGGTTGTTAATTCACGGCAATACCCGTACCTATTTTCTAGACGTGGCGACAAACACCGTTGAAGCCCTACCTGCCAAGACTCAGATTAAAACTTCACGCACCTATCCGTCAGAAGGCTCGGCTGTGCTCTTGCCGCTCTTGCCGGAGACAAATTATCAAGCTCGCGTCATGATTATTGGGGGCGGAGTGTCTTGTTCCTTTACGCCATCAAGCAATGCCAATTGCGGTCAGGGGACGCCAATCACCCCCGATGGCAATCCGATTCAAACGAGTTGTTCTGATGGGTTCAGAGATGACTGGCCCACGACTAATCAATGCGAAGTTCTAGATCTGGAAGCTTTAGGCGCTGGATGGAAGTTGACAGCCCCCATGGCTAACCCACGGGTGCTACCCGATGCGGTGCTGTTGCCGGATGGCACAGTATTTGTCTGCGGGGGTAGCAGCACGGGCACTGCCGATGTCGCCAGAACCCCCGTAATGGAAGCAGAAATCTACAATCCCAAGACAAACCAGTGGACACAGTTAGCATCGATGCATGTGCCTCGGCTGTATCATGCAGCAGCGGTTTTGTTGCCCAGCGGTGAAGTAATGACCTCAGGCACGGATAAGTTCTACAACATTGCACCATTTGACCATGCTGAGAATCGTGTGGAGGTGTTTAAGCCGCCTTACTTATTCAAAGGGCCAAGACCGGCGATCGCGTCGGTGACTAATCTGGTCAGATATGGCGATCTGTTCAGTGTGATCACACCGGATGCGGCTTCGATCGCTTCCGCTTGTTTCATGGCACCGGGCGCGGCGACCCACTCATTCAATATGCAGCAGCGGTGGGTCGGGCTTGAGCGCATCAGCGAGTCGGCTACTAATGAGTTGCTGTTCAAAGCACCACCGAATGGCAATATCGCCCCACCGGGTTACTACATGCTGTTCTTGGTGAATCAAAACGGTGTGCCTTCAGAAGCTAAGTTCATCAAGCTGCAAGCTTAGGCAACTTGAAAACAGAGAGTCTAACCTGTTAACGCCCACGCTAAGCTTTCCAACCGACTTGAGCAGGTTATGGATTTATAGCGCTGGCCAGATTGTTTAATGCCCCGAGTATCGTCAGGATGCTGAGTCCACAAGCAATCTGGCTCGCGGTAGCGCACAAAGCTTTGTGGCTAACGCTATAGCTGGGCGTATTTCTCTTTTTCAAGCTTGACGATTGAATTTATTTTTAATATTGTGGAAATATAGAAATAAAAGATGTCTTGCAACCGTTGATCCAATCAGCAAGTTGCTTGAATGCTGTCGGATTGCTGTGTTTGATTTTGCCTGTTAATTCGATATTTGCAGAAATGCAGGAGAATGTCCCATGACTTCCTTCAAAACCCACGTTGCCCTACGCGTCACTGATTTGAGTCGTGCGATCGCGTTTTATCGAGTCATGTTTGCCACTGAGCCAGTGAAGCACAAGGCCGACTACGCCAAATTCGACATTGAGAATCCAGGGTTAAATCTGGCCCTGAATGTTAGCAACACGATTGCGCCAAGGGGTGCACTGTCCCATCTGGGGATTCAGGTGGACAGTACGACAGCCGTTCAGGCCGCGATCGCCCGCTTTAAGGCTGCCGGACTTAACCCTGTTGAAGAGTACGATACGGATTGCTGCTACGCGCTGCAAGACAAGGTTTGGGTAAGTGATCCCGACGGTAACCGTTGGGAAATTTTCGTGGTTAAAGTTGCAGACACTGCACCTGAAAAAAATCTCGATGCCACTGGCATTGATATGCCGGTTCAAGCTCAAAATACTTGCTGTGCTTAGGGCAAATTAATATTGACTCTCCAGCGCTTTGAGCTTTGTACCCATCTGCGCAAACAGTGGGTCTTCTGGGTGAGTTTTGAGTAGCGCAATCACCAAGCCAAGAAACTCGCGATTGATGTCAGACGTTCCTTCAATAGTTTTGCTAGCTGAGTAATAATTGACCTCAGTGGGTACGTCTAACTCATTGGTTTCCCCAGCTTGGAGCAGTGTGGGTTGATCTTGATTCCAAGACAGCGACTTGCCGCGCAGCGTGATCTGAAACCAAATGATGTCATCAGCTTCGGTTTCAAATACCAGGTCAAAATAAGGTTCTTTGCCCTGAAACCAAGTGCGCGTTGCACCAGGGTGGCGCTGGCTAGATTTCATGAAGCGGGGGTCAATGCGGCGCAGGGAGGCCCCCAACGCCGCGATCGCAGCGTCATCTAGCATTGAAATCCAGTCATCGGAATAGGCCATAGGGTCTATACAGTGCTCCACGGGTGCATCAATATTGGCTATGTCATTATTAGAGCAAAGAGCATCTCTGTCCGGAAGCCCCAAGACAGTTTGATTGGGGGGATACCGATCGTGCGACCGAACCTATCTGCAGGCGCAAACCCTTCAAAATAATAGCGGAACCGAGTGTTATTGCCCGATCGGCTATGCGTCCACCAGAAGATGAGTCAGCTAAATTAGTTCCCAAACGCAACAAGCTGCAACGATTTGCGGCACCCGTCAATGCCCTTTGGCGTCAGGCAACCGATCGGTTGCAGCAGCTACTGCCCGTAAACCAAACCGCTCAAACTGTGAGCCAATGGTTTAACGTGAGTGAAGCTCAAGTGGCTGAAATTTTGGCCCAGGTGCGTTCAGAATTGCCCACCACCGAAGCGCTACTCATCGGTAAACCCCAGGCGGGCAAAAGTTCCATCGTGTGCGGCTTAACCGGGGTTTCTGCCGATATCGTGGGTCAAGGCTTTCGACCCCATACCCAAAATACTGAGCGCTACGCCTACCCTTCGGACGATCTGCCCTTGCTGATTTTTACCGATACGGTGGGCTTAGGCGACATCACCCAAAATGCTGAAACCCTGGTCAATGAACTGGTGGCAGACTTGAAGCGGTCTAGTCGGCAAGGACGAGTGCTGATTTTGACCGTCAAAATTAATGACTTCGCCACTGACTTTTTGAAGCAGTTGGTGGCACAGATTCGCCAGCAGTTACCCCAAGTACCCTGTTTGTTGGCGGTGACCTGTGTGCATGAACTGTATCCCTCAGCCGTTAACGATCATCCAGCTTATCCACCTGCGATCGCGGAGATTCAGCGTCCCTTTGAAGCCCTGCAAAAGACGTTTTCTGACTGCTGCGATCAAGCTATTCTGATCGACTTCACCCTAGAAGAAGACGGTTACACTCCGACGTTTTATGGGCTTGAAGCTCTGAGAGATGCCCTAGCTGAGATGCTCCCTAAGGCTGAAGCCCAAGCGATCTATGAACTTTTAGAACAAGATGCTGCCGGAAAAACCATTGGCAATCTTTACCGTGATGTAGGACGACGCTATATCTTGGCCTTTGCGATCGCGGCGACTGCCTTGGCCGCAGTTCCTTTACCGTTTGCCACCATGCCCATGCTTACTGCCCTGCAAGTTTCGATGGTGGGGGTTTTGGGAAATCTCTATGGTCAAACCCTGTCTCCGTCGCAGGCGGGTGGGGTTGTAAGCGCGATCGCGGGCGGATTTTTTGCCCAGGCAGTGGGGCGAGAACTGATTAAGTTTGTGCCTGGATTAGGCAGCGTGGTTGCGGCCTCCTGGGCGGCGGCCTACACCTGGGCTCTGGGGGAAGCCGCCTGCGCCTATTTTGGCGATTTAATGGGCGGCAAAACCCCAGATCCAGAGAAGATTCAGCGGGTGATGAAAGATGCGTTTTTGGCAGCAAAGGAACGGTTTAGGCAAAAGTCGGTTTAAATCTAATCTATTGACCCCACTTCGATGTGTTCCCGCGGGCCAACGCATCTTTCCCCAGCTTCTACCCCCAATCGACCCAAACCCATGACTTTTGTATTGACTAACGACGATAGCATCGACGCACCTGGGATTGCGGCTTTAAGACAAGCAATTGGCGATCGCCCCAGCATGACCGTCGCCCCCGACCAACCCCTCTCTGGCTGTAGCCACCAAATCAATCGAGGCGGGCCGATTCCGATTAAACCCAAGCAAGAAGGACACTACGCCATTGGCGGCACGCCGGCAGACTGTACACGAGTGGCGCTGAGTCATTTGTGCTCAAAGGCAACATTTGTCCTCTCCGGAATTAATGCGGGAGGTAATTTAGGGGCCGATATCTATGTTTCGGGGACCGTGGCAGCCGTCCGCGAAGCGGCCCTTTTGCGGATACCGGGAATCGCTATTTCTCAATATATTTATCAGCGGCGACCGATTGATTGGTCTCGGTCAATTCAACTTGCGGCGCAAGTCATTGACAAGCTAATTACTTTACCCCAGCCAGAGGGCACTTTCTGGAATGTCAATTTGCCCTGGGCGAATCCAGATAGGTCGGAACCCGATATCGTATTTTGCGATGCCTGCACCCAACCGTTGCCCACTCAGTTTGCCATCGAGAATGGTGAATTTCGCTATGTGGGCCAATACGGCGATCGTTTGCGAGATCCTGGTGCAGATGTCGATGTCTGCTTTTCGGGGCAGATTAGCGTCACCCAGGTTCGATTGTGGTAAGTCTGTAGGGTGGAAATTAGCGATGGGCAAGTGTCGGCTGGTAAGACGTGGCCAGTGACCCCATTCATCAAGGTGCTTGCTACTAATGCTTGAATTAACACGATCCCAGCGATCGCCCACGGTTTCCTATGATTCCAGTAGAATAGCAAGACCGTTGGTTTAGGCCCATGAATCAGTTAAATAATGCCTTCACGCTATTTCTGAGCCTGCTGGTAGAAGCCATGCCGTTCTTGCTGCTAGGAGTGACCTTCTCCAGTGTGCTACTGCTGTTTGTGGACGAACGCAAACTGGTAGCGGCAATGCCGCGCAATCCTTTGGGGGGAGCACTGGCAGGCAGCTTGGTTGGTTTTTTGTTTCCCGTCTGTGAGTGTGGCAACGTGCCAGTGGCGCGGCGACTGATGACTCAAGGTGCACCCGCGTCGGTGGCAATTGGTTTTTTGTTAGCAGCACCGACGATTAACCCAATTGTAATTTGGGCAACCTGGACGGCCTTCCGCGACCAGCCAGAGATTGTGGTGCTACGGGTAGTGCTGTCGCTGCTAGTAGCAACAATCATCGGTTGGGTGTTTAGCGCCCAACCAGATATGCGCCCACTGCTGCAACCTGCGGTGACGCGACTGATGCCCAAGCCCAAGTCCGTTGATGATGAAACGCCCGCGCTGCTGCAATCGGGAACGTTTTTGATGCAGGCTGGTGGAGAGCGACTCCAGCTTGATGCGCCAGCGGCGATGGATTTGGTCAGCGATGATATTCGCACCAAGCCCTGGACGGCGAAGCTAGGGCTAATGCTGGAAAATATGGTGCAGGAGTTTCGAGAGCTGGGGGCGATTTTAGTGATTGGCAGCGCGATCGCGGCGACAGTACAAGTTGCCATCCCCCGTGAAATTGTGTTGAGTTTGGGCCAAGGGCCAGTGACGTCCATCATTGCGATGATGGTGTTGGCCTGGGTCGTCTCGATTTGCTCAACAGTAGATGCCTTCTTCGCCCTTTCTTTTGCCTCGACGTTTACCGGGGGCGCACTACTGGCGTGTTTGGTGTTTGGCCCGATGATTGACCTGAAAAACATCAGCCTGTTGCTTACCGTCTTTCGCACCCGCGCCATCTTTTATCTATTTGCATTGGCGGCCCAGTTGACGTTTGTGTTGACTCTACTGGTCAACTTTTATTTGGGTTAAAGGTATTGATTTAAGTAAACGCCTTCACCTTCTGCCAAATTAGCTAATTGCTGGTGTAGTGTTTCTGGCAATCGAAGGGTTAATCGACTCATGCGTCACCTTAATTTCCCGCTAATTTGACGACTCAATCAACTGGGGTCATAACTTGTAAGCCTAGGGCGGAGTTGGTAAATGTAGGCATCCACGGCTGTCCCGTCTTCAAGCTTCACTGTTGTTAGGACTCGCTCATAGCCTTCACCCTCAAACTCATCAAGGCGAGTCCAGTGCTTAGCCAACCTCTCCGAGCTGAAGAGAAAACCTTCGATTTCACTACCATGCTGATCCAAGATGATACCTGGATAGCCAACCGCTGCACCCCAGCCTTCTTGAAGTAAAGTGCCAATGACAGTCGCTGGCTTCCACTCTCCTGGAACATCTGCTAGGACGTGCTCATTGGGCCGACCTGGGGCAAGTGTTCCGTAAACGAAAAGTCGGTGAGTCATTGATCTTCTAAAGGCCGCTAATGCTCCGCATTAGTGGCCAAACTGCGAGCGTAGCGAGTGGTTTATCAGGCCGCATGCGCTTGTTAGGAGGTTTTGCTCGGTGGTTCCCAGGTGTCTGGAGGCCGTTCTTCGACTTGTGGGAGATCATCACATATATTATGCCATTGAGCCTTGGAACCTACGAAGATATGTGACTCTGGCTTTATACCTGGATCTCCTTCAACCGTGCCGAGCGTTATCGTGGTGATCTTACCTTTGTCGGTTCCTGCTAATGTCGAGCCACACTCACTACAAAAGCACCATCCGCCACCTGGCAACGTTTCATACACTTTTACAAGGTCTTCTCCCGAGATCCATATAAAATCGCCTGGATTGAATTCCGCATAAGTAGAAAATGCTGCACCATGCTGACGTCTACACATAGAACAATGGCAGTGATCTGCACCAAAGAGTGGCCCAGTGACTTCGTAACGAACCTTGCCGCATAAACATCCGCCTTTAGTAGCCATCTCGGTTTCTCTTATATGCCCCCTCACTATCTAAAGGGGTAATGATGCATTGTAGTGGTGAATGAAATTCCACAGTAAGCCAATATGATTGCGCAGCGTCTTGGAAAAGGCCAGATTACGTCGGACAAAGCGTGAGATTCGCTGCCGCAAGGTGCAGTTGAAGCGTTCAATATAACTAGTTTTGCCACTCTCTTTTTGCCACTCTCTTTAGAGACCACTCGATGGCGCTTGGACGGCAACACTGCTTGATAGGCTTCCCAGGCATCGGTATAGATGACGGCACAGTGGCGATAGACCTTGGGTAGCGCATCCCAGAGCTGTTGAGCACTGCCTTGCCCTCGATTGCCAACCTGAGCAGCAATGATCTCTCGGGTCTCGACATCAAGGGCTAACCACACCCACTGCTTGTTTCCCTTGTGGTCAACAAACGACCAGAGTTCAAAGCCTTCGGCAGGCTTCGCCAACACATTACACCGTCGAAGCCCCCTTTTTTGGGGCTGCACTTGAGCTTGCTGAGCCGATTGAGCCGCTTTGCAGTTGACGTAATCTTGGAGCCACTGCTCTGAGACTTGTACTGCTCGGGCAATGCCTGCCATGGAGAGCCGCTCCAGCAACAATCGGTCTATCAACGCCCGAGTGGCCTGGTCAATGCGTTTATCGGTAGGATTTTCGACGAATTGATAACCGCAGCGTCGGCAGAGGAAACGCTGCTTGCCTGTATGGATACGCCCGTTTTTGACGGTGCGCTCGGCGCTACATTTGGGGCAACTGGGCATAGGTAGGATGCAATGATTGCGATCTCACTTTAATAATTCCATCATTACTCCTTGAGTACTACCCAATAAAGAACTATCAACTCTCTAAAATTCATGTCCGCAAAAAGTGGGGATTCATCATCACAAATTCCCTCAGCGCTGAGAATTATTTTCTTCGATCGATTCATATGTTGAAAGAAAGCCAAATTTAAAGATTCAAAGAATATGAGATGAAGATTCTAGACATAATAAACAACTTAAATAAAATAAACGTATGCAATACTGAAATTTTAGTTTTTAAGAGTTATGTCTATCAGATATGAACAATCAGTGTTTTTCCGAGGTTATCTCACGGAAATATGGCTAAGGTTATGGGCTTACTTCATCAAGGGATTCAAGAATCCAAGCTGGATTATTATGTCTATCCTAGGAAGGTTTACTATTATTCGTTATGCCGTAGTAGCTTTTTTAAGAAGTTCAAAATCTAAAGATCATCAACCCAAAAATTCATTATCTATTTTTAGAGATATTAACGTGACAGAGATTGTAAATTCGCTCAACCAAAACGGGCTTTATCTTGGCATTCAACTGCCACAAAATCACTTAAATAGAATCTTTGATTTTGCATTGTCGACGACATGTTATGGAAATCAAAATTCTAGGCTTGGCTTCTACTACTCTGAGAAAGGTAGAGTTGAAAAAGAGCATGGCTACACCTTCTTTATGGCTCAGTACTATAATACGAGTGTACTTTGTTCGGAGATTTATGAGCTGAGTCGTGATTCACAATTACTCGAAATTGCTGCTTCCTATTTGAGAGCTAAGCCTATTTTTACCGGAAGTCGCCTTTGGTGGACTTTTGCCGTTAATGACGAGCAACCTTATGATTCCAATCAAACCATAACTTTCTTCCATTATGATTTGGATGATTATGCATGCCTTAGGTTTTTCTTTTATTTAACTGATGTTGATTCTAAGAGCGGTCCTCACATCTGTGTTCGTGGTAGCCACACGAGTAAAAAACTGTCGCATGTACTGATGCCAGTGAAGCGACGTGGAGATGATGAAATTCGTAATTCTTACGGATCAGACAATATAGTTACTGTGATTGGCAATAAAGGATTTGGATTCGCCGAGGATACGTTTTGCTACCACAAAGCAACTCGACCCATTTGTCGAGATCGATTAATGTTACAAATACAGTTTGCTACCTCAGACTACGGACTTCATAACGACCTGAAGGATCCCTCCCTCTTAAGACAAATAGCATAAATTTTCTCCGTGTATTTTTACAAATATTTTTATGTTTAGAGATTTGAAAAAAGTTTTAAATCCCCGATGCAAGGACGCATCTTTTCTAGGCAACGGTCAGGTTTTTTCTGAGCATCCAAATGTGGTTTTCGCTCAACCTTGGAGAGGTCGTCATAATGTATACGGGATATTCATACTTCCATACCAGAGACAGATTAAATTTCCTGTTATGCTCACTGTTAAGGGGGCAGGTAGCTATCGTAAAGAAAAGAGCATGGTAAAGACAGCAATATATTGTTATCCTGCGAAACCTGGTTACGTTACATTGAAAGTATGTCTTAAAACTCGTGTTGCTCTCTTAATGATCCTCAGAGGTTTGTTCAACCAGCTAAAAGAACCGTTGAATTGGACTCTGACTTACACGATCATCAAGTGAGTTTTTATTGGAATTTTCTGAAATTAGCTCAACTTTTTCGTTTGGGCTTTGTTCCATACTATGAGAAAAGAGATATTGTTGCATATGCGAGTAAGAAATTTATGGGCTGATTACAGCTACTACCCATAGCGTGAAATAGCTGGGTTTAACCGTACTCGCAACCGAAGCAGAGCAACCTGAAGATGAAACAGGTGTTGTTGAGTTTGTCGCAGTGTACCAAGAAGAGAAAGATGCCGCTTAACTCCACGAGCGATTGCGCTTTATTAAGGAAAGAGGCAAATGTTTTTACCCCGATGGGGATATGTGACCGCCCCTCCAACCGAAAAAGAATGAGCCTTATTGGTATCATCGTGGGAAAAAGTTTAAACAGTGCGACGGAAAGAAACGCTAGAAGCTCTAATAAAATAGGCGATCGCCAATTGCGATGCTTGTATTCTCTTCGAGCAATCGCCTACAGCGCATGGATTGTTAGCTATATATTCATTGTTAGATCTAGCAGATCAGATCCGGAAGGATGGATCTGATCCGCCATTTTTGCGTGAAACACCTCCATTCATAGAACTTATACAGAATATTTGTCGGACAGCTCCGAGGAAGTAGGCTGTTATGGATCACTTTCGACAGACAGATAAGTGCTTCCTAAATGGAGTTATACGACATTTACAATGACACCATCCAAGCCACCTCATCTGCTTGATCAAGTCAGGGAATTTCTTCGACTAAGCCACTTCCAGAACAGTCCGGTGGAATGAAGGACTGGGATGCGATCGCGTTATGGTCAATTGCCTTAACTCCCATTCAACTTGTTCATTAAACTTTTTGTCGTGCAAAGAGAGACGATTCTGCCAAGTCTCTACCCAGCAATAGCTTGCAAAAACGGGACTACAGGTTAACTCACTCTTCCAATTCTTTGCCTTCTCCTACATTGCCTCTCAGATGGGGTTTTTGCAAAAACAATATAACCCCGATTGAAAACATCAATATCGCAGTCAAATGCACTAGTCTTAAGGCTATCACTCTGTTTTTGTCGAGCAAGAATAGTATATGAACAGGATCTAGTGAGAACGAAATGATTAGACCTTGGATGGCAGCAAAGATATATAAGCCATAGACAAAGATCGTGACCCATTTGGCCCATTGCTTGTCTTGAATCATGCCTACTATTCCAGCAATTCCAGCTAACGTAATAGCAATTGACCGAAATACTTGATCAGTAGTTGTACCAAAGTTGTATGGATCCAATACAATTGAAGTCAACAGAATGACTGAGCTAAGAGTGGTGAATGCTAGACAAGCTAGGTTATACCATTTTGCAACTTTGGTATATGTTCTTGCTCTCATAGTTGTATCCATGATTCCCGCTCCAAAGAAGTACTCCGATAGATAAGGTTTTAAAAATTGCAAAGATCCTTCAGTAGATCAAGTGCTTAGCATCAATACTCTACAAGCTTGAGACCGGGCATTACGGATGATTGCCAGTACTGTTCTCTCTGAGAAGGTGCCCACCTAACTATCAATTCACCGTCAGATCTGAGGGATTAGATCCACACTTTTGGATCTGATCTGTCACTTTCGCGTGATAACATCCCTGCCAAGTTTCTACCCAGCCATGGCTTGCAAAAACGGGATGCACTCAGCTCAATTAGAAAGGCTAAGCTGATGTCAGCAGGCAGTCAACAGCAAATATAGATGAAATCTCAGAAATCCTCATCACTGAGACCCTTACTTTAAATCGATAAAGCCTTACCAGTCTACCCATGCACTATTGTCTCAATCCGGAATGCACTGCCCCTGTAAACTCTAACGAGTCGCCAGTCTGCCAAACTTGTAACACACCACTGCTATTAAACAACCGTTACACTGCCATTAAATTGCTGGGTCAAGGTGGCTTTGGTCGAACGTTCTTAGCAATCGACACATCCCTTACGGTGCAGCGTTCTTGTGTAATTAAGCAACTCTTTCAGTCTACAAAACTTCATCATTCTTCCGAAAAAGTTATTGACCTATTTCAGCAAGAAGCACGCCAGCTTGAAAAGCTAGGACAGCATGCCCACATCCCCAGTTTATTTGACCACTTTGAACAAGACGGACATCAGTACTTAATCCAAGAATTTATTGATGGTCAAGATTTGCGACAGGAGCTTAAACAAGGGAAAACTTACAGTCAACGCAGAATTCTACAGCTACTCAGCAAAGTTCTCCCCACCTTAAATTTCATCCACCAGAATAAAGTCATCCATCGTGATATCAAACCTGCTAATATCATTTGTCGTAAAAAAGATTACGAACTGTTTTTAGTTGATCTGGGTGCGGCCAAACAAGCCACTGAAACTGCCCTGGTTAAAACCGGTACCGTTATTGGCAGCGCTGAATACACTGCGCCTGAGCAAGCAAAAGGGAAAGCCGCTTTTGCCAGTGATATCTATGGCTTAGGTACGACTTGCCTACATTTAATGACCAACATGTCCCCCTTTGATTTGTTTGATAGCGGGACTTATGCTTGGGTCTGGCGAGATTATTTAACCAGTTCAGTAGATGATGATTTTGCCCGGATTATCGATAAGATGATTCAGCCTGCCACGAATCATCGCTATCAGTCTGTCGCAGAACTCCTTGCAGATTTAGAAAGATTCTTAGCTGAAAGTGAAGATCTCTCTAGCTCCCAATCGGTAGCAAACCCATCTAAACTCAAAAGTTCAGCCTCTACACAGCCAGTATTTTTAAGTCAGTTCAGAGGAAATGAATCTGCAAAGTGGAATCAAACTGAACAAGACTCAATTCCATCTACTTCATTACCGTTCGTAGAAGCTAATACATTCCCAGCGGTTGGTATATCTAGTTTACAGCTCCAAACTCAAGAACCAGTAGAAGCGATAGCCAAAGATAGTAGAGGTTTACCTCAAAAAAATAAAAATAAAGCGCTGACTTTTTTCTTGTTAGCACTGCCAATAGCTCTAATATTAGGATTCTTAGGTGTATTATTCACAACCAATTCGACATTAGAATCAGATCCTTTATTAGGGCAAGAAGGTTTAGGAGAAGAGGCTCTAGGCGGACAAGAGCTATCAAACTCTCCTAATACTACACCAGATCCAATTCAGAACAGGATTCTCAATATTCAAACAAGTCATTTACCAAGACAACAGCTCTCCGTAATACAACATAGCCAAAATATTTCTGTAGAGGAAGAGTATTTATTTGGTGATATTGAAGTTGCTTGGTCAGACTTAAAGCTTGGAGATCCAGCCATTGAAGCACTTTTATATGATTATGCAATAACGTCAGGGAAGGACTTCGCCGTTTTGGTATACGATCCTCAAATCTGTACGTTTGGATATGTTCCTGAGTACTACAGTCCAATGGACACCGCAATATTTTACCTACAATATTGCCCAACGGATCCCAAACTCTACCAAGAAATCTCGAATGAAGATCTTGCAATCGGAGGATTTCAATTTTGGAATATTGATTCCAAGGAATTAGCGTTCCATTTTGCGGGCAGAAGAGCTTTTATAAGAAATGAAAGCTATCAGATAGGCTACGTAGATACCAATGACTTTAAAGTCAAGCTACATGACTTTAGAACAGGAGAATATATTCAAGAATTGGGAGCGGTCGATGATGCATCATTTAGTGTTCCCTTAGCAGTAAGCCCTAATGAAGAGCATTTGATCACAGTTACTTATCACAACAGCTTTGAACAAAATTATCGTGGAGAACCATCTTCTGCTCAACAACAAATCGAGGTATCTCCTTATTTTGGAAGTATTCAAGTTTGGAACTTAAATTCAGGTAATCTTGAACAGACTATCAGTGATCATGATGCTGAAGATAAAACACCCGAGATTACCTTCTCTGAAGATGGCAAAGAAGCCATAATAACCTCAACTTCAGATAGTTCCTATGGTGACGAAATAGCAGTCATAGAATTGCCGTAACATGTCTACCATTTTTGTTTCGAAGTCAAGCGTTCGATAGCATAGTGTTGCTTCAAAATGTCGGGTGCGACTGGAATTTGAATCATTTTTATACAAGCTTAAGTCAGTCAAGGCTAGCTGAAACTGCACTAGAAATGGCGTTATGTTCGTCAAGAAAGGCCTGAATGCGGCGGAGATATTCGTCTCCGGCGATGCCCGCAACGTTATTGTGATCGGCATCGGCAACAATCCACAGTTCCTTATTGGCAGAAGTCGCTTGATAAAGACTTTGACTCATGGCTGCGGGGATAGTGGTGTCGCTATCGCCGTGAATAAATAGAATCGGTAGCGTCAATTGAGGTACCCGATCAATAGACTCAAACCGCTGGGTTAGCAACCAGTCAATCGGAAATAAGTTCTCGTACCAGGTCAGGCGAGCCATATCACGCATGGACGTAAAGCTGCCTTGCGCGACTAAAGCCCGAGCGCCGGGATATTGGCTAGCGAGTTGAATCGCGATCGCGCCCCCCAAAGAATGACCATAAAGCACGATCTGCTCTGGCACTATCCCTCGGGTCTCAATCAGGTATTGCCACATGGCAGCGGCATCTTCATAAAATCGAGCTTCTGAAGGAAATGGCCCCGTACTTTGACCATAGCCACGATAGTCCATGAGCAATACTGAAAACCCCATGCGGTTAAAGCGCTGGGCGTGGCTCAAATTGCTGCTAATGTTGCCGCCGTTGCCATGAAAATAGAGGAGTACCTGCTCTGAATCTTGTATGGGCAACCACCAGCCATATAAATTACCCGCTGCATTACCCTGACCCACAGGGATCTCCACTGTTTCGTGGAGGAGATTGAGCAGAGCTGGGGTTTCGTCTAATTCTGCATCAGGGAAGTAAAGCAAATGGCTTTGTCGCCAGGCTAACCAGGTACAGGCTAAGCCGTAAGCGATCGCGCCTAAGCCCGCCCATACCGAAAATCCTCGAAGTCTACCTAACATCATGGAGAATCACAGGAGATTTTTTATGCCACTCCGTTGCCTGCTCGTAGGCATGGGCAATTTCAAACAGCGTCGATTCTTGCAGCACATTACCAATCAACTGCATACCAATCGGTAAACCGCCCTGATCAAATCCACAGGGCACGCTGATAGAAGGTAATCCAGCTAAATTGACCGGAATCGTCATCAAGTCGAGCAGGTACATGCTGAGGGGATCGTCAGTCTTTTCCCCAGCCTTGAAGGCAGTCGTCGGGGACGTGGGACACACCAGTGCATCTACCTGGTTAAAGGCGCGCTCAAAGTCTTCTTTAATCAAAGTTCTGACTTTTTGCGCCTTGAGATAGTAAGCGTCGTAGTAGCCCGCCGACAGCGCGTAGGTACCAATCATGATCCGTCGTTTCACCTCTGGGCCAAAGCCAGCAGCGCGGGTTTTGGTATACATCTCCATCAAGTTTTCTTCGGGGTGGCGCAATCCATAGCGGACGCCGTCGAAACGCGCCAGGTTAGAAGACGCCTCTGAGGGGGCAATGATGTAATAAGTCGGCACCCCATAGCGAAATTGGGGGCATGAAATCACCTGAATTTCTGCTCCCAGATCTTGAAGTTGCTGGATGGCTTTTTCAACCGTGGCTTCTACTTCTGGATCAAGACCACTGCCAAAGGTTTCTTTAATTACCCCAATGCGGCGCTTGCCACGCTGTTCTAGGCTGGGGCGTAGCGCTTTGATATAATTGGGGGTTTTGATATTAATGCTAGTGGAGTCTTTGGGGTCATGACCTGCGATCGCTTCCAGCAAAATTGCCGCATCTTCTACACTGCGAGCTAGGGGGCCAATTTGATCGAGGGAAGAGGCAAAAGCGACTAACCCATAGCGAGACACCAGGCCGTAGGTGGGTTTCATGCCGACAATGCCGCACAGCGCAGCGGGCTGGCGAATAGAACCGCCCGTGTCGGATCCTAGGGCAGCAACACATTCATCGGCGGCCACAGCAGCGGCGGATCCCCCAGATGAGCCCCCCGGTACGCGATCCAAATCCCACGGATTGGCGGTGCGATCAAACGCGGAATTTTCAGTAGAGCCGCCCATGGCGAACTCATCTAGATTGGTTTTGCCCAAACAAACGGCCCCAGCATCACCCAAGCGCTGGGTAACTGTCGATTCGTAAGGGGGCACAAAGTTTTCCAAAATTTTGGAGGCACAGGTGGTGGGAATACCCCGGGTGCAGAGATTGTCTTTGAGCCCCAGGGGAATGCCCGCCAGTAGCCCAATGGACTCGCCCGCAGCAATGTTGTCATCAACGATTTGAGCTTGGGCAAGGGCGTGATCGGCAGTGACCGACAAAAAACTGTGGAGTTGGGGTTCGAGGGTTTGAATCCGTTCCAAGTATGCTGTGGTGATTTCGACAGCAGTGCGTTCTTTGCGCGTGAGCTGTAAATGCAACTCGCGGATGAATGACATGGAGACTCCTCGAAACTGATCAGATTTAAGGGCCACCAAACAACCCATCGACAACGATTTAGCGGCGGCCACAGGCTACCAGTATATGACCAAAGTTGGGTCGGTATCATCGCCGACAACTCAAATACCACAGCCAATATTAGTCTGAAATTAAGACCATAACAGTTCGCTATTCAATACCCGTTAGTGGGATCGATGCGATTGTTTCAGGTTTTGTCTCCGCTAATGAAATCAGGGTCGAGTCAGATGGTGCGCTACTGGTTAAAGACAGCAACGAAGACGCTGGTGCTTACAATCGGCGTGATCACAGTTCGGGCTCCCTTCGCCCTAGCGCCTTTGACCATTGAAACTCATCCGATTTTGACCCAACTTGAGCAAGCCCAGTCTGTGTCTGAAGTCGCTACGATATACCATGATCTGCAAGCAACTTGGCAAGCTGAGGGGGGAACGTTACGCCACAGCCAAGATTTGCAGCTGCTCGCACCCTATTGGTCTAAACGCCAATTGGTTCATCATGTCGCGATCAAATTAAACCAAGAGCAGCAGGCTGAAGCCGTCTATAACCAGGCTTTCAAATTGGCGACAACGGCCAATGAATATCGGCAAACCCGATCTGGGGGCAATGTTGCACTGGTTGGCTTAAACCAAGAGGCAAGATTTTGGCGACAGGCGATCGCCCGATTAAATCTGATTCCTTCAGAGTCAGTGTTGGCCGATCAAGCCCAGGCTAAAGGAGTGACCTATCGCCAGATATTAGCTGCGATCGCGACCCAAGTGGATTCTGTTGAACAGAGTGCGTTCAACCACATTGCAGCCCAATTACCTAACCCAGCGGCTCTCCATCTCACCCTCTGCCCAGTGGAGGCCGGAGACTGTCGCGATTACCAGGGTGATGTGCCCCCCGCTAGCCCTGCCAGTTTGATTAAGATCCCGCTGGCGATCACACTGATGGATAAAGTTGCCCAGCAAGGCATTGATCTGAGCACCCCGCTACCGATCCATCCCTACAACTACACTGAAACCGCAGAAAACAGCGTTAGCGTTAACCACCAGTATGCCCTACGCCAGGTCATGGCCAGCATGGTGAAACACAGCAACAACATTGCAGCCAATGAACTGATCGACTATCTCGGGTGGGATTTTGTCGCCCAGCGTCTGCAGGTGCGGGGCTATGATGCTACTACCGTTCGCAGCAAGCTAGTCGGCGACGCAACTTATCCCAGCCACAATCTGGGAATGGGTGCCAACCGGATTACCACCAATGAACTAACCCAGATGGTGCGGCAGATTTATCAGTTTCAGCGACCGCAAGACGCCGCACTGTTAGTGGCCCTAGCTGGACAGTCTAATCCAGATTTTGGCCAGCGCGCGATCGCTCAATTGAATAACCCCCGAGTCATCTGGATTGGTGAAAAGTGGGGACAAAACGCTAAGGTCATTGGGACCACAGTTGTGTTTCGCATTGACCAGCAGCGCTATGTGTTGACAGTCGCATTAGATCACAGTGGCAATCTGGCCAGATTGCGCCAAGTCATCCAATTCGTGATTCAGCAGACTCTAGATACGGAAAATTCCCCAATGGCCGTGTAGCACCTCAATCAGGACTGTCGTTTCCCCATCAGCAAAACTCCAGGTTCAGATGTGGAAATATCTATTTTGTTTAAAGACATGGTGAGGCTCATAGGCAGTTGGATTCCTTTTTTGCAGAATCTTGTTTGATTGAAACTAAATAAAAGGTGGTTCAAACTTACAACTGTGGGCATCCTGTAAAGGGACATGCCTTAATCGAGGATGCCATCCTTGCTTACGAGCCGCATTTCTAAGCTGCAACGGTTGGGGAGACAGGCTTTTGAACTTCTCTGATTTTTCTTTCTGGTGGGTATTGTTGCTGTTTAGCGTGCCATTTTTTGCGGTGCGCTATGGGGCCAAAGTCTTTGGCCTGTGGCGAGACATGTTTGACACCTTGGGCCTCGCGGCACTGTCGTTGTTGCTGTTCTATAACGCCAGTGCCTCTAGCTTTATCGTGTTTGGTATCACCATCATCTTCAATTACCTGATGGTGAGCTGGATGCTGACCCGCCAAGGTGAGACTGCAAAATGGATTGCCACCGCGGTCATTGTTGTGGACGTGGGCATTCTGGCCTATTTCAAATACCTCACCTTTTTTGTTGAAGATATGGTGGGTTTAGCCGTAGGTGGGATATCCCCAGATTGGGAAAGCAACTTTCCGCTGCCCGTGTTCAACCAGATTCCACCCGGGGTGTCTTTCTACACCTTTCAGATGGTGGCCTTCGTCGTCGACTCCCTTAAGGCACGACGTAAAAAGCCAATCAAGTTTCTGGACTACATTAATTTTGTCGCCTTCTTTCCCCAAATTGTGGCTGGGCCAATTGAACGGCGTTCTGCCCTGCTGCCCCAAATTGAGAAGTTTCGCTTCAAGTTCACGGTCGAAAACTTTGATTTGGGATTGCGCTGGCTCTCATTGGGGCTATTTATGAAGTTTGTACTGGCAGACAATATTGCCCCCTTTATTGATCTAGAAGCCGCCACAAATCCCTGGCTAGTTTGGTTTTATGCCTTTTTGTTTACCCTGCGGATTTATTTTGACTTTGCCGGGTATAGCTTTATGGCCCTGGGCATTGCCCGTATTCTAGGGGTAAAGCTGACGGTCAACTTCCTGGCCCCTTATACGTCCCAAAGTATCAACGAGTTTTGGCGGCGCTGGCACGTGTCTCTGAGCACTTGGTTCCGCGACTATGTGTTTTTGCCGCTGATGGGTTCACGCAAGCACTGGGCACCATTCTTCTTGTTCTTAACCTTTACCCTATCGGGATTTTGGCACGGTGCCGCCTGGAATTTTATGATTTGGGGGGCTTACCACGGAGCATTGCTGCTGTTGCTGCGCTATGCAGGCCGTCCGTTCCAGCGAACCCTGGGCAAATATGTCGGCCGACCCCAGGTGGTGTCTTGGGTATTGACCTTTGGAGCCGTGGTGTTGGGCTGTTTGTTCTTTATGGAAACTAATAGCCTACGGTTGTTCACCAAGCTGCAAACGCTAGTCACCCCTTGGGCCTATTCTCCGGCGAACTTAGTCAGCGCCTTTGGCCAGTTCAGCAGCAATGAATTGTGGGCGCTGGGGTTGACTCTGGCCTTGGCGATCGCGTTTTTGCTGGCCGAACATATTGCGGTTTGGCAAGAGCGGAAATCGGAATATGAACTGCTACTGCATCCTTGGGTATCGCGTAGTTTGCTGGTATTAACCATCTTGCTGGCGGCCAATATTCCCTCGGAGTTTATTTACTTTGAGTTCTAGAATTTCTAACTCACTATGCAACAGTCACGTAAATTTTTAACCTGGATTGCGATCGCTGGGCTGACTTGGTCTGCCGGGGCAATTTACAACGTTTACCTGGGCGGCGAACTGAGCTGGCTCCGAGGGATGTACCAACGCAAGGTGGCGTTGGCTCAGGAAATTGATCAACCGAAGCTGATTGTTACGGGTGGGTCAGGGGCGCACTACACCATCAATGCTCAACTGATGGAAGCTGAGCTGGACATGCCGGTGATCAACCTGGGTATTGACGGCCCAGTAGGGTTGGATGTGATTTTGCCCAGCGTGCTAGAGCAGGTGAACGAGGGTGACACAGTGTTGTTGATTCCTGAATATCTGCTGCTGCTGGATAAAGACGGCTTGGGTGAGCGCTCGGGACCCTTTGTTTGGGCCATTGGCAAACCGGGGCGGGGGGGCGTACCTCCCAAGCAGATGGCCCAAGATCTGTTGGTGTTGGGGGTGCCTTCCCTCCGGGCCATGATTAAGTCCACGGGAGATCTATTAACTCTGGGGCGATTTTCGGGCTACTACGACGATCCACTCACGGAACGGGGAGATCCCACCCAGGATAAATACCGCACTGGGGAATGGTGGCAAATGGAAATCAAATCAACGATCAGCGACCATGCCATCGCCCGGATTGAGCAATTCAAGCAAGAAGTAGAAGCCAAGGGGGGCACCCTGCTGTTAGCGCTGCCCTGGGTTTATGCCAAACCGGATGAAGAAACCCTGGGTAATGTCGCCGAAACGGCCGACGCGTTGGCGGAAATCGCACCGGTGTTTTATGACCCAGAGACGCTGAACGTCCAGTCTGATTCTGATTTGTTTGCCGATACCCATTACCACCTCCTAGAACCTGCCCGCAATCTACGCTCTGAAGAGCTGGTGGAACAGTTAAAGCAAGTTATGCCCTAAACGGTGTAGGCATCTATGGATGAAACCTTGAGTTCTCAACTTTCCAACCAGCGGCTCACTCCCATGACGCACGCCCAGTTACCGACAGACCGAGTGCCTCATATCTGTATCCTGGGGGGTGGTTTTGGTGGGTTGTACACAGCAGTTTATGCCCAAAAGTTTAGGGCCCTGCGAGGCGATCGCTGTCGGATTACCTTAGTTGAACCGCGATCGCACTTTATCTTTTCCCCCTTGCTGTATGAACTGCTTAGTGATGAACTGACGCCCTGGCAGGTAACCCCCCGCTACGAAACTCTGTTGGCCCATACCCGCGTTGAACTCAAACAGGATGCGGCAACTCAAATTAATCTAAAGCGACGCCAAGTGATCCTGGCCTCTGAGACAGTCCTCACCTACGACTACTTGGTCGTGTCCTTAGGGAGTCAAACCCGCATGGTTCCTATTCCTGGGTTAAAAGAACATGCGCTCGCTTTTCGCACCCTGGCAGATGTCCATCAGGTCAGACAACGGTTAGATCAGATGCGCGATTCTAGGAAATCGACGCTACCCGTGGCGATTATCGGCGCGGGCCCAAGTGGGGTCGAACTGGCCTGCAAAATTGGGGATCTACTGGGCGATCGCGGCCAAGTGTATCTGATTGAACGGGGCAGTGAGTTGCTCACTACTTTTACCCCATCGGCCCGTCGGGTTGCCTACAAAGCGCTCAACAAACGCAACGTTGAACTCCTGTTTGAAAGTTCCGCCAGCACCATCCAATCCGATCGGATCGCAGTCCAAACCTCTGCTGGAGAACGCTGGCTCGATACCGATCTGGTTTTGTGGACTGCTGGAGCTGCCCTCGTGGGCTGGCTCGGGGACGACGCCGTGCCCCAAAACGATCGCCACCAGTGCCGTACCCGCCCCACCCTACAACTACCCGACTATCCGGAAGTATTCGTGCTTGGCGACATGGCAGACCTGCGCGATAGCAAAGGCAACGCCGCCCCCAACACAGCCCAAGTTGCCTACCAAGCCGCCGACCGCGCCGCTGCCAACCTCAATGCCCTACTCACTAAAAAGCCGCTAAAACCCTTTCAATACAATCACCTCGGCGATATGCTCACCCTCGGCGTTGGTGATGCCCTAGTCGACAGTAGCCTCGGCTTCACCCTTGGCGGCCCCCTCGCAGGCCTGATCCGCCGCGTTGTCTACACCTACCGTCTGCCCACCTGGGGCCATCGACTCAAAGTGGCACGATATGGGATTAGGACAGGATTGAAAAGGCTTTTTGGCAAGCGTGACGGGGGTAAGGGATGAGACGTGGGGATTAAGATATGCCCTCTATGAATTGTTATATCGTGCCTACCCTATACAAACTTCAAACTGCGTTATCTAACTCGGACACGACCAAGATAGTCAACCAAAATTGCCCCCCCTATCCCCCCTATCTCTCTCTTCCTTTAACCCCTTACCCCTCGCCCCTTAACCCTGACGAAGTCCCCATTCCTCCCTCCCCTCTCAACCCATGACTCCGCCCTCTACTCCCAAACGCTTCTCCACCCTCGAACGCCGCTATGGTCTTGATTTGCGATCCTTGGCCTTGCTGCGTATGGGGTTGGCACTGATTATTTTGATGGATTTGTTCAAGCGGATTGGGGATTTAACCGCTCATTACAGTGATGCGGGAGTACTGCCGCGATCGCTGCTGACTCAGGAATACCTAACTGGGGGCTATTGGTCGTTTCATGCGCTTAGCGGCAGTCCAATTTTTCAAGGGTTGCTGTTTGGGGTAGCAGCGCTGATTGCGATCGCCATGCTGCTGGGCTATAAAACCCGATTAGCCACCATTGCCTCTTGGGCGCTAATTATTTCCCTCCACAACCGTAATCCGGCGCTGATTTTTGCGGCGGATGATGTCCTGCGGGCCGTGATGTTTTGGGCCATGTTCTTGCCCTTAGGGGCTCGGTTTTCGCTAGATGCGGCGTTCAATCCGCGATCGCTGACGTTACCCCAACGGGTGTTTTCGGCGGCGACGGTTGCCTTGATGGTGCAGCAGTGTGGCATTTACATGTTTTCGGCCCTGTTCAAAACCTCCAGCACAATTTGGTGGCCCGAGGGCTCGGCGGTGTATTACTCCCTCAGCTTTGATCAGTATGTGACGCCTTTGGGGCGACTCTTCCTGAATGCGCCCCCGGTGATGACCTTATTTACCCACGCCACGTTGGTGTTGGAGTGGCTGGGGCCACTACTGATTTTCATGCCGTTTCGCACCAGTTTCTTTCGCAACCTGGCAGTGGCCCTGTTCGTGAGCCTACATCTGGGATTTGGGTTGACGTTGAACCTAGGCGTTTTCCCCTGGTTGAGCACGTTTACCTGGCTGGCGTTCATTCCTTCCGCCACCTGGGAAGGGTGGACGAAGCGGGTGTTTGGGCCGCCTCAAAGAGGCTTGACGATTTACTACGACGTCGACTGTGGCTTTTGCAAGAAAGTGGTGCACCTCATCCGCACTTTTCTGGTGTTGCCCCATAAGCCACTGTTGACAGCCCAAAGCGATCCCTCTATCTGTGCTGATATGGAGGAGAAGAATTCCTGGGTCGTGGTGGACTGGCAAGGGCAGCGTCATTTCAAATTTGAAGCGATCGCCTATGTGGTTAGCCTCTCCCCAGTGATCTGGTGGCTTGAACCTGTGCTCCGCTGGAAGCCACTGATGCAGCGGGGGACGCATTTCTATGAATGGATCGCTACCAACCGTCGCGTTGCCGGGCGCTTTACTAAACCTTTCAAGTTCAAAGAATACGGGGTAAACACACCGCTTTGGGCTAACGGGGTGGTGGGAATTTTGCTGCTGCTGACCCTGGTTTGGAACTTCCGCAGTTTTACTAACCACCGCAATTTTATCGACAGCAATAATCCAGCGGTGAATGCCCTCCGTCGAGTTACCAACAGCCGCAGCTTGCAAAGACTGAATGGGATCAGTCGGGTGACGCGACTCGATCAGTCTTGGAGTATTTTTGCCCCAGATCCCCCCGTTGATGATGGCTGGCATGTGGTGGTGGGCACTCTGGAAGACGGCAGCCAAGTGGATTTAATGCGGAACGGGGCAGCAGTGAGTTTTGATAAACCCACCTTGGGCGATCGCAGTCGGGTCTACGGCAACATGCAGTGGCGTACGCTGTTTATCAACCTCAATCGGGGCATCGGCAAGCAGCTCCAGCCCCCCTATGTCGACTACCTGTGCCGCCAATGGAACCGCAGCCACGGCAATGGGAAACAGTTAACGGCTGTGGATATTTTCTTCATGGATGAGCGTACGGTGCCACCCGGTGAGACGCAACCCGTTGAACAAACCACGATCTACCAAAGCGGTTGCGCCGCGGAATAATGGCTGATTTTACATATCCCCCGTTCTTCTTTGATGCCCTATGGACTCCCCTGCCAACAAGTTAACCCGCACCCTCCCCCAATCCCTGGGTGGGGTAAAGCTGATCCTACTGGTGGTGATCGGTTTGGGAATTTTCTTTCGTGGGGCCAATCTGGATGGCAAGGTATTTTGGGGCGATGAAACCAGTACCTTGAGCCGCATCTCAGGCTATGATTTTTCGGAAATTCGCGATCGCTTCAGTGAGACCTATTCGATTCAAGCTTCAGAACTGAGCCAATATCAACAGTTTGCTCCTGACCGAGGTATTCCCAAAATTGTGGCTGGCCTGGCCCAAGAAGAACCCCAACTGCCCCCAGCCTATTTCCTGAGTCTGCGGGCTTGGGTGGGGCTGTTTGGGCATTCGGTGGCCGCAGTCCGGGGATTTTCAGCAGTTGTGGGGATATTAGCTTTGCCGGCAATGTATTGGCTGGCGTGGGAACTATTCTCAGCGCCGCTAACCGCTTGGCTGGCGACAGCGCTATTTGCCGTATCGCCGTTTCAGGTGCTCTATGCCCAAGAAGCCCGGCCTCAGAGCTTTTGGACGCTGACCATTTTGCTGGCGAGTGCAGCGTTGCTGCGGGCCTTACGTCGCAACACAGTCAACGCCTGGGGGCTGTATGCCCTAACCTTAACCTTTAGCTTTTATACCTACATGCTGTCGGGGGTGATCGCGATCGCCCATGGCATTTACGTCCTGTTTCGCCAGCGGTTTCGCTTCAATGCCCCCCTCAGGCGATATCTAATCACGTCTGCCGTCAGCACGCTGCTGTTTTTACCCTGGTTGTTCACGGCCCTCCACAGCTTCGGACAGTTAGACGGGTCAACTGCTTGGACTAAACAAGCCATTGGCTTGAGTGCCCTCGTCAAAACCTGGCTGCTGAATCTAAGTCGCGGGTTTGGCGATCTCAACTATGACTTTGCCGAGCGGGATCTGTTGGGTTATCTAGGCATTTTGGCGATCGCGCTGCTGGTGATCGTCGCCTTAGGGATTTTGGTGCGTTACGCCAAACCCGATGTCTGGCTGTTTGTGCTGCTACTGATGGGGGTGATTTCCCTACTGCTGGTGGCACCCGATTTAATCAGTGGCGGTCGGCGTTCCACCGTGGTGCGCTATTTTATTCCCGCTTTTATTGGCTTAGAGTTAGCCCTAGCCTACAGCTTAAACCATCAGGGATTTGACACCAAGGGTAAGGTGCAGCGGGGCATCTGGCAGGGGATTACAACGATTTTGTTGGTCACGGGGATCATCTCCTGTGGTATCAGCGCCCAAGCGACCGTATGGTGGAACAAATACAACGGGCGTGATTTGCCTGTGGTCGCTGAGGTAGTGAACGAGGCAGAACAACCCGTTTTAGTGATGGATGGGGCACCGCCGATGGAGTTTAATTACCTGCTTGAACCCACTGTAACCCTCCAGTCTGCTGATGCTCCGGTGTCAGATGGGGCAACGGTGTTTGTGTTTAGCCGTAATTATTCCGAAGACATCCGCGACACATTTTTGCAGGCCCACCCTGAATTTGAAGTGGGTGTTGAACAGGTATGGAAGGCCAAAGTTGATCCCTCCTATGAGATGAAGCTGATTTTGTGGACGATGACGCAGTAAGTGGAGGCGATGATGGTTGGACTGGTGAAATCGATTAGGCCCTATAAATTTGCAGTCTTGCTAATGGCGCTAGCGTTGATAGCAGGCGGGGTGAATTATCTGGTGAGTGCTCTCCACTACACCACCTTTGACATTGGCCCAGCCCCCGACCAAATTCGCGATGCTTTTGTCTATCAAGGTATGGTGCGAGGCACCTTCCCGAGTCTAGGTCCGGGCTCATCGGTGGGGGGATACAGTCTGCCACCGCTTTACTACTTTTTAGCAGCTCCTGCGGCACTGCTTGGGGCAGATCCGGCGTTTACCGTTTTGCCCAACGCCCTATTTTCGTTTGCGTCGATTCCCTTGTTTATGGGGCTGATTTATACCCTCCTCGCCAATGTATCCGCAACCCGACGCTTTACCCTAACCGGGGTGGCGGGACTCTGGTATGCCTTGCTTTATCCGTTGATCTTTATCAGCACTTTTCAGTGGAACCCGAGCCCCATCCCGTTCTTTTTGTTTGCCTTTGCCCTGCTCTATCGTGTCCAGTGGAAAGCTCAAGCAAGCCTGACAGTGCAGGTGATTTGCTGGATTGCCTATGGCATGGTGCAGTCAATTTTAGTCTCACTCCATTCGGCCACTATGTTTGTGATTCCGGCGATCTATTTGGGGTCGCTGGTAGTCTACGGGGTCAAACATCGCAAACATCCCCAAAAATGGGGATTGCCTTTCATGTCTCTAACGGCAGCGATCGCGATTTTACTCCCCTACTGGCAGGGAGAACTGGGGCGCGGCTTTGCTAACACTAAACAAGTGATCCGAGCGATTATTGGGGGGAGCGATGGCGGTGAGAGCCCCAGTCTGATCGGGCGTTTAGGTCGTATCCTGTGGAACTATGCCGAACTGGGATGGCAAAGCTATTTCATTGGCGATACCAGCGTCCACAAAATCATTGCGGTGATCTTTGTTTTTGCCGTGCTGGGGTTAGCGCTGCTCAAGTTCAGAGGCGATCGCATCTTGTTCAACTTCCTCGCCGCAGTATGGGTGGTTTATTTGTTGGCGGCTTCTAGCTACACCGAAGCTTATGTGATCCACTACAAACTGCTGATTTTAGTGGCACCGATTATCTTTAGCGTGATCGTGCTGGCCTATCGTCCCTTACCTAAACTTCCTGGCCAAGTCGTATCTGTGCTGATTAGCACAGGCATAGTTGCTTCTATGATCAGCAACCTGGCCTATGACGGAGCCTATTTAAGCAGCAAATTTAGCCGCGATCGCGCCTTGAGCTCCACAGACGTGATTCACCTGCTGCAAGCGTTACCACCGGGATCAACCTTATGTGATCCTCGGTTTGAACGGTGGCGTACACAACATCATATCGGCCAGTACATCGACCAATACATCACCCGCCAAGCGCTCACCCTAAGCCAAACCTGTGAGCCCAACAACTACCTAATCGAGCCCAAAGTTGTCTATCTTTTCAAGACCAACAACGTATGGCCTGCGTTTCAAACCCGGAAGCTGGTGCCCCTAAATCAAACGCTTGAGGCACCCATCACACTGGTGAATGAAACTCCGGCTGCACGGCTGTACCAATTTGAAGCATCGGCAACGCTCGACTATTGTTACTCTTTCGTAGGCGATCGCTATATTGACTCAACCTGTTCAAATTTAGAAGAACTTTGAACGTTGATAAGGTGAGCCCTGATTCCCGAAAGTGGTGTAACGTCTCGCATCTCCCCCGCTGCTTGAGCCCCCTACTGCTTTAGATAATCATCCCGTCAGGCAACACGGCATTCTTCAAGACAACAACGATACCGCTGCGGATGTAGAAACCCAGATCCTCCCGTTCAGCTTCTTCGATGTTTTCTTTGTTGACGATTTGCACGTTGCGGCCAATGCGAGCATTTTTGTCGATGATGGCGCGACGAACAATCGATCCTTCGCCAATGCCGATGGGAACCTTGCCTCGGGTCAAGTGCTGGCTGCTTTCAGATAGGGGTTCGTAGTAATCAGCCCCGATTAGCAATGAATCTTCGATCACACAGTCGGCACTGATGCGTTGCCGCAGACCTACAACGGAGTGATGAACTTGGCAATTTTTTAGAATGCAGCCTTCACCAATGAGCGATCGCGTTACTTGGCAATCGAGCATTTTACTGGGGGGTAAGTAGCGTGAGCGCGTGTAGATTGGGGCATCTTCACTGTAGAAGCTAAAGGCAGGCTGAGGTTGGTCGGTCAATCCGAGGTTTGCATGATAGAACGCTTCGATGGTCCCGATATCTTCCCAATAACCATCAAATAAATAAGCCTGAACATTGTAATCTCGAGCAGATGCAGGAATGATCTCTTTACCAAAATCGGTTTGGTCGATGTTCTTGCGTAGCAAATCAACCAGCACCTCCTTTTTGAAGACGTAGATCCCCATGGAAGCAATATAGGGTTTTTCGCGGGCTTGTTCTGGGGTCAAACCTAAAGTAGAGGTGTTTACCTGCATTCGGTTTAGGGCATCACCTTTAGGTTTTTCAGAAAAATCAACCACCCGTCCAGCAGTGTCAATTTTCATCAGACCAAAGCTAGAAGCAACTTTTTCGCCAATGGGGACTACCGACAGGGTGATATCTGCATTAGTGCTGCGGTGACGCTCAATAAATAGGCGATAGTCCATGCGATAGAGGTGATCCCCAGAGAGAATCAAGTACTCATCTACATCCCAGGCTTCAAACAACCACAGGTATTTGCGCACTGCATCTGCGGTGCCCTGAAACCAACTCGGGCTTTCTGGTGTTTGCTGAGCAGCTAGGACTTCAGCAAAGCCATCGCTAAAGGTGGAAAATTGGTAAGCGCGGGCAATGTGACGGTTGAGAGAGGCAGAATTAAACTGGGTTAAAACGTAGATTTTTTGAATTTCTGAATTAATGCAATTACTAACGGGAATATCAATCAGTCGATATTTACCTGCCAAGGAGACTGCGGGTTTAGCTCGATACTTAGTTAACGGATAAAGGCGGGTGCCGGCACCACCACCTAGGATGATTGATAATACTCGTTTCACAAAAGACCCTCTAGCTGCCAGTAATTTTCTTTCTTATTCCATATATCAGTTTCGGACTGTCAGCTACGGTTTGCAAGGGGAAACTAGGAATTGGTCTATCTGTGTGATGTGGACTACATTGGCCAACTGTCTATTGGGGATCATGCCCTACCCACCAAGAACTGCCCCCTAGGCACATCGACTTACTGTTAATCCCTAGAGAGAACTTCTTTTGGATCTCCCCAGGGCTGACCTAATTTGAGCGTTTGCTTGGGTGTTGTGGTAGAGGCGCCCCTGCTCAAATTGACAGCCTGGGGGACAGGCATATAAATAAAGTTGCGATTAAGCGATCGCCATGAATCCCAAAGATATGATTATCGTTGCCCCCATTTTGGAAAATAGCGTCTAAATTTCAAGTCAGAAGGCATGAGTCGACTGTTGTGCCCCGCTGTCGAAGCTCGAATCGTTGCTAGCTAGGTTAGACGTCAACGTTATTTCTGTTTGAGGGTTTTAGCCGATTGAGTTCAAGTTTTACTGATCCTAAGCGATCGTATTCGCCCAATCTAATCCAGATGACCTGTAGGGGTATCGCCATGAATTCGTTGAGTGGAGAAGGGATATTGAGACTTTCTCCGCGGCTGTGGGTTTTAAAGTACTTTGGCCTTCCAGGGTAAATCTTGCGACATTGCAGCGGTGGGTGTTTGTAATGTCCGGTGCTTCAACCGCCCTCCTTAATGGCCTAGACGCTTCAGTTCATGCTTAGGCAAGCGACGTTTAAACTATTTATCCGCTAGTTCACAGTGCATACCGCTAGGAGTAATCTTACTTATGACGGCATCTGTAAATTTAGACCTGTCCAAATGTCCTGTTACGGTCGAAGATGACCGGACTGGGCTAAGCCTAGAGACATTTAGACGGGCCATTCTCGACAACTTGTTCTATGTGCAGGGCAAATGGCCTGCGATCGCCTCTCGCAACGATATCTACATGGCATTGGCCTATACCGTGCGCGATCGCCTGTTGCACCGTTGGATTAACACGGCTGAAACCTACACCAAAAACACTGCTCGCACGGTATCTTACCTGTCAGCGGAATTTTTGATGGGGCCACACCTAGGCAATAACCTGATCAACCTGGGCATCTATGACCGGGTCAAGGAAGCGGTGGAAAGTCTGGGTGTGTCTTTAGAAGATTTGCTCGAAGAAGAGCAAGAACCGGGGTTAGGTAACGGTGGCTTGGGGCGCTTAGCTGCTTGCTACCTAGACTCTATGGCCACGCTGGAATTGCCCTCCATGGGCTACGGCATTCGCTATGAATTTGGTATTTTTCGGCAAGATATCCGCGACGGTTGGCAAGTGGAGGTCACTGACAAGTGGCTGCAAAAGGGCAATCCCTGGGAAATCGCCCGTCCTGAGTGGGCCGTGAGTGTCAAGTTAGGGGGACACACAGAACACTATATGGATGATGACGGTACCTACCGGGTACGTTGGGTGCCTTACCAAGTGATTAAAGGGATTCCTTACGACACGCCGATTTTGGGGTATCAGGTCAACACTGCTAATACCCTGCGGCTATGGCAATCAGCAGCACCAGAATCCTTTGACTTTGGCGCGTTTAACTCTGGGGATTATCTCGGCGCGGTTCAAGAAAAGATGGTGTCTGAAAACCTATCGAAAGTGCTCTACCCCAACGACAATGTGTCCCAGGGTAAGCGGTTGCGCTTGGCCCAGCAGATTTTCTTTGTGTCTTGTTCCTTACAAGACATGCTTCGCATTCTGAAGGGGCAAGGGCTGAAACCCGAGAACTTCCACGAGAAATTTGTGGTGCAGTTGAATGATACTCACCCTGCGATCGCGATTTCTGAACTGATGCGTCTACTGCTCGATGAACAGCGGATGGATTGGGATCGGGCTTGGTATGTGACTCAGAAGACCTTTGGCTACACCAACCACACCTTGCTACCAGAAGCGCTAGAACGCTGGCGGGTTGATCTAATGGGTGATTTGTTACCCCGTCACCTAGAGATCATTTATGAAATCAACCAGCGGTTCTTAGATGAGGTGCGGATTAAGTTTCCCGACGACGGCGATCGCCTCAGTCGCATGTCCCTGATTGATGAAAGTGGCGAGCGCTATGTGCGCATGGCTCACTTAGCCTGCGTGGGTAGCTTTGCCATTAATGGGGTTGCTGCCCTGCATACAGAACTGCTTCAGAAAGATGTCCTTAAGGACTTCTATGAGATGTATCCCGAACGTTTCACCAACAAGACCAATGGGGTAACACCCCGGCGGTTTATGGTGCTCAGCAATCCTAAACTGACCGACCTGATTACCAGCAAGATCGGCGACAACTGGATTAAGCACCTCGACGAACTGCAAAAGCTAGAAGCCTACGTGGATGAGCCAGACTTCTGTAAGGCTTGGCGGGAGATCAAACTCAACCGCAAAAAAGAAGTGGCAACAGTCATTCATAACCAGTATGGGTTGACCGTAGATCCCCACTCGATGTTCGACATTCTGGTGAAGCGGATTCACGAGTATAAGCGGCAGCACCTGAAGGCGTTGCACATCGTCACCTTATACAACCGGATTAAAGCCAATCCTGACATCGACATTACCCCTCGCACTTTCTTGTTTGGGGGTAAGTCAGCGCCGGGCTACTTCATGGCTAAGCTAATCATCAAATTGGTCAACTCAATTGCAGCCGTAGTCAACCGTGATCCGGATGTGCGGGGTCGGTTGCGGGTGTTGTTCTTAAAGAACTACAACGTCAAATTTGCCCAGAAGATTTATCCTTCTGCAGATCTCTCTGAGCAAATTTCGACTGCGGGTAAGGAAGCTTCGGGGACGGGCAATATGAAGTTTGCCCTCAACGGTGCCTTGACTATCGGAACGCTGGATGGGGCAAACGTTGAAATTCGTGAAGCCGTGGGAGATGAGAACTTCTTCTTATTTGGCCTGACGACTGATCAGGTCTATGCGATGAAGGCAGAAGGCTACACCCCAATGGATTACTACGAAAGTACGCCTGAACTTAAGCGAGCCATTGATCGTATTGCCTCTGGGTTCTTCTCCCATGGAGACGATCAGCTGTTTAAGCCATTGCTAGATTCGATGATGTATCAAGACCAGTACATGTTGATGGCAGACTTCCAGTCTTACATTGACTGTCAAGATCGGGTGGCCCAAGTTTTCCGAGATCAGGATACTTGGACGCGCATGTCCATTTTGAATTCAGCTCGCATGGGCGGATTCTCTTCGGATCGCTCGATTCAAGACTACCGGCGCGATATCTGGAAGCTAGATCCGGTAGAGATCGACTTGGGTGCCTATGCGCCTACTGAGATTAAGTTAGATGTTTAGTCTTTAGCGATTCAAGGTCTCAGGCTTCTGGCCTGATCCTTTCTCTAAACCTTAAACTCTAAATCTGAGGCGCGGTGGGGCTACCCCACCGCGTTTTTGATCAAGATATAGCGGTAGCCACAAAGCTTTGTGCGCTACCGCGAGTCAGATTGCTTGTGGACTCAGCATCCCGGCGATACTCGGGGCATTAAGCAATCTAGCCAATGCTATACCTCCGTTTGAGAACTACCGTCTGGAGGGGCATCCGGGTAGGGCAGGTTAAAGCGAGCCAGTACTGGGTCATGGTCAGTAATGGCATCTGGGAAGCCGACCTGACTGTGAACGATGTCAAACTCGACATCGGCATTCACCCACAGTGAGGGACTTACTAGAATGTAGTCTGAAAGTCGCAAACTGCCACCCAAATCAAAGGAGTAGCGATCGCTGGGGGGCAGTAATTCAACTAAATTGGCCAAAATATTACCCGTAATGGTCTTGAGCAGAGCCGAAAATTCATCATCATTCAAATCTCCCAACACCACTACCTTGGCTCCACCATCAGCCGCTAACAATTGCGCGACAAAACTATTCACAACCTTAGCCTGTTGCCGCCGCTGCGTTACCGCCGCTGCGTCACCCTGAGCCGTGAAGTGGTTACCCATCAAAAATATAGACTGGCCATTAAACACAAACTCTGCAGTGAGGGGTTTACGGCTATTTCTGAAGGCAACGCTATTGGGCGCAATTCGCCCAGGATTGAGAGATAGATGAGGCCCTGCCAGCACCTCCACAGTCGTGGTTGCGTCGCCGTTGGGGCCTTCAGCCAACGTTAATCTGTCAGGTCTAAACAGATACCCCACCCGACTATTGCCTCCCGGTGGTCCACCATCTCGATTGCGCTGGGGAGCAATGTCAACGACGGTATAGGTAGGGCCATCAGCAGCCTGAATCGCCGCAATCAGCTTGCCATAGGTCTGATCGGCAGCTGTGAGCAGGGTCTGCTCAGATCCGTCGTTATCCTGAATCTCTACCAGAGTCACCACATCTGGAGCAGCCAGGTTGTCAACAATGAGATGGGCTAGCGGTTCAAAGCGATCGCCATCCCCCGGATTGAGATTTTTTACATTGACGGCAGCGACCGTAAGCTGGTTATCACTGGCTGTTAACACCGTCGATTCGGGTGTAGCTAGTGCTTGCGCCAAAACGGACTGAGGAATCAGACTAACCCCCAAACCAACACACAAAACAATACTGCACACCGCTACAGTGACTCGTTGCCAGCCCAGTGCGAAACCATCTCTCTTTGTGGCAGTCAACATAGTTAACCTTCTATCAATGCTTGGCCAAGGTCATTATGCCCACCCTGTTTGAATGACCGTACTTCTCTCTGACCTTTCGCCTTTCCTCAGTAGTATTTTGTATCCTGGCAATAGCTCAACTCAGGATTCATTGACGCCTAATCAATCCCCTATGAAATCTTTTCTGCAAAAAGCCCTTACCCTGGGTTTGATGGCCACCATCAGTATGGGTGCCATTTTCTTCAATGGCTTTAGGGAAATGCCTGCGTTGGCTTTGCCCCCAGCCGAAATTGTCCAGATTTTATCGACTGTTCCCGTGTTTATCATTGTCAATGGTGAAGGTGCGCCATTGACAACCGCTCAATCTCAAAACGGCCAACAGAGTGAACGCCTTGTGGTCTTTATTTACGGTTCAGATGCAGAAGCCTATCTAGCCAACCAAGACTCTCTTGCTGAGGCTCGGGTAGCTTCGGTATGGTTGAGCGATCTCTATGAACGCACTCAGACTCAAAATTCCGGAGGGTCTGCGTTTGCTTATATTCCCAATGGTGCGGCAGTTGAGGCCGCAAACGAGCTTGATGAAGAATTTGAAAGGGGTGTTCCTTTATTTGTGGCTCGCCAGGACAGTGGCTACCTCTTTGTCCGTCAGGAGGACGAGCAACGGGTACCCATGTTCTTTTCTCGGGCTGATTTGCAGAATTTGCTCGATCGACTCGAACAAAGCAGCCCTGAAGCCGCGGCGGCGGTGTTCGTAGATGTGATTCCCCTAGAAAACGTCATCCGTGCAATGGAAAGTGATGATGCCGCTGCCCTAAGCCAGATCAGATTATTCCCGGCTTCTGAAGTGATTGACTATCTTCAAAATTAATGAGCGTCACAGCTTTAAATAACTTCAGCTAGGCTAGAAGGGAAATGAAAACTTTGTGAGCTTCTGTAACGCTTCAGTTCGATTTCTCCTTTTGCAGAGGACAATGACGCTACGTGCCCAGACCTCGGATTTCTTAAACAATGCGCATTTTTAACCAACCTCAACAAACCGAAGGTGAGACACAAACCAAAATTTTGAATGCGGCCCAGCGGTTATTTGCGAAGCGGGGTTATGGTGGCACAACGACTCGAGATTTGGCGCAGGCTGCCGGGGTGGCAGAAGGTACCTTATTTCGTCACTTCGAAAATAAGAAAGCGATTTTAGTTGCAGTGGCCACCCAAGGTTGGGTTGAGATTTTGACTGATTTGCTGACTGAACTCAGCGAGATGGGGAGCTATAAAGCGGTTGCTCAGGTCATGCGACGGCGGATGCTAAATCTCTCAAAAAACGTGGACATGATGCGGGTTTGCTTCATGGAAGCGCAGTTTCACCCCGAACTGAGGGAGCAAATCCAAACCGAGGTCATTGCAAAAATGACCGATGTGGCAGAAGCCTTTTTTCAGACGGCCATGGAGCGAGGCATCTATCGGCCTATGAACCCCAGGATAGTAGCCCGCATCTTTCTTGGCATGTTTACGGTGGCTGGATTTAGCCAAGACACGTTTTCTGATACTGCTTCACCCCAAGAAATGAAGGAATTAGCCGAAACCCTAGCGGATATTTTTCTCAACGGTGTGCTGGTTCACGAACCGGTTGCACATTAAAGATTTAGGCTAATCAAGAATTTTCACCATGCCGACTTGAATGGCATCGAATAGGCGGTTAATCTGGCGCCGTTCTGCATCGTCTACGGTGCCATCGGCTAACACTGCGGCCGACAACCGTTGATATTGGTCGTAGGTAATGCTGCGCGCGGCAATGTAGCCGTCAACCAGTTGCTTGATATCAAGGTCGGTATCGCTATTTTGAAAGTTCATGGTAGTAGATCCCGATTGAGACTTCGTTTATCAGTGCCCTGGGTTGACGCGCTCGCTAGCGCGATTAGTCATGGCGCTATGCCAAAGTAAGTTAACACGAGTTCTGATGGCCCAGTGTTAATCACTTCATGATTTTCACCGGCTTCGATGGCGAGGCAGTCGCCTGCTGCAACCCTGTGGGCAACCCCATCCACTCGAATTTCCCCCTCACCAGCACTCACAAAAAAGACCTCTGTCATGTCTTGATGGCTATGGGGTGTTGCCGTTTGTCCTGGAGCAAATCGTGCCTGGGCAAAATTGGTGAGGTGGGGCAAATCGCCTTTCCTGAACATGACCCGCTTACGAATTTCCGGGTTGTGAGATACAGGTTCTTCCGTTAAAGACTCAAGATTACGGTGCTTCATAGCGATACCGTTGCAACATAGATTGGGGCTTGGCTTGGAACAGTTGACTAAAGTAGCTGACTAAAGCAGCTGACACTGGCCCTGATGGCGCAGTAAGTGATCGCAAAGTACCAGCGCTACCATCGCTTCGACCATAGGAACAGCACGCGGGAGTACACAGGGATCATGGCGCCCTTTGCCTGCTAGCACAGTCGCTTCTCCAGCTTGATTGACCGTATTTTGCTCTTTGCGAATGGTGGCTGTGGGTTTGAAGGCAACGCGAATAATAATGTTTTCGCCGTTGGAAATGCCCCCCTGAGTCCCCCCGGAACGGTTGGTGCGGGTGCGAATCTCCCCAGCTTCATCGGTGTAGAACTCATCGTTGTGCTGGCTACCCGTCAGGAGAGTGCCAGCAAAGCCAGAACCCAGTTCAAATCCTTTGCTAGCGGGTAGTGACATCACCCCTTTAGCAAGATCTGCTTCTAGTTTGTCGAAGACAGGCATCCCTAACCCCTTAGGGACTTGGCGCGCGACACATTCCACCACACCCCCGATCGAATCTCCGGCCCTGCCGATGGCTTCAATCCGGTCGATCATGCGTTCAGCAACTTCAGCATCGGGGCAGCGGACAATGTTGCCTTCAACTTGTTCTAAAGTAACGGTCGTTGGATCGATGACGCCTTCTAAATCTTGGATACGTTTGACGTAGCCGATAATCTCTACTCCAGCGACTTGGTGCAGAATTTTTTTCGCGATCGCCCCCGCAGCCACCCGACCGATGGTTTCACGAGCCGAGGATCGTCCTCCCCCTTGCCAGTTGCGAATGCCGTATTTAGCATCATAGGTGGCATCAGCGTGGGATGGACGATAGGCGATCGCCATCTGGTCGTAATCTTGGGGGCGCGTATCCTTGTTGCGCACCAAGATCGAAATCGGTGTCCCTAAAGTTTTGCCCTCAAAGACACCGGAAATGATTTCACAGGTATCCGTTTCTTTACGCGGGGTGGTAATTTTGCTTTGCCCAGGGCGGCGGCGATCCAGATCCTGCTGAATGTCTTCAGTCGAAATTTCTAACTTTGGGGGACAGCCGTCTACCACGACTCCCACCCCACCCCCGTGGGATTCACCAAAGGTTGTGATCCGAAACAGATGCCCAAATGTATTGCCCATAGCCGTGCTAGACCCTTGTTACCCCAACCCGTTCAAACCCTACAATCCTAACCGATTTGAGCTGGCAGATGACTCTGGTGTTCCTGCTAAACTCAAGGGCGGTGGCGATCCAGTCAGTTGTTGTGAGTCAGTCGTGGTGATGTGGCCTACATAAAACGCCCCGGCTTCAATATCGAGGGCATTGGCCGTCACATCCCCTTCAATTTGAGCCGTGCGGCTCAGCGATAGTTTACCTGCGGCTGCAATCCGAGCTTTGGCTTTGCCGTGAACCACAATATTGTTAGCTTGCAGTTCTAGCCCTTCAACCTTGCCGTCAGCAGCAATTTCTAAATCGCCCGTGACCCAAACATCCCCGTAGATGGTGCCATCTACTCGCAAATTGCCATCTACTTTGAGATCCCCTTGAAACTGGCTGCCCGCGCCTACATAGGTTAGGCTTCCTGCTGAGTAACGTTGCTGCCGTCTTCCAAACATTATGGTTGTATCCTGAAACGCCTCTCTTGATCCCGGACTCTTGATGCTTCCCGCTTTTAGATTCTCCCTTCTGCCTCATATCCTCTGAGCTTTTACCTCTCCGTATTCTCCAATGCCTCCTGCCTCCCGCTTTCCTGACTCAAATCCTATTCCTCAAGCTTCAGATAGTACCTTGGATTCACAGCTTTGCCGTTGCGGTAGACACCATAGTGCAAGTGGGGGCCGGAGGAGCGTCCAGTGTTTCCCAGATAGCCAACAATCTGGCCACGTTTGACGCGATCGCCGACTTTGACCACAAGCTCAGACATATGAGCGTAGAGAGTTTCGTGACGATAACCATGATCAATGATCACATGGTTACCGTATCCGTTGGAATTTTCCGCCAGTGTGACGCGGCCTTCGGCAGTGGCATAAATAGGGGCACCATAGGCAGACAGGAAGTCAATGCCTTCATGGCTTTCAAAAGAGAACCCGCCAAAGGGATTGCGGCGCACCCCAAACTCTGAGGAAACTTCAAAGCTGCCTTTCAGGGGGATGGCGCTGGGATAAGCTGAGGCTCTAGCTTGTTCTTGAGCCAGGGTTTCTTCTAGGGCAGGTTTAACCCGCCCATTAAGACGGCCTTTGAGGTTGGGCAAGCGCTGCTGGGCAAGTTGGAACAGCGTCTCAGGGTCAACGGTTTGACCGATTCCCCCTTGTGAGCTTTGCTGTTGGGGCTGAGATTCGGGGATAACGCCCTCTTCTAATCCGGCCCGTTCTTGCAAATCTTCAACTTCCGCATCAAGGGAGTCAAGTTCTAGCAAGACCTCATTGGCAGTGTTGGTGAGTTCTTGGTTTCGCTCGGACAGCTGAGAGTTGCTGCGAATCAGAGCGGTAATGGTGAACCCGCCCCAGATGAGTGGCCCGCCGATGGCGATCGCCAGCAAGATCACAGCGGTGATGGGTTTGAATGACAGGGTAAGCGGTGTTTTACCCGTGCGAGCAATCAGAACTGTGTAACGCTCTGGAATCCGGCGACGCATAAAGAATGTCTAATCTTAACGACAGGCCGAGAATTAACGTTCGTTTAACGTTTGAACTTGGGCATTATACGGGGATCGCTTGCCATCTGGCAATTCAGGCATGGCAGCACTCATAATACACAACTTTACCGAGACGACCAAGATGGTCTGGTAAAGCATTAGGGAAACCGATTTTGGGAGTTTGGAGCTTGGATTGTCGGAGTCTCTCTCTATCTTTCCACCTCCTCATCCCCCCTCTCCCCTCTCCCCCTCTCCTCATCCCTCCACCTCCCCAACCTTGTCAGAGTGTTAATCTTTTACGAACAAAGTTCATCCTCTAGCAATGCATGGTTAAATAGACCCTCGGGTGCAATCTTGTTGGTTTTTAGCGTGATAACTCTGAGTCTTAGCAGTTGAGGCGCTAGATATGGGGGGCATGACTCTCTGGCGATGGCCAAAAGGTTCAGTGATATTGGCATTGGTGCTGACGATTGCGATCGCGATTTTGCAGCACACCATTCACCCTGCACTTGCAACGGAAACGCCACAGTTGGCAGCGCTAGCGGTAGCGCAAAGTGATCAATCGGTTGATCAGCTACAGCGGCAGCGGCAAGAGATTGAAAACAAGCGATCGACGCTGAACCAAGAACAAAACCGTCTGCAAAACCTCGAAAATGCCGCTGAACAGCGGCTCGATGGTTTACAAACCACGATTCAAGCCACTCAAGTTCAAATTGAAGACACAGAATATCGTCTAGCCCAGGCCGAAAAACGGCTGTTTGATTTGCAAGCTCAATTGAAGACGGCAGAAGATGCTTATGCTGAGATTCAGTATGCTACGGTGGCCCGACTACAGTTTTTGCAGCGGCAACCAGTGAGTCAGGGTTGGGCAGTATTACTTAAAAGCCAAAACTTTAATGATTTTCTTGACCGACGACGACAGTTAAAAATGGTGTATGCAGCCGATCGTGATGTATTGATGACGCTGAAGCAAAAAGCCGACGAAATTATTCAGCAACGTTTGGCCGTAGAAACCCAAAAGAACCAGGTTGCCCTAGTTAGGCAACAACTGCTAGCCCAAAAGCAACAGTATGAAGCTCAGGCGTCACAGCAAGCCTCTCTAATCGATCGGCTTAAACAAGATCGTGCTGCCCTAGAAGCAGCAGAGGCACAGCTGGAAAGGGATTCGGAGCAGTTGGCTAACCTGATTCGCCAGCGGATTGCTGTCCTGGGTGGCAATGTGCAGGGAACGGGACAAATGATGTACCCCATCAACGCCCGCTTGACTAGTGGCTATGGCACACGAGTGCATCCCGTATTGGGATATCGCCGCTTTCATTCCGGTATTGATTTTGGGGCCAGCATGGGCACCACCATCCGAGCCGCAGATTCAGGACGGGTCATTTTTGCCGGCTGGTATGGGGGTTACGGCCGAGCTGTGATCATCGATCATGGCAGTGGCATTAGCTCGCTCTATGGTCACGCCAGCCAGCTTTACGTCAGCGAAGGGCAGACGGTGCAGCAAGGTCAATCCATCGCAGCAGTCGGGTCAACCGGGCTGTCGACCGGGCCACACCTGCACTTTGAGGTGCGCCGTAACGGCAATCCAGTGAATCCGATGGGTTTCCTTTAACCCTTACTTTTGCGGATGTGCTCCATGACCTTTGCTTTTCGAGCCTCATCCCCTTTCATCGGCTCGGTATTTTCAAACTTGATGTCACTGCTCATGGACAAGTGTTTTTTAATTTGATCTTTGCTAGCCATGGATTTGACCTATTGGAGCACTTGAGTTCGGGCAATGAATACTAGACCACATCGGACTTGAAAACCTGAGTATTTAACTCAAAGTACAATCATCCATCTAGAAGTGGGTAAGCGTTAAAAAAAGCAGTTTGGACACCCCCAAGCATTAACTCGCAACCTGCCATTGCAGATTAGGCTCAAGCTAGACAATTCATTGCCAACAGCCACTGCGGTTAACATGCCTAGCAGTCAACATCCAGCACTCAGGTATCCAAACTAGCAATCATCACTTGTAAAGGCCGAAGTTCTAGTGCAGTAACTTCAATCAACTTTACATTAATTAATATATAGCAATGGGAGAATTTTTGCAGAAAAAGAATGAGACTCCAGCGATCGTAGATGGGTTGATGCGAGTAGCGGTAGTCGGGGGTGGGGCAGCGGGCTTTTTTGGCGCGATCGCCTGTGCAGAATCTTTTCCGAATGCGCAAGTGACGCTGTTTGAAGCGGGGCGTGCCCCGTTGGCTAAGGTTCGTGTTTCTGGTGGCGGGCGCTGCAATGTAACCCATCATTGTTTTGATCCGGCATTGTTAGTGCAGCATTATCCTCGCGGCGGTCAGGCATTGCGGGGTGCCTTTAGCCGATTTCAGCCCCAAGATACAGTGACCTGGTTTCGCCAGCAGGGGGTGGAACTTAAAACTGAAGCTGACGGACGTATGTTTCCGGTAACGGATGACTCGATGACGATTGTGGATTGCCTGTGGCAAGCGGCGCAGCAACTCGGGGTGCGGATCAAAAACCGAGCGGCAATTGATGCCATGGCGCGATCGCCAAAGGGATTTCAACTCCAACTCAAAGGGGGAGGAATTTGGGATTGCGATCGCGTGCTGCTGGCCACGGGCAGCAATCCCATCGGCTACAAGCTAGCGCAATCCCTCGGTCACACCCTAGCGTCTCCTGTACCCTCCCTGTTTACATTCAACATTCGCGACGGGGCGCTCCATGCCTTAGCCGGGATTGCCATCGATCCAGTTGCGCTAAAGATCAGCGTTTCCGGTGAAAAACCCCTGACTCAAACGGGGCCGCTGTTGATCACCCACTGGGGAATGAGCGGGCCAGCGGTGCTGAAACTCTCTGCTTGGGGGGCGCGGTTGCTCCATGGGTCAAAGTATCAAGCCCAGCTACTGGTCAACTGGTTGCCTGCACTCAATGCCGATCAAGTCCGCCAAGCGCTTTTACAGGCAAAGGGGGATTGGTCAAAACGGGCGATCGCCAATGGTTGCCCGTTTCCATTTCCCAAACGCTTTTGGCACTATCTCTTGCAGCAGACGGAGATTGCAGCGGACACGCCTTGGACAGGCATTTCTAAAAAGGCCATTAACCGACTCACTCAGGAATTAACCCAAGGGGTCTACACCGTTAGCGGCAAAGGAATATTCAAAGAAGAATTCGTCACCTGTGGTGGTGTCCGGCTCAAGGAAGTCAACTTCAAAACAATGGAAAGCCGCTGCTGTCCAGGATTGTATTTCGCTGGAGAGATCTTGGATGTGGATGGCATTACCGGCGGATTCAACTTTCAAAATGCCTGGACAACTGGCTGGCTAGCGGGGCAGGCGATGGGGCGGGATTAAGGGCTGTCATCTGAACAATACTGTATGGTGTAGCGGGTGATCAGATTTTCCTCTCCTACAATGGATTAGCCCAGACTAAGCTCTCCATGCGAAGGCAAAGAAGACGCTGAATTGCAATGGATGCACAAGACTTGATTATCGGTGAACGACGAACCTACTCAGATGTTGGGTGTTCCCATGATCATGCCTTTGCCCAGCTAATTTTGCCGCTGACGGGCACGTTATTTCTAGAAACTCAGACGCATCAGTTTGCACTGGACGAGTCGTCTGTCTTTTTTCTACCGCCGGCATGTCAACATTATTTTTATGCCCGCGATACCAATGAGTTTTTAACTCTGGATATTCCCAGCTATCTCGTCACCGATTTAGTGACTGAAGAAACATCCTGCGGCATCCGCGCTGATTTAGAAGCGCGGTGGTCTGCCATTCGGACGCTACTACTGTCTGAAATTGATGAGGCTGCGCCAATCTCTCCATCCGGGTCGTTGCTGCATTTAACGCGCTACATCAGTGATTTGCTGGCCCAGCCCTCTACATCTCGTTCGTTGCACTACATACATCAGCACTATCATTGCACCCTGGATGTAACTCAATTGGCCCAGATTGAGGGCTATAGTCTGCCCTATTACAGCGAGTGGTTTAAGGCCCAAACAGGGCAGTCGCCTAAGGCATATCTACAGGCCCTACGCCTTAACCGGGCAAAAGAACTGCTTCGCCACACTGATTTACCGATTTGGCACATTGCTCAACAGGTTGGCTTTGAGCGGGCGTCTTCGCTAACGCGGCTGTTTCAGCAACGGGAGGGGATGACGCCAAGGCATTATCGAGCAAAAACCCAAGGTCCAGCGAATTGATTGCTGAAATCCGGCTAATTTAGCGGAGAGCACAGCTTTTACGATGGGCAGCGTAGCCAATTTGAGGGGTGATTGTGCAAACTGCCACAAGCCAAAGACAACCGACCCTAGTTGGGTTGACGGCCATTTTGATGTGGGCCACCTTAGCTTTGCTCACTGAACTCAGCGGTAAGGTGCCCCCATTTCAGTTGACGGCGATGTCATTTACGATTGCCTTCTTGATTGGGGTGGCGACCTGGGTCAGAGATGGGGGTAATCCACTACATCATCTGAAACTACCCAAGGTGGTTTGGGGCTTAGGCATTGCAGGGCTGTTTGGCTATCACTTTTTCTATTTCATTGCCTTAAGAAATGCCCCTGCGGTTGAGGCGAGTTTGATTGCCTATCTGTGGCCGTTATTGATCGTCTTTTTCTCGGCGTTGCTGCCAGGTGAGCGATTGCGGTGGTTTCATGGGGCAGGGGCGATCGCGGGGTTTATCGGTGCTGGGTTGCTGGTGACAAAAGGGCAGTCCTTTAGCTTTGATGCCCGGTATACCACTGGCTATCTGGCGGCTCTGATTTGTGCGTTGACTTGGTCAAGCTATTCCGTGTTATCTCGCCGATTTGGGGCCATTTCTACCAACGCGGTGGGGGGATTTTGCGGGGCAACGGCGATTCTCGCTTGGATCTGCCATTTTGGGTTTGAATCAACGATATGGCCGACAGGTTGGCAATGGGTTGCCATTCTATGTTTGGGGTTAGGCCCGGTTGGGCTGGCGTTTTTTACCTGGGACTACGGGGTGAAACACGGCAATATCAAGGTGCTCGGGGCGCTTTCTTATACAGCCCCTTTGCTATCGACGATTTTGCTGATCGCCTGTGGATTAGCTGAGGCGACTTGGTCAGTGTGGTTGGCCTGTTTGCTGATTGTGGGTGGGGCGCTGCTTGCGGTGATGGATTTCTTCAAGCCTGAGATCTAACATACATAGACTTCATGTGCCCTGATGTTGCTCTCATCATTCAGACATGTTTGTGAGCGTATCAAACTCCAAATGGCTGCGTACTTCGCCCAAGCCGACCCGTTTACGACGCCCCACCCAGAGCACACGACGACCATCGTACCAGCGGGTCAACTGATAGGCACGATTGACCTGAGCGCCTTCATAGGGAATTTCTTCTTCATGAACCTGAAAGCGATCGCGGACGGTTAACAACTCTCCAACTGGTTCTGGAGCCTCAGCCTGCAACTCATCCAACAGTCCTGCCCGAACAAAATAGCGATGGGCGTTATCCGGGGCTTTAGTGGGCACGAGAGGAATCCAATGGTCGGGCAAATTGGTCATCGTCTGATAATGGGCTAACGTGCTGGAGCTGAGCTGAGCGAACCTTGAAATAGGTGCCGGCCCCCCATCAATCAAAGGCTGGGGACGACCCATCGCATCCGCAGCCGTTTTCTCAATAGCCCAGGTAAGATTTGCCATTTCATCACGCAAGAAGATCACTTCTTCCAGTGGAGTCGCCTGGTGAGCATTGGGCAACACGGGGGGCACAAACAGAAAATCGCGCAGATTAACCTGATTTTTATCCTGCTGCTGCCGCAGATAGTTCATGCCCCAGTAAGCACTGTGCTGATACTGAGGCTTAATCTGGCTGGTGACCCCAAAGGTATCGGTGACTAACAGTTGGTTAATCCGGCAGAGGGCACCCGTGGGCACCTCGACAGGCACCTGGAACCAGTCATTTCCCCAAGACATGACAAATTCGGCCAAAAGCAGACGCCCTAGATCGCGATCGGCAGCTTCGGGGTTACCAAAATCGACGGCCCCATTTTCAAATTCCCAAAAGCGGGGGGCGGGCATACCCACATAGGTCACAGGACTTGGTAAAAGTGAGACTTTGGTGCGAATCGGTTTAACCCTGGGCTCATCCGTGCTGAGTGGGGCGACAGACGGGACATCAAAGCTATCCCAATCTAAGCGTCCCCCTGGATATTCTGCCGCCGCCAGCGTTACGCGTCCCTGGTCGGTAGGTACCGATAGATTGAAGCGATATTCCAGCCGATCTTCTCGCCAGGCATCAAGCTGGGTCGGTTGACCCACGATCGCTTCATAGGCTTGGATCCAAAACGCGATAATGCGACGATAGCGACTGAGCTGGGTGGTGTCCTGGAGCCCAAAAATCTGGCTCATCTGGTCATCGTCCAGTGGCCCGGCTATCAACTGCTGGTAAAGTTTTTCGGCATCGAGGGCCCGGCGTAGAAGGAGTTGAGCAGCCAAGTCCAGATCGGTGGTGAAGGCTACCGGATCAAAGCCAAAGCGATCAAGCATGGTTGTTTTGTCAAAGGTTAAGTTGACCTGGGAGAGCTGTTGCCACAGCAGCAAGCCATGCTGCGCCCGAGTGCGTAAGTCGGGTACGACCTGTTGTCGGGTTTCTCGCTCAATCACCGTTTCGAGTGGAGCCTGCTTGGCGTCATAAGGTTGTTCTGGTTGGTCATCAATGCGGATGCGATCGATTCTGAAGGCATCGTGCTCAACGGTGACTTTAATCGGAGAACCGGCATCTTCCCCGTGGAATTCGCCCATTTGCCACTGACGGGTAAGGAGCCAAAGGGGGTCGTGGATGGGGGCGGCGATGTTAGTGGAGAGGTCTTTTTTGCCGTAGAAGGGGGTGAATTGACTCCAGTTAAGTGGCATGGTGGGGTCCTCGTGGGGATGGGGGGAGAGGGGCAGGGGAGGTGGGGAGATGGGGAGAGAGGGAGGAGGGAAATTAAGGCTTAGATGTCAAAGGTTGGTTGGTTTTTGACTGCTGTTTTCTACCTTCTGGCCCGCCAAGTAAATGGCTTTAAACATCAGGGCGTTGATCGCCGAGGGTGGTTATTGCAGGGAGGTAGTTCCCGAGGTTGCGGGGGGCGAGGCTGACGGCACGGAGTTTGAGTAAATCGAAGGTTTCGAGTAGCGCACCTTCGAGGTCTTCGAATTGCCAGTCGCGATTCATGTCGGGCGGGACAGCTATGAGGATGGCTTGGGGAGCTTGGGCTTTGGGTTCGTCGTAGTGGAAGGCGAGGCCGGTGACGGTTTTATCTTGGGGGAGTGATTCGGTCCAGGCATCAATGACTAGACCGGATAGGGGGGCTTGGGCTGATAGGTTGAAGGGGGTGTGGGCGACGAGAGAGAGTTGAGGAAGGGCTTGTTCCGGTCGGCGATCGCCGACCCAAACTTGACCGGCTTGGTAGGGGAGCTGGGCCACTTGTAGGGTGGTGGGTGCGGTAAATAAATCGCCTAGCGTTAGGGTCAGATCTAGAGCTTCGATGCTGGGACGGACGCGGGCGTAGTCTTGCAGCCAGCGTTTGGGGCGGGGGGTATCGCCTTCAAGCAGGGAGAGTTGATTGGCGAAGTTGGTGTTGAGTTCGCCGGGGTTGCTGGGAGTAAACAGGGCGATCGCCCGAAATTCCTTACCCAACAGGGCTTGAATCTGCGCCGTGGGCTCGATTTGCTCCGCTGCTGCTCCCTGACGCTGGGAGAGGGTTGTGGTCATACTTGAGATGCCATCGGCTAGAGCCGGATCAACGGCGCCTACCAGGAGTGCAGCCTGCCACCAGTGCTGCGGTTGGGTAGCATCTTGGGTCAAATTGTCTTGAATTTGGGTCACGCTGGCTTGGGTGGCTTGGGCGCGTGCTGTCAGTTCAACTGATTGGTCGGGGTCAACAGAGGGGCCGGTAGCCACAAGGGCTGTGGTCAAGTCAACGGGTTGGAGGGGACGACTGGTGCTGATGACACGCATCAGATTCTGGGCGATCGCGAGGGCATCTTCCAAGCTATAGCCATTATCAGGGCGCAGCTGGAGGGTAACCGTTTCAGCCCCCACTGTTTCCCCTGTCTCTGCACGGTAACTCAGTTGCAAAAAGAGACGCAGTAGCTCGACCAGTGGTGGAGTGACGCTTTGGGAGCCTGACAGATAAACCACATCTAGGGGGCAGAGATCAAAATCGGCCAGGGTATACTGCTGCACTTCTACAGTTTGCTCAGGGCCAGAGAAGGTGGCGGTAAAGTGAATATCACCAGGATTGCCGAGCAGAGCAGCAGCCCAGGCGTTGAGGCGGGGTTCTGCGATCGCGCGAATCCGTTGCTCGTCTCCTGGCCAGGCTGTGGGAACAGTCTCGGGCAACATGACGATGACCCGGTGTTCTAACTGTTGGCTTGTTACGGGAGTGGCGGTTACATCAAGGGCATCGACTCGACTACTGCCGTCAGCCATGGCATCAAAGGCGGCGGCAGCTCTCACCGGGTTACCGCTGGTGGCCTGGTGTACCCCTTCTGCCAATAGCAAATCGCTCAGGGCATCTTGAGAAAAGTCGAGTTCGGTCAGCACCTGAGTTAACTGTCTATTGTAATCCTGTCCCAAGCGTTGACGAAGGATGCCCGCTTTCCAAAGCCGATAGATTTGCAGACCATCCATCACATGGGTATTGGTTAGCGTCTGGGTAGGGATGTCGCCGACTGACAGGGGGGCTAAATTCCTCATGGGGGCAATCAACCGGGCCAAACCGCGTTCAATGAGCCGCCGCTCTAACCAGTAGCCCAGGAGTGCACCCAGGGGTTGTCCCTGGTTCAGACCATCCAGCAACCATTTCCCCCGCCTGACTTTTTCAGAGGAGAGATTGATGGCATACAAGCTGGATCGGTTAGTTTGTTCTGCCTGGGCCTGATTGGCACCGTAGAGAATAGCAGCGGTTTTGGCTTGAGCCAGAGATGGCATGTGGAGATAGCCTGCACTATCAGGGTCTTCAAGTACCGGGGCACCGTCTTGAGGCGCTTCACCAGGGGGTTCCAAGCCTTCGACCCAACCGTAGCCGCCGATGTGGATCTCGGTTTGTTTTTCGCGCACTTCTGCGAGACGCCGGTTAGCAATGGAGCTGATCCAGGCATCCAGTCGATGGGACGCGCCATCGATCACATCTGTTGTCAGAGCTTCTAAGGTTTCAACTGACAAGTCTTTGAGGGTGTTAAGGCTGTTGAAAAAATTAGTGTAGTTATGATCACGGCTAATTTCGACTTCTAGGAAAGCGTTGCGTAGCATGACATACAGCAGCGATCGCGCCTGGGCACCGGGTAACTGATGGTTGCGGACTTGGGAAATAGGAGGATGGGCGGCTAGAGCTGCAATATAGTTTTCTTCCAGGGGTTGGGTTTTATTGGCCTGGGGAGCAACCAGCGGATTATCCATCGAAAACCGACGTTCTCGGAGGCCGGTCTTGCGGTTGTCCAGCTTAATGCCACCCACTGCGGCACTGAGATCCATCGGGAAGCGGGTAAGGGTATTGAGGACGGCGGGCCACCACTGCTGCATGCGGCTACGGGCTTGCGCTGCATAATCGGCCGTAGCGTACTCAAAAAACTTTCCGGATGAAATTTGCGTGGTTGGGGCCATGGACAAAATTCGGATTAAGGATCGCTGGGGGTCTGCATAGACATGGGGTGCTTCTTCGTTGCCAAACAGTCGAGGAATCCGTTCGGGTTCGACTAACCAGAGTTTCAGTAGCGATCGCAGACCATTCACCAATCGATTTTCAAATAGCAGCAGCGATGAGTTCTGCGATCGCCACCGCTGCAACGACACAATGGGCAAAATGCCGTAGGGCTGAGCTTCGACGCGTAAGGTCGGCAAGATACCCCGGGGACGAACATAGCGTCGGTAGTGATTTTCCACAAAATCTTCCGCCTTGCCCGGCACGGGAATATCAATCTGATACTTTAGAAAATCTCCCCAACTCACTGGCCACAGCGCCCGATACATGGCATGAATTGGCCCCTCACTATCCAATGAACGATGTTTCAGAAAGCGAAAAAGACCTTTATTCAGACCCAGCGCTGCGGCTAGGCGCGCGCCGTAAGACACCTCAGGGGAAGGGATATCACTGTCAAGCAACTGCTGGTGACTTTCCCGGTGGCTGACAGATCGTTGACGATACTCCGTTTTACCTTGGCGAGTGTTGTTCGTCGGGCTGCCGGGAGGCACCAGGTTTAACCCTGTGTGAGTGTGGGCCTGGAGCAGTTGGTTGAGTTCAAAGGTTGATTCCGCCGGGGTTTGGGAAGCATCAATGCCAAACACCAACAGCCGATCCATCACCCGAGCAATGCTTTTATCTACCCGAATCCGAGCCGCCATCCCTACCGACTCTGCTGTCTCAAAGTCTGTCATCCAGCGAATCCCGTCATCCGGCTCCACAATGTCGTCATCTGCAACGGGAGCCGTAAAGTCGGGCGAGACCGGCAAATCCGTTGGGATAGGACGGGTCCAGTGCAGCAGCAAGCGTTTGTCGTCGCGGTAACCGACGATTGCCCAACGGTCGGGGAGCGCTCGGGCCTTGGGGGTTTCAGCCCAGCTTTCTGGAGTCAGCATCGCGTCAGGGATAGGGGGGGGCTGGGTTTGCGAATCGGTAGTGGTACCTTCCCATCGTCCCAACCCATCTGGATTAAGCTGGCTAACGACTTGAAAGGCACGGTCTTCCCCAACCTGCTGGCAGAGGTAGCTCCAAAGCGCGATCGCGCTTTCGCTCTCTTCCCCATCCGCCAGTCGGGCTTCCCAGTATTGCTGGCCCATTTCAGCTTCGGCGGCACTCAGCAGCGGCTGGTGGTTATCAATATGGATCTCATCGGGATAAATGCGCACCCGTAGTTCATAGTGGTCGGCATCTGCAGCAAAATATCGGGTTTCCAGGCGCACAGGCAGCAAGACTAGGGGCACTCTCTCTAGTGTCTCAAAGGCCGCAGCAGTCCCTGCTCGGTCGACGAGTTGGCTTTGACTTTCGCTGGCCAGGGTTGCCAATTTCACCTGCTGGGCATAGGTTTGATCCCGACTTGCTCGGGTGCGGGCGAGACGGATTTCGAGATCGGCAATGTGATCACTTTGCCCCTGGGCTCTGGCCTGGGTCAGCTCTGCTTCGAGCGTCTCGATTTGGCGATAGGTGCTAATGAGTTTTTGCCGTTGGCCGTTTAGGGTGCTTTGAACCTTTTGGAGCTGGGCTCGGTAGGTGGAAATAGGGGTGGGATCTGCGGGAGGTTGCTTGTGGTGGTTGAGGTGTTTGGCAACCTCGCGGTCGGCGGCGGTGGCGATTTGGTTAATTAGGCGGAAGGGCATGGGTTTTAAGGGATTAGGGGAGTGGAGGGGAGTGGGAAAAGGGGAAGAAGGGGGAGATGGGGAGATGGGGAGATGGGGGAAAATAAAGCTCAGATGTCAAAGGTTTGTTGTTTTTGGCCTCCTGCCCCTTGTCCACTTACGCTGTTAACTCTCAACTGACTGACATATCCGCGAGCAGGCGATCGGCGTGGATGAAGATGCGGATGGGTTTTTGTAGGGTGATGGCAGCCATGTGGCCAGCGTTTTTGCCCCAGGTGGGCAAGGTGTTGCCAGTGGGAGGGGCGATGGCGAGATCGTTGGTGTGCAGGTAGGGGCCGCTTTGAATATGGTTCCAGGCGAGGTCAGTCCAGTTGTTGAGTTGGGTGTCTGGGTTGTCGACGTCGAGCCCAAATCGATTTGCGAAGGGGGGTTGTTCAACCACGAAGTACCATCCGGCTCCAGCGTCGCCGCGGACTTCGCTGATCGGCAGGTCAAAGCCAAAGAAGGCCATGTCGGCTGCCAACTGCCCCCGAAAGAGGGGAGCAGCAGTGGTGGTGCCAGGACGGCGACCGTTGCCGGTGGCAATTGCTTGAGCCAAGTAGTAGTTGGCGGTGGGGAAGCGGCGGATCAGTTGGCTGCGCACTAGAAATACACAGCGGGCGGTGGTACCGTTGCCAATCTGGTCGGCTAGTTTCTCGTCAGCATCCCAAGTGTGGATCGGTTGGATGTCTTTGTGAGCTTCTCGCTGGCTGTCGGTGCCGTTTCGGTGTGCCCCACCCCGCACGTCCCAAAATTGGCGAAATACGGTAGCGCGGAGGTCGCTATTGAGGCCGCGCCACAGCAGTTCGCGTGCCATTTCATGGTTAGCACCGACAAGGAAGCTAGCCACAAAGGTAGGATTGGTTTCGACCAGGGCTACGGCGCTATCCGGTACAGACTGCATGCCGGGTAGCAGCAGATTAGGGGCCTGTTCGATGAGTTTGGGGGCCAGGGGTTGGGGGATTTTCGGGGCTGAGTGCAGAGGAGTGGGTTCGGTGTCTATCAGAGCGGCGGACTGAATGCGATCGCGGATGCGGGCATTCACCAGTTTCTGACCGTTGGTTTCGGTCAGGAAGGTTTGCTTCAGCGTCTCCATTTCTAATGGGGACGGGAGATTGCCCTCAATTAGCCCTAAATTGAGTCGATTCAGCAGGCGATCGCGGTGCAAAGGCCTAACCTTCACGTTACGAAATTCGGCATCGGGAGTCCCCCAGCAGTAGAAAGCGATTTTGCCCTGCCTATGGCTGTGATCACGCAGATCAAAAATTTTGCTGCGGTTGAGATAACCGATCAACCGAGTGCCGTCGGCAATCAGTTTGACTACATTACCTACATGGAAGAAGCTCGTGTCAAAGCCTTCTTCTCGCTGCCAAAGCAAGGTGAATTTGCCGTTGACGCATTTCACCAAGCGTTGATACGAGCGCTGCTGATCCATCGAAAACCGATAGAAATTCTTCGTATCCTGATAGCGGAACATCAACCCAATGGCATCGTCATCCTGGGTGGCTAGGGTTGCCTCAATGGAATAATCTTTCCAATAGGGTTGTCCAGCCTTCAGGTAGGTGCCACGTTTGGCAAGTTCATTGCGATCCTTTGGAACGCTGTAGATATTACTCGTTTGCTTCAGGATGCCGTCTTCGACTTTCCATTTTGAGGGAGCGGCAGTATTGCCTTCGTCAACGACCTGAGCTCTTAAGTTGTCATGCAGCCCGTAGCCGGGGTTGACGTCAAGCTGGAGATCGCGGAATTCTGTAAAGTGATTCCCCCAAATGTAGAGAGCGACATTGCCGGAGCGGATAGAACTGTCGATCACTTCAGCAAACTGAATCGGTCTGCTAGTGCCCATTGAGAGGCGAATCCGACTGCCTTCTACGACGACCCGAAAGGCATAGGTTTGGTTGGGTTGGTAGATAAAGCCATCTTGCCAGAGCAGCGTGAATCTGCCGTTAACGCATTTCACCAACCGTCGATATTTGCGCTGATTGTCCATCGAAAAGCGATAAAAGTTGCGGCTGTCGCGATAGCGAAACATCACCCCCATGGCGTCGTTGTCGGTTGTTCGCATTAGCATGGCAAATTTCAGATCCTTCCAGCGATAATCGCCGATCCGGTAGAGGGTGCCGCGCTTCGGTAGATCGGCTGGGTCATGGGGGAGGGAGTAGATATTGCTACTTTGGGTGAGGCGCTTGATCACCTTAAGGGAGCCGACCGTATGCGCTTGCCATTGTGAGGGGGCTGAGATATTGCCCTCATCGATCACTTGACCACTGCGAATCAGATAGGGCTGATACCCCTGCTGAAAGAAGAAAGTCCGGCTGTTCTCGTCCGTGCTGCTGAGGACCCGGCGTAAGTGGGGACCGCGCGATCGCGTCATGCGTCGAAAGGCCCCTTCAAACCCAGCTTCGGGGACAGAGCTAGACTCAATGGTTTTGTATAGCGTTTGATCACTGTCCCAGGGACGAATCCGCGATTGGCTAGGCCCGGCTACCTGGAGTAACACATCGGCAGGCAGAGATTTGAAATGGCGCTGCTGGAGGCGAGTGCTGATCAAACTGGCTGCTTGGGCCTGCCGCAAGAGACGATTGGCTTCTGGCAATTGTCCGGTTTGCTGCCAGGCCATCTGCACAAATTCATCTTGATACTGCTGCACCACATCACCCCCAGCGGCGGCAGCAATCCGATGACGCGGATCCAGGTTGAGTTCATCCAACCAGTCTGGGCTGTCAGCCCCATTCACCCGCCGCCGATCGGCCTGCCAACGACCGTAAATTGGTGGGGTTACCTGGGGGTCGCCGCCCTGCTCTTCAATCTCGGCTGAGCGGTTAAGCCAGTCCGTCAGCGTTTGAGGCACTGGGTTAGGTACTGGTTCGATCACTCGATTCTCAACAACCGGACGCAGGGCTCCTTCTAGTGGCAAAGAAACGTCGTCTCCTGCCAATAGGGGATCGACAGTGAACCGCTGTAGGGCAATCTCCTCTGCATACTGATAGGGTTGTAGCGCTGCCGCTAAGCTCTCGAAGTCTCCCGCTGCGCCAGTGCGAAACTGCCACAGGTCATAAACAGGCAGCTTGACATGCCCTGAGCTTTCCGGGTCAAAGTTCCAAGCGGGCTGCAATCCTAAGGCATCCTCATCAAAGTCTTCGCCCAGGCCAGCCAAGCGTCCCACCTCGAAGGTGGGTACCAGGCAAAGCAGATAGCCTGTGTTGGGTTTAAGCCGTCGGGGAGAGAGTAGCCGGGCGATCGCCCGGTCAGGATGGTCTCCGATATATTCCTGGAGGGTTGCCGAGCTCATCTGGGTTGAAGGAAACGGGCCAGACACTTGCACATGGGCCCAGAGGGCAACTTCTTCCAGGTTGGGGAGTTCGGCTAGCGGTGCGGCGATCGCCGGCAAAGGCGCTTCCCCCGATGGCTGTGCTGCCAGACTGGCATCGACTTCTAGCGTGATTAAGGTCAGCCAGGGTCGCACCCCCCCGTCTGGATCCGCCTGCGTTGGGGTGAACCGCCAGGGCAAATCTGCCTCTCGCAGCTCCACCATTGGGAAATAATTGGGCTCAAAGTCAACCTCCTCTGGTGCCGGTTCCCGCCGCAAAATTTGGTTTTGATCTAGCCCAATGACGTCCCCAGGCCCAAATAGATGAATCGGAGTAGACACCGGAGTGCCATTGACCGCTACCGTGGCAGTGGTTCTGAAATGGGCCGGGCTGTTGGCATTATCGACGGTGTCTATCACGGTGGCTGCGCCAGTCCGGAGATAGGGGAGAAATTTGTTGGGGGTATTCATGATCGGGCGCTCCAAGGAGGAAGTTTGCGTTAGGGGGGCACAAGACCTTGCGCCTTTAAGATGAGGTTTACAACTCATCGGTACGTTCCGAGGCAGATCGTCTATTTAGGTAACGGCTTCGTAGCGGTAAACAATGTTTGAGCGACTGCGCTGGATCCAGCCCTTGTGCAACAGGTGCCGAGCTTGACTGTAGGACAGCCCTCGTTCAGCGGTGGATCTGTCTAAGCGGTCGTCGAGTTGCAAGTTATCATCTGCGATCAAGTAACGGGGAGACTGCACCGTGATTGGCTCGGCTGAGACCTGATAAAAGTCAGTGTCAGGACGTTGCAGACTGTGGCTAACCGCCAACGGACGCAGCCCAGTGTGACCCAGTGTGGCCAGTGCGTTTTGTGGCAAGGTCATAGCAGCGCGATCGCGACGCCGACGGTTGACTTCAGTTCTAAAAGCCTGATCGAGTTCGTCATCAATGAATTCTTCTTCGTAGGCATGGCCCCCATCCACCGCATCGCCAATGTCTAGCGTGGTGTCCGTGAGCTCCACCCCTGCAGCCATCTTTTCGTACATGGGTGCCCGCACTGCTTCATCCAAATCGACATCCTGATACAGCCCAGGACTAAAGTTGTCTTCCACCGCTTGCCAAGCTTGAGACGTTTGGCCCAGTTGAACATCAGTTATCTCAAAGGTGGTGGGCTGGCGCAGCGGGGAAGGCCCAATGCGTGTAATGCGCTCTTCTAGCGGCACAGCAGTTTGTTGAACCCGGAGGCTGTTCTTTGCGTCTATCCAGACCCCCTCTCGCGAGATTTCTCGGAGGACAATCCCTGTACTTGGGGTATTGCCGCTCCAGTTCTCGGGAGCGATGAGTTCTGCCCGTAGAGCCGCCAAGGCATCGACGGGTTCTGCAGCGGCTGGCTTATCACCACTCGATTGCCACTTGATCGGGAAGCTCACCTTTAAGAACAGCAGCTTTAACCGAGCCCGACCTTCAATCCGCCAGGGAGAGGTACCCGAGAAGGTGCCTTCCAATCCGATACCTGCAATCATGCGGCTGCCGCGACGAACAGCAAGCTCTAAAGCTAAGTCAACAAAAAACTGTCCTTCAAATCGAGCCAACACATCCAGGCTCAACAGACCTTCCACGGTGAACCCTGCTTTCTTGTAGAGCAACTGGGCGTGAATGCCAATTTGAAAGCTGCTGGTGGTAAGCGCAATATAACCTTGGAAAAAGAGTTTCAGGTTATCTCGGTTAACCAGGGTGGCCTTAACCCGATCTAGGTCAAACAGGGGATGGGACGGTACCGGATAGCGCGGATTGAAGCCCCCGACAGAGATCACAAACTCACTCTTCGGCCCTTTGTAAAACAAACCACTGCCTGTGAGTTCGCTACCGGCCACGCGGGAGTTGCGTAACACCGCTTTGAGAAAGTACTCATTATCATCGTTATCCCCACGACCGCGATCAATTGCCCCAAAGAGGTCTAAATTAAGGGCAAAGACCGACTCGGGCACTTTCCTCAGGCGGAGGCTGCCCTGGCCAATCAGGAACCCAGCCCGCAGGCTTTTGCCAACAAATTCCAGCAGGATCCCCAATTCAACCGCAAACAGGCGGCTTTGGCCACCAAACACCCAACGGGCCATGACCCCAAGGACGGTGTGGTTTTCTGCACGGGGAAGCAATTGGCTGACCGTTGCTAAAATCTGCGGCGCTTTAGCCACCGGATCACTGGGGAAGAGAATGCTGTCGAGGACGTTGTTCTTCAAGCCCTGGGTGAAGGCGTCGATGCTGACCGTGCGATCGCAACCCACCAAAATCCCCAGTCCTTCAATCTGGCCGCCCAAAAAAGGCAGATTCAATCGACTGGCCCAGACAATTCCGAGGACGCTATCACCCTCGGTCATGATCACCCCATCCAAAGTGAATTTACTGAACTTAAGGCTGAGAGCACCAAACCAGCGATCTTTCTCCTCATCCCGTGCTAAAAATCCACCCCCATTCACCGGGCCAGTTTTGAGGGCAATCCCCAAACTGTCAGGCTCTAGGAGCGTCCAATCAAAATTCATTGGCCCTAAATTACCCTGTAGGCCAGAGGTGTGGGTCAGCGAAAGTGTCCCCCCTAGCCCTGTGGTTGATAGCGTCAACGGTCCAAGGTTGAGGGCGATAGAGATGCCAAAATCCAGCGCTAATTGAGCACCACTTTCAATCTGCTGTCCTTTCAGCGCCAGTTTCAGGTTGGGGATATCTATAGATATTCCTGCGATAGACGGGGTTTCCCAATCAATCGGCACATACAAATCTAGGCCTAGCCCCCCTTCCCAGAAAAATTGGGGGTCTTGTTTTGGCTTCAGCTTTATCCCCAAACCTGCCTTGAAGGTGCCACCAATCCCTTTGGGGAGTGCCCGCTTCAATAGGTCACTGCCGCCAGGATTCCCGAGAGAAAATGTGGCCTTCTTGATCCGAATTACGGCACCTAGATCAGTCTCTTCGAGGACATCAAAGTTGTATGCCGCATTCGCAGCCAACTCAAAATTATTGATGGTTAGGGAAACGCCACGCTCCGGTTCGTCTTCATTGCCCAGGGAGAATAGGGGCTCATCGCTGCTATAGGTGAGTTTGGCGTCAACATTGCCGATCACCGACGCCAGATTGTCAGGGGCATGCAGTTCTAACGCCCAATTGCCAAACGTTTTCTTTTTGACGACCGCCGCACTCGGATTATCCAGGGCCGCGTTTTGGATTGCACTTGGGGTTATGTTGCGGCGTGCATTGGGGGCCACACTTGGTGTCGAAGCTAACCCCAACTGCGGCAGCGGCAACACATAGGGGCCTCCATGTTTGGCCAATAGTGGAATTAAGGTTAGCCCTAGCCGCTCAAAGGTTGACGGATCTGCGGGGGGCGTAAGTTGATAATTATTTTCTTCAGCTTTTAGATCAGGGTGATCTTCCCACCAAATAGAGACAGTGTGCTCAGCCACCTCCGCTGCGGCAGGAAAAGGAATGGCATCAGCCGATTCCCAACCATGGGTCATCCATAAATGGGTTCTAAGCTTATTGGATAGGGGAATGGTGAGGGGAGTCAGGAACCCGATGATGTCTGCCAAGTAAATCGGCCAGTGGCTATCTTCAGTGTTTTCCCCCTCTATCTCTGCTTTCCAGGCTTGCCAAGCTTCTCCACCCAATGCCCCAAACCGATGCACCGAGAGTTCTTGACTCATCCATTCCTGCATCCGCCCGTCGAGGATGGTTATGCCTAAGGTGCCAAAATAGAGAATGGCAAAAAGCCACCCAAAGCGTTTGCTCTCGTCTGAGCGGGTTTCTACATATTTCCGCCGTAGGACATCGAACACAACCGGCAAGACCAATCGCTGAACCAGAAAATCAGCCATTTGTTTGGCAGTCTGGTCATCCAGATCGTCTAAGTCGAGTTCGCCGCTTTCCAAAATCAGCTTAATCAGCCGATCAGAGATGCGAGTTGTGGCGATCGCGGCTAGGTCATGCTTTTTCTCTTTGAAAGCAGTTTTGGCCGTCGCCAGCTCCTGTCTCAGTGCTGCCGTCGGCTGAATGACGGGCACATCGCAGCGCAGGCAATAGCTGGGTTCTTCCAGTCGCTTGAATAACTCGTCTAGGCTTTCGAGGAGGGTATTGAGGAAGTCGGAGAGGTTGAAGTGGCTCATGGCTGGGGGAGGGGAGGTAGGGAGGGAGAGAGGGGGTAGGGGAGGAAGGGGGCGGAGGGAGTCCTATGGGAAGATTGCTGAGGTCAGAATCGACTCATGAAGCGTGGGTTACGCTCCGCTAACCCATGTGGGTCAGGGAATGCAGGTTTTAGAGATTCCTGGGATAGATGTGCTCCAACCTTGCTCAGTGGGAGAATGGTGGCGGTATTGTGCCTTCATGAACTAACGTCAGGAAGGCTGGGTGGGGGTTGATCGTCTGCTGCAAAAGGAATGGTGTAAGTAGTGTAGGGTCTTGCCTTGGCTGGCTTGCCGTTTTCGGGTAGATCTCTAAGCTGGGAATAGACGGCGTAACGAATGGCGTCGGGTTGTACGGTGATTTGGCCAACGTTGTTGGCAAAGGTAATCAGCCGAGAGGGGCCGTGAACAGCGTGCCAGAAGTGTTTTTGGATAACGCTGCCGATAAAGCCAATGTCGGCTTTATCCTCTGTCCCCTCTGCTTGAAAGTCAGGTACACCGTTTAACCCTTGGAAGCGGTCTGCATCGCTGCGGCCATCGTGGACTAGCGCCAGCCGCCAAACGGAATTAGGACTGTAGTGTTGCTGAGTACCTTCCGGGAGTGCAGAAACGGGGATAAAGACCGGATTATCATTGAGCTTGTGTTTCACCAGCAGATTAAACCCTTGATCTGCGGGCGGTTCCAGGGGATGATCGCGGCCTGCTTTATCCCACACCATCCGCTCTTGGGGTAACGCCAGCGATTGCGCAATGCGAGAGACTGAGCCACTGTGGGACATCACATTCTTCGTGTCCCCGGCGAAGTTTTTTAAGGCGCTGGAGGTGAGTTGAATAAAGCGGGTATGTTGAGGCGGTGGTGGGTCTGCGTTATCGCCAGGATTTTCTGCAGACAGCTGCCAGTAGTCGAGCTTGACGCTACAGGCGTAATGCACGTCGCCGGAAATAAAGACGACTCGTTTGTGCTCGGCAAGCTGGACTAACAGCCCTTCAAAAATATCTTCGTGGTAGCTCCACGGTTCTGGATCGTGGTTAAAAGCCCCGGTGAAGTAGTCTTGTTGTGCCGATTTGAACAATCCCTCAGGCCCCAATGCAAGGCTGTCGAGGGTATTCACGATGGGTTGCAAAATGTTTTCAACGGGCGGGAAGCCGAGTACTGGGGCAGCGGCGATTACAAAGGTGATGCCCTGTCCATCGGTTGGGGTGCCGTAGCTGTACTCTGGATTTTCGGGAATTTGGATTTTTAGTTGAGGGAGGGTGATTAGCTGCGGAGGCCCGTTGGGTGTCTTGAAGCCTCGGAATGTGCGGGTATCCAGGCTAAATACTTCGTACCCACCCCCCCCAACTCGGTAGTACCAGCGCACCCTTTCTGCAGGTTCGGTGGGGGTTTCAGTGAGATTAAAGAGCTGATTGAGCGTGGCTGCGATCGCGGTATCTCGTTTGTTGGCATTGAGGCCACCGTGGGGCCCGATTTGCCGAGGATTAGCCTCGCCGGTTAGAAATAATTTCGATGCGGCCTTGAGCATCTTTGTCCCTGGGGTTTCATTATCAGCTTCCCCATTAGGTTTAAGGCTTTCAAAGTAAAGCGGATCGTTCCCCCAGGCTTGAAACAGCCCATAGGCCAGCATGCCGTTACGCAGAATGTTACGACCCATGGGTGAACCATTAACCGCAGCGATCCAGTTTTGAGTAATATTCCAATCGTCGGTGGTTTCGTGATCGTCGAAGGTCATGTAGGTGGCGACATTGGCCAGTACCCGACGCACCTTAGGTAAACCGGCGTAGAAGGTCTGAACCGATCGCAATTCGGCCAAGACCTTATCGGTATACAGTTCATCCTCATTGACATTTGCCGCAAACCCTTGACTTTCCCAACCCACATACCAACTGGGAGATAGGGTCTTGGCCAATGCTCGCTGAACCTCGGCAGGAACTTGATTGGGGAAAGGCACCGTACCCGTCACGCCTGCTGTGGTGTCGGGGGGCGTTTGAATGGCAAAGCCATTCATGTCTTCAGTGCCCCAATCACCTGTTTTATCTTCTGAGGTAAGAAATTTATCAATCTTGCGCCAGGCAGGGGGCAACAGTTTCCCAGCAGCATAGTAGTCTAACTTGGCCTTTGCATTGTCCTGGGATTTGCCCTCCAATTGGGCTGCGTTTAGCGCTTCGCGCAGGTCAGTTCTGGCAGTTTTATAAGCCTGCACCCGTTGCCAACGAGACGATAGGGCTTGGGCAAAGAAATCCGTTGGCCACAGTACATTAGACCAGTTCAAGAGATAGGAAGCGCAATATTCACCAAAGCCCAATAAATGGGAACTGCCCGATCCTGAGGTGAATTTGGCAGCCTTGCGAATGAGTCGTTGTCGCCGACTGGGGGGGAAGTGCTCAGTGGAGAGGGGGATGGCGTGAACCGCGTCGTTATGCTCAAACGGTAGCCGTTCAATAACCTGATTATCCTGGCCAGATAACAGTCGGTTACCCACTGTATTCAGCAATGCCAGGTAGTCACTGGCAACCTCATCGGCATAGATCTGGTCGCCGGTTAGAAAGAGCTGATGGGGCCGTTTCAGCGGATCGCGGTAGTGCTTTTGGTCGTCATCTTCGAATAGCCCATCAATAAAGGTCATGGCGTCGTCGCCCGCACTATGGGGCTTGCGGCACGACCCTTGTACCAGGTTCAAATTTTGAATGTCAGTGGGAGGCAGCGCAAATCCAGGCAACAATCCAGGTTCATAACCTAGGGGTAAATGGGTGACCTGGTCGTTGGTTTTTCGCTCTTCCAACAGTCCCAGCGCCAGCAGTCCTTGCTCCGCATCTGTATCAGATTCTTTCAGGATGAGGTCATAGGTATAAATGCGATCGCTTTGCAAACGAACATTATTATCTCCCTGGGCCATCACCACAGTTGCTAGAGCTAGGTGTAGTTCAGCCCCTACAGGTCGAGTGCCTATGGCAGAACCCGTCACTACAGCAGTTTGGGTGGTATCTCCCCGAACCAGGCCTTCCCAGATTTTGAGCTTCACCTGGGCCGGTTTACGTAGCGCGATCCACACCGCTGCTAGGCCGGGTTCAACCCGACGAACAATCGGGCCTGCTAATACATCGTCGTAGGTCAACGCCATGGTCTATCCCCAACAGCTCATTAGTGATTGCCGCCATTTGCCCAGCGGCTCGACTCTTTTCTGAAGCCGATGGATTCACACTAATTAGCAATCGTGAAAATCTCGGGTAGCCGTAATTTTGGGTTGTGAAATGGATAAAGCGACTGCACTGACAGTGTTGTTTAGAGCTGCTTCTGGTTAACGCTTTTGAGTAAATGCCCAGACGCCGTCCCAGTCGTGGGGCACACCTTGCTCTATTAAGAGGCGGATTCGCTGCTCATACAGCTGCGCTGTTTTATCTTCTGGATTTTGTGCGAGCACAGCGTCAAAGTGGTCTTGGGCTGTGGCTAGGTCGCGATCGCTGTAGGCTTGAATACCCGCTTCAAAGGTCTTTAGAGTCTGTTGTTTAAGCGATCGCCTCATGTCTGTTTCCGCATCTAAAACCTCGTAGATGGAAATAGACTCAGTGCGCCCTTTGACAATCACCCGGTCTAAAAAGCGTAATTCGTAGCGATCGCGATCTTTCAGTTGTTTCAACATCGCTTCAGAAACCACTAGGGCTGCCCCGTAGACTTTTGACATACCTTCTAGACGCGCTGCCAAATTAACGGTGTCAGAGACAGCATCGGGTTGAATGCGATTGGGTTCCCCAATCATGCCGACCATCACATGCCCGAAGTGGAGACCAATGCCAATTTCAATGGTAAAGTAGCCCGCTTTTTGACGCTGTTGGTTGTAGTCTTGAACCTGCTTAAACTGGGCGATCGCCGCATCGATGGCATCCTCCACCGTATTGGGGAAGATTGCCATCACCCCATCACCAATAAACTTCACCACAAACCCATGGTGCGACTGCACTTCCGGTGAAATCCGTTGAACGTAGGTGTTAATAAAGTCAAACACCTCTTGGGGGTGAGTTTTCTCCGCTAAACGCGTGAAGCCCCGAATATCGGAGAACATCACGCTCATCTCTTTACTGACATGATCCCCCAGCTCGATCTCCGTGACGTTTTTCTTGTTGAGAAACTCTAAATACTCCCGGGGGAAGAACCGGGAAAAGGCGTTGCGTTGCGTTTCGAGTTGTTCAAACGCCTGTTGAATCTGTGTGGCCATTGAGTTGACCGAATTTGCCAACTCGCCTACTTCGTCGGTGCGGTTTACCTCAACCCGCTGGGACCAGTCGCCTTCGGCAATGTCTTTGACCGCCGTGTTGAGTTTGAGGATAGGGGCCGTAACCCGTTGGGCCAGTCCAATACCGATACCGAGGGCAACGACCAGCGCCACACTGCACAGCAGAATTGTACTCCGGGTGTTGGCTAGAATTTGACCCATGTAGTCTGATTCGGGGACAACTACCACAATCAGCCAGTCCAACCCAAAGCCATCGTTGAAGGGGAGTACCTCTAAAAATTTGCGCTTTCCGTCTAGGTCAAACGTTAACTGCTGATTTTGACGAATCTGCTTGAGGGAGCCAAAACGGTTCAATAAATAGGCCGCAGACTCTTGAACTTGGGGGTTGTGGCTGTCAACCGCCTTAAGAAACTGAGGATTGTCTGCTGCTCCGGCCATCAAGGGTTCATCGGTAGAGCTAGAAATGAGATTGCCTTGACGATCCACTACAAAAGCCTGTCCTGACTGGCCGATTTTGAGTTCCTTTAAGAACGTGCGAAACTCCTCTGGCAGCACCACATCCGTAGCACAAACGCCAAGTAGTGTGCGATCGCGGCGATCGTAAACTGGCAGACTCGCAGTGACGTTAGGCAGTCTGGTGGTAAAGGCAACGTAGACATCGGTCCAAGTCGGCATTTCTGCATTCAGGGCAGCATTAAACCAGGGTCGCAGGCGAGCATCGTAAGTTTGCTCAGCTCGGTAGATAAAATGCTGGCGATCGCCCCGGACGTCAAGACTGTAGTAGTCTCGATAAAAGGCATTGCTCGCATTGCCGTAGGACAGCTGCAATTCACCAGTCTCAGGCGATCGCAAAATCCCAAAAAACTCTCCCGAGCGAGCGCTGCCACAATAGACAAAAGCGATCTCAGGGTAAATTCTCATCTGCTGAAACAGCAAATGTTCGCCCTGGGTGGCTTGCTCAACGTCTAAATCCCCATTAGAAAAAGCTGTGGCGTTGAGCCGATTGATGGCATGGGGATCGCCAAAGTAGCTTTCCAATTCCCCTTTGATCCGGGCAGACACCTCGCTACGTAACTGGGAGGCCAAGTCCTGCACGGCTTGCTGCCCATTGCGAAACGACAGATACCCGACTAAGCCGACTGCTACCAATAGCTGCACCACAACCGGCACCGTAAATGCAAGGCGCAGGGATGAACTTTGGATGGCCTTTTGGGTACGACGGCCCAAAAAGCGAATGCCACGAGGAAATTGCTTCACAGGGCAGGGGACACTTCAGATGAGGATAATGCCTGGAGGCAAAAACAGGCCCACAGGACAAGTTAGGAGTCCGCCAAGGTACGGTAGCAGAGTAACCCTTCTTTTGATTATCTACCTCAGTATTTCTCTGGTTTGGAATCAGAGCGTAGATCTCAAAAATAGTAACAAAGAGAAATTATTATCTACTGCTGCATTTGCCTCAATCTGTTGAGGGGATTGACTGAATTTGCTCAGCCATTTTTAATTCAAAATGCTAATCGTCATAGAGAATAGTCAAAGCTAGAGATAGCGTTATTAGAGTTAGGAGAGTTGAGTGGACGCTAAATTGCATATCTCGAAACAAGTGAAGCGTTGGGGGCTGTTAGCTTTAGCCATTTTCTTCACGCTTGGAGTCTCGTTATTTAACGAAGGCTACCGACAAACGGGCCACCTACAAACGGGTAAGCTGGCGCTGGCGCAACCGCTGGTCGAGACTGAATCTCCTGAAACGCCAAATAATACAGCGGTCTATCACTTCAAAGTCGGTGACTTCAATGCCATGGTCGTCAGTGATGGCACGTTGTCATTTCCCGTCAGCTTTTTTCTACCCAATGCCGATCCGGATGCAGTAGCAGCTGTACTAACAGAACATTTTTTGTCCACAGAGGATGTGTTTGCCCATGTCAATACGCTTTACGTTGAAACTGACGAGCACAAAGTCTTGATTGACACTGGGGCGGGGGACACATTTGGTCCCTCGGTAGGTCACGTGGTGGACAATCTGGAAAAAGCAGGTGTACCTGCAACGGATATTGACACGGTTATTTTGACCCATGCTCACCCCGATCACATTGGCGGGATTTTGGATGATGCTGGGCAACTGCAATTCCCTAACGCTCAGTATTATTTGTCTCAAGCGGAGTGGGAATTTTGGACGGCTCCGACGGTAGAGATGCCCAATTCATTGCTGGATGAAGAAACCCAGGCAAATTTGGTAGGCGTGGCTCAGGGGCGTTTAGCTGCGATCGCTGACCGTCGGACCCTATTCCAAATCGGCGATGACGTCATTCCTGGGATTAGCTCGATGAACGCAGTGGGGCACACCCCTGGCCAGGTTGCCTTCTTGATTACCGCTGGAGAAGACTCATTAGTCGCAACCGGGGATGTGTTTTTCAGCGATCCCCTCAACCTAGAAAATCCGGATTGGGAAATTATCTTCGACGCGGATCCGCAGCAAGGGGTAGAGACTCGCAAGCAATTGCTGTCAGAGGTAACGGCCAATCGCCGATTGCTCCTGGTGCCACATATGCCCTTCCCTGGCTTGGGCCATGTGCGTCCCCAGGGAGAGGCCTACGGTTGGGAACCAATTGTCTGGCGGTTTGAACCTTAGGATTTACGACAATCTCAAGTCCCTGAACCATCTACCTGGATGGGCCTAGGGGCGGTAGCTTTAGCGTTGGGTTTACAATCAAGGTCAAAAGCATTTCGTCGTTCCGTGTGAGCATTATCCCGTTTGTGGCGCAGTTAACTGCTGAAGACAAGCAGGCTTGGCTTGAAGCCCTATCAGCAGCCCTGCCCAACCATGACATATTGCCGATCGAGACGCTAACGACCGCACAGCGCAGCAAAGCTGAGGTTGCGGTTGTCGCCAACCCCTGTCCAGCCGATCTGACTACCCTCCCCAAGTTGAAATGGGTTCAAAGCCTTTGGGCGGGTGTGGAGCGGCTTTTAGCTGAAACCCAAGGGGCCGACTTTGCCATTGTGCGAATGACTGACCCGCAACTGGCTGCAACCATGGCTGAAGCAGTGCTGGCTTGGACGCTCTATCTGCACCGCGACATGCCCCGCTACCGGGCACAGCAAGCAGCTCAAATTTGGCAACCGCAGCCCCTACCCCTGCCTACGCAAAGAACCGTCGGATTGCTGGGCCTCGGCAGTCTGGGCAAAGCGGCAGCAAAAAAGCTAGTTCAGCAGGGATTTACCGTTTTCGGTTGGAGCCGTTCTCGGGTTGATATTGAGGGCGTCACCACAGTGACTGGAAAGCAGGGGTTTGCCGATTTGCTGCGGCGCAGCACGATTCTCGTTTGCCTGCTGCCGTTGACGAGCGAGACCCAGGGTCTGTTGGACCATGAAACCTTGAACCTGCTGCCGACGGGGGCATCGCTGATTAATTTTGCCCGCGGCCCAATTGTTGAGATAGTGGCTTTAGTGGCTCATCTGAATACCAGGCATCTTTCCCATGCCGTTTTGGATGTTTTTGATGAAGAACCCCTGCCGCCCCAAAGCCCGCTTTGGTCTCATCCCGACATCACGGTTTTGCCCCATATTTCAGCTCCCACTAACAAGCAGACCGCTTCGTTAATTACTGCCGATCACATCAACAAATTTTTGTCGAACGGAGAAATTCCTCCAGGGGTTGATAGAAGCCTGGGTTATTGATTAAGACTATCAATTTTAATTTTCGCGAAACTTGCTAAAAACACCAGCCTACACAACGTCACCTAACATTATTTTGTCAATCTTTTTATCGTTCCAATAATGCTCTGGCGATCGCTTATCTAACCCCCACAATCACCTGCCACAGTAATCCACATAAGACGAAAGTGCAGCCGTGTTGAGGCAACAAAAGCCGAAAGGGCTGGCGGGCGATGCGTTGCAATAGCCATACAGAGGCGATCGCGCCTACAATCAGCACTGCCCCTTGCAAAAAGGCAATCACTGCCGGATGGGCAATCCAGACGGGCACACCAGCTTGACTCAAGCCAAAGGTCGCAAAGCTGACTGATAATACCTGACCGCCTTCGGTTAAGCCCAAATGTAAATAATGGGCCAGGCTGGCGCACAGCAGTAGGGGTAAATAGCCATAGGCCAAGTCCACAAAGGGTTTAGGCTTGATCTTGCCAAGACCACAGAATAATTTGAGAATTTGGTGGGCCAATAGGGGTAGCAGGGCAGGCAGAGATAGGGCGAAAACAGCTATCACACTGTGAATACCAAAATTCCCCAGATCCACTGTCAACCCCAACCGCTCTAGAATTTCTGGCAGGCGATGGAGAAATACTGCGTCGAGCAGCAAGAGCAGCAGCGCCACTTCGTAGCTGCGGGGGACGTGGGTGGTCCACAGCTCGATACCGGGGGGCCGCCAGTTTAGCTCAACAGATCGGTGGGGGCAGGCTTTCAGACAGGTCATGCACAACACGCAGTCGCGGTTATCTTCAAGTTGAGCCGGATGAGAATAAAGGGGGCAACCATTCGTTGCTTGACCTTCACCTTTTTGTGGCCCGCCTTTATAGCATTGATAGGTTGTACACTCTGCTGAACAGGTCCCCTGCTGAGCCCGCAATTCTGTCATGGACAGTTTGGCAAACAGACCGTTCATGCCGCCGATTGGGCACAGATAGCGACACCAAAACCGCCGTTCAAAAATGGTCGAGAAAATCATCGCACCTGCCGTAATCAGCAGCAGCAAACAAGCTGACAGATAGGCGGTATTTTCTAAATCCCAGAGTTCTTCCCACAGCAAAATTAGGACAAATAGGCTAAACAGAAACCAGCCGCCCCAGCGCTCAGCCTCCTGGCGTGGCCAGTGTTTAAGTTGGCGTGGCACCAGCCATAGGGACAGTTTTTGGGTCACTTCGCCGTAGATCATAAAGGGACATATAGCACACCAAAGCCGTCCCACAAAGGGAAAACTAAGCAAAATCAGCGGCCACCACCAAGTCCAAAACAGATTGAGGGCAAAGTTTTCCTGACGGGTTTGGGGTCCCACGAATAAAATCGCCACCACTAGGGCAAAGAATCCCAGGGTAAAGCCGTAATTAATGCGATCGGGCCACCAGGGGCTGCGCAAAAAGTTACGAAAACCAGGGTATGCATTGAGCAGGTTAAAGCGAAATTGTTTTTTTCTACTCTGGGAAGGCCAAATGATTTCTTCAGTAATGTTTGCTCCCGAACTGAGTTGTGAAAGAGAGCGTTCTACTAGGCTAGCCAGCTCTCGTAGATTGTTTGGGAAATCGTAGGCTTGTAGTCGTCGCAGGGCTTCTGGGGTCAGGTTGGGTCGATTAATTCCCCGTGATCGACAAATTAAGCTGATGTAATAGTTCACATAGTCTTCGATGTCGGCTTTGCGAATCCGTAGCGGCGGCGTTTTAATCTTGAGCGTCACTAGGGAATTGATTTCAGGAATCGGCTTTTCTGAAATCAGGATGATCCGGGCTTGAGCGGTTTTAACTGACGACTTGAACGCGTTTTCTGGCGCGTTTTCGGGGTCATTGCCAGCAAAATTGACGGTAGAACGGCTGCCCTGAGAGGCCTGTCGTACGGGAGAGTAGATCTGGGTTTTGAGTAGATGGGCGATCGCGGGTAACAGTTCCGCTGGCAACTCTTGAATGTTATTGAGCACCAGCGTGCCTTCTCCTAAGGCTCCAATCAGTCCCGGTTTACCGCCAGCACGGCCAAACAAATCGGCACCGCTCGCTTGCACCTTAGCGCAGTCTACCTGGATGATCGCCTCTCGGCGCTGAGATGACCCATAGTGAATCAGCGCTGCCACATTATCTTTTTCGAGGCCTGGTTCACCAAAAATCAGCACTGAGCTACGGCTTTGGGAGGCGTCTTTAATCTGCGATCGCAACCGTTGGCCATAGCGGCTACGGCCAATGATGCCCCGCCGGGCCTTGGTAACCAGATAAGGACGCAGGATGGCCTGCCGTTCTTGTTCAAAACTGAGCTGAGACGAGAGTTCTGCAACGGTTTCAGCCAAGCGGCGGGTAAACAGTTGGGTAATCACCGGATATTGTTCGACTACCGTTTGAAAGGCGGCGGCAGGGGCAAACAAAAATTCGCACTCATCTAGGGTGATCAGGGTGACCTGGGTGGGTTGATTCAGCAGCAGCGCTTGCAGGTTGATGACTGTCCCTGGCAAATAGCTCATTGGGCGGGGGCGATTCAGATCGCTCTCAACCCTACCTCGGCGCAAAATCCACAACCCATCCGGAATGTTGCCCGCGACAACGGGGCGCTGGTCGGCAGGGATAAGACGGGTTTGCAATAGCGGTGCGATCGCCGTCAAAATTTCTGTACTCAAAGCATTGAGCGCCGTTCGCTCTTGCAGCCAGGTGACGCAGTCTGCCGGGGTCATGGCACAATTTCCGATATCAGTAGGAGCTTATTATCAGGGTAAAGTGCGAGGTCAGCCATGATTGAACCGATTGATTTTTGGGTTCCGCTGAGTTTGCTGGGGCTGATTGGCCTAGCTGCGCTATATTTCAGTCGAATTTAGCGCCTCACCCTGATGGTTGGACTAGATTGGATGAATTAGATCGGAACTTAACCGCTTTTTTACGATCACTGATTACCCTGTGTTGACGTGTGTTTCCTCCCCAAGAAATCCTACCTGTGTAGAAAATCGGTGCTTTAAATAATGACACCAACCTAGGGCCAAGGAACCAAATGTTGATTTTTGACTTCTCTTTGCGCAGAGCTTCCTGTATTAGAGAATTCAATGCTTTAGGGCGGTGTTTTTTGATGTCAGCGTTCGGTGATATTTCTAGGGCGATTGCATAAAAGTTTTCAGTGATTTTTGGGAATCATGCAGGTAGAAAAATACAGATCGCTATTCTCAAGATGAGTCGCATTTGAGTTAACCTTTGGCTCAATTAGATTTGATAGTCTCTCGCTTTGAAAACCCGTAAGGTGTCGTCCTTGATTCAGCAGATTTGAGTTGGTAGCAGTTTTTACAATTAACAAAACAATGAGTTTAAATCAAACAACTTGCTATTACGCCAATAACAGCAATCACCTCCAGGTGGCCCGCATTGCTAACGTCAGCGATTGGTACTTTGAGCGGATCATATTTCCAGGGCAGCGGTTGATGTTTGACGCCCCGGTTGATGCTCATCTTGAAATCTACATTGACCAGATGGATCGAGCGGTCTTAGCCAATCGTATTCCCTGTGTCCAGTTGCAGGTTCAAGAGTCGCGTCAACTGGCTGGATCTGCGAGCAGCTAAAAAAGCGATCGCGACGGTGAGAGAACCGAACCTGACTCTGTCCTTTGGTTTGCTAGGCTATCTCTACGAGGTGCCGACAAAAATTTTAGCGAACCTTTGGACAAACTTTTGGGGAGGGTTAGGAATGGCTGCCACTGGCTTCAAAGATTATTACAGTGTTCTAGGGGTCAGTAAATCTGCCAGTGCCGATGACATCAAGCGTGCCTTCCGTAAGCTGGCGCGTAAGTATCACCCCGATGTCAATCCTGGCAATGAAGCAGCAGAAGCCAAATTCAAAGAGGTCTCAGAGGCCTACGAGGTTCTCTCTGATGCTGATAAGCGGAAGAAATACGACCAGTTTGGTCAATATTGGCAGCAAGCAGATCGCGCAGGCGGCGGCTATGCCGGTAGCCCGACAGATTTTGGCGGGTTTGACTTCGGTGCCTATGGCAGCTTTGACGAGTTTATCAACGAACTTTTGGGCCGCATGGGTACGGGTGCGCCAGGGGCTAGGGCAGGTCGAGGCTATAGCAACTATCGCACCCCGCCAGGGACGGGTGGGTTTGGGGGCGGTTTTCCTGGGGGCGACAATTTTGCCACTGGGGCCGGTACCAAAGCGACTAACTTCGATCAAGAGGCCAATATTTCCCTCACCCTATCTGAAGCCTTCAGCGGTACTCAAAAGCGCCTGAGGATTGGGAATAACGTTGTGGATGTGCGGATTCCCCCCGGTGCTAAACAGGGTACTAAGATTCGGCTACGGGGCAAAGGCCAGATGAACCCTTACACCCAGCGTCAAGGGGATGTCTATCTTGTCGTCAACCTGCTAAACCACGATTTCTTTCAGTTTGAAGGGGATAACCTCGTGTGCGAGGTTCCCATTACCCCAGATGAGTCGGTTTTGGGGGGCAAAATTGAAGTGCCGACCCCCAGCGGTTCTGTGACGGTGAATGTGCCTGCAGGTATTCGTTCTGGGCAATCGCTACGGCTGCGGGGCCAAGGTTGGCCTGATCGCAAAGGCGGGCGTGGGGATCAGCTTGTGCGCGTTATCATCACCCCACCCAAGGATTTGAGTGGTGATGAGCGATCGCTTTATGAGAAAATTCGCGATCGCCGCACCACAGATCCACGCAAACATTTACAGCAAATTCGGCTTTAGAATGGTTGTCCTACATGGGGTTGAACCCAGCTTTCTAACGCGTCTCTAAACTCAGATTCGGGTCGTTCAACGTAATATTCAGGGTTTTGAACCGTCACTGTATTCACCAAAGTTATTGAAGAGCAGGGTTTTGCCTCTCGTGTAAAAACAGTTTGAGCAATTTGCTCTCCAGTCTGCGCGGCTCTAAGCGTCACGGTGAGTTCACTACGATAGCGGACAATCAAAATGGCGACATCTTTTGATTCACCGTAGTAACTGCAGGTCTCGATCAGTTCAGCCTTCATATTCTCTTGTACGCACGCCACCACAGAAACGGTTGGTAGCTGAGTGGATTGCCAGTTTCTCAAATAATCGGTGCTGACATCAAAGCCCTGCTCCGGTGTCGGGGACACTAGGGTCATCAGAGCGACGCTTCCTTCAGAAAGGGTAGCAGGATCATATGGCATGGCATCAGATACCCCCTGCCCTTGGCAAACCTCTAAGAAATGAAAGTTTTGCAACTCCCTGCTGCCATTGCTTCCGTTTATAGGTGCATCACCTGTGGCGACTGCGTTAGCAGGCCTTGCCGCATGTTGGCCGTCGGGCAAGATAGTCCGCTCGTTGGTAATGTAGTCGCCCCTAACACCTGCCAAGTTGACGCCGGTTAAATTGGCACCACTTAAATTACTGTCCTGTAAAAAGGCCCCTTCTAAATTAGCCCCTTGCAGATTGGCATTAACCAGATTGGTGTTGTTCATAACCTGATTGGTGAGATCGGTTTCTGAAAGATCAGCACCACTGAGATTTAAATCATTCAACATAACCCCTACAAACTCAGTCCCAGCTAAATTTGCATTGGCTAAATTAGCCCCTTCCCACTCAACGATAGATAAATCAGCCTCGCGTAAATCTGCTCCGGTCAGGGTTGCCCCTGATAAATTGGCCCCAGCTAAGTTAGCACCCGATAAATTAGCGTTTTGTAAGTTGGCGTTTTTGAGGTTTGCATCACTCAAATCCGCGTTACTCAAGTCGGCATTCGATAAATCAACCCCCTTGAGGTTGCAAGCTTTACAAGCATTAGTTTCTAATACCTGCGCTGTATTCTCATCAGGGCTGCTGCAGGCTGATAGGCCCAGAACAATCCCACCTAATACTCCTAAAAAGGTGGCCGATTTCATGGGAGTCTCCTTGTGCTGGGGCAATTAGATCATTGATGGTCTGACGACAGGACTTGAGTGATTTCTTGAGCAGAAATCACGACCTGTAGAAGATACCTTTTGATGAAAGTATCTCCACCAAAAAGCGCCTCTATTCCGAACCGCTTGCCTAGCTTCCGGAGCAACAAGGATGGTACTGGCACAGACTTAAATAAACTTAATTAGCCGCCGCCTCAACGGTGAATCGCTCAGGGTTTGAGGCTACAGCTTGCGCTGATAGTCTTCAAGCAGGTCGATTAGGTTCATTTGACACTGCATCGGCAACAGATCCACTAGGGGCAATTCTCGACGCCCTCCGCCAACCTTGATAGAAATCCCTTTGAGCACTTCCAGCACCTTGTCTTCGCTGAGGGAATCATTAACCAGTATTGGATAAAGCTTCTCTGCTAGAGGTGTATGCAGTTTGGCATCGCCCAAATATAAATGCCATTTGGCGATGTCGATATAAATGTTTTCCGCGATTTCTGCGGCGAGGGATTCAATTGCTTCGGTAGAACCTGCATAAGCCATGGGTCAATTTCCTCTAGGGAGAATCAGCGGGATCGTTAACGGCTGAATCAGTTGAAGACAACAGGGGCCAAGAGTAATCGGCGATCACAAAGATATAAACACCGTGCCCAACCAAAGCCAACAGCCAAATAGGGGTTACCCAACCGACCCAAGTGACCCACTGGGGATTAATCGTGTGGGCAAACCATAAGCCTGAGTTTGTGGCGGCAAACAGGCCCACATGGACGGCAAAGTTCATGCGGTCTTCGAGCTTGCGATAGTCAGGGTCATTGGCGCGATCGGGTTTACGAGGCCAGCGTGGAGGCATGGATTCTATCTATGAAAAATATCGGAACTACCCTAATTCTACGGTGTGGCTTGACACTACAGTGTTGATTATTTTTTGTTTTAAGCCTTTGCCTGATAGTCTCCAGATTTCCCACCCGTTTTGCTAAGGAGTCGAATGTGACCGATTTCCATTGACTTCTCTAGCGCTTTAGCCATGTCGTAGAGGGTTAGCGCTGCCACAGAAACGGCGGTCAGCGCTTCCATTTCGACACCCGTCTCAGCTTTAGTTTTGACTTCGGCTTGGAGTCGATACCCTGGCAGTTGTGCATCAGGGGTAATGTCAACGGCGACCTTTTGCAGCGGCAGTGGATGACATAGAGGAATCAGTTGGGCAGTTTGTTTTGCGGCCATAATGCCCGCTAGTCTTGCCGTGGCAATGACATCACCTTTGGGCGCGTTGCCAGATTCGATTGCGGTGAGGGTGGCCGGGGTCATACGAATGGTGCCAGTCGCGATCGCCCGTCGAACGGTCTCAGTTTTACCTGAAACATCGACCATATTTGCTTGCCCTTGGGCGTCTAGATGGCTTAGCGCAATGGATTGAGGGGTTTTGGAGAAATCTGCCATAAAAAGAGTTTGTCGTCTGGATGGAGTGTGCTACGATTGATTTTCGGTGAGGGCGTGTAGCTCAGTGGACTAGAGCACGTGGCTACGGACCACGGTGTCGGGGGTTCGAATCCCTCCTCGCCCGTTTTTAATCAACTGCATAAACGTCTCGTCCGTGGCTCAAAGAAAACTGCAGAGAATGCCTTAGATCTTTGCTGGAAGCCGTGGTGAAGATGATCAACCCCAGCGATGTCATGATGGCGGATAGGCCAAAAATACTGCGGTAGCCAATCATGTCGGCCACTTGGCCAAAAATTGGCCCTGCGATCGCGATACCCACATCAAAACCCACCATACACAGGCCAAAAATCCGGGCCCGTTCATTGGGATGGGACCGATCGGCCATTAACGCGGCGATCATCGGAATCAAAGTGCCTCCCCCAGCTCCTTGCAGTAACCCTCCCAACAGCAACATGACGTTACTATCAGCCATCCACATCACGGTCATTGCCAGGGTATAAAACACCAAACTCAGGGTGATAAATCGTCCCCGGCCATGGCGGTCGGAAGCAGAACCCACCAAAAAGCGTACGGTGAAGCTGGCCGCAGCAGAAGCGGTATAAATCAAGCCCACGTTGAGATCAAGTCCTAGCGACTTGACATAAAGCGGAATAAATGTGGCCAGACTGCCAAAGGCCAGTCCGACCAATAGCAAGATCACGGCGGGAATGCGAATTCGGGGCGTCAATAACAATCGCCAAAAGAGTTGGGGCTGGCGGTTGTCTGGGGCCGGGGTGATCGCGCTACTGGGGCGAACGTCGGCAATTTCCTTCGGGGACGTTTCCTTAACTCGACTGGAAAACACCAGGCCCAACAAACCCAGGCCCCCAGTGACTAAAAACACCGCCTGGAATCCGGCTGATTCAACTAAAAAGCCCCCCAATGCTGGCCCCAATGCCATCCCCAGGGGATTGACCAAACTCATATAGCCAATCAGTTCCCCCCGACTGTTGGCAGGTGCTAAGTCTACAATCAGGGCGCTATAGGCTGTGACATAGGCCGCGATGCTGATGCCGTGCCCCGCCCGCATCAGCATCAGCAAAAGAACATGAATATTGATGGCGATCGCCTTTCCCGACTCCAATCCTGATTCAGAGCCAAATCCAGGCATCGTTAGGGCTACATCAGGCACGTAACCCACCAACCAATACCCAAAAGGTGCGGCAGCGATCGCTACCAAACCAATCAGCAAGACCATTTTGCGACCCTGTTCGTCAGCCATCCGTGCCATGCGGGGCCGAATGGCAATCAGCCCCACCCCAAAGCAACCCATGACCAGGCCAATTTGCTGCCCCGTTGCGCCAAATTCACTGATATAGAGAGGGAGGGCGGGTAAAAGGCCCGCTAACCCAGCCCAAAAGCAAAGACCGCTAATAAACAACAGCAGTAAATTAACGCGCAATGTAGGGCTGAAGCCCAGGAAGATTTTCAAAACGAACTCCTTAGATAGGTTGATGACCCTATGTTGGTGACTGTAAGCTAATGACTGTAAGTTAGAGAGGACAGCGCTTGCGAGGCTAGGGGCTATCATCAATTAGATTGTCCATTGCTTTTAGAACAACGGTTACAGCTCCCAGCTGGTTTAGTTGGGCCGGGCGTGGCAAGGCTCAGCCATGAAGCTGTTCGCGTTTAATTGATGACATGCCCTAGATGCATTGGATAATCTATCGCAAGCGATAAACCACATCCGATTTGAAACCTTCGTAGGGGCGAGAGACCCCTCGCCCCTACGAAGGAAAAACCATGGAGCTGGATGTGGACACGGTTTAGTTTAATTTTGCTCGAATATTAAGAATGGTAACAAGCGTTCTTGCCAATCGCATCGGCAGAAGGGCGGTGTTTGATTCAACCGGACAGTACCGCTATGTCTTGCTGCGCACTTGGCCAACATCAGCAGCCATACCCCCTGCTACCCTGGTGTTTGTCATGCTGAATCCAAGCACTGCCGATCACCGTTGTGACGATCCCACTATTCGCCGCTGCATGGGCTTTGCCCAGTCTTGGGGATACGGGCAGCTAGAGGTGGTTAACTTGTTTGGATTGAAGACCCCCCATCCCCGACAGTTGTCTCAATCATCGCAGCCGATTGGGGCCGAAAACGATCGTTATCTGTTGACCGCGGTGGAACAGGCTGAACGGGTGGTGATGGCTTGGGGTAACTGGGGCCATTTGCAAGGGCGCGATCGCGCCATTTTCAACCTGCTCAATCCTTACCTCTCTAAATGCCACTGCTTTGGCTGGACAAAAGCCAATCAGCCACGTCACCCGCTTTACCTCAAACGGACTGCGGCCCTACAACCTGTGTTATCCAGTCGGCCAGCAGCGCATTAACCTGATCGGGCACCTCATCGTGGGGACAGTGGCCCGCTTGCAGATAATGTTCGCTCAAGTTGGGGTAGTACTGGCGAAATTTTGCCCCCCGCGATCGCGCGTCGATCCACGGATCGCCTTCCCCCCAAAGCATCAACAGGGGGCAGGTTAACTGCTTCAATAGTTCATCAACGTTGGCTCCCCTTGGAGACTTAAATATTGAGGTGAATACCTTAGCTGCCCCCGGATCGCACGAGGGACGCCGAATGTCTTCCACCAACTGATCAGTAATGGCGCTGTGATCGACGTAGACTTGTTTCAAGGTTTTGCGAATAGTGCTGGGTCGGCGCACATATTGAAACAGCAGCCAGTTGGGTAACGGTTGCAGCATAAAGGTTTGTACTGTTTTCGCGATCGCTTTGCGAATTGGGTTGGGCTGCGCTTTGGGACTCGCTTCAGAATCTGTCTCAGAAAAAGGCCCGGCACTGTTGAGTAAAACCAGACCTGCTGCTGCTTCAGGTCGTTGAGCGGCAACGCACAACGACGCATAGCCCCCCAAAGAATTACCCGCGAGTACCGCAGGTCGGCCAATCACCTGATTGATAAAGTCGCTGAGCTGGTCGCGCCAGAGGTCACCGCTGTATTGCCAGTCGGGTTTGGCTGAACGACCAAAGCCCAGCAGATCAATAGCCCAGACTTCAAACTCAGTTTGCAGTCCAGCGATATTTTTGCGCCAGTGATCGGTAGACCCGCCAAACCCGTGAACCAGTAACAGCGGGGGTAAATCACGACGAGGTTGCCCTGCTTTGACGTAATGAATAGCCTGGTCTCGCCAGTGCCAATGGGTAGAAATAGGAGCCGCGATCGCCGATGTCATAATCCACCACCTGAAAATTCAACTAAACCTTGAACGCTATCTGAATGAGAGATAGGCCGGATGAGGGATACGGCACGTCACACCCCATCCGAACGTCTCAAAGCGAATGCAATTATTTCAAATTGTAAAGGATTTGGCAGGATCGTTACCTGATCTCTTGAACGCATGGATTGCTATGAGCAACGTTGCAGGAAGCTTTGAGCTATCTTGCTTACAGTCGAAAAACCGATAAATGGAGCGTAAAGGTCACTGCCATGCAGATTGGATTGCCCAAAGAGATTAAAGATCAAGAGTTTCGGGTCGGTTTAACCCCAACCAGTGTGCAAAGCCTGCATCGCCAAGGTCATCAGGTGGTAGTGGAGTGTGGTGCTGGGATGGGGGCGGGCTTTAGCGACGAAGACTATAGCCAAGCGGGGGCAAAGTTGGTGACCGATGCCGCGATCGCTTGGGCGCAGGACATGGTGGTTAAGGTCAAAGAACCCCAACCCGCTGAATATGGCTTCTTTCGCAAAGACTTGATCTTATTTACCTATTTGCACTTGGCCGCAGAGCCAGCTTTAACGAAAGCGCTGTTGGCAAGTGGTATCCACGCGATCGCCTATGAAACCGTCGCCACCGCAGACGGTAAACTGCCGTTGCTAACTCCGATGAGCGTGATTGCTGGAAGATTGTCGGTTCAATTTGGGGCCCGCTATCTCGAACGCCAGCAGGGTGGACGCGGGGTCTTGCTGGGGGGTGTGCCTGGGGTGTTGCCAGGACAGGTGGTGATTTTAGGCGGTGGCGTCGTTGGCACCGAAGCAGCAAAAATCGCCGTCGGCATGGGCGCACGGGTGCAAATTATTGATATCAACGTTGAACGCTTGTCTTATTTAGAAACTTTATTTGGGTCTCGGGTTGAACTGCTTTACAGTACGGCGACCCAGGTTGAAGCATCGGTGCCAGAAGCAGATTTGCTAATTGGGGCAGTCCTAGTACCAGGGCGTAAAGCACCCACCCTGGTGAATCAAGCGCTCGTTGCCGAGATGACGTCGGGCTCTGTGATTATCGATGTTGCGGTTGATCAGGGGGGCTGTATCGAAACCCTGCGACCCACCTCCCACAGCCAACCCACCTATGTGGAATCAGGGGTAGTTCACTTTGGGGTGCCCAACATGCCAGGGGCTGTACCTTGGACGGCGACCCAAGCCTTAAATAACGCCACACTGCCCTATGTAATCAAATTGGCTCGAGAGGGTCTTGATGCCCTGTCCAAGGATGACGCGTTACAGCAGGGGTTGAATGTGGCTGAAGGTAAACTGGTGCATCCAGCCATTCAGGCCGCATTCCCGGCGCTGAGTTGCTAAGACTTGTCTAAACTGTTAGAGGACTTGTGCGCCGCTGGAGTTTCGATGAGCGTTCTCACCTTTCAATCTGTCACCAAGGACTTCGGCATCAAGACCATCTTGCACGAGGCCCAGTTCAGCATTGGGGAAGCCGATAAAGTTGGGCTAATTGGCACCAACGGGTCGGGCAAATCGACGCTACTGAAAATGATTGCGGGATTGGAACCGATTGACGGCGGCGATCGCTGGGTCAATCCCAGTGCGACAGTCGTCTATTTGCCTCAACAGCCTAATCTGGACGACGACAAAACGGTGCTTGAGCAGGTCTTTGCCGATAGCACCGAACAAATGCGGCTGGTACAGCAATACGAAGACCTCTCCCACCGCATGGCCCATGCCCAAGCAGATGAACTCGATCGTCTGATGGGCCAACTGGCCACCGTGACCGAAGCCATGGAAAATGCCGGGGCTTGGGACCTCGAAACCAATGCCAAAATCGTGCTGACCAAGCTGGGCATCGAAGACTTTGACGCGCCGATCAAATCTCTCTCCGGCGGCTATCGCAAACGTATTGCCCTGGCTACAGCGCTGCTCTCCTCGCCCGATTTGCTGTTAATGGACGAGCCCACTAACCACCTGGATGCAGAATCGGTGGAGTGGCTACAAAATTATCTCAAAGGCCATCGCGGGGCATTGCTGCTGGTCACCCACGACCGCTACTTTTTGGATCAAGTCACTAACCGAATTTTAGAAATCGACCGGGGCGATCTGTACACCTTTGACGGCAACTACGCCTATTACCTGCAAAAAAAGGCTGAAGCCGAAGACGTTGAAGTCAGCCGCCAGCGCAAACACGCGGGTATTCTACGGCGAGAACTTGAGTGGCTCAAACGCGGCCCCAAAGCTCGCAGTACCAAACAAAAAGCCCGCATTGACCGGATTGGAGACATGCAGGCGAAGGAATTCAAGCAGGTACAAGGTAAGGTCGATATTTCTACCCCCGGTCGGCGGATTGGCAAAAAGGTGATTGAACTCAAGGAGGTGTCTAAATCCTTCGGCGATCGCGTTTTGATTCAAGACTTCACCTACAACTTTTCTCCCGATGATCGAATCGGCATCATCGGCGGCAACGGCGTCGGCAAATCAACCCTCATGAATCTGATCACCGGACGCATCCCACCGAATACGGGCACGGTGGACATCGGCAGCACCATCCACATTGGCTATTTTGACCAGCACTCCGACCATTTACTCGCGGCCCTCAACCAAGAGCAGCGGGCCATCGACTACATCAAAGACATCGGAGCCTACGTCCAAACCGCTGACGGCAGCTTAATTAGCGCCTCCCAAATGTTGGAGCGGTTTTTATTTCCGCCGAATCAGCAGTACGCCCCCATTCATAAACTCTCCGGTGGAGAAAAGCGGCGACTATTTTTGCTGCAGGTGCTGATGGAAGCGCCCAACGTGTTGATTTTAGACGAGCCCACCAATGACCTCGACGTGCAAACCCTAGCGGTGCTTGAAGAATATCTCGAAGGCTTCAACGGCTGCGTCATTACCGTTTCCCACGATCGCTACTTTCTCGATCGCACGGTCAACATGCTATTTGCCTTTGAAGACAACGGTCAAGTGCGCCAGTATCCTGGCAACTACTCCCTCTACCTTGATTTCAAACGGCGCAAGCAAGTGCCAGACGACAAGCAGGGGGGTGGAAAAAATAGCACGCCCCGTTCTTCAGAGACAGAAATCCAAAACACGGCTACGGTCAGCCCCAGCAACGGACAAGCCCAAAAACGATCCCGCAAACTGTCTTACAAAGAAAAGCGGGAGTATGAACTGTTAGAGGGCAAAATCCCCGAGATGGAAACCGAAAAGGCAGCCCTCGAAAAAATGCTTTACCAAAATCCACCCAGCGACTACGAAGCCCTGCAAGCGCTAACTGAAAAGCTCGCTGCACTGACTGCTGATATCGACCAATCAACTGAACGCTGGATGGAGTTGGCAGAATTAGTGTCTTAGCCGCGGCCAGTCTTCAATGGCTTGAATCGCGGTCAAGATACCTAGAACTCGTAAACGCCAATCTCTGAAGACACAAATGTCATCCGAATCATGGGTTCTCGTAGGTGCGCTTTCAGGGCAGCACGAGTGTCCAAATCCACTCGCGGTGGAGTTTTGCCAATTATAGTGTTGGCTAGATTGCTTAATGCCCCGAGTTTTGCCATGACGCTTAGTCTACAAACAATCTGGCTAGCGGTAGCGCATAAAGCTTTGTGGCAACTGCTATAGAATTGATGCATTATGCATCTTACAGAGCCATGAAATCTAGGGTTTCCAATGGATTGATCATTTTCATCTTGGTCTTGATCACGCTTGTGATTGGGCAAAGGGCCTACGGCAATCAACCCAGCTTATCGGTATCTGAACAAGCTGCCTTGCTCCATGAACAAACCTTGACCCTAGATGCCCACATCGATTGGCCAATTAGGCAATCATTTAATCCAGACTTTGATCCGGGCATCGGTCATGAAACGGGCGCTGCTGGGAGTGGTCAGTGGGATCTGACTCGCATGGAGCAGGGCAAATTAGACGCCGTGTTTATGTCAATCTTTACGCCCCAGCGTGCCCGAACCCCAGACGGATATGAAGCGGTAAATACGCTGGCAAACCAATTAATTGACTTAACCCAACAGATGGTTAACCAGCATCCCGATCGTGCTGAAATCGCGTTAACCCCAGACGATGCCTACCGCATTGAGCAAGCGGGTAAACGGGCGATATTTCTCGGGATGGAAAATGGTTATCCACTTGGGAATGATATCGACAAAGTCAAATTCTTTTACGATCGGGGCATCCGGTATATCACGTTAACCCACACGTTGAATAATGATCTAGCCGATTCTTCTACCGATGAACAATTGGAGTGGGGTGGGTTAAGCCCATTTGGGATCGCAGTGGTTCAAGAGATGAATCGCTTAGGCATCATGATCGATATTTCCCATGTCCATGATGAGACGTTTTGGGATGTTATTCGACTGAGTCAGGCACCGATTATTGCCTCTCATTCGAGTGCCCGGGCCTTACGAGATGTGCCTCGTAATATGGATGACGATATGCTGAAAGCGATTCAGCTTAATGGTGGTGTTGTGCAACTGTGCTTGCTGGATGATTTCATCAAAGAAATGCCCCAAACCCCGGAGCGAGAAGCGGCTTTAGCCGCCCTAGAGCCAGACCGTCAAGCCTGGCAACAGGGCGAACTCAGTGAAGCTGAAACTGCTGAACTTTTTGCCCAATATCGAGCGATTAACCAACAATATCCCGAGAACAAACCGACCCTGGCTAATGCGATTGATCACCTTGATCATATGGTGGATGTGATGGGGATAGAGCATGTCGGGATTGGCTCCGATTTTGATGGGGGGGGTGGCTTAGTCAATCTTGAGGATGTTTCTCAAATGCCTAACATTACTCAAGAGCTGTTGACCCGTGGATATACGCCTGAGGAAATCAACAAACTCTGGGGGGGGAATTTACTCCGCGTTTTTCGGGATGTGATGAGTGTGGCAGCATTGGCAAATGAGTTAAGTTCACAAGACTTTCCGGACAACCAGATCTTTTGAAGGATCTGCTACTGGAACGTCCAAAATTTTGCTACTTCAGACTCTCATCTAGCGGTGGGCTTTCGTGCCCACCGCACCCAGTCTTGTACCCAAAATTCTCCTCTCACCATGCTAAACATTACCCCTGACACCGAAACCTACAGTTTGCCACCCGACACCCTTGATGAATCCACGACGCCCAACCCAGAAACGAGTCGCCCCCCTGACATCCTCAAAGCAACCGCCCCCAAGCGTGAACCTATCCATATCATCCTCATTGGCCCTAATCCTGGCATTAGCCTGGTCATTGGCATCCTCAACTCCCTCGGCTTTGCCGAACCCCGTGCCTGGAGTAAACCTCAGATCGATCCTGTCAGCGGCAAACCCATGCGTATCCTCACCAAATGGCTCCGTCACTAGATACTAGTTCGTTGAGTTGGGTCGGGCGTGGCAAGGCTCAGCCATCAAGCTTTTCGCGTTCAATTGATGACAGTCTTAGTCGTTGCCACGCTAAATCGGACTAAAACTGTAATTTGGAGCGCGGATCTAAGGTCTCGATCTCCCGGAGCTGTCGATATAGAGCTTCTTCGCGATCGCTGATCGCACTCGGCACCACAATCTCCACCTGCACAAATTGATCGCCCCAGCTGTTTTGGCCAATCGGGTAGCCTTTCCCAGCTAAGCGAAGCCGTTGACCAGACTGCACCCCCGCCGGAATCGTCATCTTCACCCAACCCCCTAGCGTAGGTACGTCAATCATGCCCCCCAAGGCTGCCTCGCTAGGCGTGACTGGAACTTTGCAAAAAATATCGTTGCCCTGGAGTTTAAAGTAATCGTGGGGCTTCACTTCAATGCGCAGATAGAGATTGCCCCCCCCAATCCCCTGACCTTTGAGTCGAATCCGCTGCCCGGTAATCATACCCGGTGGCATATTCACCTCCAAGGAACGCCCGTCTTCTAGGCGAATACGTTCTTGTCCACCTGCATAGGCTTTTTCTAGCGGAATCACTAAATGGGCTTCGGCATCGCGCCGACCAGGACGTGATTTAACTGGATTTCCGGTTTTTGGGGGCCTATTTTTAGGGCCCCTATTTTTAGAAGACTGGCGATAGGGATCTTCCTCAACTGCTGTGGTGGTAGTTGAAGTGCTGGGCTGAGCATTGATATCAGCGCTACGGTGTTTCAGCAGTTGATCGACAAATTTGTTGAAGTCGCGAAATTCGCCAAAGTCAAGGTCACCGAAGGAAAACCGCCCGTTACGGCCATTACCTTTATTCCCTCGGCGAAATCCAAATCCCTTTTGTTTCCAAAAGCTACTGAATGCTTCGTACTGCGATCGCCGCTCTTGGTCAGAGAGAACTTCATAGGCTTCACCCAACAGTTTGAAGCGCTCCTCTGCCGTTTTATCGCCCGGATTCAGATCGGGGTGATACTGTCGCGCTAGTCGCCGATAGGCTCGCTTGATTTCGTCTAAGGGAGCCTCTGAGGACACCTCCAAAATGTCGTAAAAATTGCGAAAGTTCTGCATGAACAGTGTTTAAGGTTTACCAAAACTCGTCATCGTCGCCCCAATCTTCATTATTATCGAAGGCATCGCGGTATTGCCCGTCTCTACCCTGCCCTCGATCGTCATCCCTGGTTCCATCTCGAGTGGGACGACGGGGTGGTGGATAATCCTGGGCATTGCGATCTGGGCGATCCCGACGCTCTGGGGGAGCATAGGGATCGTTTCCTGAACGATCTCTCGGACGTTCAGGAGAACTATACGGATCCCTGCCAGTATCGTCCCTCAGACGCTCGGGCATCTTATAGGACTCATTGTCTTCCGATGGCAGTCGGCGATAACCCTCTGGGTCTGGGCTCTGACTATCACGCTCACCGTAGTCATCCCTGCCATTGTAATTAGGCCGATTGTAATCGGGATAATCTGGCCGATCGCGGGAGGCAGGCCGATCGTCATAGGCCGATCGGTTGTCATAGACCGGGCGATTATCATAGGTCGGCCGATCATCGTAGCTTGGGCGATCGCCATAGCGAGGGGAATCATAGCGGGGACGATCGTCGTAGGGGTTGGGCGCATCCCGATAGGGCGGTTGACGATCGTTGTAGGGATTGGGTGTGTCTCGATAGGGCGGTTGACGATCGTTGTAAGGATTGGGCGCATCCCGATAGGGCGGTTGACGGTTCTCGTAACGCCGATCGTAGGGTTCGCTAGGACGGTTACGATTGCGATCACCAAGCCCCCAATCATCATCTTCCCAACGACTATTACCATAGGCGGATCCGCCGTAGGACGAACCCCCATAAGCTGAGCCGCCATAACTATAGTCATCGGCAAAATCACGATCGCGATCGCCAGAGAAAGTCCGTTTTATACTGCTGCCAATCTGCTTAAAGAGATCTTCTTCCTCATCATCTTCGTCATAGAGGTAAGCCTCCCGATTGAGTTCATAGATTTCATCTTGTAGATCAGCCTGGGTGATATCAATCCCCCGCTCATCACTCTGGTCGAGATAATCCCGTAGTTCTTGAATCAGCGTTTCGATCCGACGGCGGCGATCGCGGGCAAACTGCATACCAAAGTCTAACGCCACTTCCCGCAGCACTCGTTCTGCTTGGAAGGTCAATGCCTCAGCTCGATTCCGTTTTTCTACCCGTTCTCGCTGTAAGCGATCATCATCGGCGTATTCCTCCGCCTCTTGAATCATCCGCTCCACTTCAAAATCATCCAGGTTTGAAGCCCCTTGCACGGTGATGCTTTGCTCTCGACCCGTCGTTTTATCTAGAGCCGATACTTGCAAAATACCGTTGGCATCGATGTCTAAAGATACCAAAACCTGAGGTACCCCTCGCGGCGCGGGGGGAATACCCATCAGCTTGAACCGCCCCAGTGATTTATTATCGGCAGCCATTTCCCGCTCACCCTGGAGAACGTGGACTTCCACCACAGTTTGGTTGCTCTCGGAAGTGGAAAAAATATCCGATCGCCGGACAGGAATCGTGGTGTTGCGGGGAATGAGCTTCTTCATCACCCCACCAATGGTCTCAAGTCCCAGGGATAGTGGTGTGACATCCAGGAGTAAAATGTCTTGAACTTCTTGGGTCAGGATCCCTGCCTGAATGGCAGCCCCCACCGCCACGACTTCATCTGGATTAACATTTTGGTTGGGTTCGCGCTTAATCAGCGTTCGCACTAGGTTTTGCACCATGGGCATGCGACTGGCACCGCCAACTAGGACGACCTCATCGATTTGAGCCGGGGTTAACCCCGCATCCATAAACGCTCGCTTCAGCGGCCCGCGCAGCCGACTCAGCAAATCACCACAGAGGGCTTCAAACTGCGATCGCTCCAGTCGCGTTTCCAAATGTTTTGGTCCGTCTTTTGTCGCCGTAATAAACGGTAGGTTGATCTCGGTGACGGCTACCCCAGAGAGTTCAATCTTTGCCTTTTCTGCGGCTTCAGTCAGGCGCTGTAAAGCTTGGCGATCGCGTCGCAGATCAATCCCCTCCGCTTCTAAAAACTGCTCTGCCAACCAATTCACAATCTTTTGATCAAAGTTGGTGCCCCCCAGTTGGGTATCCCCGCTGGTAGCTTTGACCTCGAATACGCCGTCTCCAACCTCCAGCAGCGACACATCAAAGGTGCCGCCACCCAAGTCAAATACCAAAATAGTTTGGCTAAATTGCTGATCGAGACCGTAGGCTAACGCTGCCGATGTTGGTTCATTTAAAATACGCTTGACATCTAAGCCTGCAATCCGACCAGCATCACGGGTTGCCTGCCGCTGGGCATCGTCAAAATAGGCCGGCACCGTAATCACGGCCCCACTCACCGGCTGCCCCAAATAGCGGCTGGCTTCATCGGCCAGCTTCCGCAAAATCATGGCAGAAACTTCTTCCGGCGCAAAGTCTTTTTCCAAGCGAGGACACCTGACTCGAACGCCGCCCCCTTCGTCGCGACGAATTGTGTAGGGCACCTGCTTGGACTCAGCGCTGAGTTCGGCATACTTGCGCCCCATAAACCGCTTGACGCCATAGAAGGTATTTTGAGGATTCAGCACCGCTTGCCGTCGGGCCATCTGGCCGACGAGTCTTTCCCCTTCTTTGCTAAAGGCAACCACAGACGGTGTTGTTCTCATGCCTTCAGCATTGGCAATGACGACGGGCTTCCCCCCTTCGATCACAGCAACCACTGAGTTGGTGGTGCCTAAGTCAATGCCGACTACTTTACCCATTCGGTCGGTTTCTCCTCGCGTACTAACGGTGCCCTGCTGACGATAAATAATAGCGTCTTACCCCTTGTCCACATCCAGATCCATAGTTTTTCTTGTGGGGGTGCAAGGCGCTATGGCTCTACCTACGTTTTCAAATCGGATGTGGCTTAAATCTACTGTTATCCCTGAGTTATGAACTGCTACGGATGAACATCATAGATTAATCATAGTGTGCGCTGACGGCCTCCTAGATTGGTCTAGGCAGTGGACTGCCTGCTGAGCTGGCTGGAGGCTTATCACGCTTTCCCCTTCCATTTTGTATCTGCTTTGCCTGTCTGTACCCATTATGTCCTTATATATAGGAGAAATTTTTGGCTATGGTTGAAAACAGGGGGCAAGAACCTATTCCCAGCGCCACGGGGGAGACATTTGTTGCTACAATTCAGATTCGACACGCGGATGTGGCGGAATTGGTAGACGCGCTAGATTTAGGTTCTAGTGCCCTCGTGGCGTGAAGGTTCAAGTCCTTTCATCCGCATGCTTAATTGCAGCCTGGGGCTGCAAGTTATAGGACAAGTCCAGGGTTGGAACAATCCTCGATACTATAGGAGGGAACGGTGCGCTGCGCCAATCAGCCCAACTATTGAGGAAATCTGTGCTGCTTTCCAAAGGTTTTGAAGTCGAACTCTACACCGGCACCCCTGAAGGTGAAATTGTGGGGCTTTCCGATCGAATCGTGGCAGATTTGGCAGGGTTTGTCCGCGAACCCGATAGCCGCAATGTTGAGTACACGACCGCACCACTCTACCGCTACGAGCAATTACTCTGCGAACTGGTGCGTCCGCGCCAACAGTTGAGGGCTTATTTAAAGCGATTGGGCAACTATACTGTGCTTCCTGGGAGCACATTGTCCTTAGGCGATAGCGATCGCTTTTATCGTTCAGATCCACAAAACCCTTATCACAGCTATATCGAGAGCACCTATGGCACTAAAGTTGTCACGGCCAGTATCCATATCAATGTTGGCATCGCTGATCCAGAGTTGCTGATGCGGGCCTGCCGACTCATTCGGGTCGAAGCTCCGTTATATCTGGCTTTAACTGCATCATCCCCATTTCTGGATGGGCAAGCCACAGGTTTTCACTCCACTCGCTGGCAGATGTTTCCCAAAACTCCAGCCCATGTGCCGCTGTTTGAAAGCCATGCTCACCATATTCATTGGACAGAAGCGCAATTGGCTGCTGGCACCATGCAAAATGTCCGTCATCTTTGGAGTGCTGTGCGCCCCAACGGCGATCGCCGTCCGTACAATCTCAATCGGTTAGAACTCCGGATTTGCGATCTGGTCATCGACCCCTTGGCTTTACTCGCCGTCACAGCATTCCTCGAAGCTCGGTTATTGCAGCTTTGTACCGATCCAAGCCTAGATCCCCTCACCCTAAGCACCTTACCCGCTACCGAGCGAGCTGAAACCCTGGTGACCCTGACTGATGCTAACGAAACCGCCGTAGCTGAACAGAGCCTTAACGCCCAACTGCGCCATTGGCAAGACGGGCGCAGCATTCGCGCTGCCGACTGGATCGCCCAGCTTTACGATGAAGTTGCCCCCATCGCCAAACAGCAAGGCATTAGTTGTTTCCTCGTCCCGCTGAAAAAAATTCTCCGGGACGGCAATCAAGCTCAACGCTGGCTTACTCAATATCAACAGGGCGAGTCTCCTCAAGCGATTCTCACAGCGGCTATTCAAGCGGTTCGTATTCAAGAGGCGGCACTGGCCCAAGATCTTTGCCAGCCTGCTGCCGCTTAATCCTAAACGAAGGGTTGAATCAAACGGCGTCCACCTCCAGATTTTCAGCTCAGCTCAGCTAAAAGTTCAAGCGTTTCTCCCTAAGCTCAAAGCCCAAATTCGCAAATCAGGTGGGGTTCAGATGGCATTTAGCCGCCATCGAGCAACATAGATTAAAAAAAACTATCGTTATTCCGTAAAACTACGGTAGCGATCGCATCCCCGTGGGATGATGTTAAGCGTTTCCACCCGATTTAGAGGGCCGATGCCTCGAGTCGTCTTAGTTTATCCGCAAATTCCACCAAACACTGGCAACATTGCTCGCACCTGCGCCGCCACCGGGGTCGAGCTGCACTTGGTAGAACCCCTGGGATTTGAACTCAGCGATCGCCATCTTAAGCGAGCGGGGCTTGACTACTGGCCCAACGTCGATTTGCATGTTCACCCCGACTGGGATTCATTTTTAGACTATCAATGTCAACAAGGGGGGCGTCTTTTAGGTTTCAGCACTTCAGGACGATGCAGCTATGTAGAGATGCTTTTCGCAGATAACGACTGGCTTCTGTTTGGCAGCGAAACCCAGGGATTACCTCGCGAGATTCTCGATCACTGTCAGCAAACCCTTTATATTCCTATGCGTCAGCCCCAAGTTCGCAGTTTAAACCTGTCAGTCAGTGTTTCAATCGGTCTATTTGAAGCGCTTAGGCAGGTGGGGCAGTTGTCTATTTAAGACATAACCCGGTTCTATATCTATATACCTATGCATTTCTAGTCACACCTCAATCGCAGTGTTATCTCTGGGAAATTAACTCGAAAGCTGCCTCAAGCCGATTACGGATGTGGACTAATCCAAATCTCAGCCCCCCACTTTAAGACTGCCGGTAAGTCCAGCGTATTTGGTTGTTCAAGATACAAAAACCTTCGTTTCCGATAAGAAATTTCTATAGATATTAGCTATGGGTACTTTATCGAACCTGATTCAGGTTTACCCCCGCTCAATCGGCAGGGGAGTCATGTGAAAACGCCTTAAGATTCAAAAAAAGCTCAAACGGTCTCAAATCAAGAACCATCTGCCCTAATTGGATTGAAAATTGCCTTAAATCCAGCACTAAACCCGCAAAAATAGAGGATCTTGCAGGGCAACCAGAACATTTGAATTGAAGGCCTAACCCCATTACCTAAAAAGAAATTGTGGCCTTACTGCATCTTTATTCCGGCTATTGCCTTACCAATATGAAAGAAATAAGGGATTGAATTTTGAGTTAACTCGTGTAAACTTGCCTAAGTTAGATAAACCGAAGCAATAAAGCTCGGTTAGATTTGCAATTACGCAATTTTTGTTTCTCAAGCATGGCTAGTCTAATTTTCTGTTTTGAGGACAATGCCACGGCTCTTAGAGCCAAATGCTTTTGAGGCAGTTGAACGCTGGTTATGTGTAGGAGGTCGTTCCTTGAAACGAGCATTTCCCCAGGAGTCTTTTTCTGACTTGGTTCCTGCGTCTCTTGAAGACGTTGTTGAACGGGTAGAGCAAGGCTTTTCCGGAAACAGACGCAGAGTACGGACGTCTGCTGCAATGTTGGGCTTAGCACTCTCTATGGGAGCATCCGGTGCCCTTCTTTCCCGTCAGGGTGCAGTGGCGGCGGCGGGTCTTCCATCCGCCCCACTTAATCCAACACTATCTACGTTGCCCTCAGGTCTTGATGTGCCCGCTGCTGGCATGATGCCTGTGGCTACCTTGGATGCGTCCGACACTGTTTATCACACGGTTCAGGAAGGCCAAACGCTTTCTCAGATCGCAAATGTTCACAGCGTTGAGGTCAACACCGTTGAGCAAGCTAACGGGGTTTCTGCCGAAACGGTGTTGCAGGTTGGACAAGTATTAAAAATCCCGGTATCTGTTGAGGCCGAACCAGTCCCCACGAGTTCTGAACTACCGTCTGAACTCGCAGTTGCTCAACAAGAGCAAGCAGCTTTTGACCAATCTGATGCTCAGTTAAAAGCTTCTCAGGCAGCGGCTTTGGAGGCTGTTCACCAGAAACGTCAAGAGCTTCAGCAGGCACTTGAACTCAGCATTAGACCAGAGCAGTTTTCAGTTGAAGCGTCTGATCAGGCGCAGCCGACAACAAATTCAGGGGTTGAACCTCAGTTTTTGGGTCGAGTGGCTCCTTCTCAAGTGGCGGCGGCTCTAGACGAAAACGAACCTACTCCTCAGTTGTTGCAAGACGGTCGTGAGGCTGACTCTTTGTCAGCTGCGACTTGGACAAGCGAAGCTGTTCCGGTTCAGATTGAGGCTGAGCGAGTTGAGTCACAAGTACTCAATGCGTCACCTGAACCCAAGCCCGAGTTAACGGTTAATCCCGAAGTCGAGATTGGTTTGCCAACTGCCGCTGACGATCAAGGTGAGGTCGAAGCGGAAGTCGTTCAGGAAGAGACTTTACAAATTTCAACCTCGATCGAGGGCGTGTCTTCACCCCCTTGGATAGAGCAACCGTATGACATCCGTGAGGGTGATACGATTGCTGACCTTGCTGAGGCTTATGGTATTTCGACTGCCGACTTAGTCCGCATTAATCAACTTGAAAACCCTGACTTGATTGTCGCGGGTGAGAGTTTGTTGATTCCACAAGTCAATCAACAATCTGGCTCCTTGGGTTCGGCTGGTGTGGAAACCGTTGCAGCTGTTGATGGTCCTGTATTTAGCTCTGGGGCAAATGCAAATAGCCCACTTGAGCGATTGACACAGCTTCAGTCAACTGTTCTCAACCCGATCGAGAATGAGGCTGACCTCCAGCAACTACGCCAAACCATGTTGCCTACTCGATACAGCCGCGCCCTAGCTCCGGATGCTGACCAACCAGCCATAGCTGACCCTGCTTCAGCAGATATCGCCGTAGATAATCCAAGTGCTGATACTTATATGGCCAATCTGATGGCAGATGTTGACGCAGCTCAACAGCTTGCTATATCAGAACTGCAGTCATCAGAGCAGTCTGTTGCTTCGATCGCAGCGGTGGAGGCACCTGAAAATCTGTCTGAGATGTCATCTGCTGCAGTTAATCCAGAGTTTGAGAACCGGGCAAGTTATCAGAGTGCTGCTTCGGATTCTGCTTTAGGTGGGCCTGTTCCGGTTGTCGATGATTCGACGCAGCTGTTGGCGGCTGCACCCCTTGGCTCAGAGGCCTATGCTCCGATTAATCGCCCTGCAGCCGGGCAAGTTGTTTCACCCGATATGCCGGCGTTGCCAAACGCGGACGAGTTCTTACCAGAAGCGCCTAATTACTTCAATGGCTATGTTTGGCCAACGACAGGAACGCTGACTTCTGGGTATGGACGTCGCTGGGGCAGGATGCATCACGGGGTTGACATTGCTGGTCCTGTGGGAACACCCATTGTTGCAGCTGCATCAGGGGTGATCGAACGCGCAGGCTGGAACTCAGGTGGCTATGGAAATCTGATTGATATCCGCCATGCTGATGGGAGTATGACGCGTTATGCCCACAATAGTCGACTGCTAGTGAGCTCAGGACAGCAGGTTGCCCAGGGTCAGCAAATTGCTGAGATGGGGAGCACGGGTTATAGCACTGGGCCCCACCTCCACTTTGAGGTGCATTTGCAGGGTCAAGGAACTGTTAATCCGATATCTTATCTCCCCGGGCGATAGGGTAATCGTTTAGACAAGCTATTCGCAAGTCAAACGTCCTTGGCTGCGAATAGCTTGTTGATGTTTGTCTTGACGCATATGGAAACTATTGATTCCCATCATGTGCTAGTCTTTTATATTGTTGACTGTGCTTTAAGCTGAGTCAGTATTCAGCTTTGGTATCTAGTTAGTCCACATCAGGCTCAGTAGCTCAGTGGTAGAGCAGGGGACTCATAAGCCCTTGGTCACGTGTTCAAATCACGTCTGAGCCATCCTAAAAATCAGGCCATAGGGGGCTTCCACCATGCTTTTTCAGAGAAGCCGTTACTTTGTGGTGCACCTTATATCGAGGTGCTCTGCTCCCATCGATTGCGCTATCGGTGTGATATATTCATCGGTAGTCTGGCCTTAAATTGAGTGTCATAGGCAACGTTGCATGGCGATTGCTGGATCAAGTGATCACGGCACGTTGAGTTTTAGGAGAATTGACAAAATGGCTTACCAAAACGAAGGATGCCTTCGCGTCGGTCAAGTAGCCCCTGATTTTATGGCAACTGCCGTTGTTGATCAGGAATTTAAGACAATCAAGCTGTCTGACTATCGGGGTAAGTACGTTATTCTGTTCTTCTATCCACTGGACTTTACGTTTGTTTGCCCGACTGAGATCACGGCATTTAGCGATCGCTACAGTGAATTTAAAGAGCTGAATACAGAAGTCTTAGGAGTTTCAGTTGACAGTGAATTTTCCCACCTGGCTTGGATTCAAACGGAGCGTAAGATGGGTGGTCTTGGGGATTTAAGTTATCCGTTGATCTCCGATATTAAGAAGGAAATTAGTGCCGATTACAATGTACTTGATCCGGATGCGGGTGTAGCACTGCGCGGGTTACTTGTAGTTGATAAAGAGGGCGTGATTCAGCACCTAACGGTCAATAATTTATCCTTTGGGCGGAGCGTGGATGAAACCCTGCGCGTCCTCCAAGCGGTTCAGTATGTACAGTCACATCCCGATGAAGTTTGCCCTGCCGGCTGGCAGCCTGGAGAGAAGACGATGAGCTCTGATCCGGTGAAATCCAAGGAATTTTTTGCTGAAGTTGAGGCCTGATTGCTTTGACTCAAGCCATTTCATCTGATTTTACGGGGTTGTTGACTCGGCGTTTTTTTAGGAATTTCTTACCTATCCCGGCCCAAAATCGTCTCAATCCTGGGGATCGTGCACCCGATTTGCTGCTGCCGGATGTTAACGGTCAAAATCAGCTCCAGCTCTCTCAATGCTGGGGCGATCGCCTAGTGGTGCTGCTCTTCACCCGCATCTTTACCGAAAAGCAGTACTGCCCGTTGTGTTTTCCCCATATCTTGGCGATCAATGGAGCTTATGATCAATTTTGCGATCGCGGCGTTGCGCTGCTTATGATAACCAGCACCGATGCCCAGCAAAGTCAAATTGTGGTGCGCGATCTGGGGCTTAAAATGCCGCTGTTGAGTGATCCTACCTGCATTAGCTTTCGGCAATATGGTACGGGGCAGGCGCTGGGTGCTCCCCTCCCGGCTCAGTTTGTGATTGATCCAGGGGGTGTGATTCGCGATCGCCATTTGTTTTCTTTTCTCCACCCCAACGCATCACCGGAGCAACTGCTTCAGCAGATCCCTTAATACTAATTTTCATGGGAGGGGTTCAACTTTTTGCACACTTTGCACTAGGGCGTGTCATCAATTAAATGCGAAAAGCCTATGGTTGAGCCTTGCCGCGCCCGACCTAATCAGATGATAGCCCCTAGGTGCGCAGCTGCGCGTCTCTACCCATCAGAGCTGTATAGGTGCGTCCCGAAGGCTTGGTCTTGCAAAGTCGCTTAAAACAACGGAGAGGGAGGGATTCGAACCCTCGGATAGGTTAAACACCCATCAACAGATTAGCAATCTGCCGCTTTCGACCACTCAGCCACCTCTCCACGGCAATAGAAATCGATAATAGCAGATTTTTTTGCCCTATGCCGATCTTAAGATTAACTGATATCGAGGGACGCCTGCACTGATTTACTGCCTGTTCCGGTAATCCGGGGTAAACGGTGTTTGAATCCACATAGAATTTCCCAACTGATGGTGCCTAGGGCCTCGGCCCAAGTTTCCGCAGACCGACTCACTGTTCCCTCATGACCAATTAACGTCACGACATCATCGGTTTGCAGATTGGGTAAATGGGTAACATCGATCATCATCTGATCCATCGTAATTGCGCCCAGTTGATTCGCCAGGGTACCTTGCACAATCACCTGGAGTCGGTTGGACAGTAGCCGGGGAACACCGTCGGCATAGCCAATCCCGACGACCGCAATGCGCATGGGGCCATCAGCGATAAATTGGTGTCCGTAGCTCACCCCAGTGCCCTCAGCAATGGTTTTAATGTGGGTAATCCGGGCTTTAACTTGCAATACCGGATGCAAGTCAATCTGCTTTGCCAGATGGGGCGCAGGATATAACCCGTATAGGACTAACCCCGTGCGCACCAGATCATAGTGAAGCGTGGCGTCAGTTAACATCGCTGCTGAATTTGCCAAGTGCAGCCGGGGTGGTATCAGCTTTCGGGCTTGCAGCTGGGCGATCGCGGTGTCAAAGCGCTGCTGCTGCTGTTGCATGGTGTGCTGATCAGGGCTATCGGCAGTAGCCAGGTGAGAATAGACGCTGGCAATTTCTAAATGGGGGAGCTGCTGGACAAACTGGTAGAATTCGACTGCTCGTTCCCAACTAAACCCCAGGCGTGTCATCCCCGTATCGAGTTTGAGGTGCACTGATAGCGGCGCAGCGGCGCTGAATCCTGACTGAGCGATCGCGTCGGAAAAGACCAGGGCTTGTTTGGGGCTCACCAGGGTGGGTTGCAGTTGCCACCGCACAATTGCCTGGACTTCTGCTGGGCTGTTAACGGCCCCTAACAACATAATCGGCGCCTGTATAGCGGCCTGCCGCAGTTCAATGCCTTCTGGCACGGTCGCCACCCCTAGCCAAGTTGCGCCGGCTGCTAGGGCGGTTTTGGCGACCGTGACAGCCCCATGGCCGTAGGCATCGGCCTTAACCACAGCCATTAAGTCAGTGTTGGCTGCTAAGCAGCTTTTTAGCTGTCGTACATTATGGGTCAATGCCGCCAAATCAATTTCGACCCAGGCGCGACAGCATCGCATTGACGCAATACTCGGGGTATGGTCCCAACTCAACATAGTTTTTTATCCACGGCTAACACCACATCAGCTCAAATATAGTAACCGTCAAAATTAAGTGCAGTGTAACAGGGCAAAAGACCTGCAACTGGGCAACTGTGCTACTATCAGGGCATTATTCTTTGTATTCACCCTGATGAGCAAGGTTCTAGTGCTCAATGCGTCCTACGAACCGCTCAACATTACCAGTTGGCGACGGGCGGTAGTTCTGATTATTAAGGGCAAAGCTGAGCAGGTTGAACATAATGGCAAGGTTATCTATGCAAACTTTCCTTTACCGACCGTCATTCGGTTAAGGCATTACGTGCGGGTACCCTATAAGGAAATCCCCTTGACCCGCCGTAATTTGCTCCATCGTGATTCTCACTCTTGCCAATATTGTGGGTATACCTCTAGCGATGGGTTAACCCTAGATCACGTCTTGCCGCGATCGCGAGGCGGCGGTGACACTTGGGAAAATATTGTCACGGCTTGTGTTCGCTGTAACGTCAGGAAGGGTAACCGTACCCCCAAAGAAGCAAGCATGCCACTGCGAAATCCACCCCGAAAACCTTACAGCAGTCTATATTTTGAAGTGTCTCGCCAAATTCGCAGCGGCATTCACCAAGAGTGGCGTAAGTATGTTATTGGGACTTAATTGGGAAAGAGATAGGCTCAATCAAGGCGAGCTATTGCCCGCATTTTGTGGAGGGGCAATCCCCGATTTTAAGTTCGCAAGCCTTACCGGGACAAACCCATGGCAACTCAACAAGCGCCGTTAAATACGCTAGAACAGTCATCATCATCCCCGCCCTTCAAAGGGGGAGACACTGACGAGCAATTAATTGGGGCACTGCGGCAGATGTTAGTAGCCCATAGGGGCGATCGCCAACTGGTTTTAATTCAAGATTTCCCTGACCCCGATGCCCTCTCTTCTGCTTGGGCCTATACGTTGATTGCCAAAGGCTACGACATCACCTGCGATATCCTCTATGCCGGCACCCTCAGCCACCAAGAAAACATTGCCCTAGTCAAATTGACCGAACTCCCCGCCCGTCGCTGGAATCCCCAAGGCGGCGAAACGCTAGCTTTCTCTCAATATCAAGCGTATGTCCTGATTGACAGCCAGGGTACTACCAGCCAAATTGCATCGCTGGCTCAAGCAGCAGAACTCCCTTTGGCTCTGGTGATTGATCACCATGCCTCCCAGGGCAAATTAGAGGCTGAAGTGACTGACATCCGTCCCCATATTCGAGCTACGGCGACGATTTTGGCCCAATATCTACAGGCCGGATTGTTAGATCTCGATCGCAGTAACAGCCGCCATGTCAAATGCGCCACGGCGCTTATGCATGGGCTACGCTCGGATACGAATCGTTTGATGTACGCTGCGGAGAATGATTTTATGGCGGCCGCCTTTTTGAGTCGCTATTACGATGCCCAGTTGCTCAGTGCTGTCTTGCTAGCCTCCCGTTCAAAACAGGTGATGGATGTGATTGAGCGATCGCTGCGCAATCGCAAAATTCAAAACAGCGTCTCCACGGCTGGCGTGGGCTATCTACGGTATGAAGATCGCGATGCCATTCCCCAAGCAGCTGACTTTTTGGTCACTGAGGAAAACGTCCACACCGCCGTGGTTTATGGCATTCTCCATGACGAAGATGAAGAACGGGAGGTGGTCGTGGGCTCCCTACGCACCAGCAAACTTACCCTCGACCCTGACGAATTTATCAAAGAAGCGTTTGGTCAAGACAGCCAAGGGCGGTTCTTTGGCGGCGGTCGTTCTGGGGCCGGGGGGTTTGAAATTCCCATCGGCTTTCTTTCCGGCTTTTATGAGCATGGAGAATATAATCGCCTCAAATGGGAGGTGTTCGATACTCAAGTCAAACAAAAACTGCTGCGACTGATCAATCCTGAAGATGGCGTTATCAATACCGACTGAGCTGTATTTAATTCGTCACGGCATTGCGGCAGAACGAGGCACCTATGACAACGACTGCGATCGCCCCCTGACCGCAAAAGGTGACGTCAAAACCCATCAGATTGCCGAGCGATTAAAAGCCCTCGGACTCAATTTTGAAACACTGCTGACCAGTCCCTTGGTCAGGGCAAGACAAACTGCTGATATTTTGAGTGCTGTCGGACTCAGTGCAGCGGTTGACGTTTGCGATCATCTCGCTCCAAACGGCAACTTTGCAGCCTGGTTAACTTGGTTGGCTAGTTGGCAGCAAACTGGCCAGAGTCGCCTCGCCCTGATTGGTCATGAACCGGACTTGAGTCGGTGGGCTCAAATACTGGTAGAAGGGCAGATTAGCGATCGCTGGGTGTTGAAAAAAGCGGGTGTGATTGGTTTGCAGGTGCCTGAGGCGCGACAGGCTCGAGGCCAAAGTCAACTGGTTTGGCTCAGTCCGCCGAGGTTTCTGTTATCGCCGCACCAGTAAGCCTTCAGAATAATTTTTCCATAGCACTAACCTACAACGGGATTAATCATCGCTACGCTAGAAATAGGGTTCCAGGTATCGCACTTCTGAGTCTGCTGAGTCTCCCTGGGACTGGCTTTTTGATACTCTGGGAAAGTCTCGCAGTCACCGTTCTGTAGTCAATCAGACTGACGACGGCTGCGATCGCGTTGAATATGAATATCGCAAGGCAACGGTAACATCATGACGGTATGCGAGTATAGGCCTGGATTAGAAAACATTCCTGCGACTGAATCGAGCATCAGCTATGTCGATGGGCAGGCAGGTGTTCTAGAATATCGCGGTATTCGAGTCGAGGAGCTGGCCCAAAAAAGCACTTTTTTGGAAACTGCTTATCTCTTGATTTGGGGTGGATTGCCTACCCAGCAAGAACTTGCAGCCTTTGAGCACGAAATTCGCTATCATCGGCGGCTCAAATACCGCATCCGGGACATGATGAAATGTTTCCCAGAAAATGGTCACCCAATGGACTCGCTCCAGGCTTGTGCGGCTGCTTTAGGGCTATTCTATTCCCGTCGTGCCCTCAATAATCCAGCCTATATTCAAGCGGCAGTCGTGCGTTTGCTGGCCAAAATCCCCACGATGGTGGCGGCATTTCAACTGATGCGCAAGGGTAACGACCCGATTCAGCCCCGCGACGACCTCGACTATTCTGCTAACTTCCTCTACATGCTGACTGAACGGGAACCCGACCCTTTAGCCGCTCGTATTTTCGATGTGTGTTTGATCCTCCACGCTGAGCACACCATTAATGCCTCTACTTTTTCGGCCATGGTGACCGCGTCCACCCTGACCGACCCCTATGCGGTGGTGGCTTCAGCCGTAGGCACATTGGCTGGCCCGCTCCATGGCGGCGCCAACGAAGAGGTGATCGAAATGCTGAGTCAGATCGGCTCCATCGCCAACGTGCGCCCCTATGTGGAAGACTGCATCGCCCGTAAAGCCAAAATTATGGGCTTTGGCCACCGGGTTTACAAAGTCAAAGACCCCCGAGCCACAATCTTGCAAAAGTTAGCCGAGCAGCTCTTCGAAAAGTTTGGCCAAGACGAGTACTACGATATTGCCCTAGAACTTGAGCAGGTTGTGTCTGAAAAGCTAGGTCATCGGGGCATTTACGCTAACGTCGATTTCTATTCTGGGTTGGTCTATCGCAAGTTGGGCATCCCTACCGATTTATTTACCCCGGTGTTTGCAATCGCGCGGGTCGCCGGATGGTTAGCCCATTGGAAGGAGCAACTGAGTGAAAACCGGATCTTTCGACCCACCCAAATCTATACAGGGCCCCATAATGCCCCCTACGCCCCCGTTGCCGAGCGTATCCATATCTGGGATAAGCAAATGTCACCGCCAACGATAGAAGCCGTTCAAAGCGAACTGGTGCAAAACCGCTAGCTGACGGCTCCCCAGGCAGGTAGGTGATGGGCCTGACCCCTCTTGTCAATGCCTTGAAACCCAGTCATCATAGGCTCAGTGACGATTTTCAGGAACTCCAGTCCCCCTGCGGAAGCAGAGGGACTTTTATTTTTAAATCCCGGGGTTGGCTGGAGGGGAATATCAACCTTGTCAGCATTGAGGATCTACACAAAAAAATCCCCGACCCGGGGGTCGAGGAATGTCTCAGGGTGCATCTACCACTCCTTTATTGCGGTCATTAAGTGTTCAGTCCGGAAAATTCTCAGCAGGTTATGAAAAAAATTGGCAGGATGGACTGAGGCGATCGGGAACACGACTGCCATACTGACGACATAAAACCCATCCGACTGAAAACTTGGGTAGGGACGCAAGGTCTTGCGCGCCTGCAAGGGAAATGATTGAGCTTTTAGCTCAGGAAAGTCAGACATTGGGATGTGGGCAAAATTTAAGCTGCGGCTAGCGCAATGAAATATATGGGGTTCCTACCGTTGAATTCTCGATATCAATTGAAGTCTCGACTCCACCGGCAGCCCAGTCGGATAGCACCGGCGCTCTTAGGGCTATCGCTATTGGGGTTAACGTTGTTGGGGAGCTGTAGCAGTCCAACCCCAGTTACCGAGGCTTCTACTGCTAACACAGAGGCTGAAGCGATTCAGTCTGATCCAGAGATATTGCAGTTGCTCTACAGCCGCATTCCGATCACGTTAAACCCCCATTTGGCGACTGGTATTCAAGACTTTGAAGCGGCACGTATTGTCTACGAACCCCTAGCAAGCTATGACAAATCAGGAGCTTTGGTACCGCTACTTGTGGCTGAAATTCCTAGTGTTGACAACGGTGGGGTCGCAGAAGATGGCATGAGCGTGACCTGGAAACTCCGCCAGGATGTCACTTGGGCCGACGGCGAACCCTTCACTGCGGCAGACGTAGTGTTTACCCATGAATTCATTGCTAATCCAGAAGTGGGGGCAACAACGGCCCAAAACTACGAAGCGATTGAAACGGTTGAAGCCATCGATGACTACACGGTCAAAATTACGTTTACCCAGCCTAATCCTGCTTGGCAGCTGCCGTTTACTGGCCAAAACGGCGTGATTTTGCCCCAGCATATCTTTGCAGATTTTAATGGTGCTAATGCCCGAGAGGCGGCGGCTAATCTTGCTCCAGTGGGTACGGGCCCCTATCAAGTCACAAGCTATGAACCGGGCCAGGTAAGCTATGAACCGAACCCAAACTTTCGCGGTGGGCCACTGGCCTTTCGGCAAGTGGTGTTGCGGGGGGGGATTGCGCCCTATGCGGCGGCGCGGGCAGTGCTAAAGACTGACGAAGCTGACTTTGCCCACAATTTGCAGATTGAAGCTGCTGCCCTTGAGGCCCTAGAAGCTGACTCTAATGGACGGCTGCTGATCACCTTTGGCTCCTATGTAGAGCGGATTATGCTGAATCCCACCGATCCCCATCAACCCACGGAGTCAGGGGAAAAATCCAGTTTAGAAAATCCCCATCCGTTCCTTAGCGATCGCGCTGTTAGGGTCGCCATCAACTATGCTATTGATCGCGAAGGGATTGCCCAAGACCTCTATGGGGATACGGCGCGCCCTACCGCCCAACTGCTGATCGCCCCAGAGGCATATGCCTCAGACACTATTGGCTACGAGTACAATCTCGATCGCGCCGCAGCCCTGCTGGAAGAGGCCGGATGGACAGACACTGATGATAACGGCATCCGAGACAAAGACGGTATCGAAATGGAAATGGTGTTCCAAACGTCGATTAATCCCGTCCGGCAAAAAACTCAGGAAATCGTCCAGGCTAACCTAGCTGCCCTGGGCATTCGGGTTGAGATTAAGCGGGTGCGGGTGGATGATTTCTTCTCAGCCGATCCGGCTCAAACCGAAAGCATCAATCACTTCTATGCCGATATGCAAGAATACAACGCGGGCAACGATACCCCTGACCCCAGCACTTACATGCGTTGGTGGACCTGTGATGCGATCGCGTCCCAAGTCAATCAGTGGCAAGAACCCAACAACGCTCGCTATTGCAACGAAGACTACGATGCGCTGTGGCAAGCTGCCCAATCCGAACTCGATGCGGATAAACGAACTGCCCTGTTCCAACAAATGGATGAATTGCTAGCTCAAGATGTGGCGGTCATTCCACTCGTCAACCGGGCCGTGACTAATGGTATCAGCAGTACCCTCACAGGGTTAACCCCAACCCCTTGGGACACCAGCACTTGGGACATTGCCGATTGGCGGCGAGTAGACACCACTGCTCCCAGTTCAGAATCATCCTCAACGCCCGCAGCAGCTTCTACACCTGGAGCCTCTACGCCTCAAGTATCGACCCCAGCGATCACCCCAGAGACGACCGAATCAGACAGCAACGAATCTGATCATAGCCCTGCTGTTGACAGTACCCCTACTGACGCGACGGAATAATCTTGCCGCAGTTGAATGCGCCACGGGTAATGATGCCCGTGGCGACTCAATGAAGATCATTAATCTCTGCAACAAAAACATTGCTCAATGTGACGATTCTTCTGATTGTGCAAACCATTCAAAATATACTAATACTCCGAAGTCTTGAAGGGTTGCTAGGAGTTAGGAGAGCATGGGAGCGCAACAGAATTCTACGGTAATCGTGACGGGGGCTTCCTCTGGGGTTGGCTTATATGCTGCCAAAGCTTTGGCTGATCGGGGTTGCCATGTGATTATGGCCTGTCGAGATTTATCTAAGACAGAGCGAGTCGCCAAAGAAGTTGACATGCCTGCGGGTAGCTACACCATTATTCACCTCGATTTGGCGTCTCTTGCTAGCGTGCGTCAATTTGTCGCAGACTTTCGAGCTACAGGCAAAAGTCTGAACGCTCTAGTGTGCAACGCTGCCGTATACCTGCCCTTGCTTAAAGAACCCATGCGCAGTGCTGATGGTTATGAGCTCAGTGTTGCCACTAACCATCTGGGCCATTTCTTACTGTGTAACCTACTGTTATCCGACCTGAAACAATCGCCTGCTGCTGACAAGCGGATGGTGATTTTGGGAACCGTTACCGCCAATCCTAAAGAACTCGGCGGCAAGATTCCCATCCCGGCTCCGCCTGATCTCGGTAATCTCAGCGGTTTTGAGCAGGGCTTTAAAGCGCCCGTCACAATGATTAGCGGCAAAAAATTTAAGTCTGGGAAGGCATACAAAGATAGCAAACTCTGCAACGTGCTTACCATGCGCGAACTGCATCGACGTTATCACTCAGAAACGGGCATCATTTTCAGCTCACTGTACCCCGGCTGCGTTGCAGAAACGCCGTTATTTCGAAATCACTATGCCCTGTTTCGCACTATTTTTCCGTGGTTTCAAAAGAATATTACCGGGGGCTATGTCTCCCAAGAATTAGCTGGAGAGCGGGTTGCCGCAGTCGTGCTTGATCCAGACTATAAGCAATCTGGAGCTTACTGGAGCTGGGGTAACCGCCAACAGGCTGGTCGCCAGTCTTTTGTGCAGGAGGTTTCCAATGAAGCCAGCGATGACAATAAAGCAGAGAAGCTGTGGACCTTGAGTCACAAACTGGTGGGGTTGGCGGGGTGATGCCCCGACTGCGGGCTCAATCGGAATGGTCAATCAGGTCAAGATGAGTCCTTCGAGGGCCTGCTGTAGTGCTTGGGTTAAGTGAGCGACGGCCTGACGACGGCTTTGTTTATAATCTGCCCAGCGATCGCTAACGGATAGCGGTTCACCGACACGCATCTGGACGATTTGAGCACCAAGTTGGGGTCGAGGGAACGGATCTTTCCCTTGAATGCGGGTCAGCATGTCTTTTAAGAGCAGGGTGGTTTCGGCAAAGCGTTCGACAGTGGGTTTTTCCATCACGTAGTGCCCGGTGACCGCAACAAAGCTCTCTACAATGCGCATGTGCCACATGCGCAAGCTGGCTTCTTCGGCAATGCGGTCGGCCAATCCCCGTTCCACTGGGGAAAGGCTAGATTGAACTTTTAAATCTTCGCGATAAATTCGATCCCACCCCGCCTGTTCTAGACGACGGCAGCGATCGATCACCGTCCCCTTGGGGGAAAGCCCGAAATAGGCTTCTGCGACGGTGAGGGCTGCATTGAGCAACTGTGTCAGACGTTGGGCCAATTGATCATTAGGAAACAGCTCTGGTTCACCTGGGGGTGTTGTGTGATCAGGTTTAGGCAAATCAACTTGATAAAAATCTCGGTAGTAGGTTTCCATCAAATTCAGCAAATGTTCGCCTAATTGATAGAGGCGACCATAGAGGTGCGCTGCCCGATCGGATGCGATATCCATATCAGGCAGCTGTTTGGCCAGCGCAGCAACGACTGCTGGGGCAACGTCGCCAGATAAGCCACTGTCTTGTTCAAGTTGATTCAACAGGTGCTCTAAGGCTTCCCAAGGGGGAGTGGCATAACGATACTGAATGCCTAGCGGGATGATTTGCACCGACTCGGTGCGTTGAGCCTTTTGCAAATCTTCTGCACACCAAAAGCTCATCTGGGCAATGCCGGGTTCCAAGGGACTCACAATTTCGTTATGGCCGTTGTTAGCCCCCTCAGGGGCCGCTGCCATGGGAAATTGACCGTTGGCAAACAAGTGTCGTGCTGAGCGTAGCCCGGCAATGTCGATTTTGCCCCGTTGAATCGGGGTTCCCCCTAATTTGGTGTAAAGCCAGCCCACCCGTTGCCCCGCCCAAAGCGGGATGCCGCGATCGTAGATAAAGTGGGCATGGGGCACGGTGGGTAGATCCAGGCTTTGAGTATGTGCCGTTTGGGGCAGCAGGTGCCACAGTAGATGGGCCATACAAAAGGCATCTTCTGGGGCCGGGTGTCGAAAGGCAATTAGAAATCGCGTGTTGCCCTGGTGAAACTGTTGATAAAGCCGAGCTAATCGTTCTAAGTTGTCGACCTGAATATTTGACAGGGGTGTTTTCCAGCGCATCCAGAGTGGCAAAATCCGACGCATTCCCTGGAGAACCCAAGGGGAAAAATCAGGGGCAATAAAATCTAAAGGGGGTTGGGCCTGGGTCAGTGCTTGAGCCACGACTTTTGCTTGAGATAGACGACGATTGAGGAAATGCGACAAACGGCGATCGCGATGGGATAGATTCAGCTAACTTCAATGAAAGTTAATACCCTTTACAATTCACGGGGTTATTATAAAGGCTTTATAAAGTTGTCGAACGAGTAGATTGCGTAGATCCACAGACCTGGCTTTAATATCTTTAACTATTAACACTTGTTTATTTTGCCTGGCCAGCCAACAGATTTATCTGAAATCGATATCCGTTTAATTTTCGATTTTTTTGAGGTAAACGTTTTGTGTCGGGCGGCTTGGGCACGTCCCTTGCTTTAGCGTGGCATATCAAATGTTTTCTGGGTGTCATTTTGGAACGGTCGGTTATCCTAGGGTTTATCTGATTGGGATATCCGCGACTTCCTCAGCTTTTAGGGTGCATTGCCGAAGTAAGGAATTTTCGATTTGATCACAGTTCTAGAGACGCAATCGCGTTTTCAACTGCAACAGAACTTTTTGCAGTCTCTATCTGTGGTGAGTATTCCTTAGGAATTTAACCGTTTGCATCTCAAAGGATGTTTTTGCGATCGCGCGATCGCAGCGGTTTTTGACGCTTGCCTTTTCCTGTGTAGAAAAGTTATGACATACACCTCTCCCTGCCATCAGGTCAGTATTGACAGTGCATTCTATGGATTACGAAACATTCAACCTTTGGTTCAACAAGACTCAATGCTGTTAGACCAGATTTTTGAGAGTTGTGATTACGACCTTGATCAAATTAATCAGGTCATCGATCCGGTTTTATCGGCACAACAACGGTGTCAATTGACGACGCTCTATGTCCATGGTGTTGTCATTGAACAACGCGTCTTCTTATCGACGAATCTCAATCAAAGTCAAGAGATTATGGTTTTGCCAAGTGCGGCCAATTGGTTGATGGGCAGCAGTCCCCACTGTCCGATTGCCATTGATCATCGTGAGGTCGATCGGTGTCATGCCGTTCTTGGCTACTTGACCGATATCGGGTTCTACATTGCCGATGTGGGGAGTCAAACGGGAACCCGCGTTAATCGCTGCTTGCTGGCACCGTTGCAGCGGCGATCGCTGCGGAATGGCGACTTAATTGAACTCGGGCAGTTATGCATTGAATTTTTCATCGACCGAGTCGGACAACCCGCTGTGATTGATGAAGATGAAACTCACTATTAATAGTCATTGAACTTGGTTTAACCCTGGGCCATATTCAGACCTATCGGTTTTCTTTAGATACAAGATAAACGCTCAAGATTTCCACCTGGATATGGTTTAAGACGGGTGGGTGCGTTGATACTGCATCCCCGGAAGCTGGGTGACTAAGCCCATGAGTTCGAGCTGAACTAAGGCACTCAGGACACCTCCTGTGGTTAACCCGACGCTAAGCACGATTGTGTCGAGAGCAACAGGATCGGCGGGAATTTGGGCATAGACCTGACTCAAGGCTTCAGGCAGTTGGGGTTGAGGTGCGATGCTATGGGGCTGAGTCGCGCTGTTGAGTGCTTGGGGAATCTGGGGCAGGCTACCCAAGGCCTCTAGCAAAGCAGCTTCTCCCAAAATCATATGCCCCCCCTGGTTAAGCAGTTCTAAACACCCCCGTCCTCGCGTGTTGTCTAGGGAACTGGGCAGTACATAAACGTCCCGTCCGTAGTCGTTGGCTAGTCGGGCCGTGATCAGTGCGCCTGATTTTTGAGGGGCTTCGGTCACTAGTACGGCTCGACTGAGCCCTGCAATAATCCGGTTTCGGCGGGGAAAGTGGGTGCGATCTGGCGGGGTGCCGTTAGCATATTCACTCAACAGCAATCCCCGGTTGGCAATAGTGTCGTAGAGGGTTTGATGATGAGGTGGATAAACGATATCGACACCAGTCCCCAAAACAGCGACGGTGTAGCCGTCTTCATTGAGGCAACTGCGATGGGCCACTGCATCAATGCCGTTGGCTAATCCAGAGGCGATGGTAAACCCTTGACGGGTGAGTGCCACACTCAAATTTCGGGTCCAGCGTTTGCCATATTCTGAGGGGCTGCGGGTGCCAACAATACCCACGGTGGGCCAGTGACCCCGACTGAAATCAAGGTGCAGGTGCCCTCGGTAATAAAGGACAGGGGGCGGATCAGCAATCTCAAACAGCAAGCTGGGATATTCAACGTCGGCGGGGGTCCAAAAGTCGGGATATTTGGCGCAGTGTTGTTCGAGTAAGTCGGTGGGCTTGATGGTGGATCGGTTCGATGCGATCGCGTCTGCAAGTTTAAACCCAATGCCGTCTACTTCAAGTAATGCCTGTAAGTCAGCCTCCCAGGCGATCGCGAGGCTGCCAAAATGTTCATAAATGCGCTTGATCAACACTGGCCCTACCCCATGTAGGGTTGACCAGGCCAGCCAATATGCCCTTTCGTTTGTCAATTCGGTGTCCTGATGGCTGCTTTCAGTATGCCCTTCATTGGTGATTCGTCAACCGTTACTGAACCCATAGTAATAAATTTAAAGCGCTCTAAATTGGTCCTATTGTTAATCACATTTACTGATAGATTCTATGAAGTTCATCATGAGTTTCATATTTGGAATGGCGGTACAAAGGCTCCCTGCACTGTGGATGATCTGATCCAGTTTGTGATCGAAAGATACCCTGACCAAGAAGAAGCCTTACTGAAGCTCTACAAGGTCAAGAAAATATTAGGTAGCCCAACACCTGCGACTCTTCCAAAGATTGGGTCGAAGAAAATGACGGGTTACGATGCAGCTTAGTGGCCTTCGTAGCCGCTGTTAAGTAGCTCCTGTTAAATAGATGTCTACGGATGCATAAGGGTTGACGAATCTATCAGGGCTTTAAATTTAATCTTCTTTAGACGGCTCTGTTTTTTTAGTTGAACGGCGGCGAGCCGTTTTCTTTGTAGAACTCGACGAGCTAGAAGACTTTTTGGTGGATGACGAGCGGCGAGATGACCGAGTCGTGGTTTTCTTTTTGGGTGTAGATTCTTTTTTGGGTTGAGGCGTTGATGCTGGGGCTTGGGGCACCTCAACAGGGGTTGTGTCTACTATTGGATCTGGTTCGGGTTTAGGCTCTGCTGGAATCAGCAAAATACCCTGACTGTCTTTGAGTTCAAAGGTGCGAAGATCTTTGAGATCGGTCTCAATATCGAGATCTGGGGTGGCGACCGCCACCTGCCAACGAGCCATGTCCAGCTGTAGCCAATCCCCAGGGGTGATTTTCATTGGGGCACCGCCCATGTGGGCAATCACCACCACTTGGTCAGGGGCATCACTGCTTTGCGCTGGGTTAATCCGAATACCGTAAAAAATGGTGCGTTCGTCGTCGCTGATGCGATTAAAGCGATCGCGTCCGGTGAGGTTATCTCGCAGCCAAGGACGTTGCCGCCGAAACTCACGCAGTTGATAGCCAAAGTTGGCGATCGCAGGATTAACATCTTCTGCATAGCGGGCCACGTTGCACATGTCGTGGCCATCTTCCATAAAAGCCATGGCAAAGGCCTTTAGCTTAGGCACGTCCAAAGTAGCCAAAAAGCGCGGTAGGTTGGGTTGGTTCAAATCGCCCATGTGCGGCACTTCACAGACCTCGCCGTCTTCATGTTCGCCCAAACAGTGCTGACAGATTTCGGCGACTGCCTGCAGGTTATAGTCGGTTTCAATCATGGCCTCCCGCAGGGCATTGGCAAAGTCGCGCAAACCATCAAACTCATCGAACCCGAGTTTTTTGAGGCGGGGAAAAGCATCGACTTGGGCATACATCTCAGGCTCAATTTGCCAGTCTAAAAAGCCGACTTCTTCGGCAACCACTTTAACGCCGTAGCGGTCATCCGTATTGCGGAAAAATCCCCAAGGTGTACCAACCAAGGCATTGAGAAAATCCATTGGCATCCCGGGGCTAAACCCATGTACCCAAATTTGAGTGGCCTCGTTGTTATAGGCTTTAGTCAACACTTGGACTAGCGTTTTACCCAAATTCCAGTTGATCGGCTTTTCGGGTTCAACTTGGTTGCCCCGACGCACGGTGTCATGGTTGCCGCATCCAGTAATCCAGTGGTCGCCTTGAAAGATCACTTCACAGACTCGCCGCCATTTGCGGTCCCAAAAGCGTTTAAGGGTGGGGGTGTTATGGGCAAAAATCAATGGTCCCCACTGGTACGACTCGGGTTTGAGTTCGATCAGTTCGCGGTAAGTGGATTTTTCTTCCCAACCGGGTTTTGGCCAGGGGCGACCGTCTTCAAAAATAGTGAACATTAACCGCCGACAGCCGTTAATGTCTTGCACTACATCGCTCATAGCTAGCAAATAGGCGTCGTCTTGCTCTACCCGGCCCGAAAGCGGGTTAAAAAAGCGGAAGTCTTGCCCGCCATCAACTCGAATGCCGTCGGCCCCAGTATTGATTTTGCGCCGCTGCATCTCCAGCAAAATGGCACGCACTTGGGGCGATTGGTGGTTGAGGTCTTGACCATACATATTGGGCCCCTTGAGAAACTGGTGAGTGAGTAACTCTAGGGATTGGTTGTCAGCATGGCCATAGACCAGATCGTAGATCAGCTTAATCGGCCCCGCAGAAAAGTTGTGGAGGGTGGCAACGAAATCAATCATTTCGTCAGGCCGGAGGCTGCTCAGCACAGCCGGATTTGTACAAGAGGAACCGAGGATCGGCACGTCATAGCCCCAGTTATCGGTGTTGGGCTGGCGCAAAATGATCTCTATCCTGTCGCCTTCGGTTTCCTGGTCTGCTGCCTCACCTGAGTCATCTGACTGCATGGCAAAAAATTCATGTTCAACGTTGGCGTCTTCCCGACGATATTCAATGGTGGGTTCAACCGGCAGCAGCTGTACCGAGTCATAGCCCATATAGGATTGCTCGAAGGCCGTCAGCGGTTCTTTGGCTTTGAGCTTGTCGGAGATGCGTTGAAAAATGTGGGTCAAGCCCTCTAGCGTCCCTTCTGGAGATGCGGTCTTGACATGGATTTGCAAAATGTTGACCGGATCGCTAACGCGGGGCACTGGCGCTTCAGGATTTGAGGCTGGCGCACAGTGGCGGCGGAAGTAGGCCATATCGCTGCGATAGCGCTGGAGCCGCCGCATATCGTAGAGCTCTGCGGGGGCGAATACGCCGTAGGGTAAAGAATAGGCCAGCGGATCGCGGATGTAGTGTAGCCGATCGTCGGCATCAACATGGCGTAACCAGTAAAAGCAACCGGCGCGATCGCGGGTGCCCGGTCGCAACCCTGCCACGACTCCCCAGACAAATTCTCCCCGCTGCATTACTGGAATGCGATCGCGCTTAAAGGTTACCGTTTGCTCAGGCTCACGGAAATGAATCGGTTTTAGCGGGGTAAATACCTCCAGGTCTAATTGGCGTTCTGACTGAATGACATCCCCTGCCAGTTCTGGCGTCCAAAAACCAAACTCCACCAGCCCGTCGCGACGATAATGGGCACCCAGACGTTTAGCGAGCTGCTTACCTTTAGAAAAATAAGTGTCCTCTGACGCCCAAATGCTTTTTGCCCAGTTAATCAAGGCATGGGTTTCGTCTTTAACCAGTTGAACAGTGGGCAAGGTCTTAGCTACCACGGCAATTGAGTCCCAAACTTACTTACAAAGGAGCAGTGCATCATCATAAATCAATCCTGGCCACGTTCAGATTGCCCAAGATTGTGACGACAAATGCCTAAAGGGTCAAACTGAACCAGACTAAATTTTGAAAAACGCGTCCCGATCGCGATCGCCCTACTCGCATTCAATCGCGATCTATCAGCATTCATTCAATCGTACAGACTAGCCACTTGCCTTAAAGATTTCGTGAGGCTTGTGGTCGGGCCAACGCTTGAAATCTAAAGGATTCGGCGCAACTTCACCGAAGCAAACACTGGATGCTTTACTTGATTCCAAGCAGGGGCACCACAGTTTAAATAAGCATTAAGTTTAAATGACTTTAGAGACATTGAATAAAGAAGACTGAATAAAAAACGCTGGTTCTAATCCTACTATCCGAAATTATAAGCCCGCCCATTCTCGAATAGCAGCCCCATGCGGTGAATTTGACGAGATGGGCTATCCCTTTGATGATGGGGTGGGGTGGTCATAGAGGCGGATTTTGTTTAGTCGTTTATGTTGGCCCTAATGCCAAACCCACCCCCAGCGACCTACAGCCCGTCTCAAACCTGCTTATGATGTTATGCAAGTAGGCAAGAGGAGTCTGGGCAAAAGCATCCTAGACAACAGGCAGAGATAGGATAGGTAGCGATCGCTGAAAAGTTGATGCATATCTTCAGGAGGCTCTGGCATGAAATCTTCTCTAGTTATTCTTTATCACCGGGAACCCTACGACGAAGTCAAAGAAAACGGCAAGATTTACTACCGCGAAAAGAAAAGCCCCAACGGCATCGTACCCACGCTAAAAAACTTTTTTGCCAATGCCGCGCAAAGCACCTGGGTGGCCTGGAAACAGGTGTCGAATGAGCAACAAGTCAACTTTGAAGAGCGGGTGACGATGGAAGGGGGCAGCGACAGCTGTGTCGTCCGGCGGATTCCCCTGACGCAAGATCAGGTGAAAAACTTTTATCACATCACCTCTAAGGAAGCTTTCTGGCCGATTTTGCACTCGTTTCCTGAGCATTTCACCTACGAAAGCTCTGACTGGGAAAACTTTCAAAACATCAATCGTCTATTTGCTCAAGCTGCTTGCGAAGACGCCGCTGATGATGCCCTGATTTGGATTCACGACTATAACCTGTGGCTAACGCCCTATTACATTCGGCAGCAGATGCCCGATGTTAAGATCGCCTTCTTCCATCACACCCCCTTCCCCGCTGCTGACGTCTTCAACATTTTGCACTGGCGCGAGGCCATTATCGACAGCTTGCTATGTTGCGACCTCTGTGGTTTCCACATTCCCCGCTATGTGCAAAACTTTGTTACTGCGGCCCGCAGTTGTCGGCATGTTGACATTACCCGCCGGGTGCCTGTGCCCGAATCCTTTACTGCTGTGGGGTCGGCCCTAGCAGAACCAGAGATGGTGACCCAACTGAGCTATAAAGGTCGGTTGATCAACCTCGATGCCTTCCCCGTGGGTACTAGCCCCGACTATATCGTCAGCGTAGTCAACCGTCCGGAAGTAAAAGAGCGTATCACCAAACTCCGCGAAGATATCGGTGACAACACGCTGATCGTTTCTGCTGGACGGGTGGATTATGTGAAGGGTGCCAAAGAGATGCTGCTGTGCTATGAGCGGCTCCTAGAGCGTCAACCTGAGCGCTTGGGCAAAGTCAATCTAATTATGACGGCGGTGAAGGCGGCATCGGGAATGCGGGTCTATCGGGAAGCCCAAAGCCAGATTGAGCAGTTGGTGGGGCAGATCAACGGGCGCTTTTCTAAGCTCAATTGGACCCCGATTCAGCTGTTTACTGAACCTGTCCCCTTTAACGATCTAATGGCAGTCTACAAAGCTGCCGATATCGCCTGGATTTGTCCCTTGCGAGATGGATTGAATCTAGTTGCCAAGGAATATGTGGCAGCCCATGAAGGCCAGAATGGGGTGCTGGTGTTGTCAGAGTTTACTGGGTCGGCAGTGGAACTGCCGGATGCGGTGTTAACTAACCCTTATTCAGACAAGAGTATGGACGAGTGCATCGATAGGGCGCTAGATATGTCTGCAGAAGAGCAACAGCGACGTATGACCGGATTAAATAAGGCGATTCGCCGTTACGATGTGCAGCAGTGGGCGAATCACATGTTCCGTGAAGCTAATGCAACGGCGATTTTGGGTGAACAGCCAGTAGCCGTCTAGGCGCAAACCTCGTCTTCCAATCCTCCTCCTGCGGGGGGAGGGGCATTTTTTAGCTTCTCACTTATTAAGAAGCATTATTCACTATTTTTTCTAAATGGTATCCCCCTTGATTTAGAAACTTTTTGATATGAAAATTTACTTTTAATAATGGGGCGATCGCATCTAAATCGTCCATTTCTGATTCTTTTCTTGCTGCGGAATACCAGAAATTATCAGGATTTATCTGGCTCCTTTTTCTCACAGACGAGTGTTTCCCAACCTCGTACTTTAGTGGTGGCACAGATAAGAAAGCCTTGTGAAGTGAGTTGAGCTTTTGCCTATCTTATGTGCTGATATGCGCTACCCATCTACCCTCGCTATCGTTAACATTCTCCCTACCTTCAGGAACTATGCTCTAGATTGATGTTTGCCTTTTAGCCATGCCCCAAAGTTTTGTTGCGGTGTCAATTGATTCACCTCGTTCATGTTCAGCCTAGAACGCTTCATTCAGAAGTTTCTTAGATGCTGAACCGCATTCTGATCGACAACTCATCAAGACTTTGCGGCTTAGCCATACGTGACCTTGTGGTGAAACCGATGATTCTGGCTATTAGGCTCATTTGCTCAACTCTAATGTCACAGAAATTGGTGCAAGCCATTTTCTTTTGAAGAACGCTATCAGACAAGTCAACTAAGACCATCACTGTTGGGTTTAGGGTTTCGGCGATCGCATTGGGCATCTGCTGCCAGTTTGCAACCCAAGCCAGAACTTGCCTCTTTTGTAGAGTCAACGCCTAACCCAACTCCATCGATACCTAGTCGTGAAGACCATTCAGAACCAACACTGAGTAGTAGAGACTACTCTAAAACCATGCAGTCAAATATTAATCTCTCTGAATTCGACGCCATTACGTTTCATTTTGATGGCAACAACAACGATAAGGATGATATCTCGGCTTTACCGATTGCTGCGTCCATTGCCCAATCAGCAGGACTAGCAGACAAGATCACGTTCTTCTACGGCAACAACTTGAGTGAACCCGATAGCACGTCTCAAGTCGCTGCCATGCGCGAAAGTGCGGCCTTTGCTGACAAGCTTGGCATTACTACCCACAGCTATCAAGACGGCATTCAACAGACAACCGATGAGTTAGTCAAAATTCTCAATTCAGGCAAGAAGGTTTTAGCCATTGAGGGTGGCCCGATGGAGGCCATATATCGGGCACTTGAGCAAACCAGCCCCGCCAATCGTGGCAATGTTGTGGCGCTCTCCCACTCAAGCTGGAACGAAAATCGGGCTGTTGGCACTCGCCCCGGCGGCGGCAAACCCAGAACCTGGAGTGACATCGCCGCAGATTTTCCAGAGGTTCAGCAGATCGATATCCAAGACCAAAACAACGGCAGCAACAACGATAAGGGATTCAACAGCTTTGAATGGGACTGGCTAGACACCACCAATAATCCAGTGCTGCAAGAAGCCCGGGAGAAGATGCAAAACGCCCAGGGGAAAGTGAATGACCCCTCGGATGCCGGGATGCTGTTCTATGCCATTACCGGCCAAGAAACGGCTGACCCCTTCGATGCCAAAGCCTTCTTTGATGCCAATCCACCATCGTTTGACCCATCGATACCACCACCACCGGAACCCCCTACCCCAAATCCAAGTGGTTCGGTATTCCTGGCGCAAAACGGACAAGTGGTCATCGAGGCGGAGTCAGCTAATCCCACGGGTGACTGGCAGAAAGTGACTGTTGGGGGTGAAGCGTCTTTGCTTTGGGATGCGGCTCAAAGCAGTTACGGTAAGGTACCCAACGGTCAAACGCTGGCTTACCAATTTGAAACCGATGAGGCCGGTACCTATAGCATTGCCATGCATTCAGGGCGGATCAAATCTGCCATGAACGCCAGCGATCGCTATGAAAATGGCAAGAGTGGGCCAGAACGTACAGACACAGGCAATGATGCCTACGTTTCTATCATTAATGCTGAAACTGGCGCAGTCGTTCAGTCACCCACCAAACTCTTCACTGGATTAGGGAGTTCAGACAGGGAATTGAAGTGGGGCACAACATTTGATGCCAACCATAACAAGTCTCAGGCTCAAGTTACCCTCCAAGCTGACACCCAATATCGTTTGGAGATTTCAGGACGCTCGGATGGATACGCCCTGGATCGCGTGACCTTGAGTAACGACGGATTTTTAAAGGATGCAGATGCCCCTCAATCACCGATCAAAGGGAGTAATCCAAATCCACCACCGGAACCGGAACCAGAACCGGAGCCTAACCCCACCCCTGGAAAAGACCTGATAACGTTTGCTTTAGTCAACCCTGAGACTGAAGAATTTGTTGAGGGCTTTGAAGACCTCGGGGCTAATGACACCATCAATCTAAATGAGGTGGATCTCACTCAGTACAACGTGGTGGCTAAAATTAACCCTGACCATCCCGATGCCCAATCAGTTAAGAGCGTCAAATTTGAGTCTCCTCTGGGGAACCGCACCGAAAACATCAAACCCTACGCCCTGTTTGGCGATATAGACGGTGATTTCTACGGTAAACCCCTGAGCGAAGGCGACTTTACCCTCAAGGCCACTGCCTACACGCAAGAGGGCGCTAAAGGTCAGGTTGTTGGGGCTGCTGACCTTGACTACAGCGTTGTGGATGGGGCGCAACCCCAAAGCGACGCCATTGGCGAATATGGTAGCCTCACCCTCAATGACCAATGGCAAACGGTTGCCCTCGATGAGACTTACGATAACCCGGTCGTAATCGTGTCCGACCCTACCTTTAACGGCTCAGATCCCGCTGCGATTCGCCTCCGCAATATCACTGATAACACGTTCCAAGTGCGCCTCCAGGAACCCAAGTACAAAGACGATACCCACACCAACGAATCGGTTTCCTATCTTGTTATGGAGGCTGGGGACTGGGAACTCGCAGATGGCACTCGCCTTTCAGCAGGTACCCGCAACAGTGATCAACTCACTACTCAAGGCTTTGAGTCCGTTGACATCACTGGCTTTGAGTCAGCCCCAACAGTGTTGTCTCAAGTGCAAACTTTCAATGGTGGAGATTGGGTCACGACTCGTACCAAAGGTCAGTCCGCCACGGACTTCCAAGTCGCCATGCAGGAAGAAGAAGCACTCAACAATGGCGGTCATACGCAAGAAACCATTGGCTGGTTAGCGGTTGAATCGGGAACAGCCTTCGATGGCGACACCCTGATGCAGAGCAACACTACAGGTCAAAGCCATGACGACAGTCGCTCTAAAGTCAGTTTTGCAGCAGACTTTGATGTCGCCCCCGCTGTGATTGTCAAGTTGGGGTCTTTTGAGGGCTCAGACACGGCCAACCTGAGGCTAGATGACATCAGCGCGACCAGCTTTGGGGTGAGGGTGTATGAGGAGCAGTCGCTTGATAGTGAACTCAACCACACTACCGAAGCGGTCTCCTTCCTGGCGCTGGAGGGGCAATCGGGAAGCTTGACTGGCTCAGCGGTATAGCCCCCACAGCCCTTGAATAGGTATCGCAGCCACCACCAAGCATTGTGGCGGCTGCGAGCAGATCGTCTCGTTAACTAAGCGCTTCGCAGATTGAGTAATCTGCGAAGCGCTCCATCAGGCTGAGGACTGACGATTGTCCTCAGCCATTCCCAGGTTTCAGCAGCGTTGCAGAATTCAAAATACGGAGACACGCACCCATGGATACCCCCATGATGACTACCCATATGCCCATGGCCGGTCATACCCCCCATGCAGGCGATCCGGTCAAGATGAAGGAACACCAGGCGCTCATGGATCTGGTGCCCAAGGATAAAGCCACCCATGTTGCTATCAACAACGGTTCTTGGTTTGCCCCCAGCACGTGGCAAGGGGGTAAAGTCCCCGGTGATGGAGCCAAAGTTAGGATTGCAGAAGGGGTAAGTGTCCGCTACGACAGCGAAAGCGATACCCGCATTAAAACCGTTCGATTGGATGGGACCCTCACCTTTGCCCACAACAAAAACACCAAGCTAGTGGTCGATACCTTTGTTGAAACCGCCTCAGGAACCCTCAATATCGGTACCGCTAACAATCCGATTCAAGCAGACAAAACGGCCCAAATCGTCATCGCCAACGAAGGCGACATCAATACTAATTGGGACCCGACACAGCTCAGTCGGGGGGTGATTACCCATGGGAAGGTTAATATTCACGGTGCTGAGAAAACAGACTTCATTGCCCTGGCCAAAGATGCAGTGGCTGGCGATCGCGAACTGGTGCTTAAGCAGGCACCTACTGGCTGGAAAGTTGGTGACAAACTCGTTCTTGGCGGTACTAGCTATGGCTGGAATGGTTCAGATAGCGATAATAGCCGCTTCCGGGATGAGGAATTGACCATCACCGAGATTGATGGTGATCGGGTTCAATTTACAAACAACGACGTTACTGAGGGAGACAATACTGTCCTCCGGTTTGACCACACACGCCCTGATATTGCTGAGAAGGATCAGCTCAAGCTTTACGTCGCCAATACCAGCCGCAATGTTGTGATTGAGAGCGAAGACGGCGAAAGTACCCCGACTCAGCAACGGGGGCACGTGATGTTTATGCACAATCCAGATGTGCAGGTTCACAATGCTGGATTCTATAACCTAGGCCGCTCTGACAAAACCAAACTCGTAGACGACATTGGTCAAAATGTGGATGGATCTAAGGGATCTGGCGAAAACATTCGTGGTCGCTATGCCCTACATACCCATCGCACCGGGGCAGAAGACATCAATGGTCAGGCCGCTGTCCTCAAAGGTAATGCAGTCGTAGGCTCACCGGGCTGGGGCATCGTGCATCACGACAGCCATGCGATTATCAAGGATAATGTGGTTTTCGACGTAGCGGGCTCGGGCATTGTCGCCGAATCAGGGAATGAATTAGGGCTATGGGAAAACAACATCACCATTAAAACCACCGGGATTCCTTGGAAAACGGCACAAAACCAGGGGGATGCCCGCAATCGCAAATTTGACCTGGGCTTTCGCGGTGAAGGTTATTGGGTGCAGGGCGCGGCCCAAGTTGCGATGAAAGATAATGTGGCGATTAGCGCCAATGAAACGGGGATTACCGTGTTTGGCGATACCCTCGATCCGGACAATGACTTCCGCGATAAAGAAACCATTAAAGTCAAAAACTTACCCGCCAGCATTCGTAACAAGGTTGCTAAACCTGGTCAGGAAGAGGTCGATGTCACCGATGTGCCCCTGCGCCAACTTTCAGGTTTCGAGAGCTATAACACCAATTTCGGCATGCGCATTTGGGCGCAAATGACTAACTTCGATGGTCAACTTGAATTCAGCAGTCCGGAGCCACGCACTGCCCACGAAGTTCGGGGGTTGATCGATGACTTTATGCTTTGGGGCAATCGCTGGGCGGGTTTGCGGGTGGCCTACAGCAGCAATCTTGACTTTGAGAATGGTCTGATTGTCGGCGATGTTGAAAAACCCAAGGGAGGGGATGGGCTCTTTCATAACCATGCAACCTTCAACACCCGCTACAAAAATCTAAACGTCAAAGGCTTCAATGAAGGTCTTAGGGTTGAGTTTCTCAATGAAGAAAAAGACTTTACCCGATCTTCCATTGAAAACAGCAGCTTTAGCGACAACACCTACAACCTCAGGAAGATTGGGGACGAAGCCCCCCACATGGATCGCCCCGAAGACTTTCCAGAAGCTTTTGCGATCAAAAATACCATCTTTGACGCTAAGGATGGCAACAAAGGCCCCGTTGCCAAATTTAACGAGAAAGCTGCTGGTGGCCTTGCTGTTGCCTTTAACGCAGGGGCATCCTACGACAGCGATCCGCTTCGACCTGATGCGACATCACCCACCTATCCCATCGACAGTAAAGGGATTGCCGCCTACGCCTGGGATTTTAACAGCGACGGCAAATTCGACGATTTTGGACGGCGGGCAACCCACCAGTTTGACAAGGCAGGCACCTATGATGTCACGCTACAAGTGCTAGACAATCAGGGGGCGGCCCAAACCTTAACCAAAGCGGTGGAAGTCAAACCCACGGTTTATCCCAATGCCTTTAAGGATGGTAACTTTAGTAGCTCTGAGCAGTTCTTAGCAGCGTGGCAAGACAATAGCCAGTGGTCGGATGAAGGCTGGTTCGCCACCGATGGTGTCAGACGCAGCAACGGTGTGGCTCAGCTTTCAAAGGTCGATGATTGGCAAAACACAATTGGTCAGGTCGTTCAAAATAACGCGCTTCATAAAGGGCAGCAGACCCTTAGCTTTCGGCTTAAAAATCTAGAAGGCAGCGATAAGCCTTGGCGTGCCAATGAGATTACCGTTGAGCTGTGGGGCGTTAATGGCCAGTTTGACAACAATCATTGGGAAAATACTGGCCCTACCCAAGTCGGGGCGCTACCGATGTCTCGCACTTTACTTGATCAGCAAACGTTTGGTGGTGAAGACGGTCAGTTCTTTGACTGGAAGACCTTCAAGAGCGATGTTGACTTGGGTGATGGCTATCAGTTCCTGATGTTCCAGGTTAAGTCTTCAAAGACGCTAGATCAGGGAGATTCAGTCGCGATTGACAATGTCAAACTAACAGGGGATGCCAATGGAAGGGATGCCAGTGGAGGGGATGTCGTTCAACCCCAACCCGCAGGCGATGCGATTGGTGAATACGGCAAGCTCAATCTCAACCACGACTGGCAAACGATTGCCCTCGATGACACCTATAGCAATCCGGTCGTGATCGTGTCCGACCCTACTTTCAACGGCTCAGACCCAGCGGCGATTCGCCTCCGCAATATCACTGATAACACGTTCCAAGTACGCCTCCAGGAACCCAAGTACAAAGACGATAGCCACACCAACGAATCGGTTTCCTATCTTGTTATGGAGGCTGGGGACTGGGAACTCGCAGATGGCACTCGCCTTTCAGCAGGTACCCGCAACAGTGATCAACTCACTACTCAAGGCTTTGAGTCTGTTGACATCACGGGCTTTGAGTCAGCTCCGACAGTGTTGTCTCAAGTGCAAACTTTCAATGGTGGAGATTGGGTCACCACTCGGACGACAGACCAGTCCGCCGACAGTTTCAAGCTGGCTATGCAGGAAGAAGAAGCCCTCAATACGGGGAGTCATGCCCCAGAAACCATCGGCTGGTTAGCGGTTGAATCGGGAACAGCCTTCGATGGCGACACCCTGATGCAGAGCAACACCACAGGTCAAAGCCATGACGACAGTCGCTCTAAAGTCAGTTTTGCAGCAGACTTTGATGTCGCCCCCGCTGTGATTGCCAAGTTGGGGTCTTTTGAGGGCTCAGACACGGCCAACCTGAGGCTAGATGACATCAGCGCGACCAGCTTTGGGGTGAGGGTGCATGAGGAGCAGTCGCTTGATAGTGAACTCAACCACACCACCGAAGCCGTCTCCTTTTTGGCACTGGAAGGGCTGTCAGGGAAACTGGCTGGTGCCGCAGTTTAGTGGGTATCTGGCCAGCGCTATATCTTCAAAGCATTTTTGGCAGACTAGCTAGCTTAGAGTCCAAAATATTCTTGATAGAAAGCCACCTGCTTGAGCTGTTCATGGTTTTGAGAAATGAACAAAGTTTCGTCTGCCAACATTTGCTGAACTTTGCTGAGTAAGGAGAAGTTGGCATCGAGGGAATATATTCTGACAAATCTGGGGCGTAACTGACAAAAAATAGTGTGGTGTGGAAAATCCACGTCGGGGAGTTGACAGGCTAACACTGCCTGGGCGGAGATGGGTTGAGGCAACGGTTGACTTCCCTTAACCACAAAGGAAATGGGTATGGACGGTGCTAATCGTTGGATGGGTTTGAAAGGGGATATTTCTGAACTATTTGTGCCGATCTTAAGCCCATCAAAACAGGCAACCTCTTGCTCGTTATAGATCAGCCAACCTTGGGACTGATAAGTCCTTTTCAGACCTGATGTCTTCGCGGATAAAGCATTTTGACCAACAGTCCTAGTGGTGGTTAAAACTGCGATTTGAAATGGATGGAGATCGGCGATCGCAACTTCATTAAATAAAATTTTCGATTGCTGAGAAACGGCGTTGATCATGGTAAGCACTCAGTGAGATAAAGGGGATTGCTGTAGCCAATAACCTGGCACACATTTTAAGAAGCTTGGCGCTCACACATACAAAGTCAGCGCCCCTTGAGCAGAGTCGAGAGGAATGTGGTTCTATCGACTTACTGCATACTGTATTGATCAATCGGGAAAAAACAGGGAATATAGAACCGACGCCTAGGGTCATCATCAATTAAACGCGAAAAGCTTTATGGCTAAGTCTTGCCGCGCCCGACCCAATCAAACGACCTAAGGGCTGTTCAGATTCTGGATAGAACACACCCACAATTTCTGGGGCAAAACGCCGCACAGCCTGGGAGTCACACTTCAATAGATCCTCACTAGCAATCTACAATGCTAGTAGAGCACTTTAAGCATCCGTTCTTCTGGGACTCATTCGTCTCATCTCTGAGCTATGCATCGTGATGGATATTTTGACGAAAGTGTTGCTTCAACCTACGACGATGATGTCGATTCCTTCAATCCCGAAGCAGTCGATCCAGTCGTAGATTTTCTGGCAAAACTCGTCGGTAGTGGGAGTGCGCTTGAATTTGGCATTGGTACGGGCCGAATCGCTTTGCCACTGGCAATGAAAGGTGTCAACGTTCATGGCATCGATCTCTCTAAGGCCATGCTCACCAAACTTGCCGAGAAGACTGGGGGCGATCGCATTTCTGTGACGCAAGGTGATTTCGCCACGACGTCATGCAGCGGATCATTCTCGCTCGTCTACCTGATTTTCAACACCATCATGAATCTCACAACTCAGGAGGCACAAGTGAGGTGCTTCCAAAACGCAGCCTCACACCTCAACCCGGGTGGGAATTTTGTCATCCAGGTCATGGTGCCTGCCCTCCAGCAAATACCCCCTGGCGAAACCAACCATGTGTTTGATCTCCGCGATGATCATTGGGGAGTTGATACCTATGATGTCGTCTCTCAATCTTTAACGTCACATCATTTGAAAGTCCACAACCAAAAAGTGGATCTCTCTTCAACCCCTTTTCGCTATGTTTGGCCCTCAGAACTCGATTTGATGGCAAGAATTGCCAACCTGAGGCTGAAAGCACGGTGGGGAGGTTGGCAAAAAGAACCCTTTACAAACACCAGTCGTTATCATGTATCAGTTTGGGAAAAGCCGCTAACCTCAGACAAAACTACGACAGCCGCTGAATCAAATGCTCACCCACCCGAAGCGCATTAGCGATAATCGTTAACGCCGGGCTAACGCTGGCATTCGACGGAAAGAAACTACCGTCTACCACATAAAGGTTGTCTAGCTCATGGGTGCGACAGTTGCGATCGAGCACTGAAGTTGCCGGATCGTCACCAAAGCGGCAGGTGCCACACTGGTTTGCCATCACCTGGAGTGGCGCTTCAGCACGGGGATGCATGACGCCAGATTGAAACCCGCCGACCTGTTTTTCGATGGTCTTGAGTACATCGATCCAGCGATAAACCAAGCGATCGTGGGCTTCGAGATTATTAGGCGTGTAGTCGATGACCAGTTTTTTGCCCTCAATACGGACTCGGTTGTCGAGCTTGGGCAGATCTTCGGTTTGTGCCCACCAGCCAATGGAGCGAGTGGCCAACTGCTTGAGGCCAAACCCAGGCATAAACTTGGCCAGCACCGACGTCAGCGGGGGAGCTTCGGCAAAGATCACATCAGCCAGCAATCCGCCTGAGTTTTGAATGTGGCCCATCGGATAGGGGAACTCGGTGTCGCCCCAATAAAAATCGTTGACGCAAACCGTTTTTTGAAACGCCCCTGAGTTGGCCTTGGTTCTGAGTTGAACCACGGATGTCATCAGGGTTTTCATCAAATTGCGCCCGACTAATTCAGAGCTATTGGCTAACCCTTGGGGATGCTTGTCATTTGCAGACTTGAGGAGCAGGGCCGCTGAGTTGACGGCACCACAGGCCAACACCACAATATCGGCAAAAAACAAATAGCACTGCTTGCCAATTTCAACTTCGATGGCTTTAACCACTCGCCCAGACGGGTTGGTGTGCAAACAAACGACTTTGGCACTCGTTTTCAGGGTGACGTTGGGATGCGCGATCGCGGGTGTAATGCCGCTAACCTCGGAATCGTTAGTGGGATCGTCGTCTTGACGGGTAAGCCCCAGGGGTAATGGGGCGGGGTGTAGATCTTGTTGGGCGATCGCGTCGTAGATTTCTGCAATTTGAGGCTCATGGGCGATCGCCTCAAAGGGATATTCCCCACTATGGGGGGGCTCTGTCGGATCGCCGTCAACCTTACCGTGAACCTTGTAGAGCTGTTCTGCTTCGGTGTAGTAGGGTTCAAAATCGGAATATTTCAAACACCACTCGGGCGACGTGCCATCTTGATGTTTGACCGTTTCAAAATCTTTTTCCCGCCACCGGGGTAGCGCTGCCCCATAAATCTTGGTGTTACCGCCAACGGCGTAATTCATCTGGGGCGAAAACGGTTCTCCGGCGCTGTCGTACCACTGTTCAGGGGCGTGATAGCGTTCGCGCTTGAAAATATCGACATTGCTACGATTTTGCTCTTCTAGTGGCATAAAATCGCCGCGTTCTAGAATCAAAATTTTCTTGCCAGTGGGGGCCAGTTTTTGGGCCAGCGTGCCGCCCCCTGCACCCGTACCGACAATGATCAGGTCGTAATATTGGTCATCAATGATCATGACGCGGCCTCACTGCCAGACGTAAATGAGAATAAACAAAATAATCCAGATGACATCAACGAAATGCCAAAACAAAGACGTCGCCGCCACGCCAAACTCACCCGTCTCATAGTTGCCGGGAATAAACGAACGACCCAGCATCAGGGATTGCAGTAAAACCCCCGTCAGCACATGCAACCCATGGAACCCGGTGAGCAAATAAAACGTACCGCCAAACAATCCATCGGTAAAGCCAAAGTCAAGGCTGAGCCATTCCACCGCCTGACCATACAAAAAGTAGCTGCCCATGGCCATCGTCAGCAACCAAAAGGCCCGAAAGCCCCACAAATTTTCGCGATGGAGAAAACGTTCGGCGAAGTAAATCACAAAGCTGCTCGACACCAAGACCACCGTATTGATGAAAGGCTCTCGAATCTCTAGGCCTTCCACGCCTGAGGGCAACCAGTCAGTCGCGTTAGTCTTGTAGACGATATACCCCGCAAAAAAGCTCAGGAAGATAACGCTTTCAGACAGCAAGAAGACGATGAAGCCAAACATGCTGTTGCCTTCCGCATCGTGCTCATGGTCGGTATGAGCTGCTTGGCTATGGCTTGATACCGTCCCAGCATTTAGGGATGCATCAAGCTCAGTGGGACTCATGGGCTCAGTTGGATTCATGGGCGACCTCTAGGGCATCAAGGTTAGACACGAGGGGTTCAGATTTGCCATAGCCGTAGGGTTCAGCCACAACCACGGGCAACGATTCAAAGTTTTCATGGGACGGCGGCGAAGAAACAAGCCACTCAAGTCCGATTGCCCGCCAAGGATTGTTCGGTGCTTTTTCACCCTGGATCCAGGAGCCAATCATATTCAAGATAAACGGCAACGTGGAAATACCCAGCAGAAATCCACCAAGGCTGGCCAGCACATTCCAAAAGGCAAATTCAGGGTCGTAGGAGGCCACCCGGCGCGGCATGCCCTGTAGACCCAGAGGATGCATGGGGAAGAAGTTGAGGTTAGCACCAACAAATGTCAGGACGAAGTGGAGTTTGCCCAGCCCCTCGTTGTACATACGCCCCGTCATCTTAGGGAACCAGTGATATATGGCAGCGTAAACCCCCATCACCACAGCGCCATAGATGACGTAGTGAAAGTGGCCCACGACAAAATAGGTATTGTTAACGTGAATATCGACCGGCACCGCAGCCAGCATAATGCCAGTGACGCCGGCAAACACAAACATGATCAGGCCCCCCATGGCAAACAGCATGGCGCTGGTGAGTTTGATTTTGCCGCCCCAAATCGTTGCCACCCAGGCAAACACCTTGATGCCCGTCGGTACGGAAATCAGCATCGTTGAGAACATAAACAGCATCCGCATCCAGCTAGGGGTGCCGCTGGCATACATATGGTGCACCCAGACCACAGCACTCAGTGCGACAATCACTAGGGACGAAAGCACAACGACCTTGTAGCCAAACAGTGGCTTGCGGGCATAGACGGGAAAGAGTTCAGAAAAAATGCCGAAGATGGGCAGGATGATCACGTAAACTGCCGGGTGGGAGTAGAACCAGAAAAAGTGCTGGTACAAAACCGGGTCGCCCCCTTCGGCGGGGTCAAAGAAGCTAGTGCCGACGCTTAAGTCAAACAGCAGCATCACGGCTCCGGCGGTGAGGGCGGGTAGACCAAATAGCTGAATAATCTGAGCGCTCATCACTGTCCAAACGAAGGCCGGCATGCGAAAGAAGGACATCCCCGGCGATCGCATCCGGAAGATCGTCGTCACAATATTGACCGCACCCATAATCGATGAGATCCCGGACAATGCCACGGCCAAGATCCAGAGAAACTGGCCATTGAGCAATAAGCCCGTCGGGTTCTGTAAACTCACGGGTGGATAAGCCCACCACCCAGACTGGGATGGCCCACCGGGCACCAAAAAGCTTGCCATCAAAATTGTGCCGAAGATGGGCACCATCCAAAAGGCCACGGCATTCAATCGAGGGAAGGCCATGTCTCGCGCCCCGATCATCAACGGCACCAGGTAGTTGGCCAACCCGGCCAACACCGGAAACGTCCACAAAAACAGCATGACGGTGCCGTGCATGGTGAACATGGCGTTGTAGACCGTACGATCGATTAGATCAGCTTCGGGGGTAATCAACTCACCCCGAATAATCATGGCAAAGATGCCACCGATCAAAAAGAACACAAAGGCCGTAACGATGTATTGAATGCCAATCACCTTGTGATCGGTGCTGAAGCTAAAAAATCGCCGCCAGTTTTCAGGGGTACCTGGGGATGGCTGTTCGCCGCTCGGCGTCATTTCTTCGATCGAAGTAACCATGTAACTTGTCCTTCACCTCGCAAGTGAGATAGCGCAGAGACTGCTAATTTTCGGTGGGCTCGTTGTCACTGGAATAGTTCACAACAGGCGGTGCGGCAGGCACAACAGACTGCCAGCCAGCCGGATTATCTTGCTCATATTTCCGCTGGTACTCTGTAAAGGCTCGGTTGTAGCTTGCCTGGGGGGCTTGAGCTGCCGCCATTGTCAACCACTGCTCATGAGCTTCTGGCGACTCGACAACCACATCGGTCTGCATGGCCGCAAAGTAGGTGCCGCTGTATTGAGAATCCCGCAGGCGATAGGTGCCCTCGCGAATGGGCGTCAACTCAAAGTTGATCACCTCATTGGGCACTGCATCTTGCTTAAGCCGAAAGGCCGGAATATAAAACCCGTGAATCACGTCTTCAGAGGTCAAGGCCAGCGCTACCCGTTGATTATTGGGAAGATGCAACTCCGTACTGGTCACATCCCGATCGGGATAACGAAATTCCCAAGCCCATTGGCGAGAGAGCACTTCAATGCGCTCCATTGGTTCTGATTCAGCTGCTCCAGCCTCCATAGGGGCTGCCTCAGCCGCGGCCATGCCCAAATGGACATGCTCCATTGGTCCTAAAACCGACATTTGATCATAGATTTGATAGCTGTAGGTAGCAATCCAAATCACGAGCAAAAAAGGAATTGTGGTCCACACCACTTCTAGGGTGACACTGCCCTCAATCGGGGGGCCGTCGCTAGAATCGTACTTGCCTGCCCGTTGGAACAAGGCCGCATAGATAACGGTTCCGGTGACGCCCAAGACAATGAACGTCGCAATGGTCACCAAAAAACTAAACAAGTTATCAATCAAGAGGGCTTCAGCTGAGGCTTGGGGTGGGAACCAGCTATAAGCCTTTTGGCCCATCCAGAGGCTGATTGCTGCTAGAGCGATCGCCACCGCAATCAAAGTAAAAATCGTGCGTATCTTCATAACGTCATCACTTCAAAAGCCGTCACTTTAGAATCAAGTTTGGGTCTTCACCCAATCGCAACAGGCGATCGGCGCTGATATGAACCCCAAATTCTGCCCCCAGTTGGGCGCCCAAGGTGCCATGGACAAACATCAGCGCGAAAATTCCGAGCCCAGCGAGTAGATAGCCCCACTGCACTTGCCGAGCCCGATCTTGACGCCAAACAAACCGTTGAAATCCTCTCCAGACAGCCATAGCGACGATCAATACGAGCAACAAGACGCCACCAACCCCATGCCAGAGCATGGTTTCCATCGCTTGCAGACCCCAAACACTCTGCACCGTTGCCGGAGGTGCTGCCAGCATAATTTCATAGAAACCTGCTGCAACCGTGAAGAAGGTGATGATGGCGGCTGCCAGCATGTTGTACCAACCCACGTCAAAAAAGTTGGAGCGGGTTGCTGGGATAGCCAGCAGCTTAAAGATGGGTTTTTCCAACGGAAACAAAGCTCCGACAATATCAAATGCGATCGCGACGATAAACAGCCCCAGGGTGAGATGCACTAAATTGGGGTGGATAGGTACCGAATAAGGCAATCCATTTGATCCAAGTTGTCCACCGAGTTGGTCAATTAGGCTTGAACCCATTACAAAACTCCCTCTCGAGCTGCTTCGACCACCGGAACGGTGTGTAACCCATAAACCCAAACCAGTAAGTCACCCAAATAAACCTGGAAAAACACCAGTCCGACCAGCAAAGCCCCCATACCCAGAAAGGGCATCGGCAAAACCTTGGGATCGCGAGACCTGAGAATATATCGCCATGCCGTTACACCGGCAAGAATTCCAGACATAGACCAGCCAATCAGCGTATGCAGATTCAAGGTTGACTCTACTGCAGCAGTGTAAGGATTGGCTAATCCGGCCTCAACTTGCCCGAAGATCACTGCAATAAAGATAGAAACTGTCGCGAAAAATAAATTCCACCAGCTGACTTCATAGAGACGAGAATTACGGGTGAAATAACCGATCGCGTCACACAGGACAGAGAACAAAACCATCGCAATCACAAAATGAACCACAATCGGATGGATCGTATCCGGATAGGGCAAGTTGTGATCGTTGAGTGGAGGCAGATAGTTGAACATATTCCAGTCAAAAAGTGATCCGATAACTAGCTATAAAAAGTTACACCAGCACGACATTGAGAAATCATTTTGAAGTCTTGAAGCTAATGCGAAGAAAGCAGTCAAGTTGAGGATTACCAATACTAAAATGGTATGGATTTGCTCACCTTCAATGTTATTCAGGTTCATCGCCATCCTTTTATACCCTGCTTTAAACGCCAATAGTCGACTAATTCTGTGACAGACGCGGTATCACGTCAACTGACAGGCTGTCAAATATAGATAAATGGCTTTGCCTATCAAAGATTATAGTCAAGACATGCAGATTTATTAGTAGCTTAGCGAGTAAACCGTCTCAACGGTGAGCGTATCGGTAATTCTTAAGGTTTATCGCGCATCATAAAAGTATGAAAAGCTACCAACGCAACCCTGAGAATTGTTTTTTGATATACAAATTTTTGTCTTCTCAACCAAGGTTCAAATCGGCAATTCTCTTCAAATTAGCTCTTCTCATTGTGTGAATCTACCCCTGCCGTCTGCAAGTGAACTGCGAACCAGGAAGTTCAATGCGCTTTTAGCCTGACAGCCAAAAGACTACAGTCCTCACGCAACTTCTATACATTAGCCCGCAGTTTACTTGCAGGAGAGATAGAACCTGGACTCAGCCATGATCAGGCTACTCGCTCCCCCCAGACAGACTCCTAGCATTAGCAGATACTTTCTGCTCTCTAATGAATGCCTGACTGATGGGTTAGCGTATGGGCATTAAGGATTGAGAAATATCTATTTACGGAGAACTTAACTCTATTTACGGAGAACTTAACCTGCCCACTATCTGGAGTTAAGTTGGTTTCCCTAACATCTCTACATCAACGCTATCCAAAAACCGAAGCGATCGCGTTCCTGTAAGGGATGCTCAGCAAAAAGTTCAACTTTACACTGAATTTGAGCTTCTTGCTCAGAGCTGCCTGTTCTAGTGGCATTGGAGCATTTATGTTATGAGTCAAGTCGCAGACCAAGTCAGTCAAACTCAACAAAAAAAGCCAGTCCTGCAGTGGCTTGGTGTTGTCTTATTAGTTTATCTATTAATTGTTGCCGTTGGCATGATCGGGGCAGGCTTTAAGTCGGCTACCGGTGAACGAGCCGAAGAGCTGTTTGCCTTTGCAACCAATCCTTTTATGGGGCTGATTGTGGGGACGGTTGCAACAGCCCTCATTCAATCCTCTAGTACGGTGACTTCGATTATTGTTGGCTTGGTTGCAGGTGGTTTACCCGTGGCTACTGCTGTGCCTATGATCATGGGTGCGAACATCGGGACAACCATTACGAATACTTTAGTCAGCCTAGGACACGTCGGCGATAAAACCGAGTTCAAAAGGGCGTTTGCTGCTGCTACTGTACACGACTTCTTTAATCTACTCAGCGTCATTATCTTTTTGCCCCTCGAAATTCTGTTTCACCCGCTAGAGAGGATGGGTTTGTTCATCGCAAACGCAGTTGCGGGCGGCGGTTCGATGAGTATGAAGAATCTGAACGTGATCAAAACAGCAACTGCACCTGTTGTCAATGTCTTTAAAGGGGCAACCCACATCTTGCCAGCCCCATTCGATGGTATTTTGCTGATTTTGCTTGGCATTGGACTCATCTTTTTGACAATTACCTTCATCGGTAAGTTGCTTAAGGTGTTGATGGTGGGTCGGGCTAAGGATATTTTGCATACCGCTATCGGACGGGGCCCCATTGCCGGCATTCTGGCAGGCACACTGATTACGATTTTGGTGCAATCTTCATCGACCACCACGAGTTTGATGGTGCCACTAGCCGGAGCCGGTGTGTTTGGGCTAGCCCAGATCTATCCCTTCACGCTGGGCGCTAACATTGGCACCTGTGTTACCGCGCTACTGGCAGCTACGGCTGTCTCTGGTGCAGAAGCTGTACCTGCCCTAGAAATTGCAATGGTGCACCTGATTTACAATACGTTGGGCGTCATCATCATTTACGGCATTCCTTTCACCTGCAAGCTACCGCTCAAGGGGGCTGAAACTCTGGCAGCGGTAGCCTCTGAGCGCAAGTATCTGGCCTTTGCGTACATCCTTGCAGTGTTTTTCCTAGTACCTGGCATTTTGCTAGGGATAACTGCCCTCACCTAGCCTGTGATACTTGACTGTCTTGAAGGAGATTTTGCCATGAGTGAACGACTTGACTACGTTCAACAACTGGAGACGCAGATTGCGACGACAAAAACATCGCTCGCAAAGCTGAAGGCTGAGCGGAAAGAGATCATGCTGGCTATCCAGCATGAAGAAATTGAGAATTTAGAAAAGTACCTTGAACAGGCCGACGTGAATCTCAAGGGATTATCTGTGGCTGCAGAAGATGCCTGGCACGAGCTCAGAGAAGCAATTGATCAATTGATGGGCAATATCAGCAACAGTTTAAAGCGTCTTTTGGGTGAATCGGACGATTCATAAACCCACGATGTCAATATCCAAAGCGACGCCGCACCTGCTTTGAACTTTGTTTCAGTTTCTCAACCAGTGCCCTGACGTGAGGTTTGTCAAATTCAGGAATACCTGCTGCTGTGGTATCAAATATACCCACCTCAGCCCTCAGCGCCTTACCGAGCAAAACGTGGATATTGCGAATCTCAACCCATTGCTCTTGGGGTAATGGGACATCAGTGGATTGGCCCAGCAGATTAATCAAATAATTGTGATATCCCCAAACTAACTTTGCCGTAGTTCGGGTCAGCAAAATCGCATGGGCCGACACCCAGCTGTCATAGTGTTTGCGAAAGTCAGCTAGCTGTTGTCGATTCGGTGTGCCATATTCAATAACGGCATTGAAGTCATGCAACAGCTGAAAGAGCACCGTATAAGCCGCTAGACGTTTATCAAACAGTGATGTTGTGTATTGTTGCTCAAGCTGCCTAACCAGTTTTCGAGACTCAACCCGAGCTTGATACATCGCCACAAAAAATGATGCCAGTAGGGTTAGTATTCCTGACACGATAGCGATTAATAATTCTGGTGTCATGGGTACTTGCCTATCAGTGTCAGGATCTCAAAGATTATATAGCCGTAGCCACAAAGCTTTGGGCGCTACGGCGAGCCAAATTGCTTGTGTACTGGGCATCCCAGCGATACTAGGTGCATTAAACAATCTGGCCAGTGCTGTATTTCTAGTCACGAGAAAGGACGCAATATTTTCAACGCCTGTGACTGCGATTCAAATCGAGTGATGATAAAAAAATCCCCCTGTATATAAATACAGGGGGATGCATTTTCAGCGGTCATATCAAGTCGATCTGAGATCGACTTCCAACCCTAACAGGCTAGGACTATAGGTCATCTACCGATGTACTGAGCACCCTGCTCAAATCTGGAGTCAATACGATTTGATAGCCATCGATTCCACCAATATCGGCGGGTTCTCCGTTGGATTTACGAGGACTAAAAGCCGTATCAGCCGTCACAACCAGGTTCCCTGCACTGTTGGTAGAGAGCCCCGTGATATTCACAGAGTTAGTATTGCCATTAGGCAGTTGTGCCGTGATGTAAGCAGCATCCAGTAAATTCCCTGTCCTAGGATCGATTCTGCCGATAACACCGACGCGGGCACCCCCTCCCCGGCCATAGTTTCTTAGCCAGGCAGTCTCAGCATCAGAGCTAGCCCGTCGGAAGTCCTCGCTAGGACTACCGCCAGTCCCTACGATGCTGAAAGCAGCGTATAAGTCATCACCATCCCAGTACAGACCATAGGCACGACCATCGGGTGGAGTCGTTTCGTAATCGTTACGCACCCAGTTATTGCCGGGATTGCTGCTGTCAAAGCTAGCAATAATTGGGTTTTGATTGATGGCTGAAACTTGCTGCTGTCCAAAGTAGATGGTCTGCGTGCCAATAGTGATATTGGGTGCATTCCGAGCTATAAGCTCAGCTTCACTCGTATTGGGTGTGAAATTCGGCACATTGCTTGGATTTCTGATATTGGTGTCCATTCCCGGTCCTGGCCCAGGTTCCGGCTCGGGTTCCGGCTCGGGCTCAGGCTCAGGTTCTGGTTCCGGCTCAGGCTCGGGTTCTGGCTCAGGCTCGGGTTCTGGCTCAGGTTCCGGCTCAGGTTCGGGCTCGGGTTCCGGCTCAGGTTCTGGCTCGGGTTCCGGCTCGGGTTCCGGCTCAGGTTCTGGTTCCGGCTCGGGTTCTGGTTCTGGTTCTGGTTCTGGTTCGGGCTCAGGCTCGGGTTCCGGCTCGGGTTCCGGCTCAGGCTCTGGCTCGGGTTCCGGCTCAGGTTCTGGCTCGGGCTCGGGTTCTGGCTCCGGCTCCGGCTCTGGTTCAGGCTCGGGCTCAGGTTCTGGCTCGGGTTCCGGCTCAGGCTCAGGCTCAGGTTCTGGTTGAGGCTCAGGTTCCGGCTCAGGTTCGGGCTCGGGTTCCGGCTCAGGCTCAGGTTCTGGTTGAGGCTCAGGTTCCGGCTCAGGTTCTGGCTCAGGTTCTGGTTGAGGCTCGGGTTCCGGCTCAGGTTCGGGTTCTGGCTCAGGTTCTGGCTGAGGCTCGGGCTCGGGTTCTGGTTCTGGTTCTGGCTCAGGTTCTGGCTGAGGCTCGGGCTCGGGTTCTGGTTCTGGTTCTGGCTCAGGTTCTGGCTGAGGTTCGGGTTCGGGTTCTGGCTCAGGTTCGGGTTCTGGCTCAGGTTCGGGCTCGAACTCAGTTGATTCGGTGAAGTCATTGCTGTCGATATCGCTGCTATCGATATCCTTGAGAACCGCCAACTTCTCACCCGTATCGCTAGCATTGATCACGGTATCGCCCGTTTCATCACCAGTTCCCTGAACAATATTTAATTTCTCAAAGGTCAGACCGTTTGCTAGACCAATGAGATCTTCTCCGATGCGGAAATCTTTAATCGTGTCTGTGCCTTCGCCTGCTGCCAGAACGAAGATATCTTTGCCGCGATCGCCTGAGAAGTTATCGCCAACAAGATGATCATTGCCAAGACCGCCGCGCAGGATATCGTCTCCAGCATCACCCCAAATTTGATCATCACCGTCTTCGCCAAAGAGCGCATCATTACCGCCCTTACCGCCAATTCGGTCATCTCCTTCACCCCCGAAGATGATGTCGTCTCCGCCCTCAGGGCCCCCTGGAGAACGACTGTTGAGATCGCCACGCAAAACATCATCATTTTTAAACCCAAAGATGACATCATCTCCCAGGCCGCCTGCGATCAGATCTTCAGCATCTCCACCTTCTAGCAAGTTGTCACTTTTCTGACCTACCAGTGGCGTATCCCCACTGACGCTCTGCCGATTAAGATTCTGACTGACGTAATCTTCTTCCCAGGCATTTAGCGCGGTAGGATTTTTGCTAAAAGCCAGGTTTTCTAATGTTGTAGGGTCTTTCAGATTATCGAGATTGAGAGGACTAGACTCCTGATTAGGGGTTGCAGGATTAGGCGTGTTACTTTGATCAGAATTCAAAGGTATACCTCCAAGTAGATTCCTTAGTTATTGGCATCAAGCTATGGGAATAGCGCTAAAAAAACGCTGCCCCTATGAAGCAATTGATCCTGTGGAACAAAGTGTTATGTGAATAGGAAAAAATTTTGGTGCAACACTTAAGCTTCGTCTACATCCAGATCCATAAATTCTCCTCGCAGGAGCACAAGGCCTTGAGCTCTACTCAAGTTTCAAATCGGATGTGGGGTAGTTCTTTAATCGGGAAGCTTGAAGAAGTGCAGCTTGTATCAAGGGTTTAGCTAAGACAGCGTTTCCTGCCTGAAGTATGGCAAAAGCTCGGGTAGAGCCAAAAATAGAGGATCAAAAAGTTCGAAACTATCAACACCGAAACTATCAAAATCGATAACTCCTTGAGTTACGAGCTGCTGGTCATGCTTAAGGTCAAAGGAGATGATGGATCCTTTACGACACACCTGTAGAAAACAAGACCTAGGTGTATCAGTTGACATTCCCCCAGGTTCACTGGGGAGGGTAGATGACGATTTTAGCCCAGGAAAAGATAAATCTCGAAATACTGCTTAGGTATGCAGGAATATCTCGAAGCTTGATAACTAGACTTAGTGAGTCTTTGCCAATAAGGTCACCAAGCTAATTACATCTTAAACAAAGAGTCATGTTGATCAGAAACCTGTGTTATTCCAGTGAGTGATGGATCATTGAGCCAAGATCAGTCTAGGGGGAATTGATAAGTTGGTCTGTGAGAAAAAATGATGTGATGATGTCATGCCAGGCCAACCCGAGGCGATCGCAGATGTCAATAAACGTGGCATAGTCAACGGGTTTGCCGGTAAAGAAGCGGCTAACGGTTGAGAGGGCTAGGGTTAATTCTGCAAAATAAAATCCCCAGCAAGTGCCACTGGGGAAGTCAGCTACTGGTTGGGGAGATATAAACCTCGGCCACATCCAGACTTGTCGTTCTCTTTAAGCTAAACGCTCAAGGTCGCCAACTGGATGTTATGGCGGTAGCCACAAAGCTTTGTGCGCTACCGCGAGCCAGATTGCTTGTGGACTCAGTATCTTGGTGATACTCGGTGCATTGGTGCATTAAGCAATCTGACCAGCGCTATATTTAAGCAGGTCGCTAGGCATGGGGAAGGATGGGTTAACGAGAGGCGACTGCCTGACTGCTGGCAACTTGATCAATCTCTAACGTATCCAGCATCTCTGTGACCTGGAGTGCTATCTCTGGCGATAAAGGTGCATAACCCAGGGCATCTGCCATCAGTCTGCCGTCAGTCAGCGCCCATTTGATGACATTACAAATCGCTTCTGCTGTAGCTGCGTCCTCATAGTTCTCGTACAGCAGCATGTAGGTTAATCCCACAATAGGATAGGCGTCTACCTGAGAAGGATCGGGCATCGTAGCCGTCAGGTCATGGGCAGTCTCTGAAAGCTCTATCGCAAGTTCAGCAGAATTCGGAGAGGGTTCGACAAAAAAGCCTGCTTGGTTTTCTAGACTCGCCATTGACAGGAAGTTTTTTTCGGCGTGGGCGAAGCCGACATAGCCGATTGCACCTTCAGTTTGTTTGATGGTGGCAGTCACTCCCCCATTGCCTGGGGCCGCCATTGCGGTTGCCCAATCCACGGTTTTGCCTATCCCGGCAGACCAGTTGTCACAGGCGGCATTCATGTGGTTTGTGAACATGTAGGTTGTGCCGCTGCTATCTTCCCGATGAACAAAAGTGATGGGCAGATTGGGTAAGTCGATGTCGGGATTGTCGGCCGCGATCGCTGGGTCATTCCAATTGCTAATCTCCCCTGTTGCGATGCCGCAATAGGCGTCTCGCGAGAGTTGCAGTGCTTTGATGCCTTCTAGGTTGTAGGCTAAGACAACTGCAGAACCGACTACAGGCACCTGAATCACGTCGCCCCGTTCTTCAGGGAACTGGGCTATTTCATCAGCATTTAGAGGGACATCCGTGGCGGCAAAATCAACTTCCTGAGCTAAAAACTGCTCAATGCCTGCGCCGCTGCCGACAGACTCATAGTCAATCCGAATCCCAGAGTTCTGCTGTTCATATTGGGAAAACCATAGTTCATAAAGGGGGGCAGGTAGGCTAGCTCCAGCACCATTGAGTGGAGTTTTAGAGGAGATTTGAGAGGTGCAGGCTGCCATCCCTACCATCAGTACGGCGAGTGAAGCAGACCGAGTAAGGGGGCTAAATTGGTTACGGGTAAACATGTTACAGCTCCTTGAATGCAAGTATTGGGGGCAAGTTTGTTCATCAATACAACTTGTGTTGATCCAAACTATGGGGGCTCTACTGGGCTGTTAACCGGGCTAAAAATGACATCAGCTACTTTTTCACTGTCTCCCTGAGGTAGAGATGAGTCGGAGTCTTGAATTTTGCTTTTTATGCACTGTTAGCATATGCATGAATCGAGAAGAAATCGGGAAGAATTTTGGAGTTATTCTGCTTCTAGAGCAAATTTATATTGGTGCTGAGGCTATCTCTATTGCTTCATAAGTGAATGCTTATTACTGTCTTCAACTCCTTTGTTTTATGACATATATTCTGGAGATTTTTCAGGCACGAAAATGCGATCGTTCTCAACACAAACTTGAGGGCGATCGTACGATTGACTATTTATCTAAGCGGCGATCGCATCGTTGAAAATCAACCGATAGTGATTGAGTTGCACGATCGACTCTTAATCCTGCTGAAGAGGTTGGCTGAGAAGTCCCAAATGCGCTTCGCCCCCTTTTCTGGTATGCCCAGAGGGCTTTAAGACCCCTTTCTGGTATGCCCGGAGGGCTATATTCTGGGGGACTTTGCAATTCAGAATCCCCTAGAAGGGGGGCAGAGGGGCACTCCACCAATGCACCACTTTCTGAGGGTTGCAGTAGAGATTAACTTGGGTGTTGTAGCCAGAGGCTGTTTTGCCACTAGACGCTCTAGGGTTGCTTTATAGTCTGCTTCATTCTGTACGGGGTGAATCACCACCGCGGGTGAATCCTTCATTCGGTTAAGCATACAAATTCCTTACTTTAAATTGGGAATAGGTCTACTTTGGCAACTCGATGACCGAGTTCTAAACTGAGAACGGACTGACTTTGTATTGATTTTGTATCGACTTTAGCGACGCATGTTTAGCCGTAGCCACAAAGCTTTGTGCGTTACGGTGAGCTAGATTGCTTGTGTGCTGAGTATTGCAGCGGTGCTAGGGGCATTAAGCAATCTGGCCAGGGCTATCAATACAGAAGTCGGTTCCAATTTAGACTGCATGCTTATTTTTTAGACATTAAAAAGCCATCACATTCGATCTCTAAGTGAATGTGATGGCTTGGTTCTAAGCTAGGAATGTATTGACTTTGTCATGACTACTTCAAGTAAGATGACGATTACTCTGCCTAGCGCTTGCCAAACGTAGCTTTCACCTTGCCCTTCATTTGCCGCATCATTTTTTCCCAAGGCGATGGTGGGGTTGGTGAAGCCTGGGGGATGGGTTTGCTTTCGGGATGCTTGAGATAGCGATAATACTCCCAGAGGTCACGGTAGGGGCCACCGGGGCGCATGGGGGTGCCGGCCCAATGGAGATAGCGCAACGGGCGATCGCCATCATAAAGCTTATGATCACGTTCTTTGAAGTGGGACGTGCCGCCCCAACTGCCAGGTTCACCCGGGTTGACCTTGACGATATTTAACCGTTGGGCAATGGACTTGAGCACAAGATAGTTCATGATCGGCTGATCGGTGGTGCCGCTAGAGAAGTCAAAATATTCCCGATGGGCAGCGCATTCCCGCAGGCGATCGTAGAGGCCATCCAGGGTCAGGGCATTTTTCTTAGACCCCCAAAACCCGCTGTTAAAGACGTCTTGCACCTCAGTTTCGCTAAAGATGCCCTGCTCAAGCACTAAGGGCGAAAAGACGTCGCTCAAGCCCCGCCCCTTAAAGTGGTAATCGCAGCAGAGGAAATCTGCTTGGGCAAAGTAATCGAGACTAGTGGTTACTGATTCAAATAGCAGGATATCGGTATCAATGTAGAGAAATTCATTTAATGGGCCAAACCAAACTGCCAGCTTACGCATTTTGTTAGGCAGGGCTAAAAAATCGCGCGGGAAAATTTCGCCAATCGTGCGGGTTAACTCATCTAAGAAGGGTAAATCAGGAAATACCGTTACCCCATAATTTTGAGATAATGTCGCCGCTGCCTCGTGGTGAGCTTCGTTGAAAGGAATCATCACCACAGGCAAATCTGGATCATGCAGGCGTAGGCTACTGAGCAGGGCGATCGCGTTATCGGCGACCTTATCGTTGGCAACGATGTATACTCCGCGGGTCATGGATTTGGGGGGTAATGGGGATGGGGTGGATTTTAGATTCTAGATTTTAGATTCTGACTGCTCTCTCACGCTTCAAATTCGGCGACATAGTCTGACAGCCAGTTGAGCAGGTTGAGTTTGTGGAGGATGATTTGGCGGGCTTCGGCGATCGCGTCTTTGCGCTCATACCAAGCGTCGGGAGACGAAATCACGTCTTGAACGTAGGCCAGCCCTTTTTCGTCCATGCTGGGCAATCGCAAATAGCTCTCTGGGGGAAGGAGTTTATCTGCCGCTGGGCCACCGTAGTAAATGGGCAAACACCAGGACAGGAGTGAATCCCAGAGCTTTTCGCTAACGTACCACGCGTTGTCGGCGTAGTTTTCGATGGCCAGGTTGTAATGGTAGGGCGACATGGCGTGCCACTTGTTTTGCAACTCGCCTACCCCCTGCGCCCAGTCGGGCAGTCCCCGGCCATAGATATCGATGTTGGGGCAAATTTCTTTGGTCTGCCGCAAAAAGGCGAGTCGTTTGCGGTGGTTTTCTGTGCGGTTAACGCCGGAAGTAACCCAGCTACAGGCTTTAGTCTTCTCGGGCACGGGGCCTTGATCAAGCTCTCGAAACGAGGTGTCAACGTACCAAATTGCCGGCATATATCCTGGCACAGGTGCGACATCGTCGGGGCCGGTGACGTAGCCACAGTGTCGATCTGCCAGTTGATATTGCAGGGTGTATTTATTAATCAGTTCTTCGAGGGGGGGTTCTCGCATCTGAAAGATCACCCGCTCTCTGGGTACGTCACGAAACACTCTAGCCGGAACCTGATCGCTGCCCCTGCCTTTGCGACCTAATCGCGGCACCCAATTGGGCATTTTGCGCTTGGCTGGGGTCGGAAACTGATATTGATACATCAGCAAAAAGTCGGGCTTGGGTGCAGGCGCGATGAGCTGAATATTGCCCCACACCCCAAAGGGATGGGGCGTCTGTTTCCAAAGCCAGTCGCACTGTTTCAACCCGCGATACCAGGAAACCATGCCGATCGTTTTCTTATCCATGCTGATGCATTAAAGATGCTTCTGACCTTTAGACTACCCCGCAGATGCTTTGCGTTCCCGCTAATCAGGGAGATTTTACACGCCCCTAAAAACGGAGGCGCTGTTTTGTCGTCTCTTTTTACATTGGAGATATCGCTAAACCGGAACGGAAACATTACCCGCACGGGTACCTACTGGGCTAAATCGTCCATGCAATAATTTGGTTACGCTTGCGAAAGCATTGAATCATGGGTCTTCTATCTAATTATTGGGAGATGCTTCGACTCGATCCCCGTAGCGGGGGCTATGAGAAAAAAGCGATTTCCCCGGCGAGTGCGTTTTTTCAGGGGCAATTTTCGACGCTGGAACCCCACACGCCATTAACAATGGCGCAACATCAAGCCGTTCAACGATTGCTGCTGACGATTTTTCAGCGTCGGGGAGCGACGGCTGAATTGTTGGTGCTGGCGGAAGCTGGGCTTTGCCTACGGTGCTATGTCTCCCACGGTATTCTGGTGGCCTGTCGGCAACTGGCTAGCGTGTTTAGTGCGGCAAAAGCGTTTACCTATCAAGACCTTTTGCCCTTTGTGTTGGACGACGATGGTATGACATACATCATCTTGAACCCAGCGGGACAAACCCAACTTTGCCTTGATCCAACGGGGCAGATGACGCCATTGGCCTATGCCCGGTTTACAGTTGAGGTACTGCGTCGGTTTGACCCCAATGCCCAGGGGAGTCTCAACTTAAATAGCTGGGTGCATTATCAAACCCGTCAGCAACCTGAGATTAAGCGGTTTTTGTCAGAACGCGGGTTTTCGTTTTTGACCGACTGGGCACTGCTTAACCAGGTGCGAAAACGGCAGTGGGAGAATTTTAACGATTGCGATCGCGCCCTGATCAAAGCCTTCCATCAAGTCTATCGCCGCGATCGCCGACAACAGGGCCAACGCCAACATGGCAAATGTCCCGATCCAACCCTGGCCCAGCTCCAAGAGATGGTGGCTTGGCTGGCAACCCAGCACATTGCCGTCAGTAGTCCAGAGCAACTGCGGCGCGATCTCAGGCGGATTGCCAAAGCCCTGCGGCAGCTTGATATTTGGCAGCGGCGGGGCATGCCCGTTTGGGACTCTTTGGATCGGGGGAATGAAGCGGGAGACGATCGACTGCAAGCGTTGCCTGATTTAAAGGAGATCAACACGGTTGAGGCGATCGCTTGGCGAGAGATTCAAACCCAGTGGCAAGCTCAGATGCCCCAATGTCTGGAACAGGGCGTTGTCGCAGGCTTAAAAGACTACATCAATCACCTGCAAAAGCGACCCCGTTACCGCGCCCTGGCTGCTAAAGTGATACCCGCCCTGCGCTTGATTTACCGAGAGGGTAAGTCTCAAAGTGAGGTGGCAGACCTGTTGGCGTTGACTAACCAGTCTCAAGTGAGTCGCCTGTTGGATCTCAAAGACCTGCTGAGCCGAGTTCGCGACTCCACTGTGGCCCAGGTGCTAAACTTGCTGCACCCTAGCCTAGATGCTGACCGTTGCGCCACCGACCCTGACTACTTGTCTACTGTGGCTCAGAAGATTGAGCAGTTTGTGGATGAGGAAATCTTGATGGCTGGGGATTCAAACACGCGTCTGTCAAATCGGCGGATGATGGAAAACCTTTATCGGCGTTATTTACAGCGTTATTTGGAGGGGTGTCATGAACCACACCACATCTGAAATGACGGACTGGCGGCTGGCTTCACCAGAGGTGATCGCCCTGGAATCAGAACAATTTGATTGGTCTGAGCAAATTGCCCAAACCATGGTGGGGGAGTCGTGGCAGTGGCAGACCTATTTACAAGGGTTGGCCTACAGTGGATTTGTCGATTGGTTAACTGAGCGGGGCCAAAACCCAGGTTTAACGGTAATGGGAAGGCGCTGTTCGCTGCACCAACCCGCGATCGCGAGCGTCATCGACAGCGTGTGCAATCTGCGCGTCGGGGCATTTCGCTTGGCCTTACTGGTGGTTGAAAACTTATTTGCCGAGGAAATCTTGTTGCCCAAGGCGATCATTGAGTTACCCGAGTTTGCGGCCCACTTTTATGTGGTGCTAGAGGTTCAAGAAGAATGGGGACAGGTACTTGTGCGGGGCCATGAACGCTACGCCACGCTGGCCCAAGCTTGCCACGCCCAGGTCAACCCTGAACCCGAAAGCTGGCACTATGCCCTGCCGCTGACGGCCTTTGATAGTGAACCCAACCATTTACTGGTGCAACTCCAGCAGCTCGAACCTGCCGCCGTTGCCTTGCCCTCGTTTTCAAATGAAAAACAGGCGGTGGAGACAGGCTGTTGGCAAATGATTCAAACCTGGCTGCGATCGCCCGAAGACGCTCTCACCGATCATCTGAGTTGGGAACAAGGCCGGGCCATTTTGCAAAATTCACCGCTACTGAAACAGCTTTATCGCTGGCGGCGACAGTTTCAAGCGGGCCAGTTTTTTGGGCACACGGCAAGCCAAACTGTAGATCAGGCGGCAAATCAACGCTGGCGATCTGCTCCGGCTCAACTGTCTACCTTATTTCAAACCTTGGCCCAACCTGCTATCAACGTGGCGACTTGGCTACGGGGTGAAGTGGATACGGCGGCAGCGGGGGCTGGGCTCTTTTTACCCCAACTGACGCCCGTGACCAGCGGTCTGCGATCAATTGATAAATTTCAAGCCGCGATCGCAGAGTTAAGACGCCAGGGCATGCTCATTCCTGAATCGGCAGTCTACGCCTATCAAGACATTGATTTGCGGGGGGTGCCCGTGAGACTATGCACTGTGCACTGGTTGTCCTCTCCCGATGAAGCACCCAGCTGGTCACTGCTGGCATTGCTAGGCATGCAAATGGGCACCTCCCTGCCCAATGGTGTCCGGATGGCCATCAGCACCCCAGACCAAGAAATGGCAGCCCCAGTGTCTGAATTTAACGATCCGTTTCTCTACGCCAAGGTTGACGGTCACACCGAAGCCCCGTTTGTGATCACGCTGACGCCCATTAACGGACCAAACTGGGTTTCCCTGCCTTTTGTTTATGACAATGAAAGTGATGATGGCTAAAGTGCTGGGCCACAGAGATGAATAAACCAACCCAATACATGCTGCATTGTCCCCCTTTCATCTATGCCCGGAGGGCTTTAAGCCCTCAAATGCTGGGGGATTTTGAGAGATTAGTTCCTCCCAGCATTGGGGGGCTAAATCGGAGATCTATGAGTCAATGCCACGATCAAGGATCGCCTTATGTCTTAGATCTAGGTTAACTGTGATGGTGAATCAGGCCGTAGAAAAGCAGCGTTATCCCTTTGAGTTGCGGGTATTGCAGCAAGGTGCAAACTGTATTTTGCTGCTGCTGTGGAACCAGCGGAGCCAACACCTGTCGGTTCCCCTGCCTGAATCGGCCCAGTTGACCCAACACTATGACCTGTGGCGCAAACGCTACTTTCGCTTTTATGAATTGAGTTCTGCCGCCCCAGTTAGCAGCAGTGGCCGACTCAACCCCGGTTCTAGCGATCCGGCCCACGATTTGATGGAAGCCGAACAAGCGTTGATCCAGGCGTTTCGACGGTGGTTGGGAGAAGGTGAGGGGCGCGTAATTCAACAAAAAATTCGCGATCAGCTGACGCGGCTCATGCATGCAGGTGGCCCTGCGGCGGCAGTGGGCATTGACGTGTTTGTCGCGTGCGAGTCTGCTGACCTGGCGCGGTTACCTTGGGAACAGTGGGATTTAGCACCAGAGGGAACCCCAGCAGATACCATTCGCATTTTTCGCAGTGCGCCACAGCGGGAGCAGGCGGGGGCGACTATAGGGCGATCGCGACGGCATCGCAAAACTCGAATTTTAGCGATTTTGGCCGATGATCCGACTTTAGCCTTGCAAACGGATTGGCAGGTGCTGCGATCGCTGCGTAGCGTGGCCGAGGTACAGCGACTGACTTGGTCTCCTGAAGATACGGTTGCCGCCGTTAAAACCAAAATTACGGCAACTCTCAAAGACGATCGCGGTTGGGACGTGCTTTACTTCGGTGGCCATAGCGACGATACTGCTATCAGCGGCGGGCAATTTGCCCTGTCTGCCAACATTCAACTCTCCTTGAGCGAAACCGAAGAAGCCCTAGCTGAAGCCCGCCAAAACGGACTGCAATTGGCCCTGTTTAACTCTTGCAATGGCCTCAGCATTGCCCAATCCCTAGCCGGGTTAGGGATACAAGCCTTGGTCATGCGTGAACCCGTGGCTAGCGCCCCTGCCCACCGTTTTTTGAGCCCCTTTTGCCAACAGCTTGCCCAAGGGCTAGATGTGGGGAAGGCATTGGCGATCGCCCAGCGATCGCTGGCGGAAACCGAAAGATTTGCCTATCCCTCGGCGCATCTGGTGTCCTCATTATTTTTAGCCCCCGGCAGCACTCCTTACCGCATTCAACCTTCAGATTGGCGTCAGGGGGTACGCCAGTGGGGACTGACCCGCAAAGATCTGACCTTGATTGCATTAGTCTCCGTGATTTGTCTAATTCAACCGCTGCGCATTGGCGTGTTGCTCGATACCCGGTTATTGTTGCAAGCCGTTTATCGGTATTACACCCAACCCTTACCCCCAGAGGATCTCCCCCCAGTGGCGCTGATTTCCGTGGATCAAACTTCGCTCAATCGCGCCAGCGAAAACATGCCAGGTTTTCAGTTTGCTGACCCCCACGAAATCGATCGGGAATATTTGTCTGGCTTGATTCGCAAGCTGTCTAGCTTTGGCGCAAAAACCATGGGGATTAGCTATCTGCTCTACACCGAAGAACCCCAAGAAGTCCTGCTGGCTGATTCGATCCAGGCGGCTGTGGCCCAGGGAACCTGGTTTGTTTTTGCCAGCGATACTGAGGGCGAGCTGTTTGTGCGCGATCGCATTGCCTCAGACCACTGGAGCTTTAACGGTGATCAGCGGTTTTATCCTTGGGAACTCGACTTGCCTCAAGACGGCACCTGTGCCCAAGACTGCACGTTTAGCTACTTGCTAGCGTTATCGGCAGCCATTGAAAACTACGCCCCATTTCAACAAACCTTTAAACCAGACCCCGGTCGCAGTCAAAACTTGCAAACCGAGCTGAGTTTCCACCTGAGAACCTGGCAACAACAATCCGATACAGCAGTTAGTCAACTGGTACAGTGGGCCGATCGCGGCAGGCAAAGATGGGCGATGGGAGGCGATCGCCGTCGACAGTATATTATTGATACCTCGTTGCCCCCCGATCACGTTTATGAAACGATTCCAGCCCATGAGTTGCTCTCCGACCAGTTTCCACCCGATTACTTTGCCGATCGCGTGGTCATCATCGCCCCAGGAGACTACAGTGCTGAGGAAGATTTCTTTTCAGTACCTTTATCGCACGACTTTTTTGGCTGCTTGCTAAAACAGTATCCGTGCCAAAACTTTATTACTCGAGGCGAATTACAAGCTTATAACGTTCACCACTTGCTCACCCAGTACCGAGCTTGGAAAGTATCTGACTGGTGGGTGATTGGGCTAGCGATTGGATTGGCTAAAGCCTTAAGCATTCGCTTTATTTCCCTTGAAGAGAAACAGCGCTCGAGGGGTTTATACCGATTAGCTGCCGCCTCTGTCCTATATGCCCTGGGGATGGTTCAACTGTTCACCTCAACCGCGACGTTGGTGCCAATTGCATTACCCTTGCTGACGATTTGGCTGTTGGTATTGAGCGCCATCAGAGGCGATCGCAAGATAAATCCAATCAACTCAAACCTGAACCGTTAACGAACTCTAACAAGTTGAAAAAAACATCCCGAATTGTATCAAGCGGTCATGAAGCATTCAGGGTGAATTGGCAAAACTGCATAACCTAACGAATCCAAGTCTATTAACCAGTGGAAGCCAAGCTTAAAGGTTCTCTAAACCTTGTCCAAGTCCAGACCTGAAGTTTAACCTATGGGCGAACTCCGTATCCCGAGCTTGACTTGGTTTATCAGGCCAATATCAAGGGTTTGGCGATGATTGTTGTTTGAATCAGGGATAAAGTCATGTCGAATACACGCTTGAAGGTGCGCGAAGCTCTAGAAACTTTAGTTTCGACCGCAAAGGAAAATTCTCAAGGTAAAACACGCTCAAAAACGGATCAAACGATGAACGTTGGTCGTAAGCTTCGGGACTTAATCCGTGGCAGACGCAAATAACCTCTAGAACTCATTTGAATCGATAGCACAGCCCCAAGGAGAATGCCCCATGTCTGATTTCAATCCATCTGACCTGAATAATAACGCTGATCAATCCGAGGCTAACCGCAACTCTACTTCAGGGTTTTCCGCCACTGGAAATTCCCTACAGCAAGCGGGAATTGGCACGAGCGTGGAAAATGCCGCCCGTTGGGTTTGGAGAAGGATTCGAGGCGGGCAGCATTAGGATATGCGACTCCTTCGGAATCAATCCCGTTCAGATGAGGATATGCTGTTTTCCGTTAGCAAAACACCAGTTCTGAACCTGGAAACGGTTTAATATTAGCGCTACTGAGTGAGTACATCCACTCGGTAGCGCTAATATTAGTGTCTATGATGCGGTCACACACTAAAGCCGAAATTCTGGCGCACAATCGCGAGTCGCTGCAGCGGTTGGAGCGGGCGGTGCGACTGTCGGTGGGCCAATTTTCAGTCGTGCTGGTGCGGTGCGACTACGAACGGTTGCAGGGTTATGTGATTGAGCAGTTGCAAAGCCAGTTTGACGGCGTGCAGGTGCTAGCGCTAGAAGCCAATACCCCGAGTGTGGTCATGGCCATTCGCCACCATTTACAAACGACAACGACTCCCCCCACCGCGTTGGTCGTTACCCAATTGTGGGCGTTGTCTAATCTCAACCAAGCACTCAAAGATGCCAATTTAGCCAGAGACCAACTGCGATCGCTGATGGATTGTCCGCTCATCCTCTGGTTGAGCGATCGCGTTGTCCGCCTCATCAGCCGCTACGCCCAAGATTTCAAAAACCAGGCCCCGCCCACGATTCCTTTTGACTATCCCCTCGATGAACTGATTTATGCCTTGCACCAAGGCACCAATCAGCTGTTTCAGCAGGTGCTTGAGTTTGGCAGCGATGTCCTACCCGAAACCGCCCTCAATCTCAATGGCACCTCCCGCCTGCGCAACGAACTCGAAGCCGCCCTCAACGATCTCGGCCCCGATCAACCCCTCGACCCCGACCTCACCGCCAGCCTCGACTTCCTACGGGGCCGAGATGCCCACAGCCACACCGAAATGGAAGCAGCCAGGGCGGGCTATCAGCGGAGCCTAGGCTATTGGCAGGAGCGGGCAGCGCGGGGGCGTGGGGACGTGGGAAGTGATGGTGTGATCGAGTTGGGGAGTGGGGGAGAGGCGTTAGGTGTTAGGAATCGAGATGGGGAAGGTGGGGAGGAATTCGTCAACGCTTCTACTCGATCACCCCATCCCCCCATCCCCCCATCACCCTCCCCTCTCGAAAAAACCGCTATCCTCCACTTCTACCTCGGCCTCTGGTGGCGCAGCAATGCAGTCTTGCAGCGGGTTACCTACGAGGCTTCTTTGCGGCAGGCGCAGCAGAATTTTGCGGCCTGTTTGGCGATCTTTAAGGTGCTGAATCAACCGCAGCGGCAGGCACAGTTTATCCATGCGCTGGCAGAAGTGTTGCAAAAGCAGCGGGACTGGCGAGCGTTAGCGGCGATCGCCCAAGAATCCTTAGCCCTGCACGAACAAACTCAGGATTGGGTTAGGCAGGCCCGCGATCGCGGTTTTTTGGCCGAAGTGGCTCTAGCAAATCAAGACTGGCAAACGGCCCGGGCTGAAGCTTTGAACGCCCTTGACCTGTTGACAGAAGCAGAACGACAGTTAGATCAAAATCCAGCGGATGAACCGTTGGCGGTGGCGCTAGCGATCGCCAATCGGTTTCAGCGGGGCTGGTATCGCTTTTTGCTCGGCGAGGCACAAATGCATTTGGGTACGCCTCAGGACGCGATCGCGCTGTTGGCCGAGGCCCAGGCAGAAACTAACCCTGAGCTTGACCTCACCCTCTATCGTCAGATTTTGGATGAGCTAATTCACCACTATTTTGAGGCCGGGCAATACCGAGAAGCCTTTCGGATCAAGCAAGAACGGCGGGCGGTGGAATTTCGCTACAACCTGCGGGCCTTTATCGGTGCGGGGGCGGTGCAACCCCACAAACGCAGCGCCTATGCCCGCCCCCTCGATACGGAAACCCAAACGGCCGTCGCGGCTGAAATTGCCGCCTCCGGTCGGGAACACGACATTGAAAGATTGGTTCAACGGCTCAAGGCAAAACACAATCAGCTAATCGTCATCCACGGCCCTTCCGGCGTCGGCAAAAGCTCCATCGTCAACGCCGGACTCACCCCGGCCCTCCGCCGCATCACCCCCGAAGGCCGCAACAGCTTACCCATCCTGATTCAAACCTATGTCAACTGGCAACAAGCAATCGAAACGGCCCTAGACCAAGCCCTGACCGAGCTACCCACACGCCCCACCGCCGTACGGACGCGATTCACCGCGTCCCCCCCTCCAGCAAACTCAGACCAAAGCGTTGAACAGATCCCAGGCAAACTCCGCGCCTTCAACAAGTCCCCTTCACCTTCCGCCCCGCCTTTTCTAGCCTCCCCCACTCCCCCACTCCCCCACTCCCCCACTCACTCACTACTTTCCAAACTCCAAGCCCTCAATCAAAAGGACTACTTCATCGTCCTGCTCTTCGATCAGTTTGAAGAATTCTTCTTTGAAAAGCCGACTCTGGAAGAACGGCGGCTGTTCTATGAATTTTTAGGCCAGTGCTTAAATCGCCTTGAACTTTCGTTTGTCAAGGTGGTGTTGTCGTTACGGGAAGACTATTTGCACCATTTGCTTGAGGTTGAAAAGGTTGTCGACCTGAGCAGCAGTCTTGATCAAAGCAGCAATCATAGGGACAACGACATCCTCAGTCGAGATATTCGCTATCGGCTAGACAATTTTTCGCTGACCGATGCGGAAGCGGTGATTCGCAAGTTGACGAGGGATGCCCAGTTTTATCTAGACGATGCGCTGATTGCGGTGCTGGTGCAAGATTTGGCGCTGGAGACAGGGGATGTGCGACCCATTGAGTTGCAGGTGGTGGGGGCACAGTTGCAGCGGGAAGAGATTACCACGCTGGATCAGTACCGAGATTTGGGGGAAACGCCGAAGCAAACGCTGGTGCAGAAGTTTTTGGCCTATACGGTGGCGGATTGTGGGCCGCCCAATGAAGATTTGGCCCGGATTGTGCTGTATGTGCTCACCGAAGAGGATACCGATAAGCGGCTCTATCGCCCATTGAAAACGCGAGAGGAGGTTGAGGAGGCGTTGACGGGGCTGGGCATGGGCTTTGATGAGACTCAGCTGGATTTGGTGTTGGAGATTTTAGTGGGGTCGGGGTTGGTGTTTGAGGTACCGGATGAGCCGGATGATCGGTATCAGTTGGTGCATGATTATTTGGTGGATTATGTGCGGTTGAGACATCCGCCAGAAATTTTGCGGGAGCTAGAAGCGGCTAAGCGACGCCAGCAAGAAGCCGAAGAAAAGCTGAATGTTGCCTTGCAAGAGAAGGCCGAAGTCTTAGAAGAACGGCTGAGTTTACAAAAAAAAGCGACTCGGCTGTCGCTGGGTCTGGCATCAGTCGCTTTGATATTTGGGATATCAACTTTTTTCATCGCCCAATCGCGCAATAGACAACGAATACGAGCCGAACGCAGTGAGATTGAAGCGCTCAGCACAGCATCGCGAGCGCTTTTTTTATCGAATAATCAGCTGGAAGCCTTGGTGGCTAGTGTGAGAGCTGTTTCAGCGTTGGGTGAGGTGAACATGCCCACGGCCAATCGTGTCCGGATGATTGGTCAACTTCAGACAGTGCTCTACTCAATTCGAAAGAAAAATCAACTTGAAGGCCATAGCGCTACTGTCTTGAGTGTGGCGTTTTCGCCCGATGGCAACACTATCGCCTCTGCCAGTGTTGATGGCACCGTGAAACTATGGAGCAGCCAGGGGGAGGAACTGAACACCCTCCAAGGCCATGGCAATTGGGTTACAAGTGTGGCGTTTTCGCCCGATGGTAAAACCCTCGCCTCCTCCACCGCTAACACCACCGTGAAGCTGTGGAGTAGCCAGGGGGAGGAACTAAACACTCTGGAAGGCCATAGCGCTGCTGTCTGGAGTGTGTCCTTTTCGCCTGATAGCAACACTATCGCCTCTGCCAGTGCTGATGGCACCGTGAAGCTGTGGAGTAGCCAGGGAGAGGAACTAAACACTCTGGAAGGCCATAGCGCTGGTGTCAATAGTGTGTCCTTTTCGCCTGATAGCAACACTATCGCCTCTGCCAGTGCTGATGGCACCGTGAAGCTGTGGAGTAGCCAGGGGGAGGAGTTAAACACCCTGGAAGGTCATAGCGATGTTGTCCTTAGTGTGGCGTTTTCGCCCGATGGCAACACCCTGGCCTCGGCCAGCGCTGACGACACTGTGAAACTGTGGAGCCTGGAGGGAGAGGTTCT
>JBCBZT010000070.1:0-30831 GCA_039815185.1 Cyanobacteria bacterium P01_A01_bin.123 | reverse complement strand
GTTTGCCTACCAGGTTGAATCGACATTACCGGAAGGGGTTTATCTGGATGAACAACGATTTCGCCAGGTGCTGTTCAATTTGTTGGGCAATGCGATTAAATTTACCGACCAGGGAACAGTGACGCTGCGGGCATCAGCAACGCCTGCTGCCGATGCCGCTGAGATCAGTCGCCTCCGCTTCTCGGTGGAAGATACCGGCATGGGCATTGCGGATAAGGATATCGATAAACTGTTTCAAGCCTTTGAGCAGGTGGGCAATCGCCAACGATATGCCGAGGGCTCCGGGTTGGGGCTGGCCATTAGCCAGACGATTGTGCAGCTGATGGGCTCTGAGATTCAGGTGCAGAGTGAGTTGGGTGAGGGCAGTCAATTTAGCTTTGCCATAGGGGTGCCCCTGGCATCAGAGCAGGACATTCCCCGGGTTAGCACCATTGACCATAGCATTATTGGCTACGAAGGAGAACGGCGTCGGCTGTTGGTGGTGGATGACCGTGTGGACAACCGCAGTGTTTTGGTGACTGTGTTAGAGCCGCTTGGGTTTGAGATTGTCGAAGCAGAAGATGGTCAACAGGCCCTCGACCAACTCCAGCATCAATCGTTTGATGTGGTGATTGCCGATTTGGCGATGCCGGTGATGGATGGATATGAGTTGCTCAAGCAGATTCGCCAGTCCGCCACCCTGTCCCAACAGAAAGTGATTGCCTCCTCGGCATCGGTGTCTCAACAGGATCGGCAGTTGGCACTGGATGCAGGGGCGGATGACTTTTTGCCGAAACCTGTCCATGTCGGTGAATTGCTGGATATGCTGGCGCATCAGTTGGGGCTGGAATGGCAGTATGCTGCCGAAGCTTTGCCCACTGCAACTGAGGACGCTGCCCCCGCGAAGGAATCACCAGCGCCGATTTTACCGCCGTTAGAAACGTTGCGATCGCTCCGTGATGCGCTGGAAGCCGAAAACTTCCGCCGTCTGCGCCGACAACTGGAAGAGTTGATCAGCAGCAACCCAGATTATGAAGCCTTTGGGCGATCGCTGCTGGCGTTAACCAAGCAACTGAAGCTTGACGCCATTAAAACAGTATTGAACCAGGCCATCCAAAACCAAGACCATCAGGAATAAGACGCCCCAGCGGCTCAAATCGTCCATCATTCTCACCGTGAGTTCGACAGTTTCCCAATCAACTCTGATTGCCTAACCCATCATCTGGCGCACCCAATCCTTGCGCCTCAAACCATGTTTGAGCCTAACAGCAGGGTTGAATACTACTTTTCCTGAACATTCGGTTGAAACACACTACATTTCCTGAACTTTTGGGTGAAAAACATACTACAGTTTAGGGATTTTTTGTGCTGGGGATTTTCGCGATAGTGGGGACAGCAGCGGAGGCTGGGGCATGGGGATGTTCGCCTGACCCAACCTTTTGGACGCGATTCGTAGCAACAACCCACTCACAGGTGAGGCAAAATCCATGGTTTATCAACGCAAGCAGCGCGCCTACGAACAGGAACCACTGCAAGTCCCCCAGGTGAAAAACGATCTGTTCGCCTCACCCGATGTAGAGACTGAGGAGGCCGACACTGCTTATGTCGCACCTGGGCCTACAGCCGCCCCCAACTGGGAGGCAGTGCAGCGACAGATCGATAACCCAGTCTTTGACTTTGGCAAGATTTCAATATTGCCACCGGATAGCGCTGTCCAGCGCCAACCCGTAGACCCCTCAACGTTGTCCAAACGGGAAAGGTTCATCCAAAGGGCCTTTAACGTCCAGCGGGAGCCTGTGGTTTCGAGTATGCCAGGGCCACCCGGACCGCTGGATCATCACTTTGTCGCCCCCCGAGAGGATGGGTTAGACGTGCCTTTGGCCCGCCCCCTTGCGATTCAGCGACAGGCGAAAATGGCAGACCAGGGGACTGGGGCGATAGCTCAATCAGGAACCGTGAACCTGACGCCCCAGGGCAGTGGTCGCCCCTTGCCCAAGCAGGTGAGCGACCCCTTTGTGCAGTCGGGCTACCCGGAGGTGCAACAGGCGCGGGTGCATGTGGATGATGCCGCCACCCAGAGTATCCAAGCCAAGGCCTACACCCAGAAGAACAACATCGTCGTGCAATCGAGCGGGGCGAATGACCCGAAGCTGTTGGGTCATGAAGCCACCCATGTGGTGCAGCAGAGCCAAATGGCGTTGAAACCCGATGTGAATGGCACGCCGATTAATGCGAATCCGGCGTTGGAGAAAAATGCCGATGATAATGGCGAGCGGGTGGCGCGCCATGAGTCTGTGAAGGTCAAAGGGGCCAGTGTTACGGGTCAACCAGAAACAGGAATGGATGGTGCTAATCGTCCGCCTGTACAGCGCCGTGAAGACGGGATTATCCAGCGATATATTGAGGGGCGTACTACCAGCGACCGAAACCCTAAAGCGGCTCAAAAATATCTAGAAAAATTAGGCTACACAGAAAACGTTGCTAAGGAAGTTGTCAAATTAGCGACAGTAACTGAAAGTGGAAGGAAATTCCGCTACAGCAATTTAGCAAGAATCGCCAAGATAATGACGACCAAGGGTATATCTGCTAATGCCGCGTTTGTGTTGAATAATGCTCCTCCTGCGCCTAATCGTCCTGTGCCCAATGCTCCACCGCCACTCCCACTTCGCCCTGTTCTTGGTGCTCCTGTAGGCATCAACAATAACAATGCGATCGTAAATAACAACAACAACAATAACAATCAACACCATAATGCGGCCGCAAATAATAATAATGTTGATGCCAATAATAACCAGTTGCTGAATGCTAACAATGGGAATGGTGCAAGCCTGAACAATGTAGAAGATCAGTATGAAGCAGAGGAAAAGCTGGAAGAACTCAAAAACTCAAAAGCGAAACCAGCAAAGAACAATAACAATAATCAGAAGTTGAATATAGAAGAAAAGTGGGATGAGAATGACGACGAATTTAATGACGACCATAACGATGCAAAAGAAGATATCAGTAACAACAACAATAATTCTCTTCCCAATGCGCCCTTAAACAACGGTCAAGCTCCCGTAGATTTTGGAGCTGCTCAGACTAACTTTAACGTGAAATTTTCAGGTCCTGTGCAGTTCCCTGGCAAAAAGGCATGGCTCAGCCCAGACGAATGGATGCAGCATAGTCAAGTTCAGATCAGAGGTTTGGAGTCTGAGGAAAAGAAGGAACAGGCAAAAGATATAAACAAAGAGAATTCTAAAATAGAATCAACCAATTTAGCTAGCAGTTCGCCTGTCTCAAAGCAGCAGAATAATCTAAACCAAGGCTCAGAAAATATTGTCTACCTGAAAAGTGTAGCGTACCTCTTAGAGCAGCTTGGCTTTAAAAAACATGCCTTGGAAAAATATGAAATCATAAATATAACTACTAACAACGGCATAGAGAGATTGCTAATGCTTTTGCAAGTTCTTAGGACAAAATTTGAAACATTAGGCTTGGTTAGTGAAAGCGAAAATAGAGATAAGGCAGAAGCTATCTATGGAGTTTTAGATATCATCAACAAAGATCTGGGGAACTATTATTCGAGTAATGATCTACCCCAACCACGAATATACGATCTGCTCGAAGATATAGATGAGTTCATGAGCAAGATCTCTTCCTATGCGCCCAATGAAGACGAGGAAGACTATGACTTAGAAAATATTGTCCACCTGAAAGATGAAGCGGACATCTTAAATCAGTTTGACCTGAAAGAATATGCAATTAAGGTAGATATAACTACTCAAAAAGGCATAGAGAGATTGCTAATGCTTTTGAGAGCTCTTAAGGAAAAATTTGGACAATTAGGCTTGGTAAGTGAGAGCGAAAATAAAGACAAGGCAAAAGCTATCTATGGAATTTTATGTACCATCGACACAGATCTGAAGAAATACTACGAGAATAATGATCCACTCCAACCATCAATAAAGCCAATAGGTTATCTGCTCGAAGATATGTATGAGCTTATGCACAGCATCTCTTCCTATCTGCCTAATCAAGTAAAGAAAAAATACCCTGATAAAAATGAATTTGATAATGATGAAAAAGTAGATATCAATAACAATAATCCTAAAAACCAGGAATACTTAAAGATTTATCGGAGCAAAGATCAATACTTCGAGATTCAGAACCATGAAATTCCTGCCTATTTCAAGGCCATTTATCAGGTGCATCCAAACCCCGAGTACTTGGATATGACCTTAGAGAAACTGGTAAATCGAAGCGAGGTTTTGATAGATAAAACTATTACTCCTCGCTGTTGGGCAACTGGTGTTGACCTCATTAATCTCCCCGGGAGGGCTGATAGAGAAGTTGGAAGGTTGCTCCCTGTTGTTTGGCCAGAAAATGTTCAAAAAGATAAGGGGACGGTTTATCGAGGAGATACCCGTCCCCCCTGGGATGATAGCCTTGAGAAGGGATTTAAGCCTTGGAGCGAGGTAAATGAAAAGACGCCTTACAGTAAAAATCTTTATCGACATGTAGATGTGACGCCTTCCCCAGATGACTCTGCCTATGTCTCAACAACCACAGACTTTGAAACAGCAAAAAGATTTGCCAACGGAGGTTATATATACAAATTTAAAAAGCAAGAAGGCATCCATGTTCCGACCAGATTAACCACTAAGTATCCGGAAGAAGGTGAACTTTCAATTCCACGTACCATTCCCCTGGGCGAGGTTCAATCTGTACAAAGATCTGATCGTATTCTTGAAGGACAGCAGTTAGAGAAGATCATTACAAAAAATGTATGGGATGAAAAAATCGGTAAGACAGGGCCTGAATCTGTAAAGGGTAAGCATGACCCTGAGATAACTTGGAAAGAGTATCTTGGAATCAAGAACGTAGAGCCTCATCTTGGGAGATATGGAGACAATAAAAACAAAGAAAATGGCGAAAGATGGCCCTCTAAAGCTCAAACAGATTCGGCAGAAAGACGGAAAATATTTCAGGCTATGCAGCAACGAAACTCCACGAAGGAAATGATAGATAAATACGGCAAAAGTACTATTTTACAAGCAATAGCCTGGAGTCAAGATTCTAACTATAAAGACTCATCCATGAGCATAGCAGAAAAAATAAAAAAATTAGAAAAAGTAGGGGAAAAGCTTAAGAACATATTTGACAAGTTAGACAAAAATAAATTAAACCAAAAGCAGACTAGCATGTCAGCAGAGGATGCCACCCTCATATTTTATATAACAAAAATTGATGACTATCCCTTAGAAGAAAGGATAGGAAAATTAAAAGCGCAAAAGAGAAAATTAGAAGAAGAAGAGAGAAGATCACAAGAAAAAGAGAGAGAATTAAAAGACTTAAAAGAAAAAGAGAGAGAATTAAAAGACTTAAAAGAAAAAGAGAGAGAATTAAAAATAAAAATGGCTCTAGAAAAAAATATTTATTCTCCTGAAAGAGAAATATTGAAATTTGTGAAGGAAGATATTGGCATCTTTGGTCATTAGTCTCTTATGACCAAAGATGCCAATATCTTCAGAAAATTAACAGATTATACTTTGAAAGAAATAATCAAGAAGTGTAAGGACAAGGACAGTAACCCATACGATTTTATGAAGGATATAGCGCAAAAAGAAGATGATATGGATTTGCAAAAGGAACCTGCGGATAGGCTTTTCAAGTACATCAAAATGTATTGGGATACATATTGGAAATTACAAAAAGAGAGCGAATTAAGAGAAAAAGAGAGCGAATTAAGAGAATTAAAAGAAAGAGAGAGAGAATTAATAGGATTCAAAGAAAACGAGGAAGAATTAAGAGAATTAAAAGAAAAAGAGGAAAGATTAAAAATAAAGCTGGCTCTAGAAAAGAGTTCTTCCCCTGAAGAAGCAGTATTGAAACTTATCGAAGGAGATATTGCTGCTGATGCTCAACTCCCCAAAGGTATGGATATCTTCAAAGCAGCCCATCTCTTCAAAAACTTAAAAAGTGATACTTTGTTAGACATAGTAAAAGGATGTATATTGCGTGACGAGAAACAACGCAATTTTATAAAGGAAGAAGCGGCAAAAAATGGTGTGGATTTGACAGGGGGAATTGCGGGTAAGCTTCTCAAGTACATCAGACACTATTGGAAATTAGTTCAAGGATAGAGATTTCGGTCACTCAGGAACTCAATGGCGTTGTAAATCGGGGCCAAGGGTAGCACTTGGGTATGGTGGTAATTGACAGAACCAAGCAGTCTCTTGGTTCACCATTCCAAGGCACCATAAAGGGCATTCTATCAATTCAAAGATAGACCAAACTGAAATCATTCCAATGATGAATTCGCCCCAGCGCAGGCTAGCATTAAGGTTGGCAAGAAACACAGTGCGATCGCTCTCTTGGTAGATTGGGTTCCGCGTCTTATTCAGTCTTGATAAGAAGCTAGTATTTATACCAAAAAGCGAAACCCAAGATCACTCAAAATTAGCTATTCAAAAAAGTCGAAATCAATTTCAAATTTTGGTTTTCTAATCCCAAATCTAGAAGTACGACACCAGATGTTGAAGATCCCCCGCTGTCGCCGCCCCCTTGCAAAGGGGGCTATTCCAACTGGGGTCGGACTCGCCCTCGCTTTGCAAGGGGGGCTCTGCCCAGCCTCTAAACGTCGTTCAGTTTTACAGAACTGGTGTGATCCTGAATTCAACCGCGATCGCGTTATTGGGGAGAGACGCGATCGCCTCAATTAACCCCTCAAAAACCTACGCTCTAGAGATGGTTTTGGATGCGATGCGGTTGGTTATGGGCTGCGATCGCGTTTGAGCGTCAGGTGTTACCCATCTGGGTTGGCTGTAGAGGGCGATCGCCTCAGTTCATCGCCGCATCAAATGGGTGGAAACACCTTAGCTAGTGAAAGCGATGATTCAATAGAGAGACAGGGAATAGCAACGGTTTCAGTCGGCAAGTAGACTTGCTTGCCACGATACGCCCAAGTTCCTTGCAGATTTTGATAGGGGTCGCTGTGACACTCTAGAACACTATCAAGTAAGTTGAAAATCCAATATTTGGTAATGCTGTGGGCTGCATACATCGGCAGCTTAACCGACTGATCATAAGTAAGAGATGAGTCAGATACCTCGATTAGCCATAAGATATCGGCTGGCTGAGGATGGCCCTCAAAATAGTCGTCGTCTCGGTTGCGTACAATCGCCAAGTCCGGTTCAGGTTCGCTGTCTGGTGACAAGGTAATAGGTGATTGACAACGGAGAGTGACCGTTTCTCCCAAACACTTAGGCAACTCTCTCAGCAATCGTGTCACACACACTTCGTGAGCAACACCTTTGGCTGCCATGTGAATAATTTCTCCATGTATCAACTCAAGGTGCTCATCGCTCTGAAAAAAACCTAGCTCTGCTAAGCGATGGTACTCTTCTATGCTGAAGCGTTTGGCTGTATCCAGTGTCATATCAAGAGCAGAAACGAGGTAACTGGATTATAGCGTTAGAAGAATGGGCCCTCAGAGAGAGATTAAGTACGAGCCATCCTTAGGAGGCTTTCTGAGTCTGGGTCAAAAAGAGATTGCGGACTGTGCGGTTCACGAAGCTATTGGGCCAAAAAGGTGTCTAAAAATGCCAGGAGGCGGACTTGAACCGCAGTTGCAGTGGGAAACCACCCTACAAGATCGGCGATCTCTAAAATCCCAATACAGTTGATTAGCTTGCGCTGGCTTCCAAGCTCTGCGTTGTAGTGCGTTGCATCCACCAACCGACAAGAGGAAATTGAATCCAGAAAGAGAAGTAGAAGAGCGTCAAATACCAGTATGGAATAATAAACCCGATTCCAAGACCCTTGTAAACGGCCAGCAGGAGATAGTCATATACAAAAAGCGGAAGCGTTAGGTATAGGGCTAGCCAACACGAGTTGACCAAATGTTTGCCGTTAGTCCAATACTTTTTGAGGGTGTATTGCGTAATCGGGAAATAGATGAGTGTGACGAAGACACAAATCATAATTTTTGCCCAAAAGTACCACTGCTGGTAATAGTCGGGAAGTCCAATTATGTAAAAACTGAGCCAAGTAATGAAGCTGTATGCAAGCAACTGGACGTGTTTCTTAGTGTCCATAGTTACCTCTAGTTACTTTCTAGTCATGTAACTCTTAGTATTGCGTGAGCAAGTTATCCACTCAATTACCTCTGAGGTAATGGCGTGGATAATGGGCTTCATCTAGACCTCATAGCCTTTGACTAGCTGCCATCCCCGCAAACTTTGACCAGCTGCGTGGCAACGCAACTAAGCAACCTTGTGAGATCACTCAAGTTAGGTAAAGTCTTGAAAAGATTAAGACTCTCATCCTAAGAGCAGCAAGATTTTGGATGATTGAATCTTTAAGCCCTTCCAATAATGGTGGGAATAAATCACTCCAAAAAATCATTAAAAATGCCAGGAGGCGGACTTGAACCGCCGACACGAGGATTTTCAGGCCCCCTCCCTAGCTGTGGTGCAAGATAGCTAGCCAAACGTTCCAATCGATGTAAATGAATCCCAGTACTTAGATTATGACCTTCAATCTCAATTTTGCCTCAAAGCAATGTGGTTAGAATGAGTTAAACATCCGTACTGAGACTGTCCCATGACCAATCCCACCGTCGAGGCCCGTCTAGATAGGCTGGAGAGCCTGTTTTCCAGTGCAGGCGAGATGTTGCTGAAAACTTCAGATATTGCGCAGCAGCATGACCAGCAAATCCACAACCTTGAACGTTTAATTACGAGCACGGCTGAGCTGGCGCAACAGAATGCCCAGCAAATTACTAGACTAGAGCGCTCCATAGACCAAAACACTCAACAGATGGCAGGTCTTGAGCGCACGATGGCTCAGCTCGCACTACAGGCGGTAAGTGACCGGGCAGAGTTTGAAGCATTTCGCCGCACCACTCAAGCAGCCTTGGAGAAAATTGATCGGGTACTCGATTACCTGATGCAGCGTGATAATCCGCAATCTGACGATAATTGATCAAGCACTCAGAAATTAAGGCTTCAAAATGCTGGAAGGTGGACTTGAACTGCCGACACGGAGATTTTCCGGCCCTCCATCTCGTTTGTGGCTTGATCACCACGCCACAAAGTAAGCCCTGTCGTGCGTCTCAGAGTAAGAATTTGTCAGCAAGAAGCAGTCTGGCTTAATCTTGGCCTATCTCGCTCAACTGGCACACGTCAAAATTGGAGAGAAGTAACGGTTTCTGGTGAGATTCCTCAAAACATCAAAACTGGCCTCAACTCTAAAATGAAGGGGCTGAAACCAGCCTCACAAGGCTAATTGATTGAAGCTTTCCACAGCTAGTCTCACGAGCTTGATTAGTTGTCGATTTCTTTACAGCTAGTCTCATGCGATTGATTAGTTGTCGATTTCTTTGCAGTGAGTCCTAGACCTCGTACCGTTGTTTATCAACAAATGCTTGGGCTTGCTCCACGCTCTTAAAACCATGTGGATATCTGTTCAACAAAACCTGAGCTAACCCATCACAATCTCTGTCTTTATCAATTTCGATTCCTTTAGGCAGCGAGGAGTTGCAGATAAAGGGCTGATTTTCCCCTGCGAGTTGCTGTTGGCTGAGTCCTTTGGTGTTACGGAGATTTGTATTGAGGAGGATCGCACCTCTGAGGTTGGCGGAGCTGAGGTTGGCGGAGCTGAGGTTGGCGTAGCTGAGGTTGGCGTCGCGGAGGTCGGCGTCGCGGAGGTCGGCGTAGCTGAGGTTGGCGGAGCTGAGGTTGGCGGAGCGGAGGTTGGCGGAGCTGAGGTCGGCGTCGCTGAGGTTGGCGTAGCTGAGGTTGGCGGAGCTGAGGTTGGCGGAGCTGAGGTTGGCGGAGCTGAGGTTGGCGGAGCTGAGGTTGGCGTAGCTGAGGTTGGCGGAGCTGAGGTTGGCGGAGCTGAGGTCGGCGTAGCGGAGGTAGGCGTCGCTGAGGTCGGCGTCGCTGAGGAAGGCGGAGCGGAGGTTGGCGGAGCTGAGGTAGGCGTCGCTGAGGTCGGCGTCGCTGAGGACAGCGGAGCTGAGGTAGGCGTCGCTGAGGTCGGCGTCGCTGAGGTTGGCGTCGCTGATGTCGGCGTCGCTGAGGTCGGCGTCGCGGAGGTCGGCGTCGCTGAGGTTGGCGGAGCTGAGGTAGGCGTCGCGGAGGTCGGCGTCGCGGAGGTCGGCGGAGCTGAGGTAGGCGTCGCGGAGGTCGGCGGAGCGGAGGTAGGCGGAGCGGAGGTCGGCGTAGCGGAGGTAGGCGTAGCGGAGGTAGGCGGAGTTGAGGTAGGGAGTAACCACTTTGAACCCTAGAAGTCGTAGACACTCCCCATAGCCGATGATTCTGGACAAACGATTTTTATCAAAATCAGCCGTCCCTGGCTTACCACAAGGATAAAAAGCTAATGATGCCTTTAAGGCGTCTTGGGACTGACCATACCGATGCAGCTCTAACAGCAAAATCATCACGTTCATTCCCGTGACGACATCGACTTGCCTCAACCCCAAGGGTGCTTCTCGATCCGGGATCTGCTCTCGCAGTGCTTGCATCTTGCCCTGGGGGAAATTATTTGCCGTAGCGTTGATAAATTCTCCTTCCCACCAGCGCAGATAGAAATCATGCAGACGCTCAAACAGTTGTATAGGCTCAAAGTCACTGTAGTCAGTCAGAAGCACCTTGAGATACGCCACCACATCTTGGGTGAGGCCACCATAGCCCAGCAGATCATAGATTTCCCAATGCATTTCATCCTGGGGCACAAGGTACTTTCTGCGGCCCTTTCCTGGCTGAGACCAATCTTCTAGGGCATTCTTCAGGCGCTCTGCAAAAAGAAACTCACCAAAGCTCTTATGGGCAAATTCCACTGAGCCTTCTCGATCGCCAGAGGCAGGCTTGATATAAAACGTCGTCAGCAAATTATTCAGCAGCTTTTCTTCGGAAACGTTAACTTCCTTCCGGGCATCCTCCAGTAGCTTAGACATCGGGTTGTTGCTGTCCTGTAGCAACCGGGCTTCTAGGAAAGAAACCTTAGCAACCTCATTGTCCGACTGCATCACACACACTGCCGCTTCAGTTAACGCCTGCCTCAAGTTTTCATCATTCAAGCCAACCTGACGAAAATTCTCATTTTGGCGCTGCTTTTTAACCACCCAGCGCACGGCTTCGTCGTAGATAACAACTTTGGCATCTATGCCTTTAGCATTCTCAAACATATCTGCACTGAGGAATTTTTCTCGATGCATCCGCCCCAACAAATACAACAGAAGGGGTTCTCTCGCCAGGAAATTACGGACATCCCATGGGCATAGTGACAAAAACCGCTTCAGGGCATCCAATTCTGGTTGGCCAAACTGAATTGCCCACTTCTGATACCAGCGCTCTCGCAGCTCATCTGCCATCGGTTGGAGTTCTAAGCGCTCTAGGTTATCAGTTTGGGAAATCACCCGCTCGATACCTTGTAGAGAGAGAGGACGACCCGTAATTACAAATCGGTGATGGCTACCCCGTTGAAATTGTTCTACCTGCTGTAAAAACTCCTTCAGTCCCCCGCTTTCCCGCCCCTCTAACAGCAGTTCATCGAATCCATCCAGCAAAAACAAAAATCGCGTACTCTTATCGGTCAACCAACCCTGATCACTGGTAACAAAGTCTTCATTTTGCAGATAGTTGCTAAGGGTTTCGGTCAAAGTACTTGCGTAGACTGTGACATGACGCAAACGAATCAGAATTGGGATGTAGGCTGGGTAGAGGTGCCCCCTGACCCAATCGGCAAACATCCGACAAAACACGCTCTTACCCCGACCGGCTTCCCCTTGAATGAACAACATCGTCGAGTCTTTGGATTTGACTAGATGTTGCTTAACCCAGTCCTCCAGATCCCGTAACGGTTCATTTGGAATCGACTCTCCCTTCCGATCTAGGCATTCCACCGCTAGTGACACATAGATGTCGCAGTAGGTTAGGTTTTCCTCATCAAAGACCTTTTCCTGCGGCCCTGGCGCAATGTTCTGCTGAAGGTAGTCGTCAATCGATTGGTATTTAGCCTGTTCTTGTCGCCAGTTCTCAAATGTTGGTTGCCCCAGATGTTCTACCGCTTCGGCTGAGGCAGCCCAAACCTCATTCATATACCGAGGGGCACGCCACGCCACCCGTTCAGTTAGTCTCCAAGCAGCATCGGTTCCTAGACCAGCCTGTATCAACCTTACCTGTAGCACTTGCCCAAACGCCTTTGCCGGACTTGAGTTGGGAAAATCAGTAACAGTTTTACGAGCATCCTCGTCACTAATTTCTAGATTTGCCAGTTGCTTGGTCTTTTGAGTGATTTGTGTAGGAGCAGTGGATTGACCAATCTCCAATAGCAGCGCCTTATCCTGCTTCAGGAAGAACTTGAAGCTCTCCATATAAGCAGCCTGACTCACAATTGCAACGCAATTAGCCAGTGTCAATTTGCGCTTACTCTTCTCCAGATAAAATTTCAGCAGTCCTGTGGCAATGGATGCAAAGGGTAAGCTTTTTTCAACGATCTCCGCTAAGGGAGAGTTCAGTGCATCCAGCAGTGAGTCAAGCTGATTAACCAAGGGGGCCAGCTTCTGCACGTTTTGCCCTTCTGCTTCTAGTACCTCTGCCAATTCAAAGACAGCCTCTGCTGCCTCCACGCTACTGCTGACCACATCACCTGAGAACAGTTCAGAGATATCCGTCGTTAGAAAGCGCCAGAGCCGACTTGCCATGAAATTACCTTCCTTTCTGGAAAGACCTATCGTGAACAACAAAGTGCACGGTCGAGTTCAATATTAGCTACAAGGAAAGGGGTAGATAATCAGCTATCGCTCTGAATTAGGATTGTCCCCTTTGCAGTTGCAAGGCATAAATCCTCTGCTTATTTGGGGGTGTTCAAGTCCTCTGCTCTCCTAAAGAGGCAAAAATCGGCATTAATACCCACATGCCTAAAGGGTGAATGCAAGGCATGACAGTATTTCCTGACTCAGGAGGGGTGAATCTTGTGTTGATCTGGGGACTGAAAATCCTCGTGTCGGCGGTTCAAGTCCGCCTCCTGGCATCGTTTCAGCGATCGGTGATCGATAAGTTAGCCTAATACTTGCTTAATTACACCAACTTTACCAAAACTTGGTGTTCTCATGCACATGCCGCAAATGATGCCCTTGATTAGCTGTTGTGGGTACAACTATCCAGGGACATGAGCCTGCCCAAACTAATCACAAGCCTAAGTTTACTCGGGACTCATCAAGGTCATTCTCAGAAGATCTCTAAGATGCTATGAGGCAGACTTGAACCGCTAACACGAGGATTTTCAGCCCCCGTGGGTAGAAAGCCTATGTCTCCTAAGCTCAGCGATACAGCTCTTCTTGCAACTATCTTTTGACACGAGGACTTTAAACTTCAGCCAAGAGCCCTCTAATTCAATATTTTGACTTATGACACGAGGATTTTAGTCAATCCTCAAAGTTGCTCAGAGATGTTAATTACCAAGAACCCTGAACACAATTTTTCTGTTTCAAGCTAACGACCAGTTACTATTACTATGCTCTCAAATTTCCTACATTAAAAGCTTGATTGTTGATTGAAAGATTGAGCAATTCATTAATTTCAGATGCTGGAACATTTGCTAATTCTTTGGGTTCAATCTTGTGCATTCCACCACCATAAACGCGACCTTCATCAAGCATTGCCTTACCAGTAATTTGGTTGAGAGCTGCGATCAAATTTGTATTGAATTCTGGATTTTTATTGATTTCCTGCTCTAACTTTGGCTTGGGATAAAGAATTAAGTACGAATTTGCAACAATCGCTTTTGAATGATTCAGGATAAATCGGAAGGGTTTCTTCGTTTTATTATCAGAACGTCCAATATATGTGCAATAGAAACGACTTTCAGGCCTATTTTCCTGAGAATACCAAATCTTTCGGCTTTTGCATAAATATCTTTCTGAAACACCAGCCTTTATGCCTTCCTCAAGATATAAATATAATTCAGGATACATATGTCTAACTTCGTCAAGTGGCAGCTTGCAATCGAGAACAAATAATGGAGTCTCAATGTCAGGAAAACCATTTTTGTCCGCCTTAATTTCACCCACTTTTAGATATCGAGGACTTGGTAATATTGGTCGAAATTGCTCAATTGGTAAATTTCGGTTTTCAATCTGATCTCTTGATAAAACAAAGAATTTGTTGTCACCAGTAGCAATTCCACGTTTAACTGTAAAAAAATCACTCAACCTTAAAGCGTTTTTCCCTTCACGCTTTCTTGATAGTGGAAAACGTGTCCACTTTTTTTCATTCGCTAGGACTTCCACACTAATACTTTTTTTATGCATGGGACTATCTATCGTTCCACCAAATGTAAACTTTACTTTGCACCCTTTACATGGTTTTTTATTCCTAAACCATACGATAGCTGACGAAACAAGGGCATCGTCAAACTGCACATCACTTGGATCAAAACGATGAATTTGAAGTAAAGTCACTTCAGTTAGTAGATAATTTTTGACGGCCTGCCCATAATTAACGTCCATAAACTCACTAGGAATTAACCAACCAGCAATGCCGTTTTTTTTCATCCACTGATGTGAAAGCGCTATAAAGTAGCAATAAAGACCAGCTAAACCCGAAAGTTGCATGTTGGCAGATGAAAGAGCTTTAGCTTGCAAGCGCTTCTTTTGATTATTGATGTGATGATGCCTAACATAGGGTGGATTACAAATAATCAAGTCAAACTTATTGTCCTCATGAGGTGGTGTTTGCTGTGTAAAGTCTGCAATCTGATAATTTAAATTCGTACTTGACCATAGCTTACTTGCTGGTTCCCCGTAATGTTTATCAATTTCAAAGCCAGTGGCAGCTTCAATACGAGCGACTGGGAAAGTATTATTTAAGGCACTGAAAAATGCACCTGTACCACAAGCTGGATCTAGAAAACGAATTGCGCCACGTTTTGTTGCAATGTTATTCGCATGGTTCAAAATATCATCAGCAAGGGCAATTGGAGTTGAAAATTGCCCCATGACATTACGCTCAGCTTGTGTTTTTAAATTATCAAGCTCAACTTGTAATATCTGTCGTTGATTTTCAATTTCTCGGATATTAATCATTAATTATAAGCCAATTATTTCCATGTCATCAATTCTATGCTCCCATACCCAATCAATACCCTCAGCTGCTTCATAGCCGAGATAGCCAGAGTCAAAATAACCACACAAGAATAAGTTGAAGCAGATTTCATTACCGTATGTTTCACGAAGTTGTTGAATCTTGATTGCTTCTTCTTTTCGGCGCTTGTTGGTATTTGTAAAATCACCAGCTGATTTGGCTTCAAAAAATACAGGGAAGTCACCTTTTTTAGAATCTTTACGCATAATCACAACATCAATAGGGATATTAACCCATTTGTCAATATCAAGCGTTACAGAAACATTAAATCTGAATGAAAATGTTCCTCTTGGCATTGAGAGAAAATCTTCAGCTTCGCCAGGATTTAATTGACGGTATTCACGGGCTTCTAGCCATGTCTTTATTGCTGAAAGCTGCCGCTGTTCTTGTGCATTTCGGATTATTGGATCGGCAACTGCACCACAAAGACGATCAGCAACAATTGTTGAAGCACGATGAATTTCTTCTTGAGATCCTTGATCACCCCGATCTTTCCACACGAAAATATCAGGGTCAACCATTCGTTCAATAATGTTTCCGATCATTTCAAGTTGTTTGATAAGTCGCGGCTGCGGCATTTTCGGCGGAATCCGCTTGTTTACTTCCATGCTTTTAACTAAGTTTGGAGATACACCAGCTAAACCAATGAGACGATCACGAGCAATTGGTGGACAGGTTGTCATTCGAAGCATGGATAAAATTGAAGGGTAGCGCTGAAGCGTTTCAGGGAGAATATTAGTTAAATTTTCTGTCCAAGTAAGTGCCTGCTCAACTTGCTTGGTTGTTTCAATACGAGTATTCCTGAATGCTTCTGGTGCAAATGTCATAAACCATTCATTATAAAAGTCTACTGACTGAGCAATGTCAGCTTTCCATAGATCTACTTTGTTTCTATTTATATTCACTTCGCACCTTCTTTCATCTAATTAAAATTAGAGTCGATCATCTCACAGAAGGATATTAGCTTGATATCATAAATTCATTTAATTAGATGGAAATAGGGCAGTATTATATCCTGATGCGAGGAATTATCCTGGCCTGCTTTAGTTATCTACAAGATTTTTACTCTCTTAAAGTTGCAACCAATCGCTAGTCATCTAAGCAGTTCCTTAGGCAGCCGCCCAGATACAGTAACTAGGTATCTCATATTTTGAGTAGCGAATAAAGCAACTCATTTTCTTAGCCTTTGACTAGCTTTTCATCCCATAACCTCTGGCCAGCTGTAAACACAGCATCTAACTGAGTTCCCCCTTAACGAGCTACCAATCCCGCAGCCAACCGAGTTACCCCCCTGACTAGCGGCGAGAGCAGCAGCCAACCGAGTTACCATCCTGATTAACTGCCAAGCCCGCAACTAGTCAATATCACAACGAATGGCCAGAACTCTTAGAATTAGAGAGTTCTGGCCATTCTGCATTAAAATTGACTCCTCTTGATGGAATCAGGGTTCTAGCCTCCTGTCATGTGTGACAGTTCAGGCTAAATAGTCCAAAATTATGCCAACCCTTTCGAGAGCGTCCTTTTCAAGGGTGATGCTCAACGCTAAACAATGAAAGGGTGATGCTCAACGCTAAATAATCAAAGGGAGTTTATTTTGGTCACGCTTAACCTTGCAAACATCCCCAGCGGGATAGATACAGTTGAAAAGCTTCACGTCTGGAGTTCGTTAATTCTGAATGAGATGCTAGGTGGGGGACTCTACAATGAGCTGCCTGCAACCATCAACGACACTGGAGTGCGGCAAATTTCCATTGCAGATACATTCACCGATGCGTCGGGAACACGTCGAATCCTCACTCGTGCATCCGTGCCCCTTGACTCTGCTGTGAATAGTGGAGGGTTACCCATTTACATGTACGCAACTGACTTAGCGATCGGTAACGCACCAACAGGATATTTGGAGGTTTAATATGCCAGCAGTAGCGGGGGGAATACTTTCGTCACTAGCGGGTTCACCAGCAGCTAGTGCTATAGCTGGATTACCGACTACAGCGGCACCAGCACTTACGTCTACTGGAATCCCAGCGTTAGGGCTAACTGGTACAGGTGCAGGTGCTGCGGGTGTTGGTTCAGCAGGCGCTATAGGTGTGCTCGGTACCGCTGCTTTAGGTGGTGGCTTCCTGGTTGGTGACAACGTAGTGCGCCCCCTGCTTGGTATTGAATATCCAGGGGGCGGCGGATTCAACGACTACCGAAACAGGAGGACTGGGGGGAGGGAAGCCCTCATGAATCAAGCTGCTCAACCCATTCCCATTAGTCCTGGCTCAGGTCAGGGCGGTCAGGTTCCGGGTGTGCAGTACCGAGTTACAGCGACCGCCGATATTCAGGGTTCACAGTTTAACGGCACTAGAGAAGCTTTAGTCTATGGCCCTGTTCGCTCCGTCTCCCCTCAGTTTTGCAGGGGCTCACTGGGTAGCATCTCATGGGGACTGGTGATTCAGGCTTCGGATGCAGCGGGGAACCCAGGCACTTTTTATGGTGGGCCTTGCACTGTATGGACGGGTGATTCTCCAATCGGTGACGCTAAGCAGATTAGTACGGGCCCAACAATTGAGCGTGCAGATGGGGAGCCTGATATAGACCCTAGGCCAGGAAGGAATAGACCTCCTGGATTGGTTTCGCCTCCTGTTCTGAACCCCACAAGCAACCCCCCTACCACCGCACCTAGGACACCTCCTAGGCCAGCTACTCCATCAGCACCACCGAACAGCACGCCAGCGGTTCCACCTACTCCATCCCCTGAACCCGTAGAGCCCGACACGGACAGACCACCTTACCCTTCTTGGCTTCCTCCTGCTTTGGCTGGTTTGGGTCTAGCTGGCTTAGCTGGCTTAGCTGGTAGGACTAGAGGCAACCCAGGCCCATCGGTACCCCCTCTGAGTCAGCCCGCTCCCAGGGTTCCGCCTACGCCACCTACGCCACCTACGCCCACCAACAACTGTGGCTGTAATCCTGGTATACAGAGGGCTATAGACAATTCTCTACGGCAAAACATCCCCGGACTAATGGCTGAGGGGGCTAGTACGGCGAGCATCTTGGCCAAGCTAAATCAGATTCAAAACTTCGCTGAGCAGGCTTGGAAAACAACACGGCTGCAAAAAGTGCTAGACGCGCTGACCCTAATCACCGTGTTGCACAATGCGTCTATGGTTTCCCGAGATGTTGCAGAGACCTTGGGGTATGTGGTGAGTAACGGCCTAGCCATCATTGGCATTGACGATGAGGAAGGGAACCCCCTTAACGTCAATGAAATCGTTGGAGATGCCCTAAACGGCTTTATCGTGGGCATTCTGGGTCAGGATGTCTATGACGATATCCGCGAAACCTACACCAAAGCCAATCGCATTGTGCAGTCTGCATCCATGATCGTTTGGACAATCCGCAGCATCCACGATGGGTCACAAGAGGTCATGGAGTGGATCGGCGAGAATACTGGGCGCATCGGCAACGCCCTCAAGCGCTGGGGGGTTGTTGGCTTTAATGCCTACCCCTGGATGCAAGAGAGAATGCAGGCTCAAGACGCGGTGAGGCGTCGGTATCGCCGCATCCTGGACGGCCTAGAGACGGCTGAAGACACGGCAAGCAGTTACGCTATGGTCACAGGTGAGATCCGCGAAGTGCAGCAAGAAATCTCTGAGCTGGGAGAGCAACGCCAGCGATTCAGAGACTCGATCGCGGACTTCACCCCCAACACCCAGGATGACAACGTTCCGATTCAAACCGCTGCAAATGAAGCCGTTAACGCGTCTGAGTCGCCAGAGGTTCAGTTAGTCGATACTGATAGAGCTAGTCCCGATGCCACTCCCTAGTAATTTCTCCAGTTCCGAACACCTACAAGACCTCGTTAAAAAGTGGTACAACCGCGAAGTTCGAGACTTCTTTCAAGACTTGGGTGCTGACGATTTTGACCCTGACTTAACCTCGCCAAGGTCATCATTAAGAGTCGCTTGCACTCATTTAGAGAACGATTCTTTGATGATGACTCACATGAGAATGAGTCTGTTTGACCGTCTGCGTTTGGCAAAGTTTCAGCAACCTTATATCGGTATTCCTGTTTCTTCATTTCAAGAACAGCGCAAGTTCAAACCTCAAATCATGCTCTATTTTCAAGAGGATGTGCAAGACATTGAACCGGGTTACGCGCCCGTCACAGGGGAAATTAGCTTCAGATTGATGCAGTACAGCCACGAAACTATCACTCCACCGATTGCCCAAAACTTTGCTAATCGCATCAACAGCAATTTTAATATCGGTGGGGGTTACGTGTGGCGCAAAGGTAAAGTGATGGTTTCTTACAGCGACTGGGGTAAAGGCTATCAGCTCCAATTGCTTTGCAGAACGGAAGGAGAGGGCCGCCAGCTAATCAATCAGGTGCTCGATATCCAAGCCGACGCCTTTAACGAATCAAAAATGGCCATCAAAGAGAGCGCAGCCCCGTCCGTAGCGTACCCAACAGTCCCAGAGATAGAGCGGGTATATGGCGAAAGCCGCAGATTACCAAGGCGGAGACCAATTGCAGAGGTAAGGTTTCAGTATGCAGTGCTCCATATATGGGGGTTGCCTAACCCCGTGACGCTTGTAGATCGGTCTGGTACATGGTCAAATCCCTTGGTGGCGTAGTACCCCACCGCTATAAGTCGAAAATCACTAGAAAGGTTAAACCTTTCCGGTCAAATTTACTGCCCTTTGACTCGGGTACCTTGTGGTAAGTTCATTCAGCGAGTATTGCTATGGCTCAGAGATTTTCAAGGATTCGGCAAGGGGCTTATTATAACCAAGGTCTCACCAACTACATTAACTATTTGCAAACCAGTGCGACACGTCCCCGACGCATCGGTCAACAAGGGCCAAGGAACCTGACGCTACAGGTTTATATCACGCCTTTTGGGTTTGACATCGCAACTGATGAACTTGTCCCCGTTAAGGCCAATCCTGATAGTTATACCGCACTTTCAACTTACATCAATGGAGCAGGAACCGGGGCTCAAGTTGGAGATACTTTGGGTGCGAATACAGTGGTCACTGAGCGAGGGTTTAGAGCTGCCCGTGTGGTTTGGTTTCGGAATGCAACCCGCGCCGTCAACGTGACTACAAGCGATATTACCGGGTTGCAGTACTTGAACTACACCGGAGATCGCGATAGCTGCCCCTTTGGCCGCAACACGGCCACTGATGACCAGATTGACGCTTTTAACGCGGTTAAAGCTGCTGTCTTGCAGGCCACAGCAGGTGCTAACTCGGTCAATCGTGTCAGTTTGAGCCGCGAAAGGGCACCAGTTTAAGGGGGAAGTTGATGACTAAGGGTTTCGACGTTTTTGACCCTTTCCTAACGTTCGCCCGCCAGCATCCAGACTTCGATGCTGGTGACGAACGTCGGGAAACTGAGATGCTGGCTCAACGCCAGAATGCGATCATGGGGTGGCTGGAGGGCACCACCCCTAGTGATGTGCTGTTTGACATGCTTGAAGAACAGGGCATCGGTGCTGCTCCCTGGTTAGATGCTGCTGAGGCAAACATCGCTTATGTGATTGACCAGGGCATCCCGTTTGTGTCCAATGAATCTGGCCTACTACTGCCTGTGTCATGCCGTGGTTAGAACTGGGAACGCTAACCCCTGGCTATGACTGGACAGCCTTCCCGACGCCCGTAGGCGAGTCTGAGCTGTTCCGGTTAACTCAGGACTACACGCCACCGCTAGGCCGTGCCTACCTCATTTTTGCCGCCCGCTTCTACCCTGGTTCGCTTTCCCTCTTTAACCGCGCTTACCCCAGTGAGGATGACACGATCATCTACATGCCCGTGCCTGATGTGTTCGATCGACCTGGTTACCTGTTCCGCGACATCATGCTTAAACACAACCTGTTTGGCCGGGTGTTTGCCTCAGCAGAGTGGCGGGTCACGCTTGAGGCTTGGGTAGATAGCGCTGATGACCAGGGCAATCCGATTCAAGTGGTAGACGGGGGGATTTACTGACTTTATTGGCTTAGGAGTATTCCTTGATGAAAAGACGCCGCGCCCGCCAAAGGCCCAACTACGCACAAGTTTTTGCTGACGCTCAAAAGGCTGAAAAGGCCGCTAGTGAGCAAAAGTCCACCAAGACCACCAAGGCCACCGACACTAAAAAGGATGATAAGTGAGCGGGGTCAGGGTAAAGGTTCGACGGACGCCAAACACTGGGCCACCCTCTGATATTGAGTTTGGGGAGCTGACCTTTAGTGAAGCTGACGAGACGCTGCACGTTGGCAAATCGGACGGCACAGCAAAAAGCCTTCCTTTGGTGGGGGGTGAGGTTCAGTCAGTTAATGGGCAGACTGGCGATGTGACCTTAGACGCTGAGTCCGTTGGGGCTGATGCTGCAGGCGTTGGAGCGAACCTCCTGACCAGTCATGTTTCCGATCCAACTCCTCACTCCCAATACGATGCGGCTTTAGCTGAGCACGATGCCGAAATCTTGGCCAACCAAAACGCGATTTCAGCTCTCTCGGGCGGGCAATTAACTGTCGCGATTGCCCAGATCACTGGAACCTGGTCTACAACCAGCACAGCTTACACACAACTGGGCGGGGGCAACTTTAAATTCACAATCTCAGCCAAGGCAGGCGATCGGATTCTGGTCTATCCTCCATCTGTTTCGTGGTCTGTCATTGCCCGTTTTAAGCTTCAGCGAAATGGTATCGACATTCTTTTAGGGGATGACATTGCCGGAAAAGACCAGGCGACATGGGGGCCTAGCTTTTCAGGGGGTGTTAGCCAAGGGGGCACCCATTATTACGGGTGCTTTCCTATCGGTGGCCCTTTGGTAGATGTAGTAGATGCTGACGGTGACTTTGAGTATTCAATTTTCTGCAAGGTTGACTCTGGTAGCTTGCATTTGGGGCGCAGCGCCCATGACTCGGGAACGCACCAAGCCCGATCTATTAGCCAGTTCTATGGAGTAAATCTGGGGCATTAAGATGGCAGGCGTTTTTGAGGCTTTAGAATCTTTGCGGCCAGGGGCACGGTTTAATTGTGCGGACACGCTGGAGTCCATAGAATGGCTTGACCCAGAGCATGGGCAACCAACAGATGAAGAGATACTTGACGAGATAGAACGGTTGAGCGAACTGGCCAAGACTCCTGCTCCTGAGTGGGCCGCATCGTATCGGTACCTGTTAACTACTCCAGTCCAAGCGCGCATTACTGAGCTGGCTGATATAGTCGCCCCGGTCGCCAGGGCCAGGGGGGATGTGGCGGTGGCGCTACTGGCCCCGGTAGACGATGCTACAAAACAGGCGTCATTAACCGCTGCATTGGAGTCCTTAAACAGTGCCCTGAATGATGTCAATCAGGGGCTTGATGCCAATGAGAAGGCTATTCTCTCAAATTGGAACGCTAACTATTCCCTGGGATTGGAGTTGTCCTTTTTGTCATGAGTTCCCCGAGATCGGCTTTATTCTTCAATCCTCAGTTTCCAGACGAGGCGCTGGCGGGGCATTGTAAGGAGATGGTGCCCTCAGACAGCAAGCGGGCATGGACTTTAGGGCGTGGAGAGATGGCGGATTTCGTCATCTCAGACCAGCTAGTAAGCCGTCTGCATTGCACGATTCGATGGGATGACAATCTGAAGCAGTGGGCACTACTTGATGGGGGAGTGTATCAGGACGGCCATTATTCCCCATCAAGAAATGGGGTTTGGCTGAATAAAAAGCGCCTTCGCCCCAAGGACTGGGAACTTATCTGCTCGTCTGACAAGTTGTGTTTAGGGACTCCCTTGGGCAAGATTATCTTTGGTCAAAGTTGCCATGACACAATCAACAGCGAAGCCTGGGGACAGCCAGGATGGCCAGCTTTTGTGATGGCTCAACAGGGGTATTTGGACAGCCAGCTCCGAGAAGAGTTGCAGGCGGAAGCTCGGAAGAATGCATCCCCTTGGATCGTCGCGTGGGACTTTGGCAACTGGATACAAAAGACCCCCAGGAATGGGAGAGAAGCAGCTTACAAAGGGCTGGTCATCATCTCCCTCATTATCCTGGGGGCGATATTGGCGGTGATATTGGGCACTATTTAAACATGGATGCCATAGTCGCTATTACTTTTGTCGTAGGGGTTTTTGTCTTATGGTTTCGACAGCTTCGCAGCCAGAGACATTCGCGTGCCTGGAGAACAAAAACTCAGTCTAGGTCAGCGATCAAGCCTCAAAACATTGCCCGATTAGATAGCCTCACCCGCGATAGGGCGACGTCTGTCCGGTTAGTTCGACAAGTTAAACAGCGGAACCATGGGCGTAGTAATAACTGGTGTGCTGAGAAGGCGATCTACGATTTGGAGCGCGATCGCCTCAGTTAAAAGCTATCAGCTCAGTCCCGATTGATTGATGATGGTTTGATATTTTTGGCGGGCGGCGGCATAGGCCGGATTTTTGCCTGACCGATAGGCCCCCCATACTTTCTTGATGATGGCTGATTGGTTTAGTCCCTGTTGCTTGAGCGCTTGCACCATTGTCCACTCATCCGGCTTAATTTGGGGGTCTAGGGGGTCAAATGGGGGTGGTGCACCGTCTGACGGTGCACCGTTGTATTCCTTGCCTAGAAAGGGTGCACCGGGTCGGTGCACTGGTGCACGGCCTCGGTGCACTGGTGCACTTTGCACCGTTAGTGCACCGTCTGGTGCACCGTGCCCATTTTGCCCAATTTCATCAGCAGAATAAGCCGATTCGGCATTAGAAAATAATCCTACAAATTGACCGTTTGCAATAATAGGCACTCGCCCCGGCTGGTCTTCAACCATGCATGGATACTCCCATTGTTCAAGCCATTGCAATGCACTCTCTTCTAGGCGCTTTTTGCTCACCAATGACTTGCAGTGTTCGGTGGCATAAGTTCCTAGCCGAACATAGGTGACCTGTTCCCTGACTGCATCCCCTTGACCTTCAATGTTGAGGGTTTTAACGCTATCAGATTGGGCCAGTAACACTAAACGGATACCATACTTTCGGGACTCCAAAAGCAGGCTAATGATTTGCTCGATAACCTGATCTGAGCAATTCTTAGCAATCGCGGGAAGCTCGTCAATTAACACAGTAATTCGAGACTTTGTGCGAATCTGAGACTTGCTGAGTTTGGTACGTTCGTCAAATTCTTGGAATAGCTCCCCCATGTAGGTTTCTATCTCGGGGAAGTTGCGGCCACCGCCAATGATGCGATCGGCAAAGTCAAAATCAGCCCTTTCGCCCGGGATGTCACTGTGCTGGTAGTGGGGGTGAACAACAACCTTTTCACCCGGCATGAGGCTTAGCAAAGCCTCAACCAAGGATGTTTTGCCGGAACCCGTTTCACCCAGCAACATGATGTGGGGATGCTTCCGCGCCTCGGTAACCAATGCCCCCCAATTTAACTGCTCTGGTTCGTAAGGTTGTTCTGGTAGCTCTATCATCAGTGCTGATTCAGCTTGGGGTTTCATTGATTCATAGAGCCGCTGTTGACGACTGGCTGAACTGATGTCCTCATGGTCAAGGGCAATGCGGGCGCTTTGTACCATGTTTTCTGAGGCCAGACGCCCCACCGCGACCGCCCCAATTGCGCCTGTAATCAGCCCGGTTCGCAGCCAGTGAAAGTGTTTCCGCTCATAGTCGTCGATCAGCAATGAGCCTATCCCCAGGGCCAGCCCTAGCGCTGTGGCTAGCCACATGATTAGGGAGGAACGCCACCGATGGTAGAGATAGGCTGAAAATTCTGAAGGATGCAGTTTGTCGAGAGAAGTCATAAGGGCCACCACTGGTTAAACCATAGGAAATCTGTTGCCAGCGCAAAGCCAGCGTTAATCATGCAAAACCGGGCAAAGCAATCGATTCTCAGTTCGGGCACTTGCATGAAGACCACCACCAAGGGGAACCCACAGGAGAGGATGAGGATGCCCCATGCCAGCCCCAAAAGCTGAAGCCCTCCAAACGTGATCGCCAGAGATAAGGCCCAGCGCAACAGTACGGCAGTGGTAAAGACCCACATGAGTGCATCTAGGAAAATGCCTCGTGAGGGGACAGCAACCATGTTGCTGAAGCGCTGCAAGCTCTCGGTTTTAACCCGTAGGCGGTTAGTGTCAAGTTCAATTTGCTTGACCGTAGGCTGACCAAACATGCCCACGGTTTCGATCTGCACTTTAGGCGCGTCGGATGGTTGGGGGTTCTTAGCGGTCATGGTGCTGAACCTCCGCAGGGAAGACGGCTTCAAACATCACGCCCACGGTAGCCACCGTCAGGGCCAAGCTAACGCTAGTGACCAGTAAGGTCACGGCCACAATTAGGGGGTGATAGTGAATACGCGGCTCGGTATTAGGTTGTGCTGGCTGTGGCTCTGGGGGTTGAGTGTAGACGACGGCCAGCGAGCGCCCCTGGTCGCAGTAGGTCACGGACACGGGTTGTTGCCCTGGCAAGGGGGCAATTTCAACCGGAAGGGGCTGAATAGCGTGTTGATCGGTCATTATTTATAGGTTCCTTTGTGGAGGGACACCCCCTGAGTTGCTCAGGTTTGTGGCTCAGGGGGTTTGCTTTAAAGAAAGCTCACCCCTGCGGCTCTATATGAGGCAGGGGTAAGGGTTAGGGAAATGAGGGTGCCTCTATGCGGTCAGTGCGATCGCACCCTCACCTTCTACCTCAGGCGATACCGTCTCAGGGGGATAGGCCACATCAAACCAGCGCAACCAGGCCAACTCGTGATCGTCTAGCTGCTGGCCGTTGTGGGTGGAGAGGGCAAGCAATTCGGCTGCATACTCTCTCTCGGCGTGGTCGCAAGGCCGTCTCGATAGGCGGCGGTAGTGGCTTTGCAATGCGGTTTCAAAGCTTACGTTTATCATTAGATCGAATCTCTCCATACGAGGTTACGAATGCCCCAGGGGTCAGGTTGTCAGGCCATCCCTGGGGTTTTGGTCTTGAGCACGATTGCTCAGTGGGTCTACTGACGAATTTTGCTGAAACTTGTCGGGATAAAACTCTTTGGCAAACTGTTCAGCGGTGTATTTCAGGCGATTGAGCAAGACCCAATACTGCCAGGGGTTTAAGTCAGGAATTGACTCACCCAATTCCCAGCGCTGCACAGTTCGGGAGGTAACCCCTAGCAAGTCAGCTAATTCCTGCTGCGTTAGCTCGGCTTCAGTGCGTTTGTTAATCAATCCTTCACGCCTTGAACTCATTTTTGACCACATCCATGTCGTGACATAGATGTCGTGTTAGCCTTAAGCTTAGCATGACATCCATGTCGTGTTTGCGTCGGTTCGTGAGAGAGCTTCCAATTCCGACTCGAACCGATGCTCCATTCTCCCATCAAGGGCTTCAAACCCTTGCCAGGAGGCGCAAACAAAAGGGCAGCCGCCTCAGCAGTTGCCCTTTTGCACACAAAAAAAGCCCCTGCCAGTAGGGGCTCTAGTCAATAGACAGTATAGAAACCGTTGTCAAACGACCGCGATAGTCACTCGCAGATTATAGCCATGATTCAAACCATCACTATCAAAGCCCAACGCCGCGATTCCTTCGACAGGGGATGGCAACCGTGGATCACCGATGTGCAAGGCGTCATCATTGGGCCATTTTGCGTTCACACTGCTGATTTGGCGAGGTCAGGAGTCCCCCACGGCTACTCCGTTACCCACATCGAAACAGGACTGAGAGCCAGTCTGTTTTGTTCACGCAAGTGGGCGATCAAGTGCGCCAAATCCTTAACCCAACACTTTGACTGGAGCAACCCAGCCCTTATCAAAGGCCAAGAACACAGGGTAAGGGCTTGCATTTCCCATCACCAGAGCAAAGAGGATCTGGAGTTTCCTGACGGTTATTTTCAATGATTTTGCCATGCCCCCACCCCCCGATATTGAGCAACAGCTCGAAACTCTCAACGCCAAAGTTGACCAACTCAGGGACTCCACTCTTCTGTTAATGCGACTCCTTGAGAACCTCCTGAGATTCGTTTCCCCCCAAGATCTCTCCTTGAACCGAATCAACATCGACCGACAAGCCTTAGACGAGCTATGGATACAGAACAAAGACTCCAACGATTAGAACGCCAGACGAGCGCGATCGCCGCGTCACTGGCGTTTTTTATTGCCATTGTTCGCGGATGGATGGCCAAAAAGAACCCCAACCATCCCGACCTGGCCCGCCTCGATGGGCAAGTCACCGCGCTCAAATCAATCCGCCCACCCAAGCAAGCGGACTAATTACCCACCAGGCCGCCTCACCCAGGACGGCCTTTTCGATGCACATAGGACGACATTTACATTATGAAACCGTTCACGATTACCGACCATGTAGAGCTGGATGCCAAACATAGAGCACAGTGCCCAAGCTGCCTACTGGAAGGCAAAACAGGCAAGAATCTATCTGTGCTTGAAAACGGAGCATACAAATGTTTTAGGGGGTGCACGCCCGAAAGCATCAGGGCTGCATTGGGCGCAGAGAAGCCTCAAGTGCTCCCCCCTCAAACCGTCTCCCGCGTTCCGGTAGAGAAGGTGCTCGTTTCTCCCCAGAAGGTTAAAGAGGCCACTAACCGACTGCTTACCCAAAGCACCCATGCACTGCGGTGGCTCACTGACCGGGGCATTACATCAGAGATGATTGAACACTATCGGCTTGGGGTTACGCGCTCCAAAGTAGGAGACAGCAGTAAGCCCTCTGGTCACACATTCCTGCCATCCATCGCGATCGCACTGCCCAACGCTGATGGAACCGCCTATTTTCAAAAGAAACGGGTCAAGCCATGGGCACCAGACGACAAGCAACCCGATGGTTATAAACGGTGGTCACAGTATGGCATCCCTGCCATGGTCTACACCACCCACAAGCCAGAGAGCCCCCAACAGACTTGGCTTTGTGAGGGGGAATGGGATGCGATCGTCTTGGGGTGGGCTGTACGTCATTCGCACGTAAAAAATGACATACAGGTGAGCTGCTTCACCTGTGGAGCTGGGAACATTCCCCCTAAAGAAGAACTCGCCAAACTCACTGGCGACGTGGTGAGTTTCTACGACATCGATGCCGCTGGCCGTGATGGCGCGGCAAAGTTACAGGCCCAACTCAAACAACAATGCCGGGTGGCCACCGTCCCCCAGCTCGACAATGCCAAAGATGGGTGGGATGTTTCCGACGCGATCGCCGCCGATTTGTTTGACCAATTCGACCAGGCCGCTAAAGATTCGGCAGTTTACCAGCCCCCCAAAGCAGATAACCCGTTAAGAGACAGGCTAATCACCAACGATGAATTACTAGCCCGTGCCCCAGAATTCACCGATTGGCTGGTTGATGACGTGCTCACATCCGATGAACTGTTTTTGCTGGCCGCGTCCCCCCGAGCTGGTAAATCACTACTCGCTTTCACGTTGGCCCAGGCGGTGGCCACAGGCGGCAAGTTCTTGGGCCGGCCAGTGACGAAAGGCGCTGTGATCTACATCCGCTGTGAAGACTCTGAGACCAAGACCAAGGAGCGCGAGGGGAAACAGGGATGGGGTGAAGGGTTGCCCGTCTACTGGCTCGATAAGTTCAAGCTGTCAGAGCTGGATCACCTGGAGCAACTGATTGACGAACTAGGGGCGCGCCTGGTGGTGTTTGACACGCTAAGCCGAATCAGAGACGCATCAATTTCTGAATCATCGGCAGAGATGTCACAACTGCTCGAACCCGTGCAAGAAATGTGCAAACGGCAGCGTTGCACAGGGCTGTTGGTGCATCACACGGGCAAAGTCAAGATGGACAACGCTGGGGACATCGACGTGTTTGACACCATTCGAGGCTCAAGCGCGATTCGTGCAACCTGCCGGGGGACGTTGATTCTAGCCGCTGGCGAGAACTGTTACCGCCTGGCCGTAGAGAACGGCTGGGGCAAGCTCGACTTGCAAGTCTTACTCGATGCCAACACGCTGCAATGGAAACTTGTGGGCAACTGGCATGGCCCCAATGTTGATTTGAGCCAAAAAGACCGGGTGTTGAATTACCTCAACCAAGTCGGTGCAGCAGGGATGGATGACATCTTTGCTGCTACAAACCTACCGAAACGCTCTCTATATGAGGTTTTGAAGCGTTTACAGTGTGACGATTTGGTAGAAAAGCGAGGCGAGAGACAATCGGCGGTCTACGTCAGAAAGGGGATTCAACAGATTCAACAGTTGAATACGGTGTTGAATAGCTCAAACGAAGACAGAGAGAATATTTCACCTTCTATTCAACAACTTCCTAAGAGCGCCACTTCTGCCGAAAAAGTGATCCTAAATCCAAAAAGTGATCAAAATTTTGATCACTTTTGTCAGAGAAAAATACCCCCCACACCTACAGATTTGTTGAATAAAACGCCAGAACTCAATGATGGCAAGGGTTTACGAATTCAACAGCGATTCAACAGCGATTCAACAGCCGATTCAACACCGCCCCCTAAACGAGTTCCTCGGTTTGCCCGAGGTGACCGCGCAGAGGTGCTTTCAGGTCGGTTCGCAGGCAAGCTGGGAGTGGTGCTTGGGGTTGAGTCAACAACCGAGCGTCGAGCCCCCCTTGTTGAATTCAAGGGAGATGGGTGGGCTATTGCTCGTTTCTACAAGCCCAGTGAGCTGAAGTTGCTTAAGCGGTGCCCACTACTGGCAGACGTGGAGATAGGTCAAAACGTTTTAGGGGGCGTGTTGCAGGCCGACTCAGAGCAAGGCTACGCCATTGTCAGGTTTCCAAATGGCGTCAATACAGTGTTTAACCAGCGGATGGCCGCTGACTTGGCGTGGGGTGAATGAGGCGTAGCCGTCGCGCTATATCCCCGCGTAAGTGCCTGGATCTTTGGCTGCAATATGCCCTTTTTCGCAAGGGGCAAATCAGTCCGAGTACCTATCTCCGGGATTACAAGAAATTGGAGCGACGGTTGGAACGCATGAAGAAAGAAGCCCCAGAGCTGGGGAGCTCTATCGAGATTCGAGACTGGCTGATTAAACACTATGCCGACGAAACCGCACGTAGAACGCTAATGCAGTTGCAAGCTATGGGACGTTGGGCCATGGAAAGCGAATTATTAAAAACCAACCCGTTTGAAGGAGTGCCAAAGCACATTCGGATAGCTCGGCAAAGTGAGCGGGCTTGGGCAGCTTTTACCGCTGTCGAACGCGATCGCATCATTCAAGAATTTGATGTGAGCGACCCCTTTTATGCGCCATGGGTCAAATTCTTGTTCTGGACAGGGTGCCGACCAGAAGAAGCCGCTGCACTACGATGGCGACACGTCGCTGGAGATTGTAGGGAGCTGCTGATTAGCGAAGCCAGTCCCGTTGATACTCGACACCAGGTCGATGGGCCTCAGCTCACCAAAAATGGGAAGATTACCCGGTTCCCCTGCAATGCTCGATTGCAACGCCTACTGCGCTCGGTCAAGCCTGATTACGTATCTCCCAATGACTTTGTGTTGTCGGGTGTGAAAGGGGGGTGTTTTGATTACCACAACTTTCAAACCAAGCACTGGAGGCCGTTGGTTCAAGGGCTAGTGAACGCTCGATCGATAGCGTTCTATCTGCCTCAATACAACTGTCGTCACACGTTCATCACGTTGGCACTGGGCCAGATGGAAATCGCAGATGTTGCATACCTCGTGCGCACATCTCCAACCGTGATTTACAAACACTATGCTGGAAAAACTCGGCACATTGATATACCTGAATTTTAGGTATTATGAAAATGCGATCGCTGAAACGATGCCAGGAGGCGGACTTGAACCGCCGACACGAGGATTTTCAG
>JBCBZT010000095.1:0-17338 GCA_039815185.1 Cyanobacteria bacterium P01_A01_bin.123 | reverse complement strand
GGCTATAGTTGACAACTCAGGTTAGAGTTTGCTCCGTGATGCTGAACCGCCCTGTGCGGACCCGCTTGCAGGGTGGTGTGGGAGGGGGGATTCGTGAGGATTCTCCCTATCCCGATTAGATTACGTATCTCACAAACGGACTGTGAAATATTCTTCAAATAGTCGTTGTCGTCAAGGGTTCTCCCAAATCAACTACTGCTTATAGTTTTCAAGGGCAAAACTCAGAGTTGTTTGGGCAAATTGCTGAGCACCTGTTTTAGCAACAATAACTGACGAGTCCTCTAATTGCGTAGCACGCCCCTCGGCTATAGCTTTAAACATTTCAAGCACATTGTCGATTACAGACTGAGTTGCACCAAGTGATTGAAACACCTTAGTCATTTCCATACTTGAAACTCTGACATACGTAAATGAACGGCTGAGAGCTTGACCAAACGCAGTAAGTGCTGAGGGCATGGTGTGTCGCTCTGGTCCACGTATTTCTTGAGCAATGGTGCCTGACCAAGAGGAATCGATGAGGACACGTGCTATTTCAATCCCGACATCAGTCGTTGTAACCATCGGAATAACAATATCTTCAGGGAACAACTCAAATAATAAACCCTGTTGACTCAACGACTGAATCTGGAGCAGAAAATTCTCATAAAAATAAGCTGGGCGCAGGATGAAGTGATGGGTAGCCACACTTTGAAATGCATCCTCAATAATACGCTGAGCACTGATAATACCAAATTGGTCTTGATCGGCCCCCGCGGCAGAAAGTTGTACGACTCTTGCAATATTGTTTTTTTGAACAATCTGCTTAGCACAATCACCCATCGCCTCGTAATAGCTTTGAATGTCTTCTGCCTGAAAATTATCGGGAGTTAGCCAAAATAATGTCTCCAATCCAGTAGTGGCTGCGATCGCGGTCTCTGGTCTGGTCAAATCAGCCTCAATGACTTCAGCAGCAGTACGAATATTCTCAGGTAGCTGATGAGCATTACGTACAATTAGACGAGGATAGATGCCCTTAGAAATCAAAGTGCGAGCAGCTGTTCCTCCAACACGGCCCGTAGCGCCTAAAACTCCAATAGTGGTTTTCATTATGTGTATTCTCGATATTTGAGTTCTTGTGGCTCAAGCTAACATCCAGCTATGGTTAGTTCATAGCGAGATTAGCTCAAAATATTATCCATATAGCTCAAATATGCAGATGCTTCTGAAAGCCTTACTTAATAACATTCAACCCACTGCAGCAATGGTGGTCGGGGTAACGGCTTCTGCACCCTGGGGGGTGGAATTTACAGAGATAGATGGTTTTGCTTATCACATTCTCGTAGAGGGAGAAGCTTTACTGACAGAGCAAAGCAGATTGCAACAGGGGAATGATTTTCTATTGTCAGCAGGTGCACTTGCAATAGTTGCACCGCACATCCCCTTTAAGCTGAGATCAGGGAAGACAGCTTTCTCTGAGTCTTTAGCGACAATGGAGCAGAAGACCGTAAAAATCGGGCTAGGCTGGAAACTATATGAAGGTGGTTCCGGGTCCACGTGTCGAATGATTTGCGGTACGTTCACAATTGACATGGCTTTGGCCCCTATCTTGACACCTGCATTTAAGGCCGTGACGGTATTTGAGCAAAATTTACTGAATCCACGCTTTACCCAGCTGATCGAGCTGATCGTGGGTGAACTAAAAGATGAGCGTCCAGGTACTTCAGCTATTATTCAGCGCTATGCCGAAATTTTATTCCTGGAAGTATTGCGTGGTTTTGGGACTCAAAACTCGTCATCTTTTGGAATCTTCGCCGCAATACGTGAACCGAACCTAGCGAGATCGCTAGCCGCATTTCATTCATCACCTGAAAAAGTTTGGACGATTCAAGCACTTGCAGATCAATCAGGTATGTCAATTGCAACCTTCAAGCGCATCTTTAGTACTTATCTATCTGTACCTCCTCATGAGTATGTACTACGATGGCGATTGTCAGAAGCAGCACGCCAACTGTGTAAGACAAATCAGTCTATCAAAAGCATTAGCGAAATTGTTGGTTTTGCCTCTCATACAAGTTTTAACAAAGCTTTTCGCAGAATTTATAACTGTTCACCAAGCACTTATCGTGAACTCACAATGAAACGATTCAGCTAGTAACAGTGAGCGATATTTGTTTTACTACACTATTTCATCTAACTTGTTATTAGAGAGGACTTTTCCACCTAAGATCCTGATACGGGATCTTAGGTGGAAATATTTCAGCCTAAGATCCTTCTAGGGGTAAATAGGTGGAATGATGTCTGCCTAAGATCCCTATATGGGGAATTAGGTAGAAAGTTTCAGTATAATCATCCCTCCGCTTCTGGGTTAGACCCTTAAATACTCTTTGTCTCATTGCGATCGCCCCTGATAAACGCAATTTGACTTTGCCACAAGACGGTTTGATTCAATAAATAACGTTTGAAAGTGGTTTCAACGGTTTTCAAGTCAGTTTCATTGAGATAGGCCGAGAGGCGATCGCGATACGTCAGTTTCTTACCAGAACCACTAGCACTGAACCAGTGGTTAAACAATCGTGGCGTAATCAGCACCTCCGTTTGGGGTGTTTCGACGGTGAGTTGAACGGTGAGTCCGGCAGTTTCAAAGGCGGTCTTTAAATCTGCGGCATCCCAGTTGACCATTGGGTTATTGGGATCTTGGTAGATGCTCTCTTCGGCGATGACCACGGTTTGGTAAAGCGCTGCTGGCAAAGCATCGGGATTGAGTAACTGGTAGAGGCGTTGGGCTTGACGGGGGATAGATTCAACTAGGGCGATCGCGCCTGTGGGCTGCAACCAGTTTATCCACTGCTGGAGGACTGTGGCTTTGTCAACCACTTGAGTTAACGCATTGCGACCAATAATCCAGTCAAAGCGAACACCTTTGGCCTGCTGCTCCAGGGCTTGATCCAACTGGTTAAGGTCGGCCTGCATCACGATCGGTCGATTGAGTTCCGGCAATTGGGCCGCTTGTTCCACCAGCGCAGCCGCATCTTGGGGACGGTGAACCGCAGCATAAACACCGCCTTCGGGCACCTGGCGCAGGGCTTCCCAGGTGAGCAAACCACTGCCCGCGTTGACATCTAAGATGACGTGGTGCCGTTGGGGTTGGAGGGTGGCAAATAAGCGATCGCGTCCGTACGCCAACTGCGTTCCAGCTTGCCCCAGTGCCCTTTGGAGCCAGCGCTCTTGCCCCGGATTGTCAGGACTAGAGGTGAGCCCTTCTGGCAAGGCACCGCCCCCCTCTAAAATGGCTGCCAGTTGAGCTTCCCGGCGACGGGCGACCTGCACACGAATGCTGTCTTCATAGCCCTGGTCAGAGGGCTGATAAAATACCTGGCCTTGCAGGGCAGTGGGTAAATATTGCTGAGCCACCCAATGATCGCGGTAAGCGTGGGGATAGAGATAGCCTGCCCCGTGGCCAAAGCCTTTTTTGTCGCGGTTGCCGTCTTTCATCGGATTGGGCACGTCGGCTTCCCGTTCTTGTTCGACCGCTGCCAGGGCATCGAAAAAGGCCATGACGCTGTTGGATTTGGGGGCGGTTGCCAAATACAGGGTGGCCTGGGCTAGGGGATAGCGACCCTCGGGCATGCCCACTCGATCAAATGATTCGGCGCAACTGGTGGCCACGGTGACCGCGTGGGGGTCGGCCAATCCCACATCTTCGCTGGCTAAAATCACCAACCGCCGAAAAATAAAGCGGGGATTTTCTCCGGCATAGAGCATCCGGGCTAACCAGTACAGGGCCGCATCTGGATCAGAGCCGCGAATGCTTTTGATAAAAGCGCTGATGGTGTCGAAGTGGGCATCTCCTTCTTTGTCGTAGAGGACGGCCCGCTGCTGAATCGATTCTTCCGCGACGGTGAGGGTAATCGCGATCGCGCCGGAGTCATCTACGGGCGTGGTTTCCACCGCCAGTTCCAAGGCATTGAGCAGCCCCCGAGCATCCCCGTTGGCCACGTTCACCAGATGGTCAAGGGCGTCGGGCAAAATGGACACAACGTGATCGCCATAGCCCCGTTCTGGATCGGTGAGGGCTTGGTGCGCGATCGCCCGTAAATCGTCATCTTCTAAGGGCTTGAGCTGAAACACCCGCGAGCGACTGACCAGGGCTTTGTTCACCTCAAAGTAAGGATTTTCGGTGGTGGCCCCAATCAGAATTACGGTGCCATTTTCCACCCAGGGCAGCAGAGCATCTTGCTGGGCCTTATTAAACCGATGGACTTCATCAACGAATAGGATAGTGCGCTGACCAAATTGTCCCCGGCGGTCTTGCGCCGACGCGATCGCCTCACGGATGTCTTTCACCCCGGCCAGGACTGCATTAATCGCGATGAAGTGGGCACGAGTCGTATTGGCAATTACCCGCGCCAGCGTCGTTTTACCCGTTCCTGGAGGCCCATAAAAAATCAGCGACGACAGTTGATCAGCCTCGATTGCCCGCCTCAGCAGTCGCCCTGGCCCAACAATTGCGCCTTGCCCGACAAACTCGTCCAGCGTGCGGGGACGCATACGAGCGGCAAGGGGAGCTTCTTTTTCAAGTAAAGTTTGACGATGTTGATCAAAGAGATCCATCGGCGATGCAGAGGATGGGGATTTATCCTAAGTGGATGTAACTGACTACAGCGAAGTGTAGCCCGTACTTGGAATTACTAGAGAATATTGGCGATGCTAACATGAGGCTAACCATCGCAGACATACCTATGGATGCTCTTGCTCAGAAGTTAAATCTCAAATTTCAAGAGTGGCAACCTGATACCGTTGAAGAGGTTCGGCAGCTCATTCAAGACATTATCGATCTTGCAGACCAAGACTCCTTGGATGTATTACGTTCCCGAGCAGTGGAGCAGGAAGTCCTAACTTTGCTCGATGAACCCGAAACCTGGTGAAGTTAGGAATAGGTTCTATTCCACGAGTTAGGCTTGAACGTAAGCTAGGCAATTTACCTCGTGAGACGATGGAGCAAATCAAACAAGCTATCTCGTTTGCACTAGATATTTAGAGGCTGAGTCCAATGCCCAGCTAGTTATCACATAAGCATTTTGTCTCTTTGCTTGTAGATTAAGGTCGCGATCGCCAAGGACGTCAGCTTTGGCGATACTGGCACTATAGAGTTACAAAGCAGACACTTGGCTGCGTTTGCGCTTCAGAACTTTGTACCCCAACAAAACGCCACCCATGCCAACTAAGACAATGCCAAAGTCTGGCTCTGGGATAGGCGTATAGTCAAATTCTTCCCCCTCTAGTGCCGGGGTTAAGGCTGGCGACTGGCGGAGCAGGGTCGCTTGCTCAAAAGCATAAGCTAAGCCCAACAGTGTAGATTCGCTGTAGGGCCGCCCCGTGAACGATAAGGTTACAGGCAAATCCTGAGAACCAAACCCTGCAGGAACCGTGACATCTGGCAGGCCGGTAGAGCTGGCGAATAAGACTTGTCGAGCGGGCGGATTGCCAGGGGGATTGACAAAGGTCGGATCGTCGATGCCAATAGCTGGGCGGGCAAAGGTATCAATGGTCGGAAACAGGAACGAATCTAGATCAAGAGAATCCAGCCGGTCGGTCAAAGTATTACGTAGAAAAGGCGCAATCACGTCAGCAACTTCAAGATAATCGGCTTCCTCTGTGTCGCCTTCGGCAACGGCAAATTCCAATGTGCCTGTAATGATAGATGGCGTCTCAGAATCGGCAATCTCAGGGGACTCTAAAACTTCAATGAGTTCTTCTAAGGTCTTGGGATATTCTGGCGCTAAGGTCGCCAGGTATTCTTCTAAATAAATTTCTTGCTCAACGGCGATCGCGGTGCCGTAAACACTACTCAACGTGGCTAAGAAATCGTCTTCAAACGAAATTTCAACGATCTCTGCTCCCAATCCTTTCATCACGTCAAGGGCGTCTTCGACCAAGCCCGTCACTTCTGGGTCAACCCCGTTTTCTTCACCCAAATAGTTGGTGACCAATCCTAACCGAGCCCCATCAAGCGCGTCGGCATCTAAAAACTGGGTGTAGTCGTCATAGAACTTATCGAGCTCAACGGGGGGGGCCTCGATCGGCGTTTGAATCCCAGGATTGTTGGGGTCAAATTCTGCCATCACCCCCAGCGCGATCGCGGCATCTTCGACCGAACGGGCCATTGGGCCAATCATGTCCCTCGACAACACAAAGGGAATGATGCCATCGAGGCTGACTAAGCCACGGGTAGATCGCACACAAACCAGCCCCTGAAAAGAGCAGGGGGTGCGAATTGAGCCGCCCGTGTCGCTCCCAGTGCCTAGGGTGGCAAAGCTAGAAGCGATCGCGGCACCTGTCCCCCCGCTAGAGCCCCCCGATTGACGCAGCAAATTGTAGGGATTGAAGGTCTGGCCACCAAGGGAGCTATAGCCCGAACCGGAAATGGCCAATTCATCCATCTCGGTTTTGCCAAAGATAATTGCCCCCGCATCTCGGAGCAGGTCTACGACAAACGCATCATCCGTTGGCACAGAGCCGACTAGGGCATCTGAGCCACCCGTCGTGGGGATATCGAAGGTGTCGTGGTTGTCTTTGAAGAGGATGGGAATACCGTGCAACGGGCTACGGGGGCCACTGGTTTGGCGCTCTAAATCGAGGGCTCTCGCAATATCTAAGGCATCCGGATTGGTCGTGATGACGGCGTTAATGGCTGGCCCCGCGTCATCATAGGCGTCAATCCGGTTGAGATAAAGCTCTACTAACTGCTCGGACGTTAACGCCCCCGCATCAAAGGCATCGTTGATATCGCTAATCGTAGCGTCCTGCAGCCGAAAGGTGACCGCAACCGCAGACTCCGCTGTTACAGCAATCAGTGACGTCAGTACGGCAGCTGTACCCGCAATAGTTTTGAACATAGTATTTCATAAATAAAAGGACGATTCTGCATAGGTCGAGAAGGCACTTATTGACCTATCTCCTACCCAGGCTGCTACTCATCAACAGAGAAGGATTACAGCAAAAATAGAATCTCAATTACCGCGGCATAAAACTGTCCAGTGTGAACACTACTTTGTTGTCCAAAAAGTAACAAGACGCTCAATAAAATCTCTATGCCTTAACACGGCAATCGTGACTTTTATTTGGTCAAAAAAGCCTAATGCGAGAAAGTCAAGAAGAATCTACAAGTCTTGATATGAAAAGATATTGTCCAATACAGTCGCAGAGATTAAGGCTGTAGAATAGACGAATTATCCCTTAAGATGATCTCGACCTCTGATTAAAAAGGAAGACATAATCTAGGGTGTTGGGGGTTAGTAAATATCTCTAAGTTTGTTGATTTACTCAACAAGTAACCCATAACTGCTAAACGTGCGTTTAACTGCCTCAATCTGCGCTGATGTGGGTGGATTTGTGTTTTCTAATAAATAGGGCAGGCCAAGTTCTTTCCATTTGTAGGCACCCATCTGATGGAACGGGAGAACTTCTACTTTCTCAACGCCATTCAGAGTTGAAACGAACTGGGCCAAGCCCTCGACATTATCACGGTCATCGGTCAAGCCCGGCACCAGCACAAAGCGAATCCAGGTTGGCTGCTGGATTTCACTCAAGTAGCGGGCGAAGTGGAGCGTTGGCTCGATGGCAACGTTAGTCACCTGATGGTAGATTGCCGGATCAAACGATTTGATGTCGAGCAGAACGAGGTCTACATGGTCGAGGACGGGTTTAGACGCTTCAAAATCGGGGAAGCCAGAGGTGTCTAGCGCCGTATGGATACCCAGTGCTTGGCAGCGGCGAAAAATCTCTCGGACGAATTCAGGTTGGAGTAACGGTTCGCCCCCTGTAATCGTGATGCCGCCGTCTGAAAAGTTGAGGTAAGACCGATAGGTTTTGATGTCGTCAATCAGCTCATCCACCGTCACCTCTCTACCGCCGAGGGGATCACGGGTGTCGGGGTTATGGCAATACTGACAGCGCAGCAAACAACCCTGGGTAAAAATCACATAGCGAATGCCTGGCCCGTCCACCGTGCCGCAGGTTTCGATGGAGTGAATGCGACCTTTGTGAGAGGAATGGAGATCAGGTAGGGGTGGATGGTGGGTCAGCGGATGGGCAGTCATATCATTTACGAGCAACGGCAGGGACGGTTTTGGGAAACCTTTTGTGGCAACCCGATCCTTTTCTAGCTGAATCCTCCTTGCAAACAATTAAGTATCGATTGGTTCGGACGTGGCGCTGCCACGCCCGAACCGTTTCAGATTAGATCCGTTCGTGGAATGTGCGGTTGATCACGTCGAGCTGTTGCTCGCGGGTGAGTTTGATAAAGTTCACCGCATAGCCCGAGACCCGAATGGTGAGTTGGGGATATTTCTCGGGGTGATCCATGGCGTCTAGCAAGGTCTCACGGTTGAGCACATTGATGTTGATGTGGTGCCCGGTGTCGTGGAAATAGGCATCCAGCACGCCAATGAGGTTGTGCACCTGGGCTTCATCGGTTTTGCCGAGGGCTTGGGGCACGATTGAGAAGGTGTAGGAGATGCCGTCCTGAGCGTGCTCGTAGGGCAGTTTGGCGACGGAAGCACAGGCCGCGATCGCGCCTTTTGTATCCCGCCCGTGCATTGGGTTGGCCCCTGGGGCAAAGGGTTCACCCGCCTTGCGGCCATCGGGGGTGCTGCCGGTTTTCTTGCCGTAAACCACGTTAGAGGTAATTGTCAAAATTGACTGCGTTGGCACGGCGTTTCGGTAAGTTGGGTTTTGTCGCACCAAGTTCATAAACTGCTCAACCAACCCAGACGTGATGCTGTCGACGCGATCGTCGTTGTTGCCAAACTTGGGATAGTCGCCGTCAATCTCATAATCAACCGCGAGACCGTCGTCATTGCGCAGCACCTTAACCCGAGCGTACTTAATCGCCGAGAGCGCATCTCCCACCACGGATAACCCGGCAATGCCGCAGGCCATGGTGCGATAAACATCGCGATCGTGCAGCGCCATCTCTATCCGCTCATAGCAGTACTTATCGTGCATGTAGTGAATGACGTTGAGGGTGTTGACGTAGGTCTTCGCCAACCACGCCAGCATCTGGTTGAATTTATCAGCAACTTCGTCGTACGTCAGCACTTCTGCGGTGATGGGGTCGAGGGTCGGGCCAACTTGTTTACCCGATTTCTCATCTTTGCCGCCGTTGATGGCGTACAGTAGGGCCTTGGCCAAATTCACCCGCGCCCCGAAGAACTGCATCTGCTTCCCAATCCGCATGGCCGAGACACAGCAAGCAATCCCGTAGTCATCGCCGTACAAAGGCCGCATCAGGTCGTCGTTTTCATACTGAATCGAGCTGGTGTCGATGGACGTTTTGGTACAGAAGCGCTTGAAGTCTAGGGGCAACTGCTCAGACCACAGCACAGTTAGGTTAGGCTCCGGTGCAGGGCCGAGGTTGTAGAGGGTTTGCAGCATCCGGAAGCTGCTTTTCGTTACCAATGGCTGGCCGTTTTCACCCATGCCGCCAATGCACTCGGTCACCCACACGGGATCGCCTGAGAACAGTTGGTTATATTCAGGGGCGCGCAAAAAACGCACCATCCGCAGCTTCATCACCAAGTGGTCAATCAGCTCTTGGGCATCCCCTTCGCTCAGTGTGCCGTTAGCCAAATCCCGTTCAATGTAGATATCTAGGAAGGTGGAAATTCGCCCAAGCGACATCGCCGCGCCATTTTGCTCTTTTACAGCGCCTAGGTAGCCAAAATAGGTCCACTGGATCGCCTCTTGGGCTGTCAATGCCGGACGGCTGATGTCAAAGCCGTAGTTCGTGGCCATCGCTTTGAGTTCATCCAGGGCGCGAATTTGCTCGTTGATTTCTTCCCGCTGTTGGATAACGGTTTCGATGATCGCATCGACTTCTAAGGAAGTGAGTTGGTCGCGTTTATCGGCAATCAGACGGTCGATGCCGTACAGCGCGACCCGCCGGTAGTCACCAATAATCCGCCCGCGACCATAGGCGTCGGGGAGGCCGGTAATGATGCCAGAGTGCCGCGCCAGCCTCATTTCTTGGGTATAGGCATCAAACACGCCGTCATTATGGGTCTTGCGGTACTTGGTGAAAATTTCGTGAGTGCCTGCATCTAGCTCGTAGCCGTAAGCTTCCAGAGACTTGCGGACGACCCGAATTCCTCCCAGGGGCATAATCGCCCGCTTCAAGGGCTTATCGGTTTGCAGGCCCACAATTTGCTCTAGGGAGGCGTCGATATAGCCCGGAGCGTGGGCTGTAATCCCCGTGGGGACTTGGGTGTCTGCATCGAGAATGCCTTGCGATCGCTCTTGGACCATCAGATCGCTGACCTGAGCCCACAGCGCCTGGGTTCGTTCCGTTGCCCCAGCTAAGAAGGTGTCATCACCCGTGTAGGGGGCATAGTTGCGCTGAATAAAGTCCCGCACGTTAATCTCAGCTTGCCAAGCACCGGGCGAGAAACCCTGCCAGACGTCTTGATTAACAGGGGTGGTTGATTGATTGGTGTTGCGAATTGGGGTCGTGACCATAGAATTACCTCGTTGTGGAATTGATGTGGCGTAACGGGATGGCGTAACCAAATGAAACTTTCATGCTGCGGGTTGAGGCGATGTCGCGGTGCAGGGTAGCAACCGCTGCACCGCACTGAAAACGCGTTAGCCGATTGGCTGAAGTTCTGATTCTGATGCGGCTGTGGGAACCTGATCGATATGGGTGAGCGGTGATACCCCACGATAAGCATCGACGAGCAGTTGCTTCAGATCGCTAATTAGCGGATAGCGGGGGTTTGCCACCGTACACTGATCGTCAAACGCCTGATCGGCCACTAGATCTAGCTTGGTGAAGAAATCTACCTCGGTGCCCGACATGGCGTCGCGGATCGAGATTGGAATATCCAACTGCCGCTTCAGATCTTCTACAGCTGCAATTAAGGCGTTGACCTTATCCCCTTCGTTGATGCCTGCGAGTCCTAGGAATTCTGCAACCCGGGCGTAACGCCACTTGGCATTGGGATATTTGTATTGGGAGAAGGTCGCCTGTTTGAACGGCGCATCGGTGGCGTTGTAGCGAATCACGTGGGAAATCATCAACGCATTCGCCAGACCGTGGGGAATGTGGAAGGTACCGCCAAGCTGGTGGGCCATGGAATGGCAAATGCCGAGGAAACTGTTAGCAAAGGCCATGCCCGCAATGGTGGAGGCATAGTGAACCTTTTCCCGAGCCTCGGGATCGTGGGCCCCGTGGCGATAAGCCCTGGGCAGATATTCAAACAACAGTTGAATCGCTTCGAGAGCCATGCCATTGGTGAATTCAGAGGCCATCACAGACGCGTAGGCTTCGAGGGCATGGGTGAGGGCATCAATGCCGCCGTAGGCCGTCAGCCGCTTCGGCAAGTTCAGCACTAAAGCGGGATCGACAATTGCCATGGTGGGGGTGAGGGCGTAGTCTGCTAAGGGATATTTCACCCCCACCCGCTGATCGGTCACCACTGCAAAGGGGGTGACTTCTGAGCCCGTGCCGGAGGTGGTGGGAATGGCCACCATAATCGCCTTTTCCCCTAAGGGTGGCAATTCATAGACTCGCTTGCGGATGTCCATGAATCGCATGGCTAGCCCTTCAAACTCAATGTCGGGGTGCTCATACATCAACCACATGACTTTGGCCGCATCCATGGGCGACCCGCCGCCGATGGCAATAATTACGTCTGGGTTGAACGAGTTCATCAGCGCCAGCCCCCGCTGAACCGTCTCTAGAGAAGGATCGGGTTCCACATCGTAGAAGATGTCGTAAGTGAGACCGATCTGTTTGAGGGCATCTTCTAGGCTGGCGGTCATGCCCAGGTTGTAGAGGGGCTTGTCGGTCACGATTAAGGCCCGTTGGCGACCGGCCAGTTCTTGCAGGGCGACGGGTAGCGCCCCGTACTTGAAATACACCTTGGGCGGCACTCGGAACCAGAGCATGTTTTCGCGGCGCTCCGCCACCGTTTTGATGTTGAGTAAGTGATGGGGATCAACGTTTTCACTGACGGAGTTACCGCCCCACGTCCCGCAACCTAGGGTCAAAGAGGGATCTAAGCGGAAATTGTAAAGGTCGCCAATGGCCCCCTGGGAAGACGGGGTGTTAATCAACACGCGGGCCGTTTCTACGCTGTCTTCAAAGTTGCGGATGTGTTCGATGTTGGCCGGATCGGTATAGAGCACGGCGGTGTGCCCCCGGCCCCCGAAGCAAACGAGCTGCTTGGCTTTATCCACCGCATCCTCAAAGTCACTGGCGTGATACATGGCCAGGACTGGGGTCAGCTTCTCGTAAGCGAAGGGTTCATCGTGATTGATATCGCTGACTTCACCGATTAACACGCGCGTATTGTCAGGCACAGAGATGTCTGCAATCTCTGACAGCCTGGTCACGGGTTGCCCGACGATTTCGGCATTCAAACGACCATTGACTAAAAGTTTGGGGCTCAAATGGGCGCGATCGCCCTCGGTTAAGAAATAGGCTCCCCGAGCCTTGAATTCTTCATGTACTGCCTCGTAAACCTCATCCAGCACAATCACAGACTGTTCGCTGGCGCAGATCATGCCGTTGTCAAAGGTCTTACTGAGCAGAATAGAGGAAACCGCCGTTTTGATATCGGCAGTGGTGTCAATCACGGCTGGGGTATTGCCTGAGCCGACCCCCAGGGAGGGGTGACCCGACGAGTAAGCGGCTTTCACCATCGAGGGCCCACCCGTGGCCAAAATCAAGTTGATATCGGGGTGTTGCATCAAGGCTTGGGAGAGTTCCACAGACGGTTCATCGATCCAGCCAATGATGTTTTCTGGAGCGCCCGCCGCGACAGCGGCTTCTAGCACCACACGGGCGGCTTGAATCGTGCAGCGCTTGGCCCTAGGGTGGGGTGAAAAAATAATTGCGTTGCGGGTTTTCAAGGCAATTAAGGCTTTGAAAATCGCGGTTGAGGTGGGGTTCGTGGTGGGGACAATACCCGCCAAAATGCCGACGGGTTCGGCAATCCGTTGAATCCCAAAGGATTTATCTTCTTCTATGACGCCACAAGTCTTTTCGTGCTTGTATTTGTTGTAGATAATCTCGGAGGCAAAGTGGTTCTTAATCACCTTGTCTTCAACCACGCCCATACCCGTTTCTTCAACGGCAACTTTAGCTAGGGGAATCCGGGCTGCATTAGCGGCGAGCGCGGCTTTTTTGAAAATGTAATCAACGGTTTCTTGCGTGAAGTGAGCGTATTCGGCTTGAGCCGCCTTAACGTTTTGAATCAATGCTTCTAGGGCGTTAACAGTTGCGATCGCCATATGTAAAAAATCCCTCTCTTCTGTAACTGGAGGCAAGGCTGCTATCTAAGCACAATCGTAGGTTGAGAAATCAACTCAAAAACCTTGATGAATCCCATGGAATGTGGCTAGACCTTATGTGAGTAGAGGTTTAGCGCTGAGTAGATCTGCTTATCTACCTACAATCTTAGTTTATTTGTAGCGATAGAAAATCATCTCGTCAGATTCACAAAAAAAAATAACTTGGGCTTCTTTAAGCGAAAATCAGATGGGTCTGTAGCAACCAATACGCCAATTTGTGATAGTGCGTAATCCCCGATACTTTTGAGTTTTGTTAGTCTATAGATAAAGCTATATAGATATCCTTTATGGATATCTTTTGGGTTAATTGTGGGAGCCATTAAGGCAATGTCTGAGTTGTTTTAGTCTGGTTTGTCTGAGTTGTCTGCGGGTGTCTATCGGTGATCTTCAAACTTAATTTTCACTTCAGGTTTGATCGAGTTTGAATCAGCTTGACTTCGTCTAAATTTAAGGTGGCCAGCGAATAAACGCTGCAAAGGCTAATGTGCAGTCGTCAGCATTTTGTTTGCTATAGCTATAGATAGTCCGGCTATAAATGAGGTGTGTGCTTCAAAGCTTTGATGCGTTTACGCTGTGTTCTAAACCACATCCGATTTGAAATCTGGAGTTTTAGCTTAAGAAGAAACTGTGGATCTGGATGTAGACACAGTTTATTTGCCAGACAGTCTTATTTTGATGGGTTTACGCTTGATTAATTCAAAGCTAGAGGGCAATGCCGACGTGGGTTCGTCAGACCTTTAGCGTTTAAAGTTTTACGTCTATCGGCGTTTATGGTGCAGGTTTCAATATGACCAATTTACAAACGTTGATTCCCGATCCCGCTTATGACATCTTGCGATCGGAGCATCAGCCCCTGAGGGCTATTTTTAGACCCAAAACCGTTGCCGTGATTGGGGCTACCGATCGTGCGGGCAGTGTTGGGCGGACCCTGCTATGGAATCTAATTAGTCATCCATTTGGGGGCACGCTTTTTCCAGTCAACCCTAAACGCAGCAGTGTTTTGGGCATCAAGGCCTACAGCTCGATTAAAGCAATCCCAGAGGTGGTTGAGCTGGTGATCATTGTCACCCCTGCCCCTACAGTGCCCGACATTATTCGCGAGTGTATTGAAGCCGGGGTAAAAGGAGCGATTGTCATTTCTGCGGGCTTCAAAGAAATTGGTGAAGCCGGACTGGCTTTAGAGCAGGATATTTTGGCGCAACTCCGCCAAAGCCAACTGCGGCTGATTGGCCCTAACTGCTTGGGGGTGATGAGCCCGGGTAATGGGTTGAATGCCACCTTCGCCGGAACCATGGCGAAACCCGGTAACGTTGCCTTTATTAGCCAGAGTGGGGCGATTTGCACTGCCGTGCTGGACTGGAGCATTCGAGAAAGTGTGGGCTTCAGCGCTTTCGTCTCCATTGGATCCATGCTGGATGTGGATTGGGGCGACTTAATCTATTATCTCGGCGATGATCCCCACACCCACAGCATCGTCATTTATATGGAAAGCATCGGCGATGCCCGTTCGTTTCTCTCCGCCGCGCGGGAAGTGGCTTTGACCAAACCGATCATTGTGATCAAAGCTGGACGGACGGAAGCGGCGGCCAAGGCGGCGGCTTCCCATACGGGGTCATTGGCGGGTAGCGATGCCGTGTTAGACGCTGCGTTTCGGCGCTGCGGGGTGCTGCGGGTGGATACGATCGCTGAAATGTTTGATGTGGCTGAAGTGTTAGCCAAGCAAGATCGCCTGCCCCAAGGCCCCAAGCTGACAATTGTGACGAATGCGGGTGGCCCCGGAGTGCTGACCACCGATGCGCTAATCACGTCGGGGGGGCAGTTGGCCACGTTGAATGCCGACACCATTGCAGCGTTGAATCATGTGTTGCCGACCCACTGGAGTCATAGCAATCCGGTTGATATTTTGGGCGATGCCGATCCTGAGCGCTATACCAAGGCCTTTGAAATTGCGGCTGAAGATCCCGATGGGGATGGCATCTTGGTGATTTTGACGCCGCAGGCGATGACGGATCCGATTCGCACGGCTGAACAACTCAAAGCCTACGCCCAAAAGAGTGATAAACCCGTTCTGGCGAGCTGGATGGGGGGCACTGAGGCGATGGCGGGTGAAGAGATTTTAAATGAGGCCAGCATTCCCACCTATCCTTATCCCGATGCGGCAGCGCGGTTGTTTAACTTCATGTGGCGGTATAGCTACAACCTCAGGGCGTTATATGAAACCCCAATTGCAGCCATTGAGGACAATGGGCATGGCGCGGCGCGATCGCAGGTGGATGATCTGTTGCAATCGGTTCGGCAGCAGGAGCGGACGCTGCTCACAGAGCAAGAGTCTAAGCAGGTGTTAGCGGCCTATGGGATTCCGATTGTGGAGACCTTAAAAGCGACCAGTCCAGCCGAGGCCGTTGACTGCGCCGAGCGCTTGGGCTATCCGGTGGTGCTCAAACTATTGTCTGAAACGATTACCCATAAAACAGATGTTGGCGGCGTCAAGCTCAATCTGAACCACCCGACCACCGTTGAGCAAGCCTATGCCGATATTGAAGCGGCAGTCACCGCTAAAGCGGGCGCTGAGCATTTCAACGGGGTGACGGTGCAGCCGATGATCAACCGAGATGACGGCTACGAACTGATCTTGGGCAGCAGCATTGATGCCCAATTTGGCCCCGTGTTGCTGTTTGGGACCGGGGGCCAAATGGTTGAGGTGATGCGTGATAGCGCGATCGCGCTGCCCCCCCTCACCACGACTTTGGCCCGACGGCTAATGGAGCGGACGCGGATCTATACGGCCCTGCAAGGTACCCGGGGTCGATCCGCCATTGATCTGCATCAGCTAGAGCAGATATTGGTGCGCTTTAGCCAGCTGGTGGTTGAGCATCCCGAGATCCAAGAGATCGACATCAATCCTTTGTTGGTATCTCCGGTTGATGCTCCGGGTACCCGGCATCTGCAAGCCTTGGATGCCCGCGTTGTCCTTTACAGCGCTGAAGTCGATTTAGACCAGATTCCTAAGCCTGCGATTCGTTCTTATCCCACCCAGTATGTGGCTGACTGGATCGCCAAAGACGGGCGCACGGTCACCATCCGCCCGATTCAGCCCGAAGATGAACCGCTGATTGTTCAGTTTCACCAGACCCTGTCTGAGCAAAGCGTTTACCTCCGCTACTTTCACCTGATGAAGCTCAGCCACCGCACCGCCCATGAGCGGCTCACCCGGATTTGCTTTATTGACTATGACTGTGAAATGGCACTCGTGGCTGATTATGACAACCCTGAGACGGGGCACCGTGAGATTTTGGCGGTGGGCAGGCTGAGTAAATTACACGATACGAATGAAGCCGAGTTTGCCATGTTGGTGGCTGATCCGGCCCAGCGGCTTGGGTTAGGAACCGAATTGCTAGAGCGGCTGATTGGAATTGCTCGCGGTGAGGGCTTGCAGCGGATTACGGCTGAGGTGCTGATGGAGAATGGTGCCATGCGCCATGTGTTTCAGAAAGTGGGCTTTACGTTGAAGCCGATGGGGGATGGTTTGATGAAGGCGGAGCTAGATTTGGGGTAAGGCGTTTGTAACCAAATAACACCCCGAAGGCCCTCATCCCCCAACCCCTTCTCCCAAATCTGGGAGAAGGGGAGCAAAGCCTTATCTTGCAAGGAATCCACCCATTCTAAGGTTCCTTCGCCGGGGAAAAATTCACTATGCATAAGCAATTGGGCTCGCAGCTACCGCCCAATACCCAATCGCAAATTTCTGGCTACAGATGAATACCCCTCTGCCTACGGCACCTCCCCTTCACAAGGCTGTCCCTTACGCATAAGTTGCTCAAAGACTTTTACAGGTTAGGTTTCAGCGGCTAGTTGGGCTCCTTCTATCAAAGTATGGAGCTTAGTGAGCCCTCGCCATAGCGTTTTCAAGCCTGGTTCTCCATCACCTTTGCGAGCTAGAAATCCGCCTAATTGGGCAATCCAAAGCATGGCTTGACGGAGGGTAGGAGGCTTCTTTGAGCGACTC
>JBCBZT010000129.1:0-2785 GCA_039815185.1 Cyanobacteria bacterium P01_A01_bin.123 | reverse complement strand
CACTTCGGGATAACCCGAGTGCACAAAGTTGTCGCTCACCTGCTTTGGTAGCGGGCGACCACTGCCCTTGGGGGTTAGATTCACAGACTGCTCGCCAGCATTGCCCGCCGTTTGGGGCATTGCGTTCTCTCCAGCGAGCACATCCCGTTGAATGGGCAGTTGCATGCTGAGGGGGCGCAGCTGGAGTAAGGGTTGTGCCATCGACAGTGGTGATGCCGCCTGATCACGCTGATGTCTGGCACTCATCCCCTGGGACAAGGGACTCATCGCGCCAGTCCGCATCGTCGATGCCTCAGCGTCTCGCTGAACCGGGGCAACGGGCATCAACGGTTGAGGCAGTGGCCCACTCAATGTCTCAGCATCTCGCTGGACGCTAAAGACCCTTTGCCTGAACCTTTCCTGCTTGGACAACGTTGAAGGGTCCACTGGCTGGCGCTGGACAGCGCTATCCGGTGGCAATATCGAAATCTTGCCAAAGTCAAAGACTGGGTTATCGATCTGTCGCTGCACTGCGTCCCAGTTGGGGGCTGCTGTAGGCCCATTCGGGGCATACACAGTGTCGGCCTCATCGGTCTCTAAATCGGGTGAGGTGAACAGACTTGGTTGGGGCTGCGGTACATGCTGCTGGGGCTCCGGTTCGTAAGAGCGCTTCTTCCGTTGATAGACCATGGCTTTTTCTCTTGCCTGCGAGTGGGCTACTGTGACCAAGCTCCTCAAAAGACGGGTGGGTCACGCAAACATCCGCATGGCCCAGCAGTTTCAAATCTTATCGATGACGATGCAATGGTTGAGTCATCCCTAGGGTTACTAGGCTCTCACATCCCTCACTTTTGTGACCACCCTCTTTTAGTCGGACTTTGAGCACATTGTTGTAGGGTTTTAGACATATTGCCCCTTAACAGGTTGTTGCGGTTGCAGGTGAGAGCCCTCAGCCTCGTTCAATCCGGTTTATTTGCTGATTGGGGGCTTGGGCAACGCACTATCTCTATCCATAAATGGTTTGAGCAGTTGTTAATATCCCTTGCCGTTGAATCAATTATTGCTAGTCTCAATTAATTTCTTTGGAGAGCTGTTGGGCTATCGACCTGATCGACTCGTGGCTGGGTTATGCCTTGTTCTGGTCAGCATATCTTCTTCGTCATAATTAGAATCTACATCATCATCATCATCATCATCGAAGGTTATTCCCTGGGCCAGTAGTTGTGCTTTGTACTCTTCAATTAAGGCCAAAATTTCGTCGCTCTTCTCATTCCCAAAGGTCGATGGCGGCCTGTTATCGCCTTGGAGCGAATCGCCTAATAAATGGCGATGCTTTTCTAAGATAGGATCGTAGTATGAGTCAGTGCTCGCGCCATTGTCTTCTTGGTATTGGTTTGCCCGTTCAGCCTGTTTCTCTGTTGGAATTTCCTTCATGTGAACTAGCATTACCGGGGCTTCAGAGACCTCATCTCCCGTGTAGATTTTGTCAAATTGATCAGGTTTTCTCTTTTCCAAGTCACTTGCCGATGTGCCTTGGAAAAATCGGTGGCCACAACTTCTAGCTTCAAAGTTGGAGTCGAACCCGTAAACGCCCAGAACTTCGAATTCACTGTTATGGGGGAACAATACCTCAACCTCTCCTACTCCTTTCTCAGAAACGGGTGAGATATAGGCCCCTCCTCCAGCAGCATCGATAACATAAAAGGTACTTCCAGGAAATGACTCCGTTATTCTAATGTTCAATGATGCACTGCTAAAACCTGGCTCCTTCACTTTCTTCCCAGGCTTATACTTCTTATTCCTAATGTCAATTGGCGGATCGCCTCCCCTGAAGCATCTGCCTTTATAAGGTGGAAGATTGTTGAGACCTGAGGATATTCCCATGATGTAGGGTTCATATATACCTAGCCTTTTATCATCATTTTTAAATTTATCGTCGTAGGCTGTTTGGGGATCTAGATTACGAAGTAACCCATTCATTACGACAAACGGAGTGTTACCACCGTCAAAGCCTCCCCGTGTATAAATAGCGATTGAAAGCAAGTCTTGCCAAGCAGCCTTGGCCAGAGTTGGGTTAGATTGTTTGTCACGCTCCCTATCTATAATTGTCGACATACCCCCTATTTCAGTAGTACTGCTAGGTGACTCTATGTTTATTCTTTCTTTCAACTCTGGGCTAGTATTTTGAACATCCCTTAGGTCAAGCCCACCAGACAGTAACCGCTGGCGGAAATCGCTCCCAGCAGATGGACCACCTGTCTGAAGGTAACTTTTATGCGCTATCTTAACTAGCTTTCCTTCCTTTTTTACCGTTTTCTTAAAGCTGCGCCAATCCTCAAATTCGTTTGGGATATCTCCCTTGCGTTTTTCACGCATGACGGCTCGAATTTGCTTTTCTCTATTATTCGGGGCAGCAATTCCCCCCATCTCTCTCAAAACTAACTCCACCCAGCCAGCATTAAACCCTCCTGACTTCTTCAGTCTTTTTAAGGCTTCTGCAAATGTGAGGTATTCTTCTCCAGAGTCAGGAGTGGCTTTAATGAGAGCCACTGCTTGCCCTTTATCTACAGTCTGGCTAATGTTTGGTTTTGCTTCTTCATCTGCTTGCTTTGAGGTTTGTTTTTTGGGTTTGTTGTTTTGTGCAGATTTATATTTGCTGCTTACAAATTTTCCCGAACCCCGCCCCATCATTAGATCATATAAACCCTTCCGCTGGATGGTTGCCTGGGGTTGCATTGGCGTACCATCCATGGTGGATTCAGTCATCGTTTTCGACTGTATTGCACCCGTTTGGCTTTCCACTGTT
>JBCBZT010000031.1:0-98093 GCA_039815185.1 Cyanobacteria bacterium P01_A01_bin.123 | reverse complement strand
TCCCAATGGCCACTTCTAGCCCAAGCATTTAAGGACTGTGCCAAACGAGGGGGAGAAGCGGTTCCCTTTAAATTGACGGTTGCTGATCATGCCCCCCCTGATTTGATGGCAGCTGCCAAACGTGTTCCAGAAGAGCTGAGCTTCGCTGAAAGTGAGCCCCCCGATTTCTTGGAACCCGATGCCCTTACCCTTCCAGAAGAGCTGAACTTCGCTGAAAGTGTACCCCCCAACGTCTTGCAACCCGATGCCGTTGCCTTGGACACGGAAGTTTCCCAAGACGTTCTGGCCGATTCACGAGTAGCGCCCGATTTTGAGCCTGCCGAAGCTTTTCCAGAAGAACTAAACTTCGCTGAAGTGGCAACAGATACCCCGATGAGTTGGGAGACTGTTCCTGATTTTGAACCGGTCGAAGCCTTTCCAGAAGAACTAAACTTCGCTGAAGTGGCAACAGATACCCCAGTGAGTTGGGCTGAGGATAAAGAATTTTTCGAAGAGCTAAACGCCTCTGAAGAACTGCCGACTGAGGAACTCCCCCCTAAAACCCCTAACAATGGGACTGCTAGCAATGGGACTGCTCTCCAGCTAGAGATGTCTAAAGACACGCTCAAACCGGTGCAAATCCCAGTGCCGCTGGAGAGACTCGATCAATCTGCCCAATATCTGGTTGACACCCTACTCTCAGCTCGGGCAACTCAGAATTTTCATCAAACCTTGCAGAAGCAAATTGCACAGTTGGTTAACCTAGCTCGGGAAGGTGAGCAATATATCACTCGCTTGCGACAGATCCAAGATGACTACGCTTTGTTAGATCACCTCAGAAATACGCCGCAAGGGCCAACCCCAGAACGTTATCGACAAGGTTATACGGCAATTAATCGCCTGCTAGAGAGCAGTTTACGCCTGTCAGAAGTTGGGGCAGAGGCCGAAAAGGTTTCCCAGCAAACGGCAACAAGTCTGCAAGATCTAGGCCGCAATCTTCTCAGATTGCAAGGTGTGGTTGAAGATAGTCGACTCGTTCCGTTTCAAAATTTAGGGTTCCGAGCGAGAGCAATTCTTCGAGATTTAATCACGCGCTATGGTAAACCGGCTCAATTCGTCATTCAGGGTGAGCAGCTTGAGTTAGATGTCAATACCGCTCGGAGTCTAGAGCCTGTCCTGTTACACCTGATCCGTAATGCGTATGATCATGGGCTGGAATCCCGAGATCAGCGAATATCTCAAGGCAAATCAGAAAAGGGGACGTTGACCCTCACCCTAAAGCGTCGGGGAGATATCTTCCTCTTGTCTCTCAGCGATAATGGCAGAGGAATCACGACTCAGGCCATTCAAAACCGGGCCGAACAGTTGGGATTACCCCTCACCCAGATTCAATCGTCCGATGACTTATTAGCTGTGATTTGCCAACCCGGCTTTAGTTCAGAGACTCAGGTGAGTGACCTCTCGGGGCGCGGCGTCGGGATGGATGTGATTACCAATCAGGTCGCCCAGTTGGGGGGACAACTCAGTCTGGAGACAACCCCAGGAGCCGGAACAACCTTTTCTATCCAATTTTCAGTTCCCTACCTCTTTATCCCTTGCATTTTGGTGCGCTCAGGTAGCCGAGTCTTTGCCATACCCACTGAAGAAGTAAAAACAACAGCCCTGGTAGAGGCGTTACAGATCACTCATCAAGAGGCAACTAACGTGACCCACACCTGGAGGGTTCAGGATGAAACCGGGATAGCCCCGGCCCTTAACCTTTTAGACTATTGGCAGACTGGGTCATCTGCTAACGCCTTTGCAGAGACAGCTGTAGGTATCTATGTTGAGGCTCAGGAGAGGCAGCAGGGCGCTTGGTTATTCGCAGATGATTTGATTGAGCAATCCGATCTGCTAATCAGTCCACTCCCACCGCCTTTGATTGCCCCAGATGGGCTGATGGGCGTCAGCTTGCAGCCAGATGGATTGTTAGTCCCGGTGTTAGATGCCCCCACACTCGTAGAAAAGCTTTTCCAAGAAACGCCTCAAGAGATTGAAGCCGCGATCGCGCCTCCCCCTGATTCAGATGATGTGGATCGTCAGACCCTCGAAGCGTTGACTCAAACTATCCTCATTGTCGATGATGCAGCGCTGATGCGGCGACGAATCGAGGCGAGCTTAACCACCCATGGATATGTAACACATACCTGTGCAGATGGTTTGGAGGCCTGGAATTGGCTGCAGGCCAATCTGAGTCCCAGGCTTGTGATTACAGATATTGAAATGCCCAATATGGACGGATTTACGTTAATTGAACGGTGTCGACAAGCGGGTATGACAGTTCCTATTCTCGTTATTTCGTCCCGTTTATCTGAGGAATGGTTTAACGAAGCTAAGCGCCTAGGCGCGACAGACTACCTAACCAAGGGGTTCTCGACACCTGAGTTAATCAGTAAGCTTGGCAACTTACTCGAAGCAGTCTGATTGAGAGGGTACTGTGAGGGAACTTCAGTGACCCATCCTGATTAAACATGAATTGAAGAAAAGCCTTGACTATAAAAGCCAAGGCCAGTGATTTTTTGACACTAAAGATGTGAATTTAAGGGGTCAATGAGAAACGAAAAGTCATGTTCGTTTTTACTCACTAACCCGCAGGCTCTAAATCATCATCAATGCAGTAAGGTACAGGTTCATAACCCACGACAAATAATCCTTCTTCGTCATAGATTGGCTGATCAAACATAACTAAGTGGGTGCCTTCAGGGCATCCATTGCCATTGATAACACCCCCGCCCGCTGGCAAAAAGGGAGTATTAACCGTAGATTCCCGAGAGGGTTGACCTGATTGACCAAGACTTTCCAATTCAACGACTTGCATACGCTCAGAGCGTTGAATCGAAGGCACAGATTGTGCGATTCCTGGCATGGCTTGAATACTCGTGATGGCAACTGCTGAGGCTAAAACGAACGAGATTTGAGATAAAGTTGAACGAAGCATAGAAGGTTCTTCCTCCAAAAAATGTTTATAGGGCTTATCAACCACCCTTAGTACTTCTTAGGTAGGGAGCTTTGAAAATATGCAAAAACTCTCTAATTCCTCACTACAAAAATGTCCAATCGACGATGATACCCACCAAATCATATTGCTCTACAAAACCACCCTGGTCGTAGTAAGACGTATCTACAACGAGCGCTGTATCAAGAGCATTACCGCCTAATCCCAAGGATGCCGTTTGTAAAATCTCGTAATCAAACACACTAAATCCACTGAGATTGTCTCCTTCGGTGGGATCAAAATCCCAAATTGTGAAATAGCTATCCAAACCTGACACGATAAGATCGTTACCTATGCCAGCGTTGATCACAGTAGACGCGGTGCCATTGTCTAAATAGCCAATGTAGTCCCAATGAAAGGTATCTGCACCAACGTCACCAAGCAAGTTATCCTGACCTGATTCACCATAGGTATTAACGCCACCGGAGAGAAAATCATCGCCAAAACCGCCAAAGAGATTATCATCTCCTTCTCTACCAAATAGGGAGTCATTCCCCCCCTGACCAAAGAGGTTATCATCCCCTTCCAAACCATCAATAATGTCACTACTGAAGGTCAGCACCAGTCCCAATTCAGGATCCCAGGCAAATTCGCTATTGCCATAGAGGGTATCGTCACCAGCAGTTCCTTCAATGGTATTAACTGGAAAGAAAGAATATAGGGGAGGAATTGAGGGAATAGCTATGGGTTGAAACAAGCTATTTGAAGCTTGTATAGGCTCAGTTAAGATGGGCGTTTGAAGACTAAAAGGTTTCGTCAAACCCTCATCAGGGTTTGAGCCCACCTCTGATTGAGTCTGCGATCGATCATCACGACTCCCAATAGCTGATTGAGTGGGCAATAGGCTGTCGTCAAAAATTGTCAATGAAACTTGTAATGGATCTTCAGAACTGCCAACTATCTTTAATTGAGTCTGTAACAGGAGGTCAGTGCTAGGGATCAAAGTTGGAATTTTCATGGGGCCTTTCTCCTAAAAGTTGCGAGGTTAACTCGAACGCCGTTCCAATCCATCGTTTTCTCTTGTAGGAACCCAGGTCTTTATGCGCCTACTCAAAATTGCAAATCGGATGGGGTTGGGTAAAACAAGCCAGAGAACACGCCAATTTTTTGGGGCTGATAACATGAAGAACATGTTGCTAGCCCCCATTTTGGGCGGTTCTCCTGTAACATCCTTGGCTAGGTTCGTTCTTTGTGGGTTATGCAAGTGCTCTAAGGAAATTCCGCTATGCGTCCTCGCAAGAACCTGTTTGAAAGATTCTCAGCGTTTATCCAATTTGAGGCAGACCAGTTTCGAGACTGGTTGATTGATGGGCAACTGCACCGCAGTATGGAAACCCATGCGACCAGAGTGGGGGGAATCCAAGCTGAGGATGATTTTTGGACGTTGCACTGGTATCGGGTCTGGCAGCAGACTCCCCGTAGGCTCGCTAAAGATCACCTGCTTGCCTACGTCCAGGAAGTTGCCTATTGGGGTGCCCTCAAAACTCACCGTCGGTTTGGCAAGGCGCAGTATGGGATAGCCGATTTGTTTCAGATGGCGATCGCGCGGTTTGATCGCGTCTTGAAAGGATTCAACCCGAACCAGGGCAGTAGCTTTAAGGGCTATGCCACGGTAATGCTGGCTAATTTACTGCGAGAGAGCCTGCGACAGCAGCGGGCAATCGATATCTGCACAGACTGGGGACTGCTCCGCAAGATCAGCCAAAAACGCCTAACGGCGGCGCTGACGCAGAGTGGCTTAGCGTCATCAACTATCGACCAGTATGTCTTGGCTTGGCGCTGTTTCAACACGCGCTATAGCCCTAACCTAAAAGATGGCAGTCGCCGCTTGTCTAAACCCGATGATGAAACTTGGCAGGCCATTGCAACCTGCTACAACACCGAACGTCCGCACCAGTTGACGGCGATCGCAGCACCCGCATCGGCAGCAGACCTGGAAACCTGGCTATTGAAATGTGCCCAGGCAGCCCGACAGTATCTCTATCCTTCAGTATTGTCGATTGATGCACCGACACCCAGTGGTTCAAACAATTACAGCGAAACCTTGACTGACGAAGACCAGCAGGAAGGCATTGCCCAACTCGTCCAGATGGAAGAGATTCAGCAGCGTCAAACCCAGCGCCGAGATATGCAGACAATGCTGCAAGCAGCCTTGCAGGGACTAGATACCGAGTCTCAGTTGCTGCTCAAGTTCTATTACCAAGAAGAGTTGACCCAACAGGCGATCGCTGAACGCTTAAATATGAAGCAGTATACGGTCTCCCGACGGTTGACTCGGGTACGAGAGCAACTGCTGAAGCAACTCGTACAGTGGGGGCAGGATGTTCTGCATATTTCGCCAACCCTGGACGTAATCAAAAATACCAGTACTGCCCTAGATGAATGGCTGGTTAATTACCATCGTCATGCCCCAGATTCAATCGATGAATCGGCCTAGTCAATGGCACCGGAACAGCTCTAAGCAACCTGCATCATCGTTCTCATAGCCCTGCTGGCCTTTTGTTCCATCGCCAAGTGCTTAGATAAAATTACCACCATGGTTTTTAATCTCGATCGCTTTAACCCCACCCAACTTTCCCTTGAAATCACCCCTGATCTACAGGATCAGGCATGGGCACAGAGTCGGATGTTGGCAACGCCCCAGAGCCAGTGGCAGGGGTATCTCAACTCTCTGTGTCTCCAAACCCTACTGCCCTGGATTCAGACTGAACAGGCACCGATGGCTCAGTCTATTGTGCCCAGCGCCGCCTTGCCGAGTTTTTGGGAGCTCGTCAATGGCAGCGCGATCGCGCTGGGGTCACAGCGGCTGGTGCTGATACCGACAGAAGCTATCGACAATGATGAACTCCGGGTGCCCCAGGAGTGGATTGATATCTCAACCTGGCGCGGCGATTACTACTGGGGTGTGCAGGTAGAGCCCGATGCCGGCTGGGTGCAAGTATTTGGCTTTGCCACCCACCAGCAGCTTAAGCAGGCGGGGGATTATGACTGGCGCGATCGCACCTATGCCCTATCAGAACTCGATTTAATTGCCGACCTTTCCGTACTTTGGACAGCGCGACAAGCGCAGGCACCTATCGTTACCCAAGCTGAGTGCCCACCCTTAGCCCATCTCACGACGCCCCAGGCTCATCAGCTGATGCAGCGACTCGGCGATACTGACCTGCAACAGCCCCGCCTTAGCATTCCATTTACACAGTGGGCCGCTTTAATTGCCCATGGGGGATGGCGACAGCAGCTGGCTGAACAGCGTTGGGGCTTAACGGCACAACGACAAGTGTCAGACTGGTTGGTCGTCGGCATTCGTCAACTAGCGTCTCAATTCGGCTGGCAGCAGATAGACTGGCAGGCCGCTCCAGCCGTGGGTCGGGGCGGAACTACAGATGCTCCCACCGCGGGCTTCTCAAGACAGCTATCCGTTGAGCAAGTCCCCTATGAGCTGCGCATTCTCCCGATAGATGCTGCCACCAACAGCTGGCGATTTGAACTACGTTGCCTAGTGCCCGGTAGACCTTTGCCTGCTGGGCTCCAGTTATATCTATTAACTGAGGACTTACAACCCTTTGAGGGAAATGAAGAGGTGGCAGAGCAACCCGTTGAGCAACTCTCTATTGAGGTTGTCCTAGCCTCAGGGGAAGGCCTCGTTTGGGGAATGGTGCCCACTCCAGATCAATACGATGTAGAAATTTTGAGATTTTAGGTAGAGACGTTGCTGATCTAAGGCCAAAGCCCGAAATGGTAAGCCCCTCGAAGCCCCATTCTTCGTAGCACTGTTGTGAGTAAGTGCCTATTGCCGCAGCAATGATCGCCGCGATACTTGTTATAGGCTCCCCAGTTATAGGCTCCCCAGTGCTTAGTCACTCCAAACTCTCCAGCACTTTTGCAATCGCCACCTTTGCAGACTTGATAGGCGAACCCTTTACGCCGATCCACTCAAACATAGGGGACCGATCAAGCAGGGTGGCAACGGTATAGGTTGCCGTCTGCAGCTGTTTTTTCGCTACAGTCGGATACTCGCGCTTTAGGGCCTCGCCTACGGCCCAGAACAATTTGTCGTAGCTCTGTCTCAGGCGATCGCGAACGGCCTCAGATCTCGTCGCGTAGGCCAAGATCTCCGCCCAGAGGATCTCAGTCCGCTCGGCAGAACCCTCCTGGCTGTAGAACGCGTCCACGAGTTCCATGACACCGGCCGCCTGTTCCAGATTCGCCAGCGCCTCGTTCATGCGCGAGTCAAAGCCGTCAACGATTCGTTGGGTCACCGCATCAACCAAGGCTTCTCGATTCCCGAAATAGTGGCTAATGATTTTCCGATCCATTCCGAGCACCTGAGCAATGTGTTGAAACGAGGTTCCCTCAATCCCCCGTTCTAGGATGCACTGCTCGAATGCATCGAGTATGTCCTCTCGTCGCTCGGCAGCCAGGCTTTTTCGTCCCACAGCAAATACTCCTATGCACGCGATCGCGTGCGATTACCCCCTGAGACTACACGATGCCAAAAGAGATCAACAAAATAAATTCATCAATTAAAGAATTTATCTTGACAAAATAAATTCATCATATGTAGAATCAATTTAAATTCATCAATTGTAGAATTTTTAAAGCCGTCAATCAAAAACTAAGTTTCCAGCGAGTTATCGCGCTAACGACCCCACAGGAGAAAATCATGGCTCAAAGCAAACCAGTAGAACAGACAGCTTTCGACACAATCGTTGTTGGCGGAGGATTATCTGGGTTGTACGCTGCACGGGTATTGTCCAATGCAGGGCAACGCGTCGCCGTGCTGGAAGCCCGCGATCGCGTCGGGGGCCTGACCTGTTCCGAATACAGCGAGTATCTTGGAGAGCATGTTGATCTAGGCGGAGCTTGGCTGGCAGATGTGCATACGCGGATGCATGAGCTCGTTCAAGAATTCAATGTGCCCCTGGTGCCGCAGTACGTGACCGGTAAAGAGGTGGCTATCGACGGAGAAACTCGCCATACGGGCGAAGTGGGCAGCTTTCCCGGACGGGAATCTGCTCTACCGGAACTCCAAACCGTTATGGCTAAGTTTGAGAGTGCGTTGGCAGGCCTAGACATTGACGCGCCATGGGCCCACGCGCAAGCCCATGAACTCGACTCAATGACCTTTGCAATCTGGATTAGCCAGAACGTCAAGTCACCTAACTTACGCGCGTTGATGACCGCAAGCACGAATGCCTTCTTTGGGGTCAGACCAGAAGAAGTCTCCTGCCTTGAAGCCATGCATTTGTTCAAGACCTGCGGCGATATCCTCTTGATGGGCGACACAAATACTGGCGGCCAGTCCGCCCATATGATGGGCAGTCAGCTGGTTTCCGAAGGACTGGTATCAAAGGTTAACGGGGTCGTGTCACTCAGCTCTCCCGTGCGCCGCATCTTACAAGATGACCAAGGCGTCACCGTGGAGTGCGATGAAACCACTTGGCGCGGCAAACACGTCATCTGTGCGCTGCCACCAGTGATGATCAATCGGCTTGAGTTTGAGCCGATGCTGCCCGCATACCGCCGCGAGTTCCACCAACGCTGCCCGATGGGCCGATATGCGAAGGCAATCCTCACCTACGAGACGCCCTTTTGGCGCAACCAAGATCTCTCGGGCGTTGTCATGAGTATCGACAACAGCATGACTGGCATCTTTGACCTCGGAGACACTGAGTCGAAGCGCGGGGTGATTACGGTTCTGTTTGGCGGAGAGACATCTATCCAGTTGGACAACGCCACCGAGGCTGAACGCGACCAAATCATCCTCGACCTGGCCGCAAAGTCCCTGGGCGAACAGGCCCGCAATCCAGTGCAGATGGTGGTCAAGCAGTGGGCAGCTGAACCCTGGTCACACGGTGGCGCCTGCTCCTACATGACGCCCGGAACGCTCACGACCATCGGCGATCGGCTTTGGGAGTCTTGCGGACGCGTCTACTGGGCAGGAACCCACCTGTCGCGAGTCTGGAGAGGCTATATGGAAGGGGCCTGCGCTTCGGGCGAAGCCGCGGCCAATACTGTGCTGGCCGCCTGCAACGAGAACGCTCCAGCCAACGTTTGAGACTACCGTCCCTAACCCAACAAGGATTTAGCATGAAAAATATAGTCTTTTCAAAATTTGGTGATCCCAAAGACGTTCTTAGTGTTCAAGAGAGTGCGCCTTCTCCCATGCCTGAAGGCACGGCACGCATTGACGTACTGTGCGCGCCCGTGAATCCATCCGACATTGTCACCATTGAGGGTCGCTATGGCGATCTTCCTGATCTACCTGCTACACCCGGATTAGAAGGCATTGGGCGCGTTCGCGAAGTCAATGGCAAGGGCATCGATGTTGGCTCCCTTGTGTTGCTACCTGGCGGTGGGACTTGGGCCACCGAAATGGTGCGCAATATTGAAGAGCTTGTACCCCTACCAGAAGCGGATGCGGATGTGGATCAACTCTCCATGCTCACTGTGAATCCGGCAACAGCTTACCTGCTGCTGCGAGATTATGTGGAACTCAAGCCAGGCGATTGGGTGATTCAATCCGCCGCTAACTCGGCGGTTGGGCAGTATGTGATTCAATTGGGCAAGGCACGCGAGATTAAGGTGGCCTGTGTCGTTCGCAGCGAAGCGGCAAAGGCCAAATTGCTGGCAGATGGGGCAGATGCAGTTTTTGTAGACGGACCCGATTTAGCAGAGCGCGTCCAAGCAGAGATTGGCAGCAAAATGCGTTTAGCCCTTGATGCGGTGGCGGGTGAGACGTTTGGGCATCTTGCTGGGACGCTTGAGTATGGCGGCACTCTCGTCTTATTCGGTGGTCTCTCTAGCCGTCCCGCCCAGATCGATGATGGACTGATCATTTTTAACAACGTGCAAATTAAAGGATTTTGGTTGCTGCCCTGGATACAAAATGCCTCCACTGAGGAGAAGGCCAAAGTCTATGGAGCACTGACGCAAGAAGTCATTGCTGGGCGACTTCATGCAGATGTTGCGGCACACTACAGCCTCGATCAGTTGACCAATGCCGTGCAGGCTTACGAAACACCGGGGCGCAATGGCAAGATTCTTTTCGCGCCCAATGGCATCTGATACTCTATTGCCCTCAATTGTAAGCTTCTAACATATGCAAAACCTGCATTCCCTACCTCTGACAGATTCCTTTCATCGAAGGTAACAGGAGAAAATTTGGCTTAGTTCCAGCAAGATAATCATCAGTCTTCGCAGAGTTTCTCTTGACAAACATGAGAGAAGCTCACATCATTAAAACATGAGTTTTACTCATATTGAAGCCAGGCAAACCTCTGTCTAGACATTCATGCCCAACTGGCTCCATGTTTTGTAAGAGGAAAGACCCATGAAAACTCCAGCCTCTTGTGCCCAGAACTTGCTCAATCTGCCTCGACCCGATGCGGCTACTGCACTCGCCGAATACAGCCAAGATCCCTTAACTTTTGAGACCCGCTGTGCTCGGGAGTATATTGTGAGTCGCCACATAGCGCGCCGCCTGACCTAAAGATTTGCTTCTTCGCTTCAAAACGCTTTAAACACTCTCTTAGGAAATTAGAGTCATGCAAATACTCAAAGAAATTAAGCTTTCCCGTTTAGTTTTAGCTGTTGTTATAACGCTACTGATTGCTGACACAGTGCCCCATCCAAGTCTGTCAGACGGACTCCTCGAAGATTCCTTGGGCCTGATACAGGGCGAGTCTACTACAGCTTCTCCCTCAGACACGACAATCGCGGATCGCAACTGAGGAACGAATGCTAACGAGCGCTCGTTAGCATCTACCTCCTAAGGTGGGCGATCGCTCCACTCCCATCAATTGACCAGTACTTTATCCTTCGGTGAGAACCATGGGAGCACTTTGCGCGTGCCTGATTGGATTGATGAGATTTTGCTGGATGTAATGACCTACGGGTAATAGCAAGCTAAAGTCTATGGCCTGCTGAATCTTTCGGAACAGTCTGAAAGCCGATTGGTTCAACACTCATTTACTGACTTAAATCACGATGTCAACCACCAATAGCCGGATGCCGCAAATAGTCAACCCTCGGATGTTTTTGCGAATGTTCATCGGTACAACTGCCTTACTGAGCTTAACGGCCTGCACTTTCGACTTAGATGATCCGTTTGGGGCTCAACAGCGTCTTGCAGAAGAGCGTCGTGCTGAGTGTCAACAAATCTACGACATCACAGAGGTCCACTATGAGCAGGCCATGGCTGCCTACAAGGGAAATTTGGCCGCTGATGGAACCCAAACAAGAGAAGGCTTACTTGAAGAAGCTGAGGTTTCTCTACAAACCGCAGCTTTACTAGAAGCGCTAGAAACAGAGGATCAAAACCTAAAGCGTTTGAGTCTAGAACTCGCAACAGGTCTTCGGCAACTGACTGAAGCCAAACGCATGATGGCTCCTTTTGCCGATGTTCAGCGTACAATTACCTCTGCCAATGATCGCTCACCCGCTCACCAGGCAAGTGTTGTCCAAATGGACGAAGCCAGCGGACACTATGGCGGAATGCTCTATGCTCTCGAAGTCTACTGCGAAGGCGGTAACCCGCTACCCTCTGCGGAGAGCCCCACAAAATAGTGCAAATAGAGCGCTACAAAATCCCGCCATTGGCCTGCAGATTTTGCCCGGTCATCCAGCGAGCATCGTCACTAACCAAGAAGGCGACCACGTCAGCGACCTCTTGTGGCTGACCCAGACGACCCAAGGGCGTTTGTTCAATCAGTTGGTTCACAGCTTCTGGCGGCATGATTAGCCCATCCGTATCAGTGACACCTGGGGAAACAACATTTACGGTAATCTGCCTACTCCCCAGTTCTTTGGCGAGGGCAAAGGCAAACCGTTCGCCCGCCGCTTTACTGGCGGCGTAAATTCCGCCTCCCGACACCGCCATCTGGGTACCCCCAGTCGAAAACTGCACGATTCGCCCGCCTTCTGTAAGGCGATTGGCGGCTTCTTGCAGCACATACATCGCGCCTCTGGCATTCACCCCAAAGACTCGGTCAAAGTCTTCGTCTGTTAATTGTTGGTGCGGTTTAAAGACAGAAACGCCAGCGACATTCACCACAATATTGACCTGACCGTAGTGAGCGGTCGTTTCCTCAAATAAACGCACCACATCTTGGTGCTGTGCAATATTTCCCTGAATGGCAAAAGCGTTGCCGCCAGCCTGCACGATCGCATTCACCACCTCATCAGCTTTGCCCCGATTAGACACATAATTGACAGCCACCGAAGCGCCTTCTCGCCCAAGACGTTCTGCCACGGCGCGTCCAATCCCTCTGGAGGCGGCAGTAACGAGAGCTACTTTTTGATTGAGACTCATAACGAACTCCTCATTCGAATACCGATGGTTCGATTATGACTAGCCAGAAATATAAGATAAAGGTAGGTTTTATGAATACTTTGTCCAAGTAGATGGACAATTGGCGATGGATGACTTCAATGCAATTTTTCTATTCCTTCAGGTGGCTGAGCATCAAGGGTTCACGGCCACGGCGAAGGCCCTGGAAATGCCTAAATCTACCGTCAGCTTGAAAATTCATGAGCTAGAGCAACGGTTGAAAGTTCAGTTGTTTCACCGGACAACGCGGCGGGTGTCGCTGACGGAGGCAGGACGGTTGTTTTATGAAAACTGTCAGCCGATGATGACGGCAGTGATGGAAGGGAAAGCTGCGATCGCCGCGCTACAAGGCGAACCGCAAGGGACACTGCGGATTTCTGCCCCAGTCTTGTTTACCCAACAGTTTTTGGCTCCGGTATTGCCCCAGTTTTTAGCCCGCTATCCCCAGGTGCGCGTGGTCCTTCATGCGATGAATGAACGCATCGATCTGTTGAAGGCGGGCTACGATCTGGCCATTCGGGTAGGCGAACTAGCGGATTCTAGCTTTGCTTTTCAGCCAGTTGCTTCGGTGCGGTTGCAACTGATGGCGAGTCCTGAGTATTTGAAAACGCACACGATGCCAACCCAGGTAGATGACCTCAAACATCATCAACTCTTAAGTCTGGGGTCAACTCATAAACAGCGGGTCTGGAGACTGGAAAATCCCAACCGCGAAACCTATACCCTAGAATTTGAGCCTCAACTGGCCTCCAATGATGTAGCACCGATTTTGCACGCAATGCTGGCCGGATTAGGCATTGGCCTGCTCCCAGAAGTTCTGTGCCAAACCGTGTTATCTCAGCAGCGTTTGCTGCCAGTTTTACCCAATTGGGCTTCGCGACCTGTCAACATTAATGCACTCTATCCCAGCCGCAAACATTTGCCTCGGAAGGTGCAAGTCTTTCTGGAATTTCTTAAAACAGCAATTAAGAAGAACGATCCTTCACCCAAGAGCCTATACCCTCATGCCAAGCGCTGATCAGTCAATCACGATTGGCGAGTCCTGGTGATCTATAGCGGTAGCGCACAAAGCTTTGTGTGCTACCGCGAGCCAGATTGCTTGTAGACTCAGCATCTTGGCGATACTCGGTGCATTAAGCAATCTGGCCAGCGCTATAGAACAAGACCTGCAATCGCTCTCAAGAATGGCTTTAAGCGGAAGCGGGTATCGAAATTCGAACAAATCCCGCTGAAGTACTGGGAAGCAACACCCCCTAAGAGAACACCATGTAGCGGATGGCAAAGCGGGCTTGGCAAAGACGGTTCAAGATTTCATCCGTAAACCCAACGGTCAATTTTGTAGTCACAGCTACAAACTAATACGTCCCCCAACCCCCTGAAGATCCCCATATGAAACCCCGGTCTTTGCGTTCCCCCATGCTCCTGAGCTTGGCCCTGTATGGCCTCTCCATAGCTCTACCCGCCTTTGAATTTCTCAATCGAGGTGAATTCAACACTGTTCCTGACGGCGCATTGACGCTCATGCCGGGTTGGGAAGTGCTGGCACTTGGCTGGCTTGGCGTTTTTATCTATCAATTTGCCTGGATTGCCAATATTTTTTACCTCGTTAGCTTAGGGCTATGGTTGGGTCGCGTTTGGCGCGGAATGTTCATTCTGGGTCTCATCACCGTGGGGTTAGGATTAAATACCCTATTCCTATTTGTCCAGGAAATTCCATCCAACGGGGCAGGGGCAACTCTGCATCTCCAATCCTTGCAGTCGGGATTTTATTGCTGGATCATCAGCTTATCTATTCCCCTACTGTGGAGCAGTTGGCAACTTTGGCGACGCCCATCGCAGTCACCGAGTCTCCCCAACAACCCAGTTTCCTAAACGTTACGCCATTGGGCAGTTTAAACCCGGTTGAGGAGTCAAAAATCTTGCCGAGTTTTGTCTGACAATTCCAAATCCCAAAATCGGTGGTGAGTTCTGCATTGTAATTTCCGCCCTCACTACCAGTGGGTGACATGATGATCAGTTCTCCCTGGGCTGTCCGCTCCATTCTTAAGTCAGGATTTGCGATCACCAATTCTAGAAATTGGTGATCTGTGACTCGCAACGTCTGCGGAATCTGAACGAGGGCATTAACCATTGTTGCCTTTGCCAAACGGTTGTGATTCTATATGCCTTTTGACAACTCGATCTCAGTCTATAACATGCAGTTTTCTAAGGGCGATCGCGTAGTGAGGTCGGCTTGGACGGATGCGCTGTAATTTCACCAGATTTCCGGTGAGAAAACATTTTGATTCAAAAATAGGGTCATCGCTGCTATTCTCGCAGAGATGACCCCGAGCAGCCATGTGAGACAGTTTCTCAAAAAAGTTCCTCCCCTTGTCAAACGTCTCAGACGTGCTGCGCCGTGGATTGCTAGCATCGCAGGTGTTTCAGGGTTAGCGCTACTGCTATGGTTTCTATTGGGAACGCTACCACAAAGAAATCTTCCTCCTAAGCTCACACCCAAAGAACGCACCGATTTGGTGAATGCTAATCGGGACAACGTTCTCAAAGTGATTCAAACCATTGCAGGATTGGGCTTCTTTGCAACGGCCTATCTAGCATGGCGAAACTCTCAACTGGCAGAAGACAAAAACGTGACAGACCGTTTCAGCAAAGCGGTTGAGATGTTGGCAGACGAAAGATTAGAGATGCGGTTGGGGGGTATCTATTCCCTGGAGCGGATTGCTAGGGACTCAAAGGAAGATCATCCAGTTGTGATGGAAGTGTTGACTGCCTTTATTCGAAATCGGGCAGGCATAACGGAACAAAGGCAGCAAGGCTCTTTTATCAGTAGCTTTATCTCCCAGGGCAATTCACAAGAGTCAGCAGTAAAGCCAAATCAAGATATCCAGAGCGCGCTAACTGTGATCGGACGCCGCAGTGCTGACAATGATCAGCAAAGGTTGGATCTAAGTAGAACAGACCTAAAGGGGGCAAACCTTGAGAGAGCCCATCTGGAGGGGGTAAACCTTGAGAGAGCCCATCTGGAGGGGGTAAACCTTGAGAGAGCCCATCTGGAAGGAGCAAACCTTGAGAGAGCCCATCTGGAAGGAGCAAACCTTGTGGCCCATCTCGAGAGGGCAAACCTTTTGGGAGCCCATCTGGAGGGGACAAACCTTAGGGGAGCCCATCTGGAGAGGGCAAACCTTAGGGAAGCCCATCTGGAGGGGGCAAACCTTTTGGGAGCTCATCTGGAGAGAGCAAAACTTGGGGGAGCCCATCTGAAGAGAGTAAACCTTGAGAGAGCCCATCTGGATGGGGCAAGCCTTTTGGGAGCCCATCTAGAGGGGGCATATCTTAGGGGAATCCATCTAGAGAGGACATACCTTAGGAGAGCCCATCTGGAGGGGGCATATCTTGGAGGAGCCCATCTAGAAGGGGCAAATTTTTGGGAAGCCTATCTGGAGGGCGCGGACCTTAGTGAAGCCCAGCTGGAAAATGCAAAAGGGCTAGCTGAAGACGTACTCTCTCAAGCAAAACTCTGCGGCACCAAGCTGCCTGAAGGCATCAAGCTAGACCCTGACCGTGATTGCAAAGAACTGGGCTACGAACCTCACCTGCCTGATGAAACCAAAGGTAATGAATGATGACTGAAAGCTAGGTTTAGGTCTTTATAGTTTTCAATTAAAAAACTGTCAAAAACGAAACCCCAACGGCACCGTAAAACAAATCGGGAGTGGGTTGTCGCATTTCATCAGCAGCTTGTCCCTGCCCTAAAAAAATGCGCTTGATGCGGAAGCGATGGTAGTTGCCGATTAGCTGGAACAACGGAATGTAGTGAACTTCATCACCTTTGAACAGGGTTCGATCTAGCGCTGGCAAACTGTGCCAAGGACACTTCATCACTTCATGGTGAGCGTTGTGATAGCCAAAGTTGAGCATCAGCAAATTAAGCCACCGATAGCGCGGCGAAAGCAATGTCGAAAACGTGTTGGCTTGCTCATGTTCATGCGATCGCTCCGGCACAGGCATCCCGGCTGGAAACACCTCATAGGTATGCTGAAACGCATCCATCCAACGTAGCAAATTGAGCATGCTGACATAGGCAATGAAGTAAAACACCAACGCCTTGGGCGCAAACATCCCCATCAATGCAAACAACCCCACGCGAATCACCAAAGTCGCGGCAACGCGCAGCCGCTGATCAGGATTTCGCCAAGTTTTTAGCGCACCACGCCACTGCAACCAAACCGAAATCACGGGGAAATAGAGCCACTCTAGCCCCAAAATAACCCAGCATACTGGCTTCGGGAGTGACTGAATGGTTTCAACCAGGTTAAACCCTGAAAAGTCAACGCGATTGACATGGTGGGCAATATGCTGCACAGCCAGTTGATCGAAACTGCCGTAGCAGCCGCCGTTGAGCCACAGCATCACTGTGCCCCAAATCACATTCCAACGGCGACCGGGGAAAATAGAGCCGTGCATAAACTCATGGGACAGATAAGCTGAGTACACCAAGCTATGGGTTAACAGCAAAACCCCTGGAAGATTCAGCCAAATGCTAGATTGCAGAATCAGGGTTAGCCCCGTTAAATAGCTGAGCAGCGCATAAGCGATCGCAGCCGCATCCCAAAGCGGCTTACGGCGATTGATAAAGGTTTGCAGCTGAGGTTGATTGGCGAGAGCAGTCATGGGGCGTATTCCGAAAATTCCCAAATAATAGCAACGTATTTCGCAGGTTAACCTTGATCACATCCAGCGCTATGTTTCCTCCTGGTGCTAAAGACTCAAGATTTCAAACTGGATGGAGTCTAATTACCATACTGACTCAGTCAGCGGCGGACTGCTCAATACCAACTTTTGCAATTTTCAAACTCATTTTCCCCAATCGGTGAATACATTAGATAGCCTGGGAAGGATCCAGTTATCTCAGTGAGGACGCATAAAATGTTCAAAACACGAGGTCAGGTTTACAAAACAGGGATGCGATTGGGGCTGATCGCAGCGGTGATCGCGTTGGCAGGCGTGCCGTTGATGGCAGCAGCGGACGAAACAGCACTACTGGAGATCGAAGGCGTATTAGAAGCCGGCGATGACACGCTGGGTGACGGTAGCCTCTATGACCTCTACCCCTTTGATGCAGAAGCAGAGCAAACCATCACAATTCAGATGGCGAGTGAAGAGTTTGACACCTATTTGCTTTTGGTCGATGAGGAAGGGCAAACGATTGGTGAAAATGACGATGTGAGTGAATCTGATACCAACTCAGCCTTGACGATAACCCTACCTGAAGCCGGGACTTACGTTGTTGTTGCCAACGCTTTTGATAATACTGGCCAAGGCAACTATAGTCTAATCGTCTCAGAAGGCAGTACGCCTGAAGTTCAGATACCAGAGACCGAGGAGATCCCTCAGGAAGATAGCGATCTTTTACCCTGATAGAAAAAACGGAGTAGAGGATGCAATTTCCTCTACTCCGCCTTGTTGTTTGGTTTTGCGATCGGACGTGATTTAGTTGGGCTTCTGCTCTGGCAGCATGCACTTGTCAGAGTCACATCCTGCTGGCCCGGCTTCAATCAGTTCCCCAGCGTCATAGCGCGATAGGGCTGTATGAAAATCTTCCGTGCCACGGCGGGCGTTCACTTGATCTACCATGGCATCGTAAGTGGCTTTATCAATGGGTTCAAAGGGCAACCGAGGGAAGGTTTGCAGGTTGTCAAACCGAGCCAGCAGCGCTGCTGAAATATACCCCTCATCAGTTTCAATCGCCTGGTAAATGCGCTGGGCTAAGGGCTCAATTTCGGGTTCGCGCAGTTCAACGGTGGCAGAGGTGTTGTGGGCAGTGTAATGCTTTTGCACCTGCATGTAGAAATCAAACTGAGCCAGGGCCGAGAATTTCTCAATCGCCACGGTGTCGGCACCGGGCAGATTGGCCCAAGATACTTCTACCGGCAGTTCAACCAACCATTCAGTACAGCGCGGATCGAAGGGATCCGTTAGCAGGTTGCCATGCTCATCCTTATCGGACTGGGAGGGTACTACGGTATAGCCATAGTCGATGCAGGCCATCGCCACCGGATCGTTCTTGCGGAAGGTGATGCGGCGGATGAATCGCTGGGCTTTGGGGGGGTGCCAACCCGGAGAAGCACCAGTCAACAAGGACTTAGTGCCAGCGGGTTGGACGGTAGTGCAACGATTAGGGCGGACTAACCCATGGCGATCGCAGTAGTCACCTACCACCCGATGTACAGTGGATTTCCAACGGCTGAGGTAGGCTTCTTCTTGTTTCTTGAACTCAATCCCCTGCATGGTGTCTGGCCGTCCGGCTGCCCACCAGTTGAGCCATTCCACCCCAAAGGCGTTGACGAAGAAGTCAAATAGCCCGGTGAATGACACCCCAACAATGGGGTCTTCCAGGCGAGATTTTTGATAGCGGGCTTCAACAAACTGGTGGTTGAGCAGCACCGCTACGGCTAAAGCACCAGCGGTAAAGGCATCTTCTTGCTCTTGCAGATTTTGCGGATCGAGCTGATTGAGGTGAATTTCCGCCAAGTTGCAGTGGAAATCTTCCCCGATAATTTCTCCACAAGGATTGAGACCATAACGCCCTGGTGCGCCTGCTCTGCGCTCGGCTTCACCCGCCCATTGGATTGCCCCTTCCCCAGAGTAAAACTGCTTGCGGACGGCATCACTACACTCTTGCAGCGTCGGCTTGCGATGGAAAACGCGGGTATGGTTGGCCATGCGTAGGGCATCCCGTTCGGAATCAATGCGCCAGTTCCCATCGGCGTCTTGCTGCCAGAGGTTGTCTTTGGCATTGGTGGCTAGGGTGTCTTCGCTGTCGAACTGACGCATCCCTGCGCTGCGCCGGATGTTTCCTGCGACGACGCAAGCGGCAGCTTCGTCGATCAGCAAGCAACATTCCACTGAGTTGAGTTTGCGGCCAATGGCTTTGTTGAGGATGTTGGCGCAGCGTTCGTATAAGCTGGGCAGCTTCACCGGATTAGCAACCCCGCCAAAGCCGCTGAGCCTTTCGCCTGCAGGGCGGACATCGCTCAAGTCAACGGTGATCGTCACCGTATCAGTAAAGCGCTCGTCACTGGAGAGTTCCAATATCGTCTGGTAGGACTTGACCCAACCCTTGCGGCTATCCCCAACCAAAACATCAACTCGATTACCATCGATACGCACCTCGGTGCGTTCCCGCCGTTGTCCTGGCGGCGTGGTGCCGACCTTGCCGCTGAGGGTGATGGTCAGATGATTACGCGGGGCGGGCAACTGGTTGATATACTTGGGCTCTAATACGGCTCCGGTGCCGCAGCCCATCATGGCCAAATCCATCATGAGGCCAAAGGCTTGCCAGTCCACGACATTGGTGCTGGTGCAGTTATAAGCGCCGGAAAAGTTTTCTGGGTTCTTGCTCCAGGCAGTGCCCCCAACCCATAGCCAGCGCCCGGAGGGGAGGGCTTTCACTTGCCGCTGCATGCGTCCGATTAAGGCCGCTTCTTCAGCGTTCAAGTGCCCTAGTTCGGTGAGCCCCGTTAGGGTGCGATCGCAGACTTGTTGCCAGGTCTCTCGAGCGGGGCCAGCTTCTCCCCGACGGCTATAGGTGCGATAAAACACGGGATAAGCAGCGGGCGCTGTTTCAGGAAACGCGCTTTGGGAACGGGTGCGCTGGAGTTCTTGAACCATAGGGAATGCCTTAGCTAAGCTCTGGAGTTTTGTGTGGTTAGTCTGAGATGCACGGCGATCGCAGTGGGTTGATTAACGCCTCGCGATCGCAATGAGTGATTATCATAGCGTCAGATCTAGCGTTTTGCTCTGCCGCAACAAAAACTTAAGCACTACAGGTAGGGACGAAGCGTTGGGGCAGCACTAGACGTTTACCCATTAGTATAACGTTTACTTACGTGTACGTTTTTTGTACAGCCCATAACCCAAGTTGAGTCAATCCATTTAGCAACGCCAACAAAACCACACTGCTGAGCTAAACGGCGTGGCAAACCTAAGGAAAGTCGAAGTCCTTTTAACAACCAGGGGATTTGACGATAAACTTCGAGCTAGCTGATTTGATTCGGCTAACTTGCTCATGGCCTTGAAGTTTAGCTAGGCCAAATCGAGTATTCTCCAAACCTGCATGTCCGAATGACTTTCCCGATTGATGATGTCCTGAATCAATATGGGGCCGCGCTAATCACGCTAGAGCAGTCTGATGATCCAACGCCCGAAGAGGCCTTGACGGTTTTGGTGAATCGCGATCGCGTCCAGCAGGCACTGCAGCAAACGTCGGTCTCTTCTGCCATGCTGCTGGTGATCCTCCAGTACGATCAGCGCCTAAAAAGCCGGGTTGAACAAGCCCTACAAATCTTTGATTTTGCTAGCTGGCGGGCCTTAGTCAATCCTCAGCCGCAGGCTTGGTGGTGGTTTTTAGATGAGGCCAATCGGCCCCAGCAACTCGACCCCATGAGTGTCTATGAACACCTGATTACGCAGCTCGACAATTACCCTTCGAGATTGGCTGACTCGTCCCTGCAACAGTCTGCAGATGCGGAGGCGACTGTTGCGGCAGCGGCGATTGCGGCACCGACTACAGAGCATCACATCGGGTTGACGCGGCAAATTTTAGAAGTTTATCGCGTCCGCGATGGGTTGCAGCAACAGGTCGAAAGTGGTGAACTCAGTGCCGAGCAGTTAGCAAAATTGGGGCAGCTGGATGACCACTTTCGACACCAGCTAGACGACCTTTCTCAGCAGGCCGATCGCCGTCATTTGAGCAAGATGCTCGATCAACTCGACAAGGTGCGTCGTGTGTTTAATCCGCCCGTCGATGCCTGGTGGTGGTTCTCTAAAGTCAATGTTCATTGGTGGGATAGCTTAGATTGGGTTTGGAATGCGCTGACGCTGGTGTTTCTAACGGCAAGCTTTAGTTTGTTGACAGATACCGTAACCCGGTTTCTAACTGGCGGGCCTGGGGTCGTTGGCGGGTTTGCGGTGATTACACAGGCGTCTTTAGCACTGATTGGCGGTGGTTCCCTAACCAAGACGGGCAAGCAGCTCGTGGCGCGGGCTTTAGAGACGTTACAGCTGCCTAAGCACTATTGGCAGGAAATCCGGTGCTTAGGCGCGACAGTCCTGCTATTTATCTTCATTGGCATGCGTTCCTCATTGCCAATCTTTGCCAGGGCTTATAACAATTTAGGCCTACTAGATTATCGCGCGGGAGATTTCAGCAGCGCGGAAGCAAATTATCAACGGGCAATTGCGCTTTACCCGAACCTTCCCCAAGCCCACTACAACCTAGGGTTACTTTACGAAGATTTGCAGGACTACGGGCAAGCACGTTCGGAATATGCGTTGGCGACCCAGGGCGGGCAGATCGAGGCTTACAATAACCTAGCGCGGTTGCAAATGCTGGATGAAAATTACCTCGAAGCCCTCAACCTATTGCAAAATCCCCAAGTGCAGCACTACACCCAAGATGCAAACACAAATTCAGAACTGCGCTACACGTTGCTCAAAAATACGGCCTGGGCATTGCAGGGCTTAGGTTTTCATCGAGAAGCCGTGAATCGGCTGCAGCAAGCTATTGAGCTAGACGATCAGAGGGCCGTAGCCTATTGTCTGCTGGCTCAGAGTCTGGAGGCGCTTGAAAGTTCCCAGCGGGCCCTGATGGCCTGGCAAGATTGCCGTAGCTATCCCGAAACGTTGCAAAATCCTGAAGAACATGAGTGGTTCTTCAAAGCGGGTCAGCGTATTCAGGGTGATTTGGAGGAACCACAGTGAAGCTAAAACAACTGGCAACAGCAGTCATTACCATTCTGCTGGTCGGCAACAGCCTAATCATGCCGGCCATGGCCGTACCGGGTTGGCGATTCTTACGGGAATTGTTTACCGGGGGACAACCCCAAGTCGGCAGCCCACGAGGGGGGACGCGATCAGATATTCCCTATGTGATCACACCCCGCAGGACAGCTATCCTCGGCTCTACTCCTCAATTCCAATGGAATCCGGTACCGTCAGCCTCCACCTATACGGTTACCTTGCGAGGCCCGGACGGGGTACTTTGGGAGACCGTTGCCGAGACTAGCGAAATTGCCTATGCAGGTTCTCCTGCTTTGGAATTTGATGTGCAATATTCCTTAATCATCAAAACCCAACTGAACTCAGGCACCAGCAACCCCACGATCATCTCGTCTGCCGATGAGGGATTGCCGGGGCTATCTTTCTACCGATTACCCGAAGCGGATGTTGAGCGGTTAGAAGCAGATTTAGGTGCGATCGCAGCCCAAAATCTCACCCCTTTGGATGCAGACCTGGCGCGGGCCAGACTCTATCGTGATTACAACTTAATGAGTGACGCGATCGCCCTACTTGAGAATCTCAGTGATGCAAGCATTCAGTCGGTCGCGCTCTATCGCTTGTTGGGGGAACTGTATCTGCAGGTCAATCTCAATACGCGTGCGGGCAATGCCTTTACCCAAACCAGAGCACTGGCCCTAGACACTGGCAATTTAGCTGAACAAGCAGACGCTAATGTGTTCTTGGCCCACCTGGCGCTGGGCACGCGTAATCCTGATGAGGCCGTACGGCTTCTGAATGAAGCCCAAGCCCTTTACTTACGCCTTAATCACGAGGCTGAAGCCGAGGCTATTGCCAATTGGCTGGCCACATTTAATGATTAACTGCTTGAGACAGTCGACACGGTAACCGTCAGGAAATAATGTCATGGCCTTGCATCACCCAGTCCCAAAGTTTATTGCCATTCTCTTCATGGGGGTTTGTAGTTCGATCGGGCTGGCTGGGTTTGATGGCACAGTCAGGATCGAGTTAAATGAGCCTGCGATCGCCCAATCTCTAGATGCCGAACAGCTCTATCAGCAGGGTCGCCAGCAGTTTAGCCAACAGGCCTATGAAGCTGCCCTCAATTCCCTACAGTCGGCCGTCAATTTGGCGATCGCGGCGAATGATCAGGCCTTGGCTGCAGAAGCGCTCTATGAACTTGGCCGCACCTACTATGCAATCGGGCGGTATGCGAGTGCGATTGACCAACATCAGCTCTCATTAGATCTGTGGGATCAATTAGAGACGCGTTATACGGGCACAGACAATGCCACAAATCTTCGCAGTATTCAATTCAATCGCGCCCTCGTGCTGACCGAGATAGGGCGTTCCTTGCAGGCACTGGGGGAGTATGGTCAGGCGCAGTCACGTTACGATCAAGCCCTGGCCATACATACCGATCTCGGTAGCCAACGCGAACGGGCAATTGTGCTCAACGAAATTGCAAATCTCCTCCGCAGCCAAGCTCAGTACGAAGACGCTTTGAGAGTGCACGAACAAGCGCTCAGCGTTATCGCAGGCGTAGACCCCCAAGGCGAAAGTCGTGTGCTCAATAATATCGGTGTCACCTATTACAGCTTGGGGGACTATGCGCAAGCTTTGCAAACCTATGAGCAAGCGCTATCCATTAGCGGTATTGATAGAATCAGCACGATTGCCACATTAATCAACATCGCCTCCATTCATATTGTTCAAGATGATTTGACAGCTGCAGAGCAACGCTATCAGGAGGTGCTGGATCTACGGCGGCAAGGGCCTACCGCCAGCATTAATCCGGTACAAGAAGCCGTATTGGCTAATAATATTGGTGGCTTTTATGCCGCTCAGCAGCGCTACGACGAAGCCCTAGCGGCCTACGAGCAGGCGTTAAATCTGTATATCCAGCAGGGCGATCGCGCCCAAGAGGCATTACTGCGAAACAATATCGGCAATGTATTGGCTAGCTTGGGGGATTATGCCCAAGCCGAGACTTTTTATTTAGAGGCACTACAGCTGGCTGAGGAAATTAATGATTTACCGACTCAAGGCCAGGTATTAACTGACCTGGGTCGGCTCTATGACAGCTTGGAGGATACGCAGCAGTCTCGGGTCTACTACCAGCGAGCGGTTGATGAGGTATTTGAGTCTACCCTGGCCAATATTCAAAGCAGTCGTTTGAAAAGTGGCTTTGCCGCTCAGCATGCCCATGTTTATAGTCGTTTAGTTGAGCTGCTGTGGGATAGCGGTGAGTATCGGCTAGCGTTTGATTATGTCGAGCGATCGCGATCGCGGGCATTTTTAGACCAAATTGCTAACGATCCGATTCTGTTTCGCACCACCGTTGAGGGTGAACTTTTAGTCCGTGAACAATCCCTGAAGGCAGAACTCACTCAGCTTCAAGATGAACTGGAGCGCTTAACGCTAGTCGCCGCAGATCCGGGACAAATGGCAGCGCTCAAAGACACACTCGCGCAGCGCCAGCAGGACTATCTCGTGTTAATCGAGCGTTTGAAGCGGCAAAGTCCTCAGGCGGCTGACTTAACGGCAGTGGCTCCGGCATCACTCGGCGTGATTCAAGGGTTGCTTGACTCGCAGACCACGCTGGTTGAATACTTTACGCTTGATGATCGGGTTTTAGCCTTCGTCATCACCCAAGACACCTTTCATGCCCAGGAACTCTCTCTCGACCGGGCAACGGCGGCTGAGGCTGTGCAGTCCTTTTACGAATACGACGTTGCCACCCTCGCCTCACCTCACCCTGCTGGCCTCAAGCAGTTACAGGCAGCGTTGATGGCTCCCTTGCAGTCCCGTCTAACGACAGAGCGGTTAGCCATTGTTCCCCATGGTGTCCTTCACTATGTGCCTTTTGCCGCCCTGACAGATGGCCAACAGTATTTAATTGATCGCCATCAGCTGACCCTGCTGCCGAGTGCTAACGTCTTGCGGTTTTTAGAAGCCCCCTCCCAAAACTCGGGCAATCCAGTTATTTTTGGCAATCCCACATTTGATTTACCGTTTGCTGGCGAAGAAGCCCGAGATATTGCGGCCCTCTATGATGTCCAACCTGTCATTGGTAAAGCCGCGACTGAAGAACAGCTGCGATCGCAAGCCAATCAAGCCAGTATTCTTCACCTGGCGACCCACGGTGAGTACAACGCCAACAATCCTCTGTTTAGCCAAATTCTGTTTACAGACGCGGTTGGGGGTCGCGATGGCATCGACAATAACGGTGGTGGCAATAGTGGCGGGGGCGATAGCGACGGGCGTTTGCAGGTTCACGAAATCTATGAGTTAGATTTAACAACCCACACTCAACTTGTCGTGCTTAGCGCCTGTCAAACCCAGGTCGGAGACGCTAGCGATGGCGATGAGATCATTGGGTTGAATCGGGCGTTTTTGTTTGCGGGTACGCCTAACGTCATCGCTACCCTCTGGCCCATTAGCGACCAGGCAACCGCCTTATTGATGGCAGAATTCTATGGGTTTCTGCAGCAGGGGATGTCTACGGCTGAGGCTTTACAGCAAGCGCAGCAACAAATTAGACAAGACTATGCCCATCCTTATTACTGGGCGGCATTTGGGCTCACTGGCAATGGGCAGTAGAAGCTGTCTTCAACTACACCCCATATGACTCAGCTTTACTATCGAGGGATGGCAGGACGACATGGCAAACCTAGGGTGGGCCGTAGTGCTCGTCTTTTTTCAAGAACTACAATGCTACTAGAACGGTACGAGGCAGCGATCGCTGCAACTCAGAATGATTGGGAAAAGGTAGATCAAGATGGCTTGGGTATTTAGCTTGTCAGCCGAACTTGGCCCGGATAAAAATGGTGCAGAACAGTTTTCTAGGCACTTTGAGGATGCCAGTTGGGTTCTGTCAAGTGGTGCTCGAGCTCAATGTCTGATTACAGTATTCCAAGATACTGATGAAAGCTGGTGGTGTCGCGTTTGCCCTAGTGGCGTTAGCGAGATCGGTATTGCAGCACCAGAGTCTGCTTATTTGATGACGGAATTAGGTATTTTGCTCCATCAAAAACTACGAACGGCTCCTGCTTTCCGTTACGCTTTGGTTGGCGTAGAGGTTGATGAATTCAGAACGTATAGCGAATTACTAGATGAGCCTTCTAACTTAAGTCTTCCAGGCTTGGTTTTATCTGATGCCGTTTGGCAGGCAATGAACTCACCTTCAACATTTAGACCTTTTAGCACAGGCTATGTTTGGCAACCCTACGAAGGTGAGGTTTACAAACCACTTGTAGTATCGCCATCGTGAAAATACATCTACATTCTAAGCATTAGAGCTTTAATTAAAAATATCAACAGGATTTGCATCCTTCAGTTTATTAGTCGCAATAATCCCAGAAACTCCACAGATTAAGCACACAAGGAAGAAGACAAAAAAGGCAATATTAAAGCTCAGTAAAAACTTCATCTTAGTCACTTCAGATAGTGCATCATAGACAAAATATGAAACAATGAGACCGGGAATATAACCTAGAACAGCAAAAACAAAGACTTGCTCCAAAACAATCTCTACCAAAAATCTTTGACTGTAGCCAATGGCTTTCAATGTCGCGTACTCTTTGGTAAATCTTGATATGTTTTGATAGAGGACTTGATATAAAATGACAACCCCAATAATAATTGAAAAGATCATTGAAAACAAAAAGACTATCCCCATTGGAGAGCTAGATTCTATGTAAGTCTTGTCTTCCTTAATCAGGTCTTTCTTAGACATTACCTTCATATCCTCGGGAAGGTATTCTTGGATTCGAGACACTAAATTAGGAATGTCAACTCCAGGCCTAACATGCACCAATCCAGCAACTATTTCTCCCTGTCCTAGGCCAAATGTCTTGAGGAAGTTGCTTTCGCTGGTAATCAAGTTTCCATTATAGAAAGCACTAGCACCCATCTCAAAAAGGCCCACAACGTCTATTTTCTTACGCTCAAAACCTGCGGTCATTATTTCGGTACTGGCCCTACCATTATTTTTGACTTCATTGATTAAGTTTGCTAGCTCCGATCGAGATCTGCCATCTAGCAAAAAAAGATCATCCCCCTTTAATTTTTTTAGGTTTTCTCCTAAGCCAGGCAACTCAACTACATTTTCCGTTAGAGGAAACCCAATCACCTGTATGGAAGCCATAAACTGAGATTGTTCGTCTAATCTTTTTACAGATGTCATAGTGACGTAGATAGGTGTTATTGCTTCTACCTCTTCAAAGGCGAGAACTTGAGCCAAACGACGTTCTGAAAAAGGTACAGCAACCAAAAATGAGATCGAAGAATTACTGATGATGACAACGTCACTTTGAAAGCTAGCAGGAAGTTGAGTGCTGCTTTCTAAGAGACCAATCCGAAATCCGATCTGCATGAATAGTAAAGCTGTCGTAAAAGCAATTCCCAGAATCGTGACGGTTGTTTGGAGCTTTTGATGCATAAGTTGCGCCCAAGCGATCGCAAGTGTCCGAAGCATATTTGCACCTTAGCAATATGAAAGACTGAATACAGATGGAAACTTCACAATATGTACCTACCATACAGTTACCTGAGGATGCATACTAGTTTTTCATCTTGAACGTAATAAAGTGTAGCTAGGCGTCTCAATATAACGCAATGATTGAGATACTTTATTTCACTATTACTGTGCTTAAATTTGAGTCGATAAAGCATCTATCGTAAATACAGAAATTGATTTCTTATCTCCTTTCATGATCATCTTCTCAGTTAGCTGAAGTTGAAAGGGTAAGTCAATATTTAGTAGACTGCATTCACAAGCGATTTCTTGCTCTATGGTATCCGTCATCAGGATTTGATTGCTATCGGCTTGGCTCATAATATAGGCCGCACGATTCACGGGATCACCCAGGGCATTATAGTCACGACGACCGAAAGAGTGACCAATTTCTCCTGCTACCACTATGCCCCAATCTATACCGATTTGGCATGTGATTTGGAAAGTTTGATTATTAATCTGAAGCAAAGGGAGCTGACTGACTAAGTTTGAGATTTGACAAGCAACTTTTACCGCACGAATGGCATCATCAATGTGACCGCTAGGAATACCAAAGTAAATCAGGATATCTGAGTATAGGTGATAAGTCCATTCTTGAAGGAATCCATCCTTGGCTTCAACTAAGCTGTTGATCTGAGCAAATAAGTGAGAGAGGGTTGTAAGTACTTGAATTTCTTCGGTCGAGGAATTTACATGATCAGCAGCTTCAGGTAGACCTAGAAGGTTGACGAACAAAACAGCTGAACGCGAAAAAGCAGGCGGAATATTATGCGTACAGGCATTCTCTACAAGTAACTTCAGAACCTGTGGTGCAATGTAGCTACTCAGGGGAATATTTTTATCTAAGAGACGATTAATTTCCTGAATGATCTCTGCCTCAGTCTGATTAAGAACCAAGAGACTATGCCGAACACGCTGCTTTCGTAAGGTGATATCGAAACCACCTAAGGTATCAGAATCAAAGTCATCACGAACTAGTAGATATCCTGGTTGATGAGATTCAAATCGAAAAGCATCAGCAACCTCCTCTGCAGATTCTTCAGTTATACAAACTCGCCCAACTAATCCGATGGTCTCAGTCTGTTTAGCTTGTCGCACTGTTTTGCCTAACAAAATGTGCATCATTCGCATAGGAGTACCGACATCTGCTGTAAGGAACCGACCATTATGAAGGCCGATACGCATTGTTAATGTCTGTTCACCTGCGAATGTCTTAACTGTTGTAAATTCCGTCATCATTCGCTGGAGGCGGAGTCCGGCGCGAATTGCTTTAGCAATAGATCGCTTCGAAGTGAAGTCAGCAAACTCCACTAACATCGCATCTCCAGTAAATTCTAATAAATCTCCGCCAGATGTGTTGATAACATCAATTGCTTTAGAAAAATAGCTGTTGAGCAAGTCGGCTAGGAATTTGGCACCAGTTGTACCTCTCTGTGCATGAGTTTGAGTGAGGTGAGTAAACCCAGCTAAGTCAGTAAACATCAATGTACGAGTCTGCCAGTGCCAATTTAGCTGACCTGGATCAGGGGGATTTTCGACCACATCATAGGGTAAGTATTGAGATAATAGATATTGCAGAGTATTGAGATGCTGCATCACGGTTTTGAGCACGACGCTTGTCGGATCAATCCATAATCTGGCGTAAAGACTTGCAGGCAGTTGACTTCTCAGATGAGGTTCTTGAGGTGCAAGCGATGAGGGCAATGACATACGACATACGACTGTTTGATTTTTACAAAGTCGAAATTACGACGGCTGTCCGTGTTAATAAAGAACCACCTCAACCAGACGTTTCGATGACTACTCCTACTCTCAAGTTAGTCATACCTGAAACTTGCTGACTGTCTTCTGGGTTAAGACGAATCTTGACTTCTACCACTCTGGCATCGATGTCAAAAGTAGGGTTCGTACTAAAAACTTCCTGCTGGCCAATTTGCAAACCAATTTCGTCGACTGTCCCCTGTAAGGTATCAGGTATAGCATTACTGGTAATAGTTGCCAACTGTCCTAGGCGAACTCGACTAATATCGGTTTCGTAGACTTCAGCAACTACATACATTTGCTGCGTTTGACCAAGTTCCACAATTCCTTGATTGGTAATCATTTCACCTGGTCGGGTGTTAATTCTCAGCACTTGACCTGAACGAGGTGCTGTAACGTAGGCTAGCTCAAGATCTGCCTCAGCTTGCTGAACACCGACCATGGCATCGGCTAATTCAGCCTGAGCAAGGGTAATATCAACATCACGAACTTCAGAGGTTTGAGCAAGAGTTGCTTGAGTCTCTGCTTGTTGGGCTCGAATTGTGTTGATTGTTCTTCCGAGTTGTGCTTCTGCCTCCGTTATTTGTTCCTGACCGCTATTTGTAATGCGAGTCAGTGTAACCTCAGATTCAATTTTCTGTTCGTAAGCAATCTTTTGCTGTAAACACTTCAATTCATACTCAGATTCTGCAATAGCACCTTGGATATAGAGTTGCTCAAAGCGCCTACATTCAGCTTCAGCATTGATAAACTCAGCAGCAATGCGATCGTTGATTGCTGTTTGCGCGGCTGTATTTCCCTCCAGATCTGCCTCTAATCGTCTAATCGTGGATTGCTGAGCAATGATTTGGCCTTGTAGCTCAGCATCTAAACTTTTAAGCTTAGCTTCCAGGGCATCAATCTCCCCTTCTTTAGCGCCTGCTTCTACTTGCAAAAGCCGAGAACGGGCTATGACAACTTGGGCTTCAGCCCTTCTCAAAGCAGCTTCTAAGCGCTCCTTATTGTCGAGAACAGCAACGATTTGTCCTGCTTCGACCTGATCGCCTTGCTCCACCAGTAACTGAGTAAGGCGTGTACCTTCAGGGGGTACAGCTCCTGATAGATTCGTCACTTCATCTTCAGGTTTCAGAAAGCCTAAAGCAGAGACTGCTTGTGGTTCAGCAGATTCATTTGGAGTTGTCGATGCAACTTGACTACCAACCTTTTCTTCCCAGAGAACACTCCTAATTGAAAAGACACCAAGAGCTGATATGAACGTAATGCTCACTAAAGAAATGAACCAAAGCTTGGGCCAGCGAACATATATCTTTTTGTAAAGTTTCACGACGTTATCCGTGGAGATGCGATCGATAAAAGTCTGCATGATAAAGATTCTAGTTATAAAGATTGATGCAACTGAAGTTGATTGCAGGCTAGAGCTGCCCCAAAGCTATTAAGGATATCTTTTTGTCTAATTAGGACTGCTATTCACTTTAGGGCGTGCCATCAGTTAGTTTCAGAGGCCTGCGGGACAAGCCGTAACACACCCGCGTCAATAACACCAGCTAAGTGTTTTCACTGTTGTTCTGAAAGGACTTGAAGATCTAAATGATGACAGTCACTAATAACGGGTAGCGCTACCTAATTGATTCTTTAGAATTGTTCCCAAAACCTGACAAGCAGTATCAACAGAGCTCAAACTAAGTTCAGAAGATTGTTTACAGTTGAGGTGCTATGCCGAAGCGAAGATGCAAGAAGAAATGTAACGAATTTTATTTATTGTTATTTAAGTCAAGTCATTGATCTTGATCGTCTTTAATAAAGTCTTTAAATAATCTGCGTTGATTTTGTTGAATTGAATTATCAGATCTCATTTCTTTCCGGTGTTCACCGTAATACTAAAATATCAAAGAGAATGGCATTACAACCCACGATCTTCATCGATAATCTTAACCATTATTACGGAGTAGGACGTCTCCGTCGCCAAATATTATTTGATATACATCTTGAGATTAATCTGGGAGAAATTGTGATTATGACTGGGCCTTCTGGCTCTGGCAAAACGACGCTGCTAACTTTAATCGGAGGATTAAGAGCGGTTGAGGAAGGTACCTTGCAAATCTTAGGTCAGGAGATGCGCGGCGTCAGTAGTGGACGTCTAGAAAAAATTCGTCGTCAAATTGGCTTCATTTTTCAAGAACACAATTTGTTGAGCTCGCTTAACGCTATCAAAAATGTAGAAATGGCTGCGGCTCTGTATCCCATCTCAGGGAAGGAATCAAAAGCGCGATCGCAGGCTGCTTTAGAAGCTGTGGGCTTAGGGCAACATTTAACTAAACGCCCCGATCAACTGTCTGGGGGCCAAAAGCAACGGGTGGCCATTGCGCGTGCTTTGGTTAATGAGCCACAAGTTATTTTAGCTGATGAACCCACGGCCTCTCTGGATGGACATACAGGTCGTGAAGTTGTAGAACTGATGCAAAGATTAGCAAGACAGCAAGGCTGCACAATTATTTTGGTAACCCATGATAACCGTATTCTCGATATTGCCGATCGCATTATCAGCTTAGAAGATGGTCGTTTATCTGCTTCTAAAGGTGAGTTTCTGCTGGGTTTAAGTAATCTAACCTCATTTATTGTAGACACCGAAATCGATGAAATCCATAATCTAATTACCCCTCTATCTGATTCTCAATTTACTAACTTCTTAAATAAACTCAATCAAGAATTAGAGCAGATTTCGAGTTCAATGACCTTACTTAGAGATCGTTCATTTAACTCGAAGCTTGAAATCACTTTTCAAGCTATTTCATTGAAAATTGCTCAATTACTTAAAGCTGAGCAAGTCACTTTCTTTGTGGTTGATAGTATTCGTGAAATTTTGTGGTCGAAAAATGCACGGGGCACAGAAGGGCAATTGATCAGCATTGAAATTCCTATAGATTCTGGCATTGCCGGATATGTGGCTACTACAGGAGAGACTTTAAATATTACTGATCCCTACAATGACTCAAGATTTAATCCTCAAGTAGATCGTGATACGGGTTTTCATACTCGGAATATACTCTGCTTGCCTATGGTGAATCAGAGGCAAGAAGTTTTTGCAGTGGTTCAAGCACTGAATAAAATAGGAGATTTTCCGTTCGATCATACTGATGAAGAAATTTTCTTTGAATTGACACGATCCCTTGGCTTTACAGTGCAGTCTAGTATTGCATATACCCAACAAATTTATTCTTCAGTAACTTCATCTATCGTACAAACGAACACGAGCGAAATCCGTTCTAAAGTTGAAGCCTTGCTACGGACAAATGTTGATATGCTTCGGGCCAAAGTTATCGCTCTATCCACCAAAAGATTTGCAGAATTCTTAAACGAGTCAAATTTAGAGCTGCAGCGACTGATTAATTCAGGTTTAACCTTTGAGCATCCAGTTATAAAAGATAAACTTGAAGGCCTATTTCAGATGATATCTTGCAAAATATCTCAAATCATTGACGCTGAAGTTGTCAATCTTTTCATTGTGAATCGTGAGAAACAAGTTTTACAAACTGATGATGTAGCCATGAGACAAGAAGGGCAACTTTGCACTGTTGAAGTCCCCATCAATACTGGAATTGCAGGAGCAGTCGCAATGACAGGTAAACCTACTATTACTCATGCCTCCGACCAGGATTTAGGGCTTGAACCTCAAAATGACCAAGACGCCGACGACAAAATTCGAAGTATTTTAGTAACCCCCATATTCGACCAATCGAGTGGCGAGGTTGTTGCCGTCATTCAAGCGCTTAAAAAACTTCACGAAGGTGAGTTTCAATCTAAAAATCTGGCTAGTGTTACTGAATTTGCGGATGATTTAGGAGTTGTCCTACAAACTAGTATTCGATTCGTTAAATCAAGCTTCTCGCAAAGCGCATAAAGCATCTTCTCAAAATCTAGTGTTCAGGACATCGTTGCTTTCATAGTGTGTGGGTATATCTGAAGACAAGGAGGAAAAAATCTTAGCTCCATTTGATGGCTGTCCATTTAGTCTATATCAACAATTGCATCGGTAAGCGGTAGAGGTTGCTTGAGCCGTATACATTGAAAGTTGTACGTACGGTTCTGAAGGTAGGAAGGAAACAATATCTAAAACTTCCTCCTTTACCCGACTACTCCAAGTTGTATAGTTTTGATCCGTGCTTAAACTGAGCCCTCGAATTTTAAAGCTTTTTTTAAATTTTTACGGCCCGTATCTTGGTGCTGGAGTAAGAGTACGTTACATCAGCCCCGACTGGACAGAAATCAGAGTTTCCATGAAACTGCATTGCTATAATCGGAACGCAGTTGGAACCCACTTCGGGGGGAGCTTATATTCAATGGTAGATCCTCATTTGATGCTCATGCTAATGCAGCTTCTAGGCGAGGATTATATTGTTTGGGATAAGGCCGCCAAGGTAGAGTTTGTGAGTCCTAGTAAAGGCACGGTCAGTAGCACAATTTCTATACAGAAAGATGATCTAGAGGAGATTTTACATCATACTAACTCTGGAGATGCCTACTTCCCTGAGTTCGACATTCGAGTCCTGAACCAAAATGGCGACCTAGTCGCCAAAGTAAGAAAAATTCTCTATGTCCGGAAGAAAAAGTAAATTGATTCAGAACCAAGCACGATATAAAAAGCCTACGAGGATAAACAGCCGGGAACGGGCTTTAAAGAGAAGCGAGACGCACTACCGGATCATGCGCCATAAATGATTTTCAGAATGCCGTTGCCAATCGAGTATAACGCTCAAACAATCTCTAGCTCGTCTATTCAGGATACCTCGAAAGTTATGATCGTTGCTGTTAGAGTTTCCTTTTTTGTCTAGCAGCTACCACCATATCGGAAAAGTGATGCCTTAAGGCAAGTTTGTTTCAACTCTAATTATTCTGGGGAAGTCCCATTTTCTTGATGTGTTCTTGAAATGATTTATGAACCTCAAGAAATGATGTTGAAATGTATGGAATGTCATATTTATTGCATACATGTTTAACGATTGGACTTATCTTTTTCAATAAACTTGGCTTAAAAGCTGGAAACAAATGATGTTCTATATGGTAATTAAAGTAGCCGTAATGAAATTCGACAAAGGCTAGTAACCAATTAGTCGGATACCAATTACCAGACGTTCTGACTTGAACTTCAGCCCATGAAAACTTCTTATGATAAAGATTTACATTTTCATTTAGCGCCAATACATTATGGTTTTCCTCATGATCATTGTAGAGCAAGATGAAAGCGAAAAATGAGAAGGATATTGAATATACGGTTAACAGGATTAGGGCATTCCAAACGCCGTGCAGGTATCCGCAATAAGTGACAAGTGAAAGAAAGACTACTTTTGCAGAGATGTGTGCAATTACCTCATATTTGTGACGCACAAACTCTCTACTCTTAATCATCCAAATAGTACTCATGGGGAAAATGCGAGAATGATAAAACAAAATCCCTATCCAAAAATAAATGTACTGGTATTTGTGATGATTATTATATTCTACATACTTATGAATACGTATGGGGGCATATTGATTAGTTTGATAATCTATGGATGAATGAGGTTGATTATGATGTGTCTGATGAGCAATTTGCCATTCTAACCATGAGTATCCGCCTAGATCCATAAGATGCAAAGCGACGAAATTTAGTAACTTATTTCCTGTGAAGCCAAAATGTGCAACCATATGGGACATACCTGCTGATGCACAAACCATATGGAATCCTAATAGTACTGCTGAAAAGGCTGAGAAATTTATCCAGGTTAGATATGATAGCAATACGAATATAATAGAATAATATAGAAGATAAATTGTCCCTTCAAGTGTAGAGTAGTGTGTCGACTCATTATTTTCTATCAAATATTCGTGAACCTTGGTTTTTAGCTCCAACCAAAACTCATCATTACAGAGTTTTTTGTAAATTATTCTATCCAGGTATTTACTGTCGTTATCTTTGTATAAATAATCTTGGCCTATATCGAGATGACCCACTACCTTTATGCCATTTTCCTTCAAAAACCGTTCATTTGTGATGAGGTTTTCTACATTAGTATGGATGTGTGCAGATGAGAATAAACCGCTACAATCTGTCCCCAAACTTCCTCTAAAGGTGTCACCAAAAGGGTGTTTGGGAATAAAATCTGTAATATCGTAAACAAGACCGTTGATTGCAATCCACGCATCCGAATAAGTAGAATGCTTCTTTAATTCTTCGTAACTAATGCGACTCCTTTCCAGAAGTAACTTATCTTCACACCTGTCATTAATCATTTTGGTAACGCTCCCCTCAATAAAATGATTATGCCCATAATGTAATTTAATTGCTCAACTCAATAGCCAATCATCATAATGTGTACTGAAGACCGTCCCTACTTGGAGGCCACAGCATGATTACAGGTGAATGCTTCTGTGGGGCGATCCAATACGAAATAGACAGCCCACTGACAAACGCCAGGGCATGTCACTGTTCTCGCTGTCGCAAAGCATTTAGCGGTGCATCATCCGCTTTTGCTGAAATTTCAGACCCCAGCAAATTCCGGTGGACGGCTGGCGAAGACAAACTCCAACAGTTCAGCTCAAAGCAAGGTTGGGGACTAGCCTTCTGTCGAGTTTGTGGTTCAACCCTGTGCGGCATCTTTCGGGGCACGGTTAAAGGCGTCACGCTGGGTTGTGTCAACGGCGATCCAGGGGTCGAAATTGCGGCCCATATATTTGTGGACTCAAAAGCACCATGGGATCACATCGGTGGGCAAGCGCCCCAGTACCCCGAGTGGCCATCGTGATGATTAAGACTCCAATCTGATTGATTGACAAATCTTGCTTTGCTATTGAGTTTCGCTTTGCTCAACGCCAACCTACGGAAAAATGACGGTTTCCGGTATTTTGTCAATCAAGCAGTCATAAGCGTAATACCAACCTCTAGACACAATAAATGTTGTACGAATGTAAAGCATTTGAGCTGAATGTAGTCTCTAAATTTTCTCAATGCACAGCATAAATCAAATCAATATCGGTCGTTTTTCCTCGAAAACCGTGATCTGAGTAACTAACCGCCAACCCCAGAAAGTCCACTCTAAACATCTCCTCAGCAACGTCTAAAAAAAGTATTAAACCGTATCAAATGACATAGAATGCCTCCCCCTTCGATTGTTATCCCTAATAGCGTGAGGTTCAAATAATAACCGTTTGTGATAACTGCCCAATCAATCGTTATTAACCCTATTTCTCTATGGTTAACGAGTTGGGCTACTACCCAAGGCAAAATATTTTCTCTGAGGAAAATCAGAATTTTAAGAGAGTTGACTCAACTCATTCTCATTGAGCTAAATTTCAGAGTTCACAACCAGGAGAATGTCCTGCCGACTTCTGATAAACCGCGTCCACATCCAGATCCACAGTTTTTCCTTAAGTTAAAACTCCAGGTTTCAAATCGGATGGGGTTTAGCTAGTTTATTTCCTACTGAATTTGCCTGCATGAGATATCAAGCAGCGCTAACAGAGGAGTTTATCAATTCATTTCCATCAATCCAGTCAATAGCCCCCCGGCCTACCAAGTTGATCAGTAGGTGAATTTTGCCCATGCCTTATACCATCAAAGACAACTGCATCATCTGCGATAGCTGTCAGCCCCAATGCCCCAATGGGGCCATCAAACCTGAAACTGAACGGGAAGGCTATTGGATTGATCCCACCCTGTGCGATGGGTGCCCAGATTTAGCAATTCCTCGCTGCGTTGAAGCCTGTAGCGTCGGGTCGTTAAAACCCCTGCAACCCAAAAAAGGACGTCTCAAAAGTACCCTCCTACCTCCCGCTATTCCTGCCATCTTCCTCAATGGCAAAACGGCATCCTTCGCATCATCCATGGTGGTTTGGGAAGCCTGCAATGTTTTGGCTCAGCGACAGCCTTGGCACACCCATAGCGACGGCCAATTCTGCTACCGTCGTTCGGTGCATCGCGGTCGAGGAGAAATGCAGTTTCGCTTGGCGGCAGACCCCGAAGCCGACTCTCTAGTGCCGATGGCTGAGTCTGAGGCAACAGATGCGATCGCAAACTTTGATATCCGCGCCACCTGTATTCACTTAATTTTTGCCGCTTACGCCGCCACCCTCGACTGCCCTTGGGAAGAGTCTTTTGTGTTAAACGATCAGCACATTGAGCAATATTTAGGACTCAATAAGCGCAAAGACCTCACCAAACTCGACAAACTGACCCTGATCAAAACGCTGGTTTACCAATCTTGCCAGCTTCTCGTCACCCTCGACTGGCCCTCCCAGGGCAAAGTCCCCGCCTTTACCCTAGATGAACATCCAATCTGGCATTTGCTGGACACCGAATATCATTTTGAAGAAGATGCCCAGGGCGCTCGCCACCTGATCGGCCTCAGCTTTACGCTGCAAGCTGGTATCTGGTCTCAACACTTTCTCAACAAGCGAGACTACCGTCGCCAAATCGCCTTCTACCAGTACGGCACCTTACCCCAATCCCTGCTGACAGAAATCATGAGCAACTGGCAGCAACATGAAGGCGCTATCCGCTTGCTCCTGTGGTTGTTGTTTAAGCTGCGATTGGGGGGTGACCATCGATTAACCGTGCGTACCCTGCTACGCATCGCCTATGGTGAAACACGATTAACTGAGGCAACCACCGTGCGAGGCGCTCACAAGCGTTTGCTCAAGACCTTTGAAAGCGACCTGGAAACCATTTACTACTACGGTCTAAAACCCGTATTTGATCCAGAGACCTATCCGCTTGATATTCAGCCGTTGTGGGCCAAGGCCGTTGATATTCCTGACGATGTGGACGATGCCCTCGATTTTTGGGTCAAAGATGCCAATCAGGCCCGCAGCCTGACAGATACAGCACCCCGAGACAAATGGCAGCGGTTGCTGAATGCTCGAATCTTAGGGTTTGAGCTGTCGGAAGACTGGCAACAAACCGTACGTCGTCGCGAACCCAAGCGTCAACGCCGACAGTCTCCTAAAACCCAAGTCGCGCAACTCTCGGGGAGCGCCATCAAAGCGGCTCGCCAACGCCAAAACTTTACCCAACGTGCCCTAGCCGAACGCCTTGGCAAAAGCCAGAGTTGGGTACGTGATGTCGAAAAAGGTCGGTTTAGCATGATTCCTGAAGACCAGGTTCGGTTGCGCCAAACGCTACAAATCTAGGGCGATCGCGCGTCTGGCAAGCTGCATCAACTATCTTTGAACCTACAAAATCAGGCAATCCGCATTTGTAGTATTTTGTAGTACGATAAATGGGATTTATCGATCCTAATCGCGATTGCCCCATGATTCGCCCAACCACCCCCGATGACACAACCGCCCTGATTGCTTTAGCAGATGCAACTGGCCTCTTCCCGCCGAGTGGATTAGATCTGTTGCGCCAGATGTTGGCCGATGCTTTAGACCAAGACAGCGCCACGGCCCCCTTTTGGATTACAGACGACGATAATGGCCCGGTGGGCGTGGCCTACTGCGAACCAGAACGGATGACAGACCAGACTTGGAACCTACAATTGATCGCCATTCATCCCGATCGCCAGGGTCAAGGACGCGGAACGAAACTGCTAAGCTACGTCGAGCAGACATTGATAGCCCGCGGTGGACGTTTGCTGCTGGTGGACACCTCAGGACTGCCAGACTTCGAGCGCACGCGAATGTTTTACGCAAAATGCGGCTTCAAGGAGGAAGCGCGCATCCGCGATTTTTACGCAGCGGGTGATGATAAGGTCGCGTTTCGCAAAGTGTTGAAGATGAAGATATAGTCAACCGACCTTGCAACACCTATGGATGTCGTTAATTCAACCCAAACTGAACCCGTTTCGCTCCCACGAATCGCCATTGATGTTGGGGTTGTTGTAACCAACATGGAACAAGCCCTTGGCTTTTATCGTGACTTAATCGGTTTGCAGGTCGTCGGGGAAGTTACCACCTCGCTGATTGGCAAAGGGCGGTTGATTCAACTCCAGCATGGTCAGTCGTTGATTAAGCTCTTAGAGATGGATCAAATACCCTCCCATCAGAGTCCAACAGGCATCCCGACAGCCTTCGGCTATAGATACATCACCCTGCTTGTTTCAGACATAGATGCGATCATGAGAAAGATGGAACAGAACAAGATCAGTGTCACCATACCGATTACCCAACTCGGCAATGGCACAACCATCGCGATGGTTGCAGATCCTGATGGCAACATCGTTGAATTCGTTAAAGAATAAAACAACGTTTATGGGTGTGTACGTTGGGTATCATGGTAAACAACGTACTATATGTCCATTCCGATGGAAGGCTTCACTCGTCAAGAAACCATAGCCCTCACCCGCACTACATCGAGCCGTTTGGCCTACCTCGACCGCACCAGTGTAATCGTGCCGCAAAAGTACGGCAATTCTAAGAAGCCGACGGTGATTTACACTTGGGAACAGGTGATGGAAATTCGGGCAATTAGCAATCTACGTCAAAAGATTTCACTGCAAATGGTGCGGAAGATTGTGCAGTTTCTCGACGCCCAAGACCTTAACAGCAGCCTGCACGATAAACACTTGGTGGCAACAGACAATGAAGTATTTTTGGTGATGCCCGACTGGTCTGATATGCCCCACCTCATGAAGGTGGCCGACCGTCAAAATCAAGGGGTTGGACAATTGGTGCTGCTGGTGTTGCCGCCGCTATCGGATGTGATTCAAGACATTTGGGATGCCGCAAAAGCCTCAGATGTGATTAATTTTGAAAGCTTTAAAGAACGGGCAAAAGCACTTCCAGCAGAAGCTTCATAGGACTCACTCTAGCTCGTGGAGGCTGCTACGCTAGAATATCCTCAACCGTTTTCACTGGCCAGCCCCTATGGTGCAGACACCCGCCAAATCCATAAGTTTGCAGGCATTCCTTGAACTGCCCGAAACAGCTCCAGCCAGTGAATATATCAATGGGCAAGTTATTCAAAAACCCATGCCTCAGGGAAAGCATAGCCGACTGCAACGAAAACTGATCAATGCGATCAATGATGTCGTCGAATCTGACAATGTTGCTGAGTCCTTTCCTGAACTCCGTTGCACCTTTGCTGGTCGCTCTATCGTTCCTGATATTGTCGTCGTCCTCAAAAGTCGCATTCCAGTAGATGAAAGTGGGGATATTGCCAATGTTTTTCCCATCTGTCCCGATTGGGTGATTGAGATTCTTTCACCTAACCAAAGTACAACGAAAGTAACTGACAATATCTTGCACTGCTTAGAGCATGGTTGCCAGATGGGATGGCTTGTCGATCCGGAAGAACGGTCTGTTTTAGCCTATCCCAGACATCGTCAACCTAAATTATTTAGTCAACCAACAGCTGAGATAATGGCTCCTGACTTTGCAGAAATGCTGAGCATTACTGTCGAAAAGCTGTTTGGCTGGTTACGAGTTTAATCGATTTGGATCAAGGTAAGCTCAGCTTTTCTAGATATTTTATGAGGCTGATGATGATAACTATTTGTGGTACGGTATGGCGGTAAATTTCCGCTTGGTTGGTTATGCTTAGCCGTTTGCGCCGACGCTGGCAACAGTCCCGCTGGTATCGCTGGGTTGTTTGCAGCCTAGCTTTTTGGCTGATGATGGCGATTACAGTAGGGTGCGGTGCTGCCCACGAGAGCGATTTACCCCCAGCGAAACTTTCTAAGTACGCGATCGCATCCGAATCTCCCTTCAACGACCCCAGCTATTATCCCGTTTCCCAATCCGTCGATTTAGATCTCTATCGCCCCGTTGCGCCCTGGGTCGGGCGGCTGATTTTGCCCAGCCCCGACCAAATTCAAGCGGAACCTCAACGCTTAGACTGGGTCTGGGTAGAGATTTACCAAGCTCCCCCGGAAGCGCAAACCCTGATTGGGCAAATCTTACGATTAGAATGGCGGGTTACGCCTGATCGGCAGGCCTATCTGGATACGGTGACTCGCAGCATTCAGTTTAGCGCAGAAGCGATCGCCCATCAGCACCAAGGCAATGTCCACCCGGAACGGCTCAACGGCTGGCCCCAGGTTGGACCACTGCAATCTTTAGCCGGGGCACGGCCTCAAGACGATGTCATTGTTGCCTTAGCTGGGGTTACTCAGACGCCTAGGGACGAGCTGCAAATTGACAGCGCCCCGGTGCAGGTTCCGGCTCGGTTCTACGGTCTGGTGCAAGTTTTGGGGCCTGAAGCTGATGACACCGAAGCGATTCGGGCTGCACAATGTCCAACGGTTGAGCCCTGCGTAAACGAACAGTTTCGGGTACGCCACTATAACCCCGTCTCTCGCCAGTTTGACGGGGTAGAAGAAACAGTCCGCATTCCCCAGGTGTTACCTGCCAGCGGCAGGTTTCAATCGACCCCGGCTGATCTGGAGGCGTCTCCAGCAGGCAGTGATGGGTGGTACATCTACGGGGCGCAGGATCGCGATGGCCTGTTTGTAGTGCGGGCGATCGCGCCCCGGTCATTATTTTTGCTTGACCTCCAAACCGCGATCGCGGGCGAAATCCCCAGCCTCAACTACGTCAACTTTCGCAACTGGCGCGACACCCCGGAACGGAAAGGGAGCCTGCAAACTGTTTGGCTTGACCCCAGCGATCCTAAGGCCGCCCCCGACTCACCCAATTGGCAAGTGGGCGATCGCGCTTTGGCAATTCACATCTTTGGTGGCGTGGGCGGCGAAAGGGCCGAACCCAAAGCGCTGCCGGGGACGGTAAGCGGTCACTTTGCCTACGGCGTAGCTGAGGTCGTTACCGATCCTTTTACCCAAATGCCCCGATTTGAGATGACCTACAACCAGGTTTATGCCCACAACCCAGACGGGATTGTGGCGGGCAAAATCAGCTGGGCTGACTACATGGGACATTTGCAGCGGGGTTGGCTGGGGCTACGCCCCGTCGCCGATACGCTGGTCAAACTAGAGGCGCTGACTCAAGACTATCGATTTGGCGAGATTACCCTGTCACCGATGGCTGAACTACAGCGGCAGCTCAACATTATGATGGCCCGCTACCGCACGGGAGACGGTACTGGGGCAGCGATTGTCAAACCCGCCCAGTCTTGTGTCCAAGATTCGAGCCAGGCCGTGGTGGAAACCATCGCCCAACTAGAACGCCTAGTGCAAGCCACCCCAGAAATTGGCCAGTGGCTACAAGACCACCCCAATGACGTTCAAACCCAGCGGTTTGCCCAACTGGTGGCGCTGAGGGAACTGCTGATCAACAAACTGGTACCGCTGGGCATTTTACGCCCCGACTGGCGACAAAATTCGCAAGTGTTGGCGGGGATTCGCCCCAATCGCGACCTGGGCAATCAACCCAACTGGTTGACCTCACTGCTAAGCTGGCGCACGGTTATTCCGCGCGTGGCCTACGACGAGTTAGCCAATATCTTTCTCAATCAGGGGGCCGAACTGTGGATTTTGCGCACCCAACAAGTCGGCGGGGTTGACCCAACGATTGAACCACTCGCCCCCACCGAACTGTTGGGTCAGTATGTCGTCATTCCCACCGCCTTTTCAAGACTGTTTGAAAGTTTACGACTGCCTGGGTGGCGAGACTGGGGGGTGACCTTGGTGGGGTTAGGGATTTACGGTGCGATCGCTTGGCCCATCGGTCGCTGGCGGGAATTTTTACAGCCGACAAACCCAATTAAAGATTTGGGCCTCGCCCCCGATGCCCTGGTTCGCGGATGGCTAAAGCTGCTGATTTTGCCGGCGCTGTTAGAAGAAGTTGTGTTTCGCGTGCTGCTGTTGCCCCACCCCACTGAAGCGGTACAGCCCCACACCCTGGGGATTTGGCTCGCCATTAGCTTGGCGTTATTTGTGGTGTACCACCCGCTCAACGCCCTGACGTTTTATCCAACCGGGAAGCCGACCTTTTTTGACCCCAGCTTTCTGACCCTGGCTGGTTTATTGGGACTCACTTGCAGTCTGGTTTATTTGCAAACGGGGTCGCTGTGGTTGCCAACGCTGATCCACTGGATCGTTGTCGGGGTGTGGGTGTTTGGATTAGGTGGATATCGGCGACTGCAACCGATACCCACTTAGCGGTCAGTCTTTATGATTGTGGGTGTAGGCTAAATACCTTGTTTCATCTGAACGCGATCGCACCAAAACGATTCTGTGGTGCACTAACCTATTGTGCGTTTCTACTGTGCATTAATTGGATAATTCAAAGCAGAATAGGGACGATACGAAATGTGACGCGAGCGGATAAAAGTTGCAACCTATTAAATGCTTGCTATATTTTCTAGAGCCATCGTGTTGATGACGCCGATGGTCTCTATCAGGGTTTATCGTTGTTAGGCTTTTTGGGCCTTTGTATGTTCCTTATTAGCTCTACTCCTTACTGATTAGGTGACGCAAAGCAATATCAGTTCTCGATGTACAGTGTCTACCGATAGCAGCGCATCCTATGAAAGCTTTTTTACTTTCGGCCGGTCTGAGCACGCTGATAGGGTTCCCTTTATCTCCCCTGGCCAGCGCTCAGGTTGAATCTCTACCCGACCCTGAACCCAGTTCAGCAGCCCCTAGCGTATCAACAAGCCAGACTATTGATGCCAGTTATTTACTGGGCCCTGGCGATCGACTTTCGCTCGAGTTTTTCAATGTACCGGAATACAACAGCGAAGAACAGGTCTTAGTGGATGGGTCTATCAACTTACCGTTAATTGGCAAATTACCTGTTGCCGGGTTGACCCTTGAAGCTGCCACCCAAGCCATTCAAAATGCTTATGATTCCTATTTGAGAACGCCCTTAGTTACCGTCGATCTAGTGGCTCCGCGCCCCATCCAAATCGGCATTTCAGGTGAGATTAACCGCCCCGGTTCGTATGAAATCCCAGTGACTGAACAAGGCAGCAACGGCATCATTGAATGGCCCACAGTGATTGAAGCGATTCAGCTATCCGGCGGGATTACTGAACAAGCCAATGTTCAACAAATTGAAATCCGTCGCCCTCAATCTTCGGGTAGCGAACAGGTTATTCAAATTAATTTGTGGGATATCTTGGCAACGGGCGACATTCAAAATGACATCACCCTCCGCCACGGGGATGCCATTAATATTCCCACAGCCACAGCCCTAACCCCCCAAGAAGTCACCCAGCTATCAGCGGCTAATTTTTCGCCTGACACCATTCAAGTCACGATAGTGGGCGAAGTCACCGCCCCCGGTACGGTTGAGATTCCACCCAATGCACCGCTAAACCAAGCCCTATTGGCAGCGGGTGGTTTTGACCCCCGACGCGCCAATATCAACGAAGTCGAACTGGTGCGGCTGAACCCAGATGGTACAGTTTCGCAACGCACTGTCCCGATCGCCTTCAACCAAGGCATCAATGAAGACACGAACCCATCCCTACGCAATAACGATGTAGTGCTGGTAGGACGCTCAGGCATGGCTGCGTTTTCCGACACCGTTGGCGGCATCTTCAGTCCCTTGGGCCTGATTTTATCGCCATTTCGGCTATTTCGTTGATTGAGTTGAGGCAGCTCAACCTTGGCTATGTGCAGATCCGAAGTTTCCCTAAGCTAAAAGATTCCAATTTTCAAATCGAATGCAGTTTAGTTCTTTATTTGATATTTGATGTTTTGATCAATCGACATTAGGTACAGCTATGCAAGCAGCAGACTCAGAAATCGGGATTGACCAATATTGGCAGATTCTGCAGCGACGTTGGCTACCGGCATCGCTGGTTTTTGCCAGCACCATTGTGATGGTCAGCACGTTAGGCCTCTTGCAGACGCCCATTTACGAAGCGGAAGGAAAACTCAGATTTAAGAGCCATGACGCCACAGCAGCCCTAACGGGACTCGGAGACGAGCTGGGGCAACTTGAGGCGCTGAACATTACTGACAACCCAGTCGCAACCGAAATCGGTGTCATTCGCACGGTTCCGGTGATTCAAGAAGTAATTGATCGATTAGATCTCAAAGACGCGGAGGGAAACCCGATCACCCCTAAACAATTTCTTGGCAACCTTGAGATTAGCCATGAACGGGGCACCGCTATCCTCAACGTGGCTTACAAGTCACCCGATGTCGAAGCCGCAAAGCGCGCTATCGACACGTTGATGTCAGTTTATTTGGATGCGCATTTATTAGCCAACCGGGCCGAAGCAGCAGCGGCCAGAGAATTCATTGAAGACCAGCTGCCAGCGGCTGAAGACCGGGCGCGACAAGCAGATGCAGCACTACGAGCTTTTAAGGAGCAGAATCAGGTGGTTGCCTTGGAAGCAGAAGCGCTCTCAACGGTTTCCTTATTGGAAGACTTGCAGGCGAAGATGACCGATGTGTCATCCCAGTTAGCTGATGCAGAAACTCAGTTTGATACCTTAAATGCTCGATTAGGCCGCAATCCACAAGCGGCTTTGGTGGCAACAGCTGTCAGTCAATCGGGTGGCGTTCAACAGGTCTTAGAAGACTATCAAGCGGTTGAATCCACTTTGGCGACTGAGCGAGTCCGGTTTCATGATCAGCATCCCATTATTGTCGATTTGGAGACAGAACAGGCAAATCTAGATACGCTTTTGGATCAGCAGATTCAGGCTGCCATTGGCTCACGTCCGTTGCCTGATAACGTCAATTTACAATTGGGAGCGGTTGAGGCTGATTTAATCAGCAGCTATATCCGTCTCGACGCCCAGCTGCAGGGATTAAGAGATCAGGCCTCTACTTTGCAACAAGTCGAAGCATCTTACTTAGAGCGGGCAAGCACGCTGCCGCGCCTTGAGCAAGAACAACGGGAACTGCAGCGCAAATTGGACGCAGCCCAGTCTACCTACACCCTGTTATTGCAGCGGTTACAGGACGTGCGGGTGGCTGAAAACCAAAATGTTGGCAATGTCCGCATCGTGCAGCCCGCTGCAGTATTGAGCAACGGGCCCGTTGCCCCTCGCAAAAGGCTCTACATTGTCACTGGAGCTTTGCTAGGCGGTTTATTAGCCGCGGCGACGACCTTGATTTTAGAAGCACGAGATCGATCGGTTAAAACCGTAGAAGAGATTAAGCTCAGATTCAACTTACCCGTGTTGGGAGTGATTCCGACCTTTGCTAAAGAGGTGGAGAGCAACCGCCATAGAGACTCTGACGATCGAACCGTGCCCAATCTGGTGGTTTGTACCGAAAAACCCTCACTCGCAAGCGAGGCTTACCATATGCTTCGCAATAATCTAAAGTTTCTCGATTCTGACCATCCCCCCAACGTGATTGTGGTGACGAGCTCAGTCCCGAGAGAGGGCAAGTCAACCGTCGCCAGTAATTTAGCGGCTTCCATTGCTCAGACAGGGAAGCAGGCGTTATTGGTCGATGTTGATCTACATCATCCGATTCAGCATTGGATTTGGGATCTGCCCAATCGCAGTGGCTTGAGTAATGTCTTGGTGAGTCAGGTTGCGCTTGAGACAACCATTGTTGAGGTCATGCCTAACCTCGACGTGTTGCCAGCGGGAGTGTTGCCACCCAATCCAGCAGCGCTGCTTGATTCTCAACGGATGACGACGCTACTCCAGCATTTTCAAACCCAGTATGACTACGTGATTCTGGATACCCCTGCACTCAGTGGCGGGGCCAGCACCTCAATTGTTGGCAAGATGGCAGATGGATTGCTGCTGGTGGTGCGGCCAAATGTGGCTGACAGTGACAGCCTCGACTATGCCAAAACCTTAATAGAACAGTCTCAGCAAAGGGTGCTGGGGCTGGTGGTCAATAGTACACTGGCCCGTTACGAACCCTATGGGCAGTATTTATCGGATGAGTTTTATGTGGCTGCTGATCCAAGTTCTGATCAGGCAGGAGATGTTTCTTTGTTGAATTCGAGAGAATAGCTGTGACTAGACGATGCGATCGCAACCGTAATCGATCGAAGCGCCGGACAATCTACTGTCCCATCCATGGCTGCTATCTGGATAGTGCCAGTCGTAAGTATCGGTTGTTTGCTGATAAGCCCGAGCAGCTGCAACAGCGTGGCATGAAGCGTCGATCGGCACTGACGTTGATCCAAAGCTGCACCACCGTGCCCCTGTCCAACGAATGGTTGGAATCGTTTTGGTGTCCAGAGTGTCAAGCGACGACTTGGTACCATGTGCGTAGCTATGAGAATTCACAGTTTCGAGGCGGCAAATATCGCTATGAGCTTTCACCCGCCCCGGAATCCCTATGGCAGCAGGTTAGCGGCGTGATCCAACCGGGGGGAAATCCGTCGGTGAGTGAATTTACCAGAAGGACGGCCCGAGATAGGAGCTACCAGGGAGTTCGAGGATTTCGATTGATTGGCTAAGCGTGTGGGTAATAGCGTCTTAAGGATCAAGCGCTGGTGCCAACTGTCTTGGCGGCGGCGCCTCATATTGATCGGCATAGTCGGGGCTGGGGCAACCTTATCGTTCGCGGGGCTAATTGCGGTGAGACTAGCACTGGCCCGCCAACAAAATCCGGAACCGCAGGCTATTTTAATTTTGGACGGGCCGGATTATCGGGTTCGACAGGCCGCGAAATTTGCTCAGCAATATCCCGACTTACCAATTTGGGTGTCGGGCAACTGTAGCCAACGATCTGGGGTAAGAAAAGCTTTTGCAACTGCGCAGGTGTCTACTCGGGTACGCTACGACGTGCAAGCCACAGATACGGTGACCCACTTCACCACGTTGGCGGATGATTTCACTGCCCAGGAGATTCGTCATGTCTATGTGATCACCTCTGACTACCATATGGCTCGGGTGAAAACGGTTGCCACACTGATTTTTGGCAGTCGTGGAATTGCGATCGCGCCTGTTGCTCAACCATCTCAATATCGCCCCTCAGATGAATCTTGGCTGAAAGTGATCCGGGATGGATTGCGTGCCCTAGTGTGGTTGGTCACAGGTCATAACGGGGCGCGGTTTAATCCTCGTTTAACAGCCGAGGCGACTTGTGGGCTGCAAGCTGGGAGAAGGTCGCGAGATGGATTTCTGTCAGCGCGATCGCCAGGGGTATCCCCCCAAGACTAGCCCAGGCGGCAGCCGAACCAAATTGCGCTACCCCCAACGCGATCGCCAATGTCAACGATAGGTAGAGCCCTGCAACTTGGGCATGGGGCCACCCCGCTTGATGAAGCCGTTGATAGAGATGGCTACGATGTGCCTTAAAGATATTTTCCCCCCGCAGTAGGCGACAGCAGATCGTGTAAATAGCATCGCCCACTAGGGGCAGCAAAATGGCCAGCGTCGTCCAAGCTGAGCCCAAATCGAGCTGGGGTTGTGAGAGCAGTGAGATGCCAACAATTGCCCCCAATGTCGTACTGCCGGCATCCCCCATAAAGATCTTGGCGGGAGACCAATTCCAATAGAGGAATCCCATCAGGGCAGCGACCCACAACCACAGCACAGGTTGATGACACCAGAGGGCTAAGAAGCTCAGCTGCACAGCTGAGACGCCAGCAACTAACCCGTCCAATCCATCCATAAAGTTGTAAAAGTTGATCAGGGCAGTCAAGCCCATTACCGTCAAGCCAAGCGCGATCCAGAGCCCTGGCGCACCCAATTGATCCAGCCCTGGAACTGGAAATGGGCCACAATTGTAAACCACGGCCACGGCCACGCTGAGTTGAATCAGGTACCTGAGCCCCGAGGAAAGGCCGCGCCAGTCATCCAGAATACCGATGGCCACCAAAGGGATCAAGGTGAGCCAGCGCAAAGGCGCAATGCCTGCGGCCAAATTTGGGGCCACTGATTGAGCAACCCAAAACGCGATCGCAAAGGCGATAATAAACCCTAATCCCCCCCCCCGCGGCGTGGGTTGAGTATGAGAACTGCGTTCATTGGGAATATCAAGCAGTTGATGTTGCAAATGCTGGCGGATCAGGCCCACACTCAGCAAACTGATCGCAAATGTAAATCCGGCAACGATAGACAAAACTAGCGTCATGAGTAATTAACTCCCCTGTTTGCATGGGTAGAGACTTAAAAAGCAATGCTGCCCCCCTAAAACCGGGGGCCTAATCAGGTCAAGCCAAGCGCGATACCCACCACAGCCGCAGCGATGGCAATCCGTCTTGATAGCCATCGCCACAAAGCTTTGTGCACTACGGCGAGCCAGATTGCTGGTGTGCTGAGCATCCCAGCGTTACCTGGTGCATTAAGCAATCTGGCCAGTGCCATGAAAGGTGTGGCGCAATCCTGCTTCCAAGGAATAGGGGGGAGACCAATCCAATCGCGATCGCAGTTTGGAATTATCTATCCATAATGAGCCGAGCAGGCGATCCAGAGTCTCGGAATTGAGGCTCAAGGGACGTCCCAAAATCTGCTGAACCGTATCGCCGAGTTTGCCGCCCAGTCTTAACCACGCAGACGGCAGGGCAATCAGACGGCAGGGTTGGTGGCGACAATGGGCAATCTTTTGGATCAGCGCTGAGGTTGAGAGATCTTGCCCATCGCTACAGAGAAATATTTGATTTTGGGCATTGGGGTGGATCAACGTACGCAGAATGATGTCAACGAGGTTGCCAACATAGAGCAAGCTACGACGATTTTGGATAGATCCTAAAGGCAGCGGCAGTCCTGTATTGATGAGCTTCATTAACCGTGCCATGTTGCCAGGGTTACCAGGGCCATAAACGAGGGTGGGACGGAGGATAGTCCACGCCATAGAACTGTCTTGAGCCAGGTCAATTAGGGCCTGCTCTGCCTTGAATTTGCTACGCCCGTAAGGGGTATCTGGGTGACAGGGAGAATCTTCATTCAGGACTTGGGAACTCAGCGTTGCCATCGCGCCAATGGAGCTGAGGAAAATAAAGTGTTGGACGCCCGCGGCAAGACATTGCTTGACTAAATTTGCAGTACCTTGCGTATTGACCTGCCAAAAGTCTTTTTCAGGATTGGATGAGTTGTCTTGGATTTGATGGGCCCGAGCAGCCAAATGTATCACTGTAGAGACGCCAGCTAATGCCGCTTGCCAGTCTGTTCTTTCGCCAATATCCCCAACGATCACGGACTGGGCTGGCATTTTACAAGGTTGGCGAGCAGCGCAGCGCAGCGCAACTGCCGTCTGCCAATTGGCCTGATGCAAAGCAGGCAGCAAATGGCTACCAATAAAGCCAGTCGCCCCGGTCACCAATACAGTCTGGGTGGGCATCTCCATCGGTATAAAACTCTTCCTTTAAGCGCGTTGTTTAACCGCAATCCCTTTTTGGCTCAGCAGCTTGTCATAAATGGCCTCAATCTGTTCGACCATTACGGCAGCATCAAAACGCTCGCGGGTTAGCTTCTGAGCATTCTTGCCGAGTTTTTCTCGCACATCAGGATGTTGCAACAGATAAATCAGATGGTTCGCCAGTTGTTGTGTATCACCTGCGGCAAAGAGTAAGCCGGTCTGATGGTGATGAACGATTTCTGGAATGCCATAGATTTCTGGCACGACAACGGATTTGCCCAAGAGCATCGCTTCGGTCATGGCACGGCCTAACCCCTCCCAAAGGGAAGAAAGGGCAAACACATCTGCAATTTTTAGGATCTCGGGCACATCATCTCGGGAGCCGAGAAATCGAACCTGTTCCATTAAACCAAGGTGTTGAGTCTGAGCCTCTAGGCGCGATCGCAGTTCTCCTTCACCGACTAATAGGAGTAGCGTTTTAGGGTATTGTCGAACAACCTTGGCCAAGGCATCTATCAGATAGGAAGGAGACTTTTGTTGATCAAGCCGCCCTACCATAACAATAGTTTGCCATCCATCAGAGATGTTAAGTCTTAGTTTAGTCACCCTGGCATCAGAAGGGCGATCCAGTTTTGCAAAGCTGATGCCGCTGTAAACGGTCTGAGATGCTTCAGGATAAATGAGCTTGAGGGCGATCGCTTGTTGTCGATTAAGTTCACAGACAGTGATATAAAAATCTGCAAAGGAACGAATACTGCGCTCAAGGATGGTGTAAAACTGTCGCTTGAAGGCCGACATAAAGTCATGAAATGGAAAGCCATGAATCGTGTGCACCACAACAGGTACACCTGTAACACGAGCCGCAATACGGCCTAAGATACCTGCTTTAGAACTGTGGGTATGAACAACGTCAAATTTTTCGCGGCGGAGCAGATTAATAATGGCAAATAGCGCTTGAAGATCTTTAATCGGGTGAATAGCACGCTCAAGGTGAGGTAGTGAGTGAAAACTATCAGCACTCTCCTGCGCACGACTGAACCAGGCATCGTTAGGGTTAGCGGCTAGGTGAACATCAAAGCACTCCCGGGAGTGATTTTCGACAGTAAGCAACGTGTTATCTTGAGCACCACCAATCGCAAGGCGAGTAATCAAATGCAGTACTTTAAATCGCTGCGGAGTATAACTTATGCCCATAACCTCAACTTGGGATTACATAGCGCCCACTTACTGATTTATTCGTTCTGATTTGTTCGTTCAATACTTTGAAGCAATTTCAATGTCAGAGACTCAACTAGAAAACATCTAAGCCTTTATAAATCCAGTTACTGCGCCATTTTTCAATATCTAACGTAAACTCACTACCCAGAAGCTGAAGCTCATCTTTAATCAGATCAAATGCATATTGCATATCCTCAATCTCCAGCGTCTTTTTATTAAATGACTGCTTAAACAACAAAGACTGGAGTCCTACTCTTTTAACAAAATTAACGATGCCATGAAATCCATGATGTCGAAGAAAACGGTTAGTCGCAGTAAGCAAGCGAGCTACAAAATAATTAGTCGGGATCTTCGTTGGATTAACTTTATCCATAAGCTCAAATTTCTTTGGATCAATAAAATCAATATCCAAAATACTACAAAGGGTTTTCGAAAAAAGCTGATTCGAGGCTTGCAGATCCTCGTAAAATAAAATATACACATTTTCTTTACCAAACACATCTACCCACCTCCATAAGTGGCTATAATATTTAGAAGATTCTACTAATATCTCCTTTTTATGAAGAGCATCAATAAACGTCATATCATAGCGAATATCTCCCCTTTGAAGCATATGTCCATAATAGGAAATTAGTCGTTCTATAGGATCTCTTAAAGTTATAAGAATCTTACAATTCGAATAGTTTTTGTAAATGCTATTAGTGGCGTCAATAGAATGGAAGTAACTAGGTGATACTTCTCCGAAAATAGATGAACTATTCCCTTTTTCAAAATGAGATAGATACCAACTCGTTCCTTTTGAGCATTTTTTATCAAAAAAATATGTTTCTTTGACTTTAATTGGCACATTTACCTGAGGGTGGCGCTTTAGATATTCATAAATCCAAGAAGTTCCGGTTTTAAAGGGTCCAACCAATATAAAGTCAATGCTGAAATCACTATTCATAATTCACTGGGTTTTCCTTAGTTTCATTTGTTTATATAGCGTTTTCCACTTATCTATATACACCTGAAAACTATAATTTTCGATGATATTCTTTCGAGCTAGAGTACCCATTTTCTCCCTTTCATCTAATGGCATATTTATAATATCTTGCATTGCATTAGCCAATGCTTCATGGTTTTTGGATGTTACCAGTAAACCACTCTCACCTTGGCGTATCACTTCTCGATTGCCGCCTACATCTGTGGCAACCGTTGGTAATCCAGACGCAGACGCCTCAAGTAAAACAACTGGCATTCCTTCCCATGCCGAGGACATCAAGTAGCTATCGGCAGCATTCATTAACTTAGGAATATCTTGTCTAATACCTAAGAAATGAACATTCCGGGAAATTTTTAACTGTTCGGCAAGCATTTTAAGCGCCTCCTCTAAAGGCCCTTTACCACAAATAATTAAATGTGCATCAGGTCTCTGATGCACGACAAGTGCAAACGCTTGTAGCATGTTAGGGTAATCTTTTTGCTTTTCCAAACGCCCCACGGCTAACCAAACAAATTTATCAACCAGATTGAGTTGTTGACGCAGTTCTAGTCTCCAATCCTCGTTGGGATAAAAGCGATCAATATCTACGCTATTGGGTAAAAGGAGAATCTTTTCAGCAGGAACTGCTCCAATACGAACATATCTTTCAAGAGCTGCCTGGCTAATACTTGTTGTAACCTCACACCAGCGATCGGTCATACGATAGCCAATTTCGCGCCAGCGTCTACCCTCACTGATATTGTGAATAGTAGAGATTAAAACGGGTACGGGGGCAATAATTTGTGTAACTCTAGCGAGCAAATTTGCATGAACCAGATGGCTGTGTACAATTTGAGGTTGAAACTCGCGAATATAACGAGCAAGTTTCGCGATCGCGCCTGGGTTGGGCAATCCCCTCTTCATATCCAAAGACTTAACCATTACACCTGCAGCACATAGCTCAGATGTAAAGGCTTGTGGAGCTAGCATTGATACGATACTAACTGCCCAGTTCGCTTTACTCAATTGAATTGCCAAAGGAACAACTTGAGCTTGTGCTCCACCAAAATCTAAGCTAGTAATCAAGAAAATAATTCGATCAACATTTTCCATGTCAACAATAATTTATGAATCTAGCTGCTTTAAACTTCTAGATTAGACGTATCTGCCTGAAGTAAGCTTAAATAGCCAGATAGGCTCTGCTGGGCAGAAAAATCCATTGCTCTTTGTTTGAGATTTATAGAGGATGTCGGTGATTTCAAGATACCTTTTATAGCTTCTGCAAGATCGCTAGCATTTCCAACCTCAACTAAAGGGCCATACTTGCCATTTTCTAAGATCTCCCTTGGCCCACTTACGCAATCCGTCGAAACCACAGGCGTACCCGTTGCCATCGCTTCAATCAAAACCGTTGGAAGCCCTTCCCATGCAGAAGACAAAACAAACATAGCTGATCTAGACATGTAGGCATATGGATTATTGACAAAGCCTGGCATATCGACGAAATGTTGTAGTCCCAAATCTTTAGCTAGAGATTCTAGTTTCTCCCGATCTTCTCCTTCTCCCAAAATCAATAGTCGGAGATCATGTTCTCTACGAGCAATATCAAACGCCTTTATTAGGCATTCAAAGTCCTTCTGTCTGGTGAGTCTGCCAACTGCTAATATTACTGGAGGAAATCCATTGCCAAACCATGAATGCTCAACAGGTTCGTCTATCTTCGCAAATAAAGTATCAGTAACAACCGGATTGTAAATAACCCGAATTTGACTATGATTTAGCTTGGTTACGCTGGCAAGATCATCTGCCACTCCTGAAGATACCGCAACAATATGGTCAGCAAATGGATACAAAAAATGGATAATCCAAGGTAACACGCGAGCGTTTAACCGAATCGCATTACTAGAAGTGGCTGAGAGAGAATTATGTACAGTGACAATAATATGTGTGGAAGCACCCGAAAGAAGTTTTGCTAAGATTGCAACCACATTGACATGATTAAGTGCAGCTATTAGCGTATATGGTTTTTCAGATTTCAGGTACTTAACTAACTTGCTGAGCGTAAATAAAACGCGGGAAGAATTTAAACTGACAACACGGATCTTATCCGGCAGGTCTGATAGGTAGGATCCCTCTTTCTGAGCCAAAATCAAATCAACGCTTAGGCCAAGGCTTATAAATTCACTTGCGAGTTTGAGCATAACCTTTTCTGCCCCACCGCCTCTCAGGGAAGGTAAAAAGATTGCCACTCTATAAGGCTCCATAGCTGCTCAACAATATAATGACATATCAGTAGATAAAGCCTGGTTATTGTTCCGTGCTAAAGCATGGTACATGCATTCCAAGAAATTCATTAAAGCATCTACCCAAAAAGTGCTTGATTTCTGATTCTAAGTATAGAAAAATCGACTTTTTGCCAATCTTTTCTTAAATAAATAGCTGTTAAGTATCCAAAGAAAGTGGAATTGTGCGATCGCAATCGCAAAGGTAAACTGAATTCGATGGCGAGGACCTTGCAATAAGTCTAAATCACTAGCACCAAACGCGATCAACCCAACTGCCAGGTAAATAATTATCAAAGAAATCTCTTTTGAGGTTTTCCAAAGACCTATCAATCCAATGATCATAGGAACATAGAAAACACAATGAAAGATAGAAACAGGCAAAAGAAATAGTTTATGATCAACAATTGACCAGGGCTGTGGAGTAACTGACATCCTGAATATATTAAAGGGGGCTCTTACAATTCCTGAGAATCCGACTGATGACAAAAAGCCAAATGAAGATGAAAAACTCGAATAAAAGATAGCAGCAATAATAGCAAGACTAGAAATCAAAAGTATTCTATTTCTCCCTTTTGTTATGAGTGTTAGCCAAATCAAAATTGATATGAAGAGAAGTATTGGAACATAACGTCTCAACCATAAAGAGATATAGCAGATAAGCAATAAGCAGCAAAGGTCTACAAAACTCTTTTTCTTAACCATTCTAAGCGCGAAGAACAAGGCTGACATAGTTAGTGTCATCACCATAATATCTTTTTGATTTATGATAGATGACCATGCTAATATGTCCCATTGAAGTAAGAAAAATACTAGAAATTGGCGTCTATACTTACAAATAAAATCTAGCAATTTAAGAATTTCTGAAAACACAAAACCACAAATAAAAGTCAGAAATATATTTAAGAAAACAGGTGAGTAATAATAAGAACCAAACAGATTTTCAGCTAAAGAATTCCACCAAATATAAAGAATATGTGTCCCACCTGCTAAACTTCGTAGCGTTTCTCGCCCTTCCGAGGAAATCAAGGCGGTTAAAGGCTCATACCCCTGACTGATGAGCTCACGACCCAGTCTTAAGTATTCAAAGTCATCTACGAAAGTCCAGCTTCCATTAAAGAAGAAAGCAAAGTAAATTACTGGAAGAGAAAATTTAAAGAGCACTACCATAATAGCTTTTAGAGGTTCAAGGTATAACAATGCCACTAAATAACTTACGGCGGCCGTACAAAACGCTATACCTAATAAGTTTCCCGTTAATCCATAGGGTGAAAAATCAAAATCCGGCATGTCGATACTTAATGAGTGCTCCTAGATAGACAAGAATCCACCAAATTTTGTTGACTCAAAACTCGTCGTCCTCTAACCTTCCAAGTATACTTAGAACTCAAATCTTTATATGCATTTTGAGATAGTTTCCGCGATAGAGATGAGCTAGATTTAAGTCGGTATAGCGCTATTTTCCACGCTTCCAAATCATCAGGATTACATAGCAAAGCATTCCTCTCGTTTTCAAGAACCTCACGCAAGACTTCTACATCAGATGCCACAATAGGTTTACGAGCCGCCATATATTCAAATATTTTTAACGGTGATGTCCATCTGCCTATATCGTGAGCATTTTTGCCTGGCAATTCAATCCGCTTAAGATTTGGGGATATAAGAATATCCATTTGCCTCATAATATTATGTATTGCTGAATGTGGGCGGTATCCGTGGAAGATAACATTTTCATGCTTACGGAGATAATGACTCCAATAAGCAACATCTTTCTCAGGATCGCCAACTATGTGAAACTCGATGTCGGGGCAAAGCATCACTAGCTTTGAAATAACTTCCATCCCCTTCCCTGGATATAAATGACCAATATAGGCAACTCGAAACCGGCTTTGTTTTTGATTTGGCAACGGGGATAAATGATCTTCTAAAGCACCCTCAGGTAGATCTGCACCATCAGCAGCAACTACTATTTTTCCCTGCAAAACATTATAGTGATCTAGGTACCACTGCTTTAGAGATTGTGTAATCACAACTAAATACTGGAAAGTTGGCTGCTTTATTAGATGATTGAATAACCAGGTAGCTATTTTTCCTGACTGGGCAATAGGCGTATGTGATTCAAAGATAACTGGTAGTCTATTCGTAGAAGCAAAATAACAGCCAATAATATCTCGCCCATACACTAGATCAGGCTTGAGATTTTTAGCTCGTCTTGCTACAGACCACCCATAAAAATAAGCCCGCCCCTTTATAGCAAGCCATGGGAAATAAGAAATAGTGAAGCATGGCTCAACATTATAATAATCAAAAGAGTTCTTGACCTCTATCTCGCGATCGCAATATTTGTTGGGTAAAAGGAGATGAACATCATGGCCATTACCATGAAACGCCTGACACATCTTCATCACATGAATACTGTCTGCAGAACGTGACGGGACAGTCGATTGAGCAATATAAGCTAGTTTCATACCCTCTTTGAATTCAAGAAATGTTTTGCAAGATGAGTTATGTCATGTTTATTAAAATTACAAAGCTCAGATCAAAGCTTACTTCATAAAAACTCGTTTATATTTTGAAAGCCTTGAGCTTATAATTAAGGCGTCTTTTTAGCCGTCTTAAAACAGACTCGGCGCTTGACATTAAGCTGTAAATTGGTTTGCCACCAATGATATACTGATCGAACTTTTGCGCAAGCAGAACCCTTTTTACCCAAGGATGTTCAGGATTATATTTCTTGATGATTTCAACTGCGGCTTCGGGATTAAATTTTTTGTCTAAATTCTCTAAAGAGAACCTCACGCCCGATCTGAAAATTTCATTGGCGACTTCTAGCTTTTTATGCTCTGGAAGTTGCCGAACATAACTCTCGAATAGAGCTTCCATTTCGACACCTGTCTGAGGATCAGGTATATTGTCAAGTCTTCTTTTTGCTAAGTATCTATTAAATAAACTATAAAGGGCTTGCTTCTCGACCTTTGAAGGGTTGCCTGAAATATCTTTGCCGATACTAATAACTTTAGAATAAAGATGTTCTGGCAAACGGGCTATTTTACAAATTTCAAGTAGTCTTAGCCACAAATCACGATCTTGAGAATAAACAAAGAATGATCTATAGCCACCAACGCTTTGATAACTCTCTAAGCGAAGCATGACTTCACCATGGTTAAAGATATTTCTATCAATCATTTGTTCAACTGAAGTATACTCTATATATTCAGATTCAGGGAATTTAATGATTTTGCCGACTTCGTCAATATAGCTGAAGTTACAACCGACAGCCCCTAAATCTTTGCGCTTAGCAAGATATTTCAATTGAATCTCAAAGCGTTTTGGTAAAGAGATATCACCAGCACCTTGGATAGCCACATAAGGTGTGTTTATCTGGCTCATGACTGAACACATAGTTTTAACAAAACTCTTGTTCTCTTGATGGATTATTTTTAATCTCGGATCTCTAAACTCGTTTAAGACGGCTTTTGTATGATCAGAAGAACCGTCATTAACAACAATGTAATCAAAATCTCGATATGTTTGATCAAGAATGCTCTGTATTGATGCTCGGTTGCGATCGCCTTTATTGTATGTAGATGTAACTACAGTTAATAGCTTGCTCACAACTAGCTCCTCTAAGGTGAATCATAAATCAGTTAGTCTATTTTTTCAGAAGCTGAGAAATGGAAATATCTATTCTCATAGCTGAGAATTTCTCAGCTAGATAATTGTATCCTCTCAATGCCATCTCAATCCTCTTTATTTGACTTTCACCATTCGCTAATACTCCTGCCAAAACTAATGCTATGCTTCCACGTAAATCGGTTGAGTTAGCAGTAGCACCTATCGGACTATTCGGGCCTTCAACAACAATTTTTCCAGGTTCCCATTTAATGCAGCCAGGATAGAACTTAGATAGCTCTTTTAGGTAAGCAGTACGGTTTGGATAACGATAATCAATGACTGTACTTCGGCCTCTAGCGTGAAGTGCAAGCAACACAAAAAGTGGCTGCATATCTGAAATGATTCCAGGGTAGGTGCCGCAAGCAACTTCAAAAGGTTGGAGATCTGGTAGAGCTTTTGCTTTACTTGATACCCAAATGGATGTTGAATTAGAGAAAAAATCTAACCCAATTTGTCTAAGGTGGAGCAGCGGAATCTTCATGATATCGAAAGGGACATTTTCAACTAAAATATCGCCTCCAGATATGGCTGCAAAAACTAACCAGGTCAATGCTTCAATGCGATCTGGAATGACAGGAATCGTCGCTCCCCTCAGATAATCGACTCCTTCCACCTCAATTTGGCTGATTCCTTGAACGCAGATCTTAGCTCCCATCAGAGTCAGCAATCCAATCAAATTCTCAATTTCAGGGGTAATATATGCGTTATAAATTCTAGATTTCCCTTTGGACACAGAAGCACACAATAAAGCATTCTCTGTGCCTCCTACAGTGGATATAGGAAAATGGATCTCTCCCCCTCTTAGCAGACCTGAGACTTTAATATGATTAGATTTTTCTTCTACATGGCAGCCAAGAGATTTCCATACCATAAGATGTAAATCATATTTCCGGTCTCCAAGCTTACACCCTCCAGGGTAAGGAACAAATGCTACACCACGCCTATATAGCTGGCCTGCAGCTAGAAGATAGGTTGTTCGAATGGGAAAGCTATAGTCTTCTAACTCTGTAGGAAGTAATTTGGAACAATCCAAAAAAGCGATTGATGAAGCGGCATCAAAGTTCACTTTGCCAGCCATAGCCTCAATAAACTTAGCTTTGTAGCGCGCGTCAACTAGCTCAGTTGGAAAATTGAGTAGAACAACAGGTTCATCTGTGAGCATAGCTGCAGCCATCAAACGAGTAGCCGCGTTCTTTGCCCCACTTACTTGTACTACGCCTGAAGGTATCTGCGGCCCACGAACCTCCATTCTCAAAGATTCCGTTCCTGCTGTATTAACTAAAGTCTGTATCATGGAGTGACCTGTTATTACTCAAAAAAATCACTTCAGGCTCAAGCTTTATCTCACAGCGAACCTCAACTATACTCTGAATATGCACTATTAATTTCCGCACATCTGCCGCCGTTGCCTCACCTAAGTTTTCAATCCAGTTGGCATGTACTGGACTCACTCGCGCCCCGCCAATTTTGAACCCTTTGAGGCCAGCTTGTTCTATATACCAACCTGCCCCTTTACTACCGAGTGGTGACTTAAATGTGCTACCAGCAGTAGGCTTATCTAAAGGCTGCTTGCGTTTACGTTCTGAAAGGTGACTGAGTGTATCGCGACGGATTTTTTCTGGCTCTCCCTTATGCTCTAAGCGGAAGCGGACTTGTAAAACAAATCTCCTTCCATCTAATAGATTGGTCTTGCGATAGCCCGCACGAACGTCATCCATCGTCAATGTTTCAATGCTGCCATCAGGATTCACAATATCAAAGTTTTCAACGATAGATACCATTTCGCGAGGCCGGAAAACTGTTAAACCCGCATTCATTGTTACAGCTCCACCTACCGTACCAGGAATACCAATTAGAAACTCAAACCCAGAAAATCCTTCTCGAGCTGCAAATTTGGATAGATGGGGTAAAAATACACCACTTCCTGCAATAATTTGATTTCCCTTCCGTCGGAGCTCCGTCATCGAATTCCGGGTCAAAATTACTAAACCTGGCAATCCCGCATCGTCAACCAATATATTAGAACCACGACCTATAAAGTAAACAGGTATTTCTTGTTGAGAAGCCTGAGCTATTAAATCAGGCAATTCACGCGTTGTTGGTTCTGTCAACCAGCGTGCTGGGCCACCTATTTTCCAGGTCGTAAAAGAATTCAGTAAACTATTTTCTCTAAGGTTGCTGATTGCGCTGGTCAATTTTAGAGACATTAAGGTTCACTGGCTTAAAAAACATTTTTTATAACTCAACCAGCCCTGGAAGAGCATTTACAGCTTCCATAATTTACCAATCTCAAAGTCAACGTTGGGAGGGTGAAATCTTGTCCGTCCAGATGTGGGAAAAGGAGTTAGTTCTCCAAAAAATATGGTGTTTGAGCAGCTATATAGATCAACGCGCATGAAGGAAAAGTTTTTTGCCAATTCTTTTGCGATTTCCAACATTATCTGAAGATTGTTCGGTTTTGCCACGCCTTCAGTATTTTGCAAGTCGTTCCTGATTGTAAAATTCAACTTTTTCCATTCTTTGTCATAAAGCATTCTACTATGTTTAGTAAATCTATCGAAGTCCACCTGAATAAACTCTACTTCCCCATGAAAGACAAAAAATTTATAATCGCAGGGTATGTCCCCATTGCTATTTCTAAGAAGTCTCTCAATCAATATTTTTCTGGGTATTTCTTGAGCAAACCAAACAAGATTTCGATACCCATATTTCATATCCATCCAATGTGAGAGTTGCGCCTTAATTTTTTTCTGCCTTACCTCATGCTTATTCTCGATTAGAATATTTAGCCCGGAAGAAAAGTTGGTTTTAATAATAAATTCATCTGGCAAAAGTTCAAAATTTATTTCCTCTGGAGTCTCCAATACTTGAAGTAGCGGAATCAGATACTCTTCCCCGATTAGGGATCTTACATATTCACGAACTCTATATTTGTCAGCAATAATTGGCAATAGTGGGTTTCGACCATACAGTTTTTTGTGAGTAACTTTCTCGTTAAAGCTTTTGGGATTTTTAAGATTTGGCCAGTATCTAACTTTTTTGTAAAACTCAAGCTTCACTATTGGGAAACCGAGGGTTCTTTGGCAATAAAAATAAGGCCAAAACCCCAAAATTCTCAAAACATCTCTATCTATCTTATATAACACTCTTTGGATTGAATTTGGCTTTATTGCCATAGAATAGTTGTTTCCGGCAATACCCACCATTGGGATTTTTCAGTAAGGGTTTATTAATGATTTTCCCAATATATTAGCCAATCACCTTATTTATGAAAACTTTACTGAACTAACGACTATGGCTAAATCAGAGGAAATGCTGTCTGGAAGTCTAGTTATGATTGTACATTTAGAGATACAGTCTAAAGAAGCATGGAGCATTTAACCAGGTTATTCACGTGATTACCATCCACAAAAATCTTCTAAGAAATCATAAAGCTTAAGATTATAAGGTAAGAAGTGCTCTTCTAGGAAACGATAAATCTCTGGAGCTATTTCTTCTCTTTGCTTCATTAGTTCCTTATTACAGTTCAGCGTATTTCTTGGCTGCAAATCCTTAATTAACACGTCCTTATCGAGCCCCAAAAAACAAAACACCTGCTCCAAAATGGTCGTTACCTTGCCAAATAAATCTTCACTTTTTAGGATCAGAATTTGTTTCCTTGGGAAATAATTAAAATACCTTGCGAGTTGTTCTTTATAATAACCTCTGGTCTTATACGAATACCTAATAAAGCTGTCATCTCTAGAATTGCCTGCTTTTAGGGCTTTCTCAAGCCTACTTGCTTCTGCCGTCATGGCTTCCATAATTGGCAAGGTTTCTTTCCCTATCCTTACTTGATGAAAATAGTGTGAGATGGCTCTATCGACAGGGTTCCTAAGAAGAACGAGAATTTTGACATCAGGCAGCACTTTACTGATTCTCCCAGGTACTTTTGAGTTAAATAAGTAAAGTGGAGATGCCTCACCTGTTACGTAGCCTTCTTTCATCTGAAATCTTAATGGGAAATGAGATCTATACCAATTAAGCCCCTTTTCGTAATTATCAATTTTAGGATTTGTTCCTCCATCAAAATAAAGTATTTCTTTGGGGCTACTATGCAATATTTTTGGGTGTTGAGATAAATACTTAAATAAGCTTGTAGTACCAGATTTTTGTGCCCCAACAATTATAAAATCTGGTAAGACACGAAACTGCGCCGTTGCCAATCTATATACACGTCGGCTCTTTTTGATCAGAGGCTTTGTCTTTTCGCTAATAAGCTTCATATTTCAAGATTTGGTACCTCTTCCTAATCTTATTAATAGCTAATTCCCCAGAATGACTTGATTGGAGAAACGCATTCAAGAGAAATTCACTTTAAACCTTGACTCATTAAGCGAAAGCTTGAACTCTCTTTTATTAAGTCGTGATAATTACCCTGAGCAACTGAGCACCCTTGATGTAGTTCAAAAATCTTGTCGCATTTTTCGACCGTGCTTAATCGATGAGCAATCAGAATAATCGTAAAGTGATGACTTAATCCATTAATTGCAGCCATAACTTCTTTCTCAGTTGCATTGTCTAGGGCACTTGTTGCCTCATCAAATACAATCACTGATGCTTGCCGATACAATGCCCGCGCTATCCCAATCCGCTGCCGTTGCCCCCCCGATAACCGTACCCCGCGCTCTCCTACAAAAGTCTCATACTGATTGGGTAGTCCCCGAATGAACTCATCTATTTTTGCTAATCGAGCTACCTCATACACTTGCTCGAAATTAATTTGATCCTTAGGAATTCCAAAGGCAATATTCTCTAAGATTGTGGCATCAGCTAGAAAAATGCTCTGGGGCACATGGGCAATACCGTGTTGCCACTGCCGCAATCGCTTACCATCCAGGGGTTGTCCATCAATCCAAATCGTTCCTCTTTGAGGTTTCAACAGACCTAACATTAGGTCTGCTGTCGTACTTTTCCCGCTCCCCGTACTGCCTACAAATCCGACAGTAGTTCGGGGCTCAATGCTCAAATTCAAATCCTGCAATACCCAATCAGAATCATCACTATAGCGAAACCAGACATTTTCAAACCGAAGTTCATCTTCAAGCGGTAAGCCAACACTGGGGATCCACATCTGCATTGGGGCAGCTGAGCGCTTTAAACCCCTTAGAATTCTCCGCAAAGAAACGCGTGCTCCCTGGATCTTGACCAACGCCGAGAATGATTGCTGCAGGGCTGGCAGAAGCCGATTAGCCCCTAAAGCCAAACTCCCCAATATTGGGATTGCCTGACTAAAATCATCTCCCCGACCTAAACTTAGGGCTAACAGCCCGATAGCTATCATTGCCAGTGCTTCAATAATGTATCGGGGGGTTTGAGCGATCACCTGATTTGAGGCTGTAACCTGGCGAAAGGGGCGATCTGCTTTCTCATAGGCTGACTGAAAGAATTCTTGAGTTCCCCCCAACAAAACATCGCGGATACCTCCCAAACTTTCCTGTACTACCTTGATCTGCTGATGATTACTCTGTACTAGTATCTGGCTATTGCGTGCTAACAAATTTCGCCGTAGGTGATATAGCCCCACATAAGTACTACCTAAGACTATGGTCGCTGTTATTGCTACTCGAGCATCGATTAGGATAAGCCCTCCAACTAAAGCCAACACCACAAAGCTATTGGTTATTAGCCCCAACATTGGGATCAAAATTTTAACGGTTAGCGCGCGCGTATCTCCTGTGACTGTACTTATTAGATCGCTGCTATTATGCTGCACATGAAAACGATAGGGCTGGATCAGCGTATTGCTGTAAAGCTGGCAGCTCAAATCGCTTGAGATTCTGGCAGCTAGATAGGTTTGTGCATTAATCGTCAAAATTCGCAACCCATTAGCTACAATCACTGCGGTCATAAATATCAGAGCCAAACTCGTCACTAGCTGTACTGTTGTTTTGATCTGAAACAGCATCAGCACCGACTCCAATTGCGGATCTCGCAGTAATTTCTCCGCATTGCTCAATGCAGCTAAAAAGGGTACTACTGCCCCTAAACTCAGGACCTCACTTGAAGACGAAACTATCATCAGCAAGAGAAGTAGCCCTAACTGACGCTGGCGACGGCGACTCATATATCCCAGCAACTGTCGCAACTCTTGAACTAAGGATTCATTAAGGCGTTGCTTTGTTTCTGCCTTCATAGCCTAAGTAAAAATACTCCTTAATGCAAAGATAAGATGCAGGGCCTGTTCTCTAATTCCCGCCTCTCAAAGCAGGCAAAAACCAGCTATTAGCACCATACCTTGCGATCAATCCTGCAGCCCCAGGACATGGGTGCTATGTCCTCAATGCCGTGAGTCAATCCTTAGTATTAGTAACGGAGCAGATATCGTGAAATCAATTCATTTACACGAAGCCATAACAGGCTGTTGAACCGCTCGACAGACCTGTAATAGGAGGAACTGAGATCAAATGACCATCAAAGCCCAAACTCCTAAATTCACCAAGATACGATAGTTAACTTTGGTCTAAAACGGAACGAAAACACCAAAATCTGTCTACGTATACTGCGCACCACTCACAATTCTTTTCGAGAAGAGCAGCAAGTAGCTAGACAATCAAGATAACAACTTTAGGTGAACTGATTATTAGTTTATTCAATCATTCCAAATCAACACCCTAAAGGGTAGCAGCACGCATAGTAATCGCATACATCACTGCTGTGCAAATCTGACTGATGGCTTCGACTCACTTATACTTCACAATCCTGGAGAGCGTCAAGATTTCCTGGCTTATTTACAGAATTTAACAGATTGTCTATATATTGATTTTTCTGAGCCTATATATTGATTTTCTGAAGAGGAGTAAATTTAAGACCAATAGTGTTGTGCGATCGCATCGGTGCAAAAAAACATCCACCACAGGCGCACCATGGCTTAAACAGGATGCAATTACTCATAAACGATGCTATCGTTCATCGCTTTCGGAGCACCTATAGTTCAGTTGGTAGTTAAAAAGACAAAATTCAGGGCTGGTTACCACTGAGGCTAAGCTGTCATCACCAAGGTTAAGCTTTCTGCCGATTGAAAGATTTTGTTGCTGATCTCAGCGATCGCGCATTTTTTGATACTTTTCATTTTTAGGATATGGCAATCTCGTTCATCTCAAAGTTCGTGTAGAAGCATGGTCTATGCCTACTAAGTTTGAGTCCTAATTCGCAGAGACATTGGCTAGTGCCATGAAAAAGTGGACAAAACTAACAGCTTGGGTTTCCTCGTGCATACTTTTTGGGGATCGTCGTACTCGTAGACTCATTCTTAAGCTGCTCGATCTAAGTATTTTTTTGCTCTCCGTCTATTTTGCATCAGCTATTCGGTTAGAGTCTTTTCTACCCTTATCGTTTCTCACAGAGAAGTCGTGGCAGGTCTTTGCGTTAATACTATTTAAGCATGTCCTTTTTAATGCAATGGGTCTCTACAAACCCTTGCTTCGACATTCCAGTTTAGTCCTCTTAAGATTGACCGCGCGCGCTGTTGCTGCAAGTACTATTAGCCTGATTGCCCTCAGCTACTTTGTAGGCGATTGGGCACTTTCTCGCTCAGTGCTGATCATTGATGCATTACTCACGCTGACGTTGGTCATCTCTTTACGGCTTTTAATGCGCTGGGTAATTCGTGAAAGCATTGTTAGTAAAAAGCGGCAAGCTCACCCTGATAGACGACCCAACCGATTATTAATCTACGGTGCAGGTACTGCTGGTGTTCAATTGCTCCAGATGCTTTCAAATAGCCACCAATATAAAATCGTTGGGTTTGTTGACGATAATCCTGAGCTTTACCAAGGCTATAGTATTGATGGCTTTAAGGTCTACTCACCCAAGCGGATTAAAACCCTCTATGCCGATGGTTGCTTTGATACTGTTGTATTGGCAATGCCGTCGGTTTCTAAGCGTATCCGACGAGAAATTTGTGACCCTATTCAACAGCTATCCATACCGATCAAGACAGTTCCTTCTTTAGATCGCATTCTCTCCGGCGAAGTCACAATTCAAGCCATTCGAGATATTGATGTGGTCGATCTGCTTGGCCGTGAAGAAGCCAAACCCAATCCACTGCTCATGAGCAAACAAATTCAAGATCGGGCAGTCCTCGTCACTGGTGCAGGTGGGTCTATTGGCTCTGAGCTTTGTCGCCAAATTGCGCAACGGCAGCCAAGTCGTCTGATTCTATACGAACTGAACGAGTTTGCCCTTTACAAGATTCATCAAGAACTGACTGAAGCATATCCTCAGATCAAACTTGTTCCCTGTTTGGGAAATGTGACTGATGGCCGTTATTTTCGTTCGGTACTCAAAGCGCATCAGGTTAGAACGCTGTACCATGCGGCAGCCTATAAGCATGTACCGTTACTTGAATCTAATATTGCTAAAGCCATTGAGAATAACGTATTAGGCACATTCACGGTTGCCCAATGTGCACTCGAGTTTGGCGTTCAGCAGTTCGTCTTGATCTCCACCGATAAGGCAGTCCGACCTACCAACATCATGGGCACTACCAAACGAGTTGCCGAGCTGACTGTTCAAGCTCTCTCAGCCCAAACAAAATCTTACACGCGCTTTGCTATTGTCCGGTTTGGGAATGTGCTGGGCAGCAGCGGCTCCGTTGTCCCTCGATTTCGTCAGCAAATTGCCCAAGGCGGGCCCATCACCCTGACTCATCCAGACATTACTCGCTACTTTATGTCTATTCCTGAAGCCGCTCGTCTGGTTATTCAAGCGGGAGCAATGTCTAAAGGGGGGGAGGTTTTTCTGTTAGATATGGACGAACCCGTCAAAATCTACGACTTAGCCACTCAAATGATTCAGCTCAGTGGCCTCATCCCTGAAGAGGATATTCAAATTAAAATTACAGGACTACGACCAGGGGAAAAACTTTACGAAGAACTGTTGATTTCTGGAGATAGTGTACGACCAACCCATCATCCCAAAATCTATTGCAGCCAAGAGTATTTCTTGCCTTGGGAGAAACTAAAGCCTAGATTAAACCAGCTGATCAACAACGCTCGAGCAAATAACTTAGGCATCGTTCGTGCACTTCTCCGTCTACTGGTGCCTGAATATAAACCTCAAAATATAGGGCCTCATTCTCTTCATAACCTGCATCCCGTGGGTAAACGTATTGAAGCATCAGTTGCCTCCGCAAATAGGTGATCTTATTCGACAGCCCAACATTGGTAAAAGGCCTCTGGACTTGTGCTAAACACCACGCCTAAAGCAAAAAGGATTAATGCGAATTTGTGGCTCGAAGCCGGAGGTTTAGCCCATGGCCCTAAAATCCATCAGAACCCTCTTGCTCTCATTAATTGCCGTCATTGTCTTCAGCATAGGCCATGCGACTTGGTCGCATGCAGATGATTCCCCAACAGATGCTTCTCCAGCAGTTGAGGCAGCCGACTTTAAAGACGACTTTGATGATAGCGAATTTCCGCTCTCAGAACCGAACTACACCGCCAAGCGGGTTCGCGATTTCAGGCCCTTTGCTGATGCCTTGAATCACTTCTCATCTGAACGTCGCAGAGTCTTAGATCAGCAACTCCTAGAAGCGACTGTGCCAGAAATGCAGCAGTTAATAGCGTGTGGTCATCTGACTGCAGAAGAGCTAGCTCTTTACTACCTAGATCGCATCCAGCGCTATGACGTGGACAAGTTTAACGCTGTGATGGAGCTGAATCCCGACGCCCTTGACCTTGCTCGCAGACGAGACAAAGAACGGGCAGCGGGGCAAAGCCGAGGTGCCCTACACGGTATTCCTGTACTACTGAAAGATAATATTGCTACGGGTGACCAGCTCCACACGACCGCTGGAGCCTATGCTCTCAAAGACTGGCAGGCAAATCGAGATGCCTTCCTGGTGAAGCAGCTTCGGGATGCAGGCGCAGTCATCTTGGGTAAGACTAATTTATCAGAGTGGGCAAACTATCTTGCCCCCTTGATACCCAATGGCTTCAGTACCCTGGGTGGCCAAACTCGACATCCCTATGGTTCGTTCGATCCGTTTGGTTCAAGCACGGGGTCAGCAGTGGCGGTGGCAGCCAATTTTATTGCAGTTAGTGTGGGTAGCGAAACTCAAGGCTCCATCCTTTTTCCAGCTCAAAGTAACGGTATAGTTGGGCTCAAGACCAGTCGAGGCTTGGTTAGCCGTGACTATGTTATTCCCTTGGTGGATTGGATGGACGTGCCAGGGCCTATGGGGCGCACCATCACGGATGTGGCCACCCTGCTGACGGCCATGACCGGCGTGGATACTAATGATGCCGCCACTACCGATGCCGCCGCCTTAGCGGGGACTGACTTTACCCAGTTTCTCTCTTTGGAAGCAGCTCGGCGGCGACGAGTTGGGGTGCCAGTCTTAGGAGAAGCTAATCTTCGGGAATTGCTTGAGGAGGATCCGAGCCAAGAAAGTATCGAGTTCCTCCGACAGCTGGTTGAAGCGTCCCAGCAACACGCCCAAACTTTGACTGCCCCGTTCCGAGATATGGGCATTGAAATTGTTGCAGTCGAACCGACTCAAATTCCTACTGCCCCTGATGCAAATTCAGTGCTTGAGCACGGTTTCAAGGCATCTTTAAACGCTTTTCTAGCTACAACACCTGGCATTTCCGTGGACTCACTGGACACCATCATTAGTTTGAACAATGCGGATCCCAGCAACCGAATTCCCTATGGACAGGGCTATTTAGAAGGTGCTGAGCACACAGAGATTGATGCTGAAACATACGCCACGCTTCGAGAGACTAATCAGAGCACCGCGCAGTCAGGATTAAATCAGGTCTTTGAGACAACTGGTATCGATGTTCTGATCTCTGACGGCCAAGCCTATGCGGCAGCGGGTTTCCCTGCCCTAACTGTGCCCAGTGGGCTCTCTCCTGAAGGCCAACCCCAAGGCCTTACCTTGATTGGTAAGTTTCTAGGAGAACCAGATTTGCTGGCCGTAGGCTATGCCTATGAGGCAGCAACCCAAGCTCGTGTTGCGCCAGATTTAGAGGCGGCGATCGCGACCTTTGCCAGTGCAAACCAGGCCACACCCGGCACAAACTAGACCAACGTCACCTAGATCTAGTGCATCCCCGGTTCAATCTGGTTGAGGGGGATAAAACATTCATGGGGCAGTAAGATCGGGCGACCATTAAAGATCAACTTGCCGCGATGGTTTACCCGGCTGATCGCCACCCCTAGGGGTCGCTGAATTTCTTGGGGATGGACTTCGTAATAGGTGCGATAAATGTGGCGGGCTGCTCTCAGCAGTGCCGGATCAAATAGCAGCGGCACCTCGCCGACCGTTGGGGGCTCTGACAGTCGACCATTCTCTAATTGCTGTAAACTTTGCACGGTTCCTCTATCCCCAATCGGTTAGCTTGACTTTAATAGATCTTTTGTATTCCATCAACGACGATGCTCCCTTAGTTTAACCCTTGTAACAAAGCCTGACCCATTTCTTTGCAACCGATTAGGGTCATACCGGGTGCCATGATGTCACCGGTGCGATAGCCCTGGTCGAGCACTGTCAACACAGCTTGCTCAATCTGTTGAGCGGCTTCGGGTTGGGCTAGGCCGTAGCGCAACATCATGGCAGCGCTGAGGACTTGAGCTAGGGGATTGGCTTTGTCTTCTCCGGCAATATCTGGGGCTGATCCGTGGACGGGTTCAAACACGCCTGGGCCCTCCGCGCCTAAACTGGCTGAAGGCAACATACCGATACTGCCCGTGACCATAGCAGCCGCATCGGAGAGGATATCGCCAAACAGATTACCTGTGACGATGGTGTCAAACTGCTTGGGCCAGCGCACGAGCTGCATCGCTGCGTTATCAACATAGAGATGGGACAATTCAACATCGGGATAGTCGTTGGCGAGGTCTATGATGCGATCGCGCCATAATTGCGACACGGCTAAGACATTAGCTTTATCCACAGAGCAAAGCTTGCCACTACGCTTTTGGGCTGTTTCAAAGGCGACCCGGCCGATGCGATCAATCTCAGGCACCGTGTAGGCCATGGTATTGACCCCACGCTTTTCCCCAGTTTCGGTCTCGAAAACACCTTTGGGCTGGCCGAAGTAAATGCCTCCAGTGAGTTCGCGCACCACCATGATGTCTACCCCTTCCACCACCTCACGTTTGAGCGAAGACGCGTCAACTAATTGGGGCAAAATTATGGCAGGGCGTAAGTTGGCAAATAGACCCAGGCCAGATCGTAGCCCCAATAATCCAGTCTCTGGTCGTTGGGCACGGGGCAAGCTATCCCATTTGTAGCCACCGATGGCGGCTAGCAATACGGCATCACTTTGGCGGCAGGTTGCTAAGGTTTCCTCGGGTAAGGGATTGCCCGTGGCGTCAATAGCCGCACCGCCAATTAGGGCTGATTGAAAGTCAAATTGCAAATTTTGGCGTTGCCCAACCCGCTCCAGTACCGCTAAGGTCACCGCCATAATTTCAGGGCCGATCCCATCGCCAGGGAGGGTGGTGATTTTATAGGATTGGGTCATGGAAAAGGAACTGGAACAACCAGGGACTATAGGCTCAACATGTTAACCCAAAATCTGGATCAAGCTATGACAACTTCTGAAGGGGGCTGTACCAGTCCCATCAAAATGCCCATGATGTCTTCTAAGCGATCGATATAATAGTCCTTCAAGTCAATGGAAGCGATGTTATTTTCCAGACTCAAGAACTTCCACTGGTTTCCTGTCGTGACAGCACCATAAATCGTCTCGATGGTTTGCCCTTCCCGCTGATTGAAGATTCTCGCGGCTAGCATTGCAGACAAGCACTGACCCAATCCACCTTTGATATTTTCATTCTTTGCTTCAAAGACGATCAAGACTGGTGCGCTGATGTAAAGCTGCTGGCGGGAAAGGCTAATGATAAAGTCGCAGAACCCGTTCAACTCCTGGTCAGGATCAACGTTGAATTCTACGCCAGAAAACAGGCTCACTTGGTCTTGGAGTAGCCGCTTAAGTTCCACTAGCATAGGTGCAATGATCATTTCCGAACGCGCTTTTTCGGTGTTGATTGCTAGGGCTAGGGGCACACTGTAGTTTAGATAGTCGATGAATGGGGTTGCCAGAGGCACTCGATGGATAGCCGCTGAGAACAAATCCTGATTGCTTTCAAGTGCTAGGCCAAACTGCTTCCTCAGCTTTTCAAGAGTGAATTCTCTATAGGACACTGGGAACCTCAGCAACAACGCCTCTGCCGGAATTATAGCGCTGGCCAGATTGCTTAATGCACCGATTACCGCTGGGATGCGCAGTAAGTGGGTTAGCGTAATCGTTTATAAGATAGAAGACCAGATGTTTTGCTTTCTCGTACAAGCCCCCAAACCCCCAATCCTGGGGGCTTTAAGTCTAGTCTCCCCCAGGATTGGGGGACGGAAGGGGGCCTCGGTATCTGAAACATAATTGGGACAACCTACCTACAAGCAATCTGATTCGCAGTAGCGCACAAGGTTTTGTGGCTACGGCTATGTAAGCACTATCTCAGACTGCCATTCTGAAGTCATCTTGTTTCAATTTTCGAAATCCACTGTACACGCCTTGAAGATCGCTGGGTAAGCTGGGGTTATTGACCCCTCACAAAATAACTGGGCAAGATTTATGGCTGTAGCGTTGCCGGATTCTCGTGAGTTGACGGTCGCCACCCGAGGGTTGACTAAACGATTTCGTCGCCAGACAGCTGTCAATGATGTGGATTTAGCCATTGGGCCGGGGGAAGTTTACGGTCTAATTGGCCCCAACGGGGCAGGCAAGACTACATTGATTCGAATGTTGGCAACGGCAGAAGAACCGTCCACAGGTGAGATTGCGATTCACGGGGAACCTTTGAGGCGCGATCGCCCCCAACCCCAAATCAAACGACTGATCGGCTATCTGCCTGATGATTTTCCGCTGTATGACGACCTCAACGTTTGGGACTACCTTGACTATTTTGCACGGCTCTATCATTTGCGCGGCAAGCACCGCCAGCGCCGTATCCATGAGGTTTTAGAGCTGGTCAACCTGACTCACAAACGCCATAGTCGGATCACAACCCTATCCCGAGGGATGAAGCAGCGGTTGGGTTTGGCCCGCACGATTATCCATGAGCCCGTACTGCTGCTGCTGGATGAGCCAGTATCTGGACTTGACCCGATTGCTCGGCAGCAGTTCCGCGAGATCGTTCGGGTGCTGCAATCGGCGGGGATGACGGTTTTGATTTCCTCCCACGTGCTGAGCGATTTGGCCGAACTCTGTACTGCCGTCGGCATTATGGAACTGGGCTTTTTGGTGGAAAGTGCGCCACTAGCCGAACTTTATCGTCGTTTGAGCCATCAGCAAATTATCATTTCCACTCGGGGACCGGTGGCGGATGTCGTGGCGGAGCTGAAGCGCCTCATCCCCGGTGACGATTGGGAGGTGTTGCCTGAGCAACCGTCCCTAAGGCTGAAGTTTTCAGGGTCTACTGATGAAGCAGCTGACTTGCTGCGATCGCTAATCGAAGCCAAACTCCCCATCTACCAGTTCAACTGCATCCAAGACAGTCTGGAGGATATTTTCCTTAAGCTGGGTCACCAGCAGCCGTCTTAACTCGTAAAAGACGGTGTGGGAATCAAAGTGTTTTGTCCTACGTCTAATCCTTCAAGTCCTTTGAATCCAGTCTGGATTGACCGTTGTCGCCTGCTCGTACTCGTTGTTTTCTCTCTGCTAATGCCATGTTTGCCACACTGATGGATCGTTTGGGCGATCACAACCCCCAACTCCTCCGAGAACTCAAAGGTCGCCTACGCTGGCGCAACATTCTCATTGCTGTGGGGCTATCCCTGCTGGCCCAACTGCTGATGCTGTTGACGTTTATGAGTCAGTTGCCCGCGCCGTTTCACAATAGTCATCTGAAGGCAACGACAACACCAGCGTTCAATTTCCAGTTTGACTATCCAACGGATGGGTCAAGCGAAATGCCTAAAAGTCTTTTGGTTGATCAAGTCTATGACAATCAAAATCCAGTACTGATCCGCTCAGGCGACCGTATTATGGCAATCGACGGTAAATCAGTAGCTGACTTTGGCGGGGATTGGAACGCGGTTGATACAGCTCTTAATGGCAAACTCAATCCAGATTGGGACACCGTCTATCCTGGGGATGAATTGGTTAATTCTGAAGTCACTGCGCAAGCGATCGAGGATGTCGAAAACTCCACCGTTGAGCTAGAAGTCAAGCGGAATGGACAAACGCTCAATATTGAGTTGGATCGCCAAGCTATCCCTAACTATTACAACATCTACTGTGTGCCGTCTCAGCCATTGGAGTTTAACGTATACGCCCGTCATGACGGGAAATGTATGCTTGAACCCGATGGCCAGCATTATCAGGTGGCTTGGTCCCGGTGGTACCGCGATTTCTTCCGCGTGGTTAGCATTGTCATGGCAGTGGCGCTGCTATCTGCGGGGAGCTTTTTACTGATTCAAAACATTGACCGAGAACAGCGACGGGGCACGTTGACGTTTGTTCGTCTAAGTCCCCGATCGGCGCTAACGGTGCTGGGGGGACAAATTCTGGGGGTGCCGATGGTGGTTTACATCGCGATCGCCCTTTGTCTTCCCCTGCATCTAGGCATGGGATTACTAGCCGGATTAAACCCGCTGGCGTTAGCGACCTTCTACGGCTTCCTGTTGATCAATAGTGTCTTTTTCTTTAGCCTGTCGTTGCTGTATGGGCTGCTTAGTCAGGGGCTCGGAGGCTTCCAAGCCTGGCTCTTTAGCGGGGCCATGTTGGGGGGGCAGTTAATCTTCGGCACTTCCCTAAGCTTAGAAGATTGGGGAAATCGGGATGTTCACCACTGGCTAGCTCTATTTTCGCCGATGGCAGCGCTGCACTACATTTTGCAGATCGGGCCTGAACTGAGTTCCGACGATGCCCTGTCCTTTGCGGGGATTGGGTTGTCATTCTTCTGGTTTAGCGTGTTGTTTGCGGTCAATGGTCTGATGTGGAGCCTTTGGGTCTGGCATGGATTGCGTCGTAAATTTATTAACCCCACGACACCGCTTGTCCATCGCCCGCTGAGCTATCTGTTGACCGTTTGTTTTGAGGTCTTTTTACTGGGCTTTGGGGCTAACAGTTTAGACACCGACGTGGTGCTGGCCGCGGTTGCTTTCCTCAATCTGCTGTATTTTGGGTTGTTGATCGCAGCCCTGCAACCCACCCCTCAAGCCATGGCAGACTGGGCTCGATTCCGCCATGCTCAACCCAAACGTCAACGCTCCAATCGCCTCCAAGACTGGTTGTTGAGCAATCAAAGTTCACCGATTGTGGCACTAGCGGCCAATTTAATGCTGGCCTTAGTAATGGTGACCACTTGGGTACTGTTGACCGAAGTTCCAACCCCGCTTGATGAACTGCTGAGCTACGTGGCTTGCATGAGTCTAATTTTGGTCTATGGGGCCGTGACTCAAATCATCTTTATGGGCCAGATGGGACGCCCCAGCCTCTGGGCTACCGTGACGCTGGTGTTGCTGGTCTCTATTCCTTTATTTAGTTTGGCGGTGCTTTATAGCACTGCTTACATCGGCACAACCACTCGAATCGCACTGCTTGCAGCCCCCTGGCTGATTTCTATTGAAGGGGCATCTATGGGGCTACGTCTCTTTGGCTTACTGGGGCAGTGGACTGCCATTTTGGCCTGCACCGGTATCGTAGCCCGACGCCTGAAGCAGATTGGTGCATCTGAGTCTCAAGCAATGTTAACGGGGTCAGGAAGGTTACCCCGTGGGGCCTAAGGATACGGTTATTGATTCACGATCGTTGTTCTCTCTCTGTTGATGCCATGTTTGCCACCCTGATAGATCGTTTGGGCGATCGCAACCCCCAACTGCTTCGAGAACTCAAAGGCCGTCTCAACTGGCGCAACATCTTAATTGCGGTTGGCCTGTCACTGCTGGCTCAACTGCTGGTGTTGCTGACGTTTATGAGTCAGTTGCCAGAGCCTTTCCATGTCAATCATCTAGCGGTGAAAACGCTACCAGAGCTGAATTATCGATTTGAATATCCCCCAGATGGTGCAGCTCAAACGCCTGATCGCCTATTGATTGAACAAGTCTCTTGGCCAGGGACGAGTCGAAGTTCCGATCAGCTTCCCAAATCTGGAGACTATATTACGGCCATTGACGGCAAACCAATCGCCAGCTTTGATCAAGATTGGCATGCAACGGAAAATGCACTGAGGGGAATAGACCCTGGTCTCAAGTCCGCTGAAGCAGTTAAGGATAAGAAGGTTGAGCTGCAAATTGAACGTAATGGGCAAGCCTTCAAGGTCCAGTTACCGCGAGACGTAACCCTTAACTATTACAACAATTACTGCAAAGTGCCCCAGCCAGGCACACCCGATTATCAAGGCAATCAGGGCAGGTGTGTCCTTGAGTCTGATGGTCAACATTATCGAGTGGCCTGGCAATGGTGGTACGCCGATTTCTTCCGGGTGGTCAGCATTGTGATGGCGGTGGCTTTGCTCTCGGCGGGCAGTTTTTTACTCATTCAAAATATCGATCGAGAGCAGCGACGGGGCACGTTGACCTTTGTCCGCTTGAGCCCGCGGTCAGTCTTTACGGTACTCGGTGGGCAAATATTGGGGACACCGATTGTGGTGTATCTGGCGATCGCCCTGAGTTTGCCCCTGCATCTGGGCCTAGGCCTACTGGCAGGATTCCATCCTCTGAATCTGGCGATCTTCTATGGTTTTCTGCTGATTAACTGTGGCTTCTTCTTTAGCCTGTCGCTGCTGTATGGGTTGCTAAGTCAGGGACTGGGCGGGTTCCAGGCATGGTTGTTCGGGGGGGCTATGTTCGGCGGGCAGCTCGCCTTTGGCATTCCATTGGCGATGGATAGTTTGGGTCGAGGCGGAATTCATCACTGGATAGCTTTGTTTTCGCCGATGGCAGGATTGCACTACATTTTTGGCAACTATGTGGGGGTTGATACTGACTATGCCCTGGCTTTTGCCGGGCGTGGATTGTCGATGGTCACCTTTAGCTTGCTGTTTATGGCGAATGGTCTAGTGTGGAGCCTTTGGGTGTGGCATGGGTTACGCCGTAAATTTATCAACCCCAATACGCCGTTAATCCATCGCCCGTTGAGCTATCTGCTGACGGTTTGTTTTGAGGTCTTTTTGCTGGGGTTTGCCAGCAACAGTTCTGACTTCGAGCTCATCTCGATTGCTGTAGCCTCTTTGAACCTGCTGTATTTTGGGGTGTTGATGGCCGTGATCCAACCCACCCATCAAGCGATGGCAGACTGGGCCAGGTTCCGCCATGTCAAACCCAAACGCCAGCGGTCTAATGGGCTGCTAGACGGACTCCTCAGCAACCAAAGCCCGTCGCTGGTGGCCCTAGCGGTTAACCTGGGGATTGCCTACGCCCTAATTTCAGCCTGGGTGACCCTATCCGATGAGGGTAGGATCTTCGAGATGCTGTTAGGGATGGCTGCCTGCATGAGCTTAATTTTGGTTTACGGGGCGATTAACCAAATCATATTTGTGGCTCGGGTTCGCCGACCGAGTCTGTGGTCGGTAGTCACCGTGGTGCTGTTGGTGGTGGTGCCCTTGTTTATGCTGGGGGTGTTTTATGGCACGGGAAATATCGTCGCAGCTACACGACTACAGCTCTTAGCTGCGCCTTGGTTGGTTTTGGTAGACGGGGGGACGCCTTCTTTGGGTCTGCATCTGTTTGCCTTATTGGGGCAGTGGACAGCCATTGTTGTTTGCATGGGCATTACTAGCCGACGGTTAAAGCAGATTGGTGCGTCTGAGTCTAAAGCAGTATTAACGGGGTCAAGAAGGTTACCCCGTGGGGTCTAAGGATACGGTTATTGATTCGCGATCGGTGTTCTCTCTCTGTTGATGCCATGTTTGCCACTCTGATAGATCGTTTGGGCGATCGCAACCCCCAACTGCTTCGAGAACTCAAAGGCCGTCTCAACTGGCGCAACATCTTAATTACGGTTGGCCTGTCACTGCTGGCTCAACTGCTGGTGTTGCTGACATTTATGAGTCAGTTGCCAGAGCCTTTCCATGTCGATCACCTAACGGTGGAAACAATACCAGAGCTGAATTACCGATTTGAATCTCCCCCGAATGGGGCGACTCAAACGCCTGATCGCCTATTGATTGAGCAAGTCGTTTATTGGAGCGGGATCACTAGAAGTTCCGATCAACTTCCCCAGACTGGAGACTATATTACGGCGATTGATGGTAAGCCAGTGGCCAGCTTTCAGCAAGACTGGCATGCAACGGAGAATGCGTTGAGGGGAATAGATCCTGGTCTCAATTCCCTCAATTCCGTTGAAGCAGTTAAGGCAGTTAAGGATACGAAAGTTGATCTGCAAATTGAGCGGAATGGGCAAACCTTCAAGATCCAGTTACCGCGAGACGTAACCCCTGACTATTACAACAATTATTGTAAAGTGCCCCAGCCAGGCACACCTGGATATCCAGATAACCAGGATAGGTGTGTGCTTGAGTCTGATGGTCGACATTATCAAGTGGCTTGGCAATGGTGGTACGCCGATTTCTTCCGGGTGGTCAGCATCGTGATGGCAGTGGCTTTGCTCTCGGCGGGCAGTTTTTTACTCATTCAAAATATCGATCGAGAGCAGCGACGGGGCACGTTGACCTTTGTCCGCTTGAGCCCGCGGTCAGTCTTCACCATACTCGGTGGGCAAATATTGGGGGCACCGATTGTGGTGTATCTGGCGATCGCCCTGAGTTTGCCCCTGCATCTGGGCCTAGGCTTATTGGCAGGGTTCCATCCCCTGAACCTGGCGGTCTTCTATGGTTTTCTGCTGATCAACTGTGGCTTCTTCTTTAGTCTGTCGCTGCTGTATGGCTTGCTGAGCCAAGGGCTTGGTGGTTTCCAAGCATGGCTGTTTAGTGGCGCTATGTTTGGGGGGCAACTCGCCTTTGGCATTCCCTTGGCGATGGCTAGTTTGGGTCTCCGGGGGATTCATCACTGGATAGCTTTGTTTTCGCCGATGGCGGGATTGCACTACATCTTTGGCAACTATGTGGGGGTTGATGCTGACTATGCCCTTGCCTTTGCCGGGGTTGGATTGTCGCTGGTGACCTTTAGCTTATTGTTTGCAGTCAATGGTCTGGTTTGGAGCCTTTGGGCGTGGCATGGGTTACGACGTAAATTTATCAACCCCACGACACCACTTGTCCATCGCCCGTTGAGCTATCTGCTAACGGTTTGTTTTGAGGTCTTTTTGCTGGGGTTTGCCAGTAACAGTTTTGACGTTGAGATCATCTCGATTGCTGTGGCCTTTTTGAACCTGCTGTATTTTGGGGTGTTGATGGCCGTGATCCAACCCACCCACCAATCGATGGCAGATTGGGCTAGGTTCCGCCATGTCAAACCCAAACGCCAACGGTCCAATGGGCTACTAGATGGACTCCTGAGCGATCAAAGCCCACCGCTGGTGGCCCTAGCGGTTAATTTGGGGATTGCCTATGCCCTGATTGCAGCCTGGGTAATCCTATCCGATGAGGGCAGTATCTTCGAGATGCTCTTAGGGTTAGCCGCCTGCATGAGCTTAATTTTGGTCTATGGGGCGATCAATCAGTTCATATTTGTGGCCCGGATCCGCCGACCGAGCCTGTGGTCGGTAGTGACCGTAGTGCTGTTGGTGGTGGTGCCCTTGTTTATGCTGGGGGTGTTTCACGCAACGGGTAATATCGTCGCAGCTGCACGACTACAACTCTTGGCTGCGCCCTGGTTGGTTTTGGTAGACCGGGGGGCGCCCTCTCTGGGGCTGCATCTGTTTGCCTTATTGGGTCAGTGGAGTGCAGTTGTGGTTTGCATGGGAATGACAAACCGACGTCTTAAGCAGATTGGTGCGTCTGAGTCTAAGGCGATGCTAGCCGGAGCTGGGAGCCTATCTCGTGGGGCCTAGCGGTACAGTCTACCTGTATCTACAGGGGGTTGCATCAAATCCGCGATCGCAGCAGGCTCAAACCTTGCGATCGCGCTTCGCAGCCCAAAGCAGCCAGCTAGCCTACCCAAGCTGAGAAGTCTTGTATTAATTGAGCCAAAGATAAGAGATGCAGGCGGGAATCGTCCTGGGCTAGGCCGCGATCGCGCTCTAAGTTGTAGCCCCAATCAGCTAAGAAGAGCTGAATATCGGCTAGGTCAGCTTGTTCGGTAACGGCTTGCAGGGCTTTGAGCCGATCTTCGACAAACCACACGACCGCGACATCCCCCCCTTTGGCTTGACGCATCTGGCGTAGGGTCTGGTATTTGGGTTGTTTAATTTCTTTACCAATGATTTGCTCTGGCGCCAAATCTAGCCCTTGCTGAGCCAAAAGCTGGCGAATGAACCGCCCCTCCTTGGTGCTGATGATCACGAGATAGCAGTCGCTTGACTGAATAGCCTGTAGGCGCTCTAGTACGCCGGGATAAAATCGATGCTGGGCTAGCCAGTTGTCTAAATCGGTTTTGATCCAGGTGTCGCGGACGCTGTCTACCGCCGCGGCAGCTTGAGCTGACGTGAGGTTTGTTTGGGTAAGGATTTGAGGTGCGATCGCCGGCCAATCTACCAGAATATCGCTCTTATCGACCCCATGCAGCAGCGCCCGCAGCAAAATCGGCATTTCCCAACCGGTTTCTACCACGGGACGCAGAGGATAAAACTGTTCGGCTAAGCCAGGGGGCGGGGCTGATGGCGGGTCGGGGAAGAGTTGGCTGTAGGCACGCCAGGCCGTTTGGAAATATTCGATTAGACCATCACAAATGACGCCGTCGAAGTCAAAGGCTAGCACGGTGGGCGGGGTAAACATAGGCAGGGCAACCAGAAAACAAGCCCCATAGTGACAGGGCAGTGTGGACAATGCAAACAAAAAGGGGAGCGATATATCGCTCCCCTTCTCAAAATCTAGGCTTTAGGATTTATCCCAGTGGTCTAGTTGGCGCCGACCAAAGCAGGTTGACGTTCAGGGTAAACCTGCACCGCACCGTCATCATCGATGTCGAGCACTACCGATTGACCATCTTGAACCTTACCCGCCAAAATCGCTTCGGCTAGGTTGTCTTCTACTAAGCGGGCGATCGCGCGACGCATGGGCCGTGCCCCATAACTGGGGTCGTAGCCTTCAGCAATTAGCCGATCCTTGAATGCTTCAGTCAGCTGGATGGTCAGAGCGCGATCGCTGAGACGCGCATTCACCTGCTTCAACATCAGCTCAGCCACCTGCATCACTTCATCACGGGTAAGCTGACGGAAGACGATGATCTCATCCAGGCGATTGAGCAATTCAGGCCGGAAGAACTGCTTCAGTTCTTCGTTGACCAAATTACGAATGCGGTTGTACTGAGCCGTTGCCGAGTCTTCTAGACCCAGTTCAAAGCCCAGGCCACCGCCACCCTTCTCAATCACCTTAGAACCGATGTTAGAGGTCATGATCACCAGCGTATTCTTGAAGCTAACCACGCGCCCCTTAGAATCGGTCAGGCGGCCATCTTCAAAGATTTGCAGCATCAGGTTGAAGACATCAGGGTGGGCCTTTTCGACCTCATCCATCAAGATCACAGAGTAGGGACGCCGCCGCACAGCCTCGGTCAACTGCCCGCCTTCATCAAAGCCGACATAGCCTGGCGGCGACCCGATCAACTTAGAAACGGTGTGGCCTTCCATAAACTCAGACATATCCAGCCGAATCATCGCCTCTTCCGCCCCAAACATAGATGCGGCCAAAGCTTTGGCTAGCTCTGTCTTACCCACCCCTGTGGGGCCAGAGAAGAACAGCGCGGCAATGGGGCGATCTGGACTAGCCAGGCCGACCCGAGCCCGACGAATGGCGCGGGATACGGCGACAACTGCCTCCTGCTGGCCAATCAGGCGCTCATGCAGTACGTCCTCAAGGTGCAGCAGCATAGCCGATTCAGATTCGGTCATCGTGCTGACAGGCACCCCGGTCCAGGCAGACACAATATCAGCGATGTCATTCACATCTACTTTGGCCGCAGTAGTCGCGTCAAACCCATCTGCTGACTGAATTTCGGCTTCCAGCGCCAACACGCGATCGCGCTGTTTGACTGCGGTTGGAAAATCCTGCTTCTGAACGGCTTCATCTACGGCTTTCTGAGCTTCTCGCAGACTTTGCTTAAGGTCTTGAGAAAGAATAGGACGAGCATTACGCAATTTCACCCGTGACCCAGCTTCATCAATTAAATCGATGGCCTTATCCGGCAGGTGGCGATCGCTGATGTAGCGATCCGACAATTTAGCCGCGGCCTCTAAGGCCGCATCGGTAATGCTTAAGCGGTGAAACTGTTCGTAGCGTCCCCGCAGACCGTGGAGGATTTCGATGGTTTCTTCCACAGAAGGCGGTTCTACCATTACAGGTTGGAACCGTCGCTCTAAAGCCGCATCCCGCTCGATGTGCTTACGATACTCGTCTAAGGTGGTAGCCCCAATGCACTGGAGTTCGCCCCGCGCCAGGGCAGGCTTGAGCATATTGGCGGCATCCATGCCCCCTTCTAACGAACCAGCCCCCACCAGGGTATGAATTTCATCTATCACTAAAACGATGTTGGGGTTATCTCGGACTTCTGCCAGAAGTTGGGTCAACCGCTCTTCAAAATCGCCCCGAAAACGAGTTCCAGAAACCAACAGCCCCATATCTAGGCTGAATACCTGTTTCTCCATCAGCGCTTCGGGCACGGCTTGATTAACAATGCGTTGGGCTAGCCCTTCTGCGATCGCGGTTTTGCCCACCCCAGGCTCACCAATTAGAACTGGATTGTTCTTGGTGCGACGACCCAAAATTTGGATAACGCGCTCCACCTCTTTGTGACGACCCACAACGGGATCGATTTGCCCCAGCTGGGCTTTCTCGGTCAGGTTGACGCCAAACTCTGCAAGCACCTTACCCTTCGTTTTGCGAGATGGCCCAGGGCGATTGCCCATGGAGCCCCCAGCCGCCACAGAAGACATCTCTCCAAGATTACGAATAATCTGTGTTCTTACCTCTGCTGGGTCTACACCCAGGTTCTCAAGTACTCGATAGGCAACGCTTTCAGGACTTTGAGTCAAACTCAATAACAGGTGCTCTGGTTCAATGTATGGGCTATCCAGCTTGCGAGCTTCCATGAAGGACTGCTCAAAAACCTGCTTGACCTTGGGTGTGAACGGAATTTCTGGAGGTACGGCACCGCTGCCCCGGCCAATAATGGCCTCAATTTCAGCTCGGGCCGCTTCCAAGGTGATATCAGATTCACCCAAGATTTTAGCTGCTAGCCCAGATCCAGCTTTAAGGATCCCTAGCAGGAGTTGCTCAGTCCCCACAAAGTTATGGCCGAGACTACGTGCCTCTTCCTGAGCTTTCATAATCACAGCAATAGCTGCATTGGTGAAATGTTCAAACATAACCGCTCGCTCTATACCAAGGTGACTGTTTATCAGCCCCTGTTGACCGTCTCAGAGGCTGTGCAAAGCGCTGGTCTTAAGTCAACGATGAAACTTAGGTTAACTTCACACTAACTCAAGTTGTAAACTTCTTTGACACTTATGAGTTCAATGTACCCATAAAAGACTGCTCCCTACAGTGAGGAGAGCCGAAGTCAAGCAGGTAGGGTTAGGGATCACGACTAACATGTATCAATCTACTCACCCAAGTTGACCAATTACGGATAACACTATCCTGAGAATGATTTACAAAAATTAACTATCTCTGTTAACTTTAGCATCTAAAGCAAAAATGACTGACTCCCAATTGGATAACGCTGAGGATTAGCTCTGGAGTTTAGTGGTTTGGGTCAAATCCCAAACCTTAGCCAAACCCAGCTCTGTAGCTTTGCCTAGCTAAGACTCAGGTTGCCAAATCGGATGTGGTTTAGAAACTAACGCAGTGTTATTCCAATGTTTAATCCGACGCATATCCTCATTTCCCGTTCCCGCAAAGTGCCTGTGATGTTAAAGTCTGGCCGAGAGTGCCTGCTTATTTTTACTCAGCAAGAATGGGAGCAACAACGCACCCCTGCCTTTAATGTCCATCCCAAGCTTGGAATCTACTGTCAAGGGATTTCAGTCATTGGTTACCGCTTGGAACCCATTCAGCGATCGCCTATGGAACCTGAGTCATCATCTGCGGCCCCTATGTCAGCATGAGCCATGAACGCAGATGTCATGACATCAAAGAAAAAAGCCGACTTAGAGTCGGCTTCTCAGTTTGAGGGTTGAATGCAAGTTAAGGTCTACATTTCCTGGTTATATTTGACCCCACGATAGGTAAGCTGGACTTGACCATGGTTATGGGGCGCAGACTTGAAATACCGTGCGGTCAGGGGTGCACCGCGATAGGTACCAATCCGAGCTTCACTGGTCGTTTCCAAAGTGGGCATTTGCTTTTGGTAATGGGCACCGCGATAAGACAATTCCATAGCTATTCTCCGTGACTTGGTAGTGGGTTTTGGTAAAGGCCATTGGATGCAAAGAAGACTGGTTAATGATTTTGCAGTCACTGATCTGAACTAGATCAACCGGGAAACGAGGATGAGCTGAGTTAGGAATGCATGACAACAAGATCAAAAACTGTATCTATGTACACAGTTTACCCTGAATAAATCTGCATTACCACTTTGACGATGCTGAGTTAATACTTTTTTTAGATTCCATGGCTGACTTAATTTTGTTTTGGCATCGTCGAGATTTGCGACTCTCTGACAATTTGGGATTGGCGGCAGCCCGCGATCGCAGCCCCAAAGTCATCGGCGTTTTTTGTCTTGACCCGGCTATCCTGGGGCGAAATGATATGGCCCCAGCCCGTGTCACCTATATGATTGGTTGTTTGGAGTCACTCTACGACCGTTACCAGACGGCAGGTAGCCAACTGCTGATTGTTCGGGGTGACCCCGTCAAGATTTTGCCCACGTTGGCAGGAACATTAGAGGCAAAAGCGGTCTATTGGAATCGAGATGTCGAACCCTACTCGCGTCAGCGCGACAAGGCAGTTGCTGAGGGGCTAAAAGCAAAAAGTATCGAATTTCGCACCACATTTTGGGATCAGCTGCTGCATGCCCCAGGAGAAATTCTGACCAAGAGTGACGATACCCCTTACACCGTTTACACGCCGTTTTGGCGCAACTGGCGGCAGCAACCCAAAACGGCTCCCGTTTCTGAACTCAAAGACGGCGTGGGTTTGACAGACTTAGAGCGAGATCGGGCCGAAGACATAGGGGCAATTCCGCTACCCTCGGCCAAAGATTTGGGGTTTGCGTGGTCAAACCCGCTATTGTTAGCCCCTGGTGAAGCCGCGGCTCAAGAGCAGCTTGTGACGTTTTGCGACGACGATCGGTTGATTGCGGGATACGACGAACAGCGTAACTTTCCTTTTAAACCAGGCACCTCAATGTTAAGCGCGGCACTCAAGTTTGGTGCGGTGGGCATTCGCACAGTGTGGGCCGCTGCCGATGCAGCCTACAATCGCTGTCGCAGTGATGAAACCCACCAGAATGTAAAAACCTGGCAACAAGAAATCGCCTGGCGGGAATTCTACCAGCACGTCATGTATTTCTTTCCTCAACTCGCTAACGGCCCTTATCGAGCCGCCTGGCAAGATTTTCCCTGGGTAAATGATCAAGCCCAGTTTGCCGCATGGCGTGAAGGCCGCACGGGTTATCCGATTGTGGATGCGGCTATGCGTCAGCTTAACCAAACGGGCTGGATGCACAATCGGTGTCGCATGATTGTGGCTAGCTTTTTGACCAAAGATTTGATCATTGACTGGCGCTGGGGTGAGAAGTATTTTATGCAAACCCTGGTGGATGGTGATTTATCGGCCAACAATGGGGGATGGCAGTGGAGCGCGTCTAGCGGCATGGATCCTAAGCCACTCCGAATTTTCAACCCCGCCAGTCAGGCCCAAAAGTATGACCCGGAAGCGGAATACATTCGGCAGTGGTTACCCGAACTGCGATCGCTGGAGACGGCGGCATTAGTCAGCGGCAAAATTGCGCTGGAAGATCTCAATAGCTGCGACTATCCCTCGCCGATTGTCGATCACAAGTGTCAGCAGACGTTATTCAAAGATAAATATAAGGCTCAGAAAGCGGCGGTTGAGATGGGGGGATGAGGCGAGCGGATGGGGTTGGTCAATCCAGCATCCAACATCCAAACCTCACCGATGAATCAGACGACATTTTATGGTACAAATGTTCCATATCCCGTTTCTTTTTGAGTTGCCCCCCGATGTCTCGTCTCTCCAGCGTTGCAGTCCGTAATTTAGCCCTGACGCGATCGCATTTGAAGCAGTTTCGCTATCCCTTGCTCATGGGCATTGCCGTGATGTTGGTTTGGGCTACAGCTGAGCTCGTCCATCGTCCCATTAGCGTTGAGGCCGAAGAGACTCAAGCTCCTCAACCGGCTACGCCATTGGCGAGTCCCTGGGCGGGGGCGTCTTTCCCGGTGGAGGGGTTTCAGGCATACACATCCCCCTTTGGCTATCGTCAACACCCCACTTTGGGAACGCGCAGATTTCATTATGGCCTGGATGTGGCTGCGCCCATGGGCAGCTATATCCGCAACTGGTGGGATGGAACGGTTGTGCGAGTCAGTGACAACACCAGCTGTGGCACCTCTGTGATTGTGGAATCAGGAGACTGGACACATATTTACTGCCATATGCAAGGCCATGTTGTGTGGGAGCAAGACGGCGATCGCGTCATGGTTGATCGGGCTGGTGGGCTTGAAATTGTTCAGGGGCAGACGGTCAAAGCGGGTACGCGGATCGGCCGGGTCGGGGTTACCGGGCGGACTACTGGCCCCCACCTACACTGGGGCATGAAATATCAAGGCAGTTGGATTGATCCGGCGCTGGTGCTTAAAGCCATGTATGCTACTCAATCAGAGTAGTTGACTTAGCGCTGCTGATTCTAACCATAGGCAACTTTATTGTGGGATGATTGCTGCTTATCCCGCGTAATAGTCTATGGATGTCTTAATAGCAGTCGCTCCTCTCATTGAGACATTTCACGAATTGTCCAGATTCCTAACCAGGCAGGAATGACGGTTCGAGAACGCCCTGACTAATATAGCAGTAGCCACAAAGCTTTGTGCGCTACTGCAAGCCAGATTGCTTGTGGGTTGAGCATCCCAGCAACCCCCGCTGTATTAAGCAATCTGGCCGACACTATACAGTTATCGAGCGCAATCTCAGATCATCGCTGCTGCGTAAATATCCTGAAACGGTATGTTTAATCAAGGTGTTGACTTTGCGGGTGGCAAAGTCTTTGACCTGGGTAAGAATGGGGCCAAATAGAATTGGTTGAAATGGCGAAAGTTCTGATCATTGACGATCAACCCATAGCCCGAGAGCTGACGGCTGATATCCTCACAGACTCTGGCTTTACCGTTATCCAGGCAGCGGGTGGACAAGAGGCGATCGCGATCGCCAAAGCCCGTCAACCCGATCTAATTTTGTGCGATATTGCCATGCCAGGCTTAAGCGGCTATGAAGTGCTCACGGCTATTCGTGAAAACCCAGCGCTGGCGCTCACACCCTTTATTTTCTTAACTGCCAGAACCAGCCAGCAAGATCAACGCCGGGGTATGGTTTTAGGGGCAGATGACTACCTGATGAAGCCCTTCACGGCTGATGAGTTGATTCAGGTGCTCAAAGTTCGACTCGAACGCAAGACCTCTGCTCAAGCTTTTTCAGACCAAAAATTAATTGATCTGCGCAACACGCTTACGTTGTCGTTGCCCCATGAACTCAAAACGCCACTCCACGGCATCATCGGGTTTACCCAGCTTTTGAAATTAGCTCCCATCGCAACCGATCCGGCAGAAGTCGTTGAGATTGCCGATTACATTTTGACCTCTGCAGAACGCCTAGAGAGTCTGATTGAAAACTTTTTGCTTTACGGTCAACTGACAAACCTATTGCCAGACTCAGCTAAGTTAGACACTTTGCAAACGGCTGAAGCTATCTTGCTGAATCAGATGCTAAAGCATGTTATTTCGCAAAAAGCAGCACAATATCAACGCCGAGCCGATGTCCGATTGATTGTGTCGCCAGAGTCTACGTTTATCGGGAATTACTTTTCGATAGCTAAGCTTGCCGAAGAACTGATTGATAACGGCTTTAAGTTTTCAGAACCGGGAACTCCCGTTAAGGTTGAGGCTGAGGTGGATCCGGCAGATGGGTTCAAGCTGCAGGTGAGTAACCATGGGCGAGGCATGACGCCAGAAGAAATTGCTGCAGTGGGGGCTTACCGTCAGTTTAATCGCGAACTTTACGAACAACAGGGGATGGGCATAGGTCTGGCAATCGTGAAGCAGTTAGTTGTACTCCAGCAGGGAACAATCGATATTCAAAGTCGGCCAGGGGAATTCGTTCAAGTGACGGTTAAACTGCCACAACGCTCAACAACTAACGCTCAACAACTGTAGAATCTTTGGCGTAATTTCCGTAATCGCTTCAATCGGCGCAAATGCTGTGGCTTGTTCGCCCACAACCCACAATGGTACTAGATTTTCAGTATGCCGCTTGGTCGTTAGATCCTCGATATTGCCATGATCGCTACTGACAATCAGCGTCACATGAGCAGGCAAGTTCTCGACCACAGTACTGAGGAAACGGTCAATGCGCTGTAGTATGCGGCAAGATTGCGACCAATCTTGGGCATGTCCTGCAAAATCAGGCAGATAACACTCAAACAAAGTAACACTGTGACTTTGGGCAATCTGGGCTAATCGCTTCCCCGCCACACCAGGCGAAATGGGAGGGGCAACAATGCCTCGATTGTGGGCCAATTCCCCCGTAATATCCCAAAAGATCGCCTTGCCCACTTCGTACTCTGTCTGCATCGCAAAAGTCACCCCAGCCGTCAGACACAGCAAAGTACCCACAGAATATCGGAGTCGCCTTTGGGCGATCGCTTCGAAATAAGCCGGAGAATAAAGATTCGCGTGAGCCACCGTACCGTCCTGGGCTAAAACCTGTTTAAACAAGCCACTCTCTTCAATCAATCTGCGCAGCGACCCATTGGCAAATCCAGTTTGATGCCGCCCCAAAAACTGAGGCGCATTCCGCCCTGTAAACAATGCCGTTTGCCCCGTGGCACTCTGAGGCAACCCCGACACCCCTAGTTGCGCATCGATCGCCTTGAAAAGCTGTTTTGGTAATTGAACGTCGGTTCCTACAATCCAAGTTGTCCCTACGAGTTCCGTTAAAGTAGGCATAGTGCAGGGATCCGAGAGGGGATTATGGCAACCCGCAGTGCCTAGACCCACGCCATCAAGGAAGACGAATAGAAATTTAGGGGAGGGGAGCATAAGAGGGGTGGAGGTGAGCAGGAAAAACGGGGTGAACGGCTCGGGTCGGCCAATCCAAAATTCAAAATCGTCACTCTAAAATTGGTAGCATCCTTGCCGCTCCCCTGGCTCCCTCATAATTAGCCACTTGCAACATTAGCCACTTGCAACACAGGTCCTCGCCATTCAACCCCCTGCTGCTCTGCCCAAACTTGTAGGTCACCCAGGGCGCGATCGCGGTACTGGCCATATCGTTCGCGTTTATTCTTAATCCGCTGGGATAGGGCGGGCAAGATGCCAAAGTTGGGGGGCATGGGTTGAAAGTGTTTGGGTGAGGCTGAACTGATGAAGTCGATTAGAGCGCCGCTCATGGTGGTAGGGGGTAGGGTGAGGGGCGATCGCCCCAGGGCAACGCGAGCTGCATTGGTGCCTGCGAGCCATCCTCCCGCTGTGGCAGCAGTGTAGCCTTCGGTGCCAATGAGCTGACCGGCAGCAAGTAGGGAGGACCGGTGTTTGAATTGCAGTCCGGCGGTCAGCAGCTCGGGGGCGTTGATAAACGTGTTGCGGTGCATGACGCCCATGCGGACAAACTCGGCGTTGTCTAACCCTGGAATCATGCGAAATACTCGTTTTTGCTCGCCCCAGCGCAAATTGGTTTGAAAACCGACCATGTTCCAGAGTTGGCCGGCTTTGTCTTCTTGGCGCAGTTGCACGACGGCATAGGGGCGCTTGCCCTTATTGGCCGGATCGCGAAAATCGCCCAGGCGAGCGTCGAACAAACCCACAGGTTTGAGTGGGCCGTAGCGCATGGTATCTTCGCCGCGACGGGCCATTTCTTCAATCGGTAAACATCCTTCAAAAAATTTGGCGTTTTCCTGCTCAAAGTCTTTGACTTCGGCTTGCTCAGCACCGCACAGGGCTTGCCAAAAGGCTAGGTACTCCTCCTTTGTCATTGGGCAGTTGAGGTAGGCAGCTTCTCCTTTGTCGTAACGGGAAGCTAAAAACGCCACTTCAGGGTTGATCGATTCTCCGACTACGATTGGGCTAGCTGCATCAAAGAAGCTCATGTAGGCCAGTCCCGTCAATTGCTGCAAGTCTGCTGACAGGGCGTCGCTGGTCAGGGGGCCCGTGGTCAACACCACCACTCCATCTGTAGGAATATGCTGAACTTCTCCCCGCCGGAGTTCAATGAGGGGATGATTGTCCAGGGTTTCAGTCAGATTTTGGCTAAACACGGCCCGATCAACGGCTAAGGCACCCCCCGCAGGTACCGCGTGCTCGTCAGCCTTGGCAATGACGATGGCCCCCAATTGCCGCAGTTCTTCATGGAGTAGGCCCGAGGCGCGATCGCTCGATTGTGCCCCAAAGGAATTGCTGCACACTAATTCGGCTAGATGTTCGCTGTGATGGGCTGGACTTTGCCGCAGCGGGCGCATTTCGTGTAGCACAACAGGCACCCCGGCCCGCGCAATTTGCCAAGTGGCTTCAGTACCGGCTAGTCCACCGCCAATTACGTGAATTGGGTGTGTATTACCCACCATAACGATGTGAATTCTATAATCTCAGCCTATCTAGGATAACGGGAACAGGTATGACCCAGACAAAGAAATGGGTGGAGTGGCCTATTGAAGCTGCCACAGTTTCACAGTGCCGTCAACGCTGGCCGTCGCGTAGAAACCATTGACCGGGTCGTAAGTCACTTCCATAATGCTTTGCCCATGACTTTGATTGGCGTCGCTGCGAACCACCAACTGTCTGTCGATCACATCCCAGACTGCCAACGTGCCATCACTATCACCAGAGACCAGGTAGCGACTGTCAGGGCTAAACAACAGGGTTGTGACTCGACTTGGATTTTCCAACAGAAACGGTTCACTCACGCGGGGGTACCGTTGTCGATAGTTAAGGGTACGTAGTTCTATCCCCTGTAGGCCGCCGCTGGCTAAGATCTCATCAGTTGGGCTAAAGTCTACCGTTTCAACCCCAAAATCCGTCTCAATCGTCAGTACTCGACTGAAGTTGTCTTCAAAATCCCAAAGGGTGATGCTTTTATTGTGAGTGCCCGCAGTCAGATAGCGACCGCTAGTGCTAAAGGCTAAAGATGAAAATCGACCCTCAAGTCGAGAACCGTCATGGGCACCTGTTTCCGGTTCTAGAACGGTCAACACTGAGAGATTGGCCCAGTCCCAGAGTGTGATGGTGCCGTCATAGTTGGATCCGGCGAGTAGAGTTTCACTCGGATGGAAGCTGACATTAGTATCAACGCCAAAGTACTCGTTCGCTTGCAGCAGGTTGGCATTGCATGTGTTGCGGCGGGCATCGCAAGCATTGAGATCCCATCGGCGAAAGTTGCCGTTGTAAGTGCCAGTGACTAACCATTGCCCATCGGTGCTGAAGGTCAGGGAGGTGGCGTAGGCATCGGCTGATGGAATATCGATCACAACCCGGATGTAATTACGCTCATCACCTTGCAATAAGGCGTTGACGTTCCAAACCCGAATCTTACGATCGGTACTGGCGATCGCCAGCCAGCGGCCATCCCGACTAAACGCTAAAGCATTAGCACCACTCCCCTGATTAAGGTTGTGAATGACGGTGAGTGGTGAGGTGTTCTGGGCAAGTTGCTGGGCGTGTTCTGAGGTTGTATCTGACGTTAATTGAGGATTTGCGGCGTCTCGGGCTGTCACATCTGCCACTAGGCTAACCGTGATCAATCCAGCCAGCAGGGGAATGCAAGCGCGTAATTTCATCATGAGGGCTCTCTACAATATGTCGCAGGATGCAGATTTTTCTATGAATCTTGGGTGCTGGCGCAGATCCTGCTGGCTTAGCATTGGCAGTTGTCTGACAAATCACCAGTAGCACCAACGATTTAGCAGAATCATCCGCCGTTGGGTTTTATTTCCGGTGATCACTGATTTATGCACTCAGGGATACTCATAGGCATACATGCTGGCCAGATTGCTTAATGCACCTGGTATCGCTGGGATGCTTAACACACAGGCAATCTGGCTCACCGTAGCGCCCAAAGCCTTGTGGCTACAGCTATTTTGCGAGATGCATTGCAGTTCGAGCGACAGTGATGCATCGGTGGGCGATCGCATTTGATAGCCCAGAAGCGACGAGAGAATCAGTCGAGAGAATCACCACAGCCTTGGCTCAGCATCAAAGTTTGGCCAAGACTCTATCTGTCTCAGTGGTTCAGGCCTCGATCATTGCTAAATGGTAGCGGCACTAAGCGACTATTAGCTGCACTGCCCCAATCAAGGGTCGGTTATTGCGACTTAACCGCCCTTGGCCAACGGGGTAAGCTGGCTAAGTTAGCACTCGACACTCTAGAGTGCTAATGTTTTTGTCGGCAGAGCTAGAAGGCTGGATATGGCTAAAATTATAGAATTCGACGAGGCTTCGCGGCAAGCGCTGGAACGCGGTGTTGATGCCCTAGCAAACGCGGTAAAGATTACGTTAGGCCCGAAGGGACGCAATGTTGTCCTAGAAAAGAAGTTCGGTGCGCCCCAGATTGTCAACGACGGCATCACCATTGCCAAAGAGATTGAGCTCGAAGATCCCCTGGAAAATACCGGGGCTCGATTGATTCAGGAAGTTGCTTCCAAAACCAAGGATCTAGCAGGTGACGGGACAACCACTGCGACCGTTTTGGCCCAGGCTATGATTCGCGAAGGGTTGAAGAACGTGGCGGCTGGCAGCAACCCCGTGAGTTTGCGACGCGGCATTGAAAAGACCGTAGCTAAGATCGTTGCAGAAATTCAGGCGATCGCGAAGCCTGTCACTGGCGAGGCGATCGCTCAAGTTGCCACCGTCTCTGCTGGCAGTGACGAAGAAGTGGGCGATATGATTTCCCAAGCCATGGAAAAGGTGACCAAAGACGGCGTCATCACCGTTGAGGAGTCTAAGTCCTTGACCACGGAACTCGACGTTGTGGAAGGGATGCAGCTCGATCGCGGCTACATTTCACCCTACTTCGTCACCGACCAAGAGCGGATGATTGCTGAACTTGAAAATGCCGCCATCCTGATCACCGATAAAAAGATTGGCGCCATTCAAGACTTGGTGCCCGTACTTGAGCGCATTGCCCGCGAAAGCCGACCCTTTTTGATCATCGCCGAAGATGTAGAAGGCGAAGCCTTGGCAACCCTGGTCGTCAACCGCATGCGGGGCGTGCTCAACGGTGCCGCGATTAAAGCGCCTGGTTTCGGCGATCGCCGCAAGGCCATGCTGCAAGACATCGCTGTTTTGACTGGTGGTCAGGTCATTTCTGAAGAAGTAGGTCTCAGCCTAGACACCACTACTTTGGATATGCTGGGAACCGCCCACAAGGTCACCATCACTAAAGATGCCACCACGATCGTGTCAGAAAGTGGCAACAAGCCCGACATTGACAAGCGGGTGGAGCAAATCCGCAAAGAGCTAGACCGCAGCGACTCTGACTACGACAAAGAAAAGCTGTCTGAGCGGATCGCAAAGCTAGCGGGCGGTGTGGCTGTCATCAAAGTGGGTGCAGCGACAGAAACCGAACTCAAAGACCGCAAGCTGCGCATTGAAGATGCCCTCAGTGCAACCAAAGCTGCTGTAGAAGAAGGCATCGTCCCCGGTGGCGGTACAACCCTAATTCACATGGGCAAAAAAGCGGCCAGCTTCAAAGAAGGCTTGAGCGCTGAAGAGCAAATTGGAGCTGATATTGTCTTCAAGGCTCTCGAAGCACCCCTGCGTCAAATCGCAGACAATGCTGGCGCTGAAGGCGCTGTGATCGTTGAGAAAGTGCGTGACTCAGACAGCAGCATGGGCTACAACGCACTCACAGGCGTACTCGAAGATCTAATTGCCAGTGGCATTGTAGATCCGGCCAAAGTCGTTCGCTCTGCCCTGCAAGATGCCGCATCTGTAGCAGGTATGGTGCTAACCACCGAAGCCCTCGTGGTTGAAAAGCCTGCCCCCGAACCCCCAATGCCCGATGGTGGCGGCATGGGCGGTATGGGTGGCATGGGCGGTATGGGTGGCATGGGCGGCATGGGCATGATGTAAGCCTGTCTGCTGCTTAGGTAGACCCAATTCATCCATTGACGAAAGAAAGAGGGGCAGCGATCGCTGCCCCTCTTTTTTGCTTTACCCAAAGTGGGTTCTCAAACGTTTCAGACCCCACCCGGCCTCCCCTTCACAAGGGGAGGTGGCGTAGGCGGAGGGGTGCTCATAGGTAACCATCAGACTGATTGTGTGTCTACCCCCTGAGTTAGCCGCATCCACATCGGCATCTGGGTGTCCCCCCCGGCTTCGATTCGCTCTAGGGCTGCCATCATTTCGACCCGGACATCAAACTCAGATTCCCGCTCGATTGCCTGATGCAACAGCTCAGTAGCGTTCTGGTCACCGAGTTCATTTAAAAACCGAGCGGCTCGCCAGCGCACTAAGCTTGACCCATCGGCCAGGGCCTTGCCCATGGTGGAAATCGCCCTCGGGTCACCGATGTCGCTCAGGGCATCCCCGGCAGTTCGTCGCACCATCGGTGAGGGATCTTGCTGGACGAGACGGCACAGGGGCTCAACGGCAATCTCCAGGGTACTGGCTCCCAACAGTGCTGCGGCCCAGCGTCGGAGGGTACTTTTCTCATCGTTGAGCACGGCGACCACTGCAGCAAAGGTTTCAGGCGTGACGTCTAGCTGTTGGAGCGCCTTGAGTCGATGTTTCCAATCGGGGTGGTTCAGTTCAGCAACGAGTGCCTGCTGTTGGGCTGCATCGTCTTTGGGTTCAGCGGTTGAACGATTCGCGATCGCGGCGGCTTCAATCCGGGTGAGTTCTTCTGGGTCGAGCAAACTATCGATTTCATCGGCCACGAGTTGGGCGACCTGATCAGCAGCCCCGGCCGGAGCCTGATAGGGTTGCCAGCGTCGCTCAGCCACATAGTTAGCACCCGTCACACTGATGACCCGCTGGAGTGCCTGATTGAAGCGCTCGGGTAGGGCAATTCGGGCCTGCTGCCCGTCCGCTGCGATTGCCCGTATCTGCACGGGAATGCCCCGAAACATCTGTACCGCCACATCCAACTGGCCTAGATTTGAGGTAGGTGGGGGGGCACTGGGGGGATTAGAGGTGGGTTGTGCCGATCGGGCCACCTGGTTGAGCAGTTTTGAATCGGCCTTGTCTGCCACCCCAATCAGTTCAGCCGCTTGGGCTAGAATCGGCTGCCAGTCTGAATTTCCTCGGCGGGTGAGGGTCACAAAATCTTGGATCGCAAAGACAGACTGCACGGCCTCAATCGCCAGTAATTGCTGCACCCATTCAGGGGCATCGGGCGAGTCGCTGCCTTTCTGTAGCGTCAGCGGTTTGTGGCTAATAATCTCGTCTAGATTGAGCTTGATGCAGTTGGGACTGGGAGTGGTTTCGATGGAGAGCAGTTGCATAATCTCATTCTGAGTGATCCGTCTACAATTTTTCGGGGGACTAACGGTTGAAACTTATAGCGCTGGCCAGATTGCTTAATGCATCAAGTATCGCCAGGATGCTAAGTCCACAAGCACTCTGGCTCGCGGTAGCGCCCAAAGCTTTATGGCTACCGCGATAACTGCTCGTGAATAAAGGCTTCTAATTCGTATAATAGCCACTCTTTTTTAGGGGTCGACAATGTCCTATCAAATTCGTGAACTCGATTACCCTCAAGTAAGACAAGGGTCTTTACTGTAGCCTTATTTTTGCTATGGATCGTTCTCAATTCTGCCCGACACAAATCTGAAGTAGCGCCTTCGTGGATCTGTTTCCAGCTTAGGAGTTGTCGTGTAAAAGCGTGAAGCGATCGCCCTCAACCTCTAATGAAAAAAGAAGGTGGGGTCATGTACCTCTTCTAACCCAAACTGTTGTTTGACTCCAGCTAGGGTCAATACGTTTGCTGTTACTGCTTCGCTCATTATTCTGTGTTCTAAAGCAACACCGCAATTGATGATTAGCCTAGCATTTGGGCTTTTTGATCCGTAAACTGATGCTTGTGTTGTGGGGCTAAACTATAGTGAGGGTCTGCGAGGAACGGAGCATTGGGCAAGGCTGCACTACTGATTGCCGTTGCGGAGTATCGAGCCGATTTTGAGTCGTTGGCGGCGGCAGAAAACGATTTGTGGGCGGTGCAGCGGGTGCTGCAACTGCCTGAGGCGGGCGGCTTTGCTGCAGATGCCGTAAAAACGCTAATTAACCCCGGCCCGCAAAAAATGCGGGAAGAACTGGAAGGGTTATTTGCCAATCGCCGCAAAGATGATTTGCTGGTGCTCTACTTTTCGGGGCACGGGGTGACGGATGATCGGGGCAATTTTTATCTGGCCAGTACGGCAACCCAACGCGATCGCATCAAAACAACCGCTGTCTCTGCCCGGTTAATTTTGGAGTTAATGGAAGATAGCCGATCGAAGCAGCAGTTAGTGATTTTGGACTGTTGCTTTAGTGGAGCCTTTGCCAACGAAATGACGGCCAAGGGTGAACCCGTCAATTTGGGTTCTCAGTTGGGAGGCCAGGGGCGAGCAGTGCTGACCTCTTCTAGCGCGACGGAATATTCGTTTGAGCAAAAGGAATCGCAGCTTTCGGTTTATACCCGCTATTTGGTGGAAGGGCTGGAAACAGGGGCAGCGGATCAGAATGGGGATGGCTGGATTGAGGTCGATGAGCTGTACGAATTTACCCGCGACAAGGTGCAGGAAGCGGCTCCAGCGATGCAGCCTAAGGTATACGCGGCTGAAGCAGGGTATAAAATTCGCTTGAGCAAGGCTCCATTGGGCGATCCGAAGTTGGAGTATCGCAAAGAAGTTGAAAAACTTGTCAAAGCGAGGAATGGTGAGCTTTCTTCTATTGTGCAACGGGGATTGGATGCCAGACGAAAGGTGTTGAAGCTGTCTGCCGATGACGCCCATGCCATTCAGGATGAGGTGCTAAAGCCTTATCGGGAGAGGGCTGATAAATTACGCCAGTATAAAGAAGCATTGGTGGAAGCATGCCAGGGCGAAGCCTCCCTAAGTGAAGACGCCCGAGCAGACTTGGCCTATTTTCAGCAGACTTTGGGATTGCGCGATCAGGATGTAGTGCCGATTCAATCCCAAATTGTGAGGGAACCGATTCAGGGACAGGCACAGAAATCTCCACTGATTTCTGTGCCTCAAAAAGTACGTCAGATGATCAACCCAAACCCTGACACAGCCCAAAGCCCAGCTTCGTCTGATGCAAACATAGTTAATCCTGGTCAAAAATCATCTAATCTAACTCAGTCAAATCAAACCGAAGATTCAACGCCAACACGAAACCTCAAAATACCTATTTTTCTGGGCTGTGGAGCTTCGGTTTTGTTAGGGATTGGCTTACTGGTTGCAAACTTAGATGAACCTACGACAAGTACAAATACAAGCCCAGCAACCCCATCAGCAACCGCTACCTCAGATGAAAAAACAGCCCAAGAGTATTACGAAGACGGTAATGCTAAGAGGGACTCAGAAAATTACCAGGGCGCGATCGACGATTACACCAAAGCCATCGAACTCAACCCAGACTATGCTGATGCCTACAATAACCGGGGAATTGCCAAGCGTGCATTAGGTGATAACCAGGACGCGATCGACGATTACACCAAAGCCATCGAACTCAACCCGAACTATGCTGATGCCTACACCAACCGGGGAAATGCCAAGGGTGCATTAGAAGAGTATCAGGGCGCGATCGCTGATCATACCAAAGCCATCGAACTCAACTCGGACTATGCTTTAGCCTACAACAACCGGGGAATTGCCAAGCGTGCATTAGGCGATAACCAGGGCGCGATCGACGATTACAATGAAGCAATTCAAATAGACCAAAATTGGGGCAATATTGGGCTATATGTTGCCTACAACAACCGGGGAAATGCAAAGGAGGACTCAGGCGATAATCCGGGCGCGATCGACGATTACACCAAAGCCATCGAACTCAACCCGGACTATGCTGAGGCCTACTACAACCGGGGAATTGCCAAGCGTGCATTAGGCGATAACCCGGGCGCGATCGACGATTACACCAAAGCCATCGAACTCGACCCGAACTATGCTGTTGCCTACAACAACCGGGGAGTTGCCAAGGGTGCATTAGAAAATTACCAGGGCGCGAT
>JBCBZT010000035.1:0-89466 GCA_039815185.1 Cyanobacteria bacterium P01_A01_bin.123 | reverse complement strand
GCCCAAATGACCGTTTCAAGAATAGTTCATGCGTTCTATGTGGTCAAGGATTGTGTAATGCAAGAGATAGGTACGCATTGCAACGAGAATTACCGAACCTGAAAGTGGCTGGGTCAGAGTCTCTGCCGTTTCGTCCCCCTGACATCAACTGAAGATTCAGAGATGGTTGAGCGAGTCAATCGTAGTGGTGCTGGTCTGACATTTGTTTCCCTAGGCTGTCCAAAGCAGGAGCGCTGGATGGTGGATCATCACGGCAAAATTCAGTCTGTCATGATAGGTGTTGGGGGTGTATTTCCTGTTTATGCGCTGTTAACCAAGCTTCCCCCAAAGTGGATTCAAAAGAGTCACATGAAATGGCTTTACCAATTGGCTCAAACTCCACCGCGTTTGTGGAGACGTTCTGGGTTAATCAAAATCCCGCCGTTTCTTTGGCTGGTATTTCAGCAACTTTCACAAGCGAAATCGAACAAGTAGCTGGTTGGATATGTATTGCTCATAGCTCCAACTCATAAATCTCTGTCATTTTATCCGCCTGAATCCCTAGGTAACTGAACGTCTGCTGTTGAGTTGCATGGCCAAACACCTCCATCAGCAACGGAACCGCCATTCCTTGATCCATCCGCATGAGTGCCATCCCAGTTGCAGCTAGTCCAGCAGCCAACCAAACTCTGAATCATGCTGCCATCGTTACGATTAACTTGCTCGATCAATCACCCGGAGCGGAATCTGTAGGTGGTGTCACGCTTTATTTTGAACCCATCGGTGTTCCGAAGATTTGGCTGGTACCTGTAGATGAAACCTTCCAAGACTACACCGCTGCGATCGCCCAAGGGATTCAGCAAGCCATAGAACAGGTCGATGCCAACCTCACAGGGCTCCGCATTTGGTTGTGCGATCAGCTATGGCATCCGGTTGATTCCCGTCCCCGCGCCTTTACTGATGCGGCAACTCAGGCAACTGTTGAGGTTTTGCAGTGGGTGGGCGTGAAACCCTTTGCGATGGGTGGGGTTAATCCGGAGGCGATTGCAGAAAAGCCCCCATTCCCCAATGCCGGATTTGAAAGACAAGATTTTTGGGCACGCGATCGCACACTGTGCGCCCCGACTAATGTCCCCCGCTGGACAGTGACGACACCACTGGTCTCCCACGTGACCCTTGCCAAGCAGGCTTTTTTGCGCAAGTCGAGCCATCAGCTTACCCCTGACGGGCCGTTGATGGGTGCTGGGTTGCAAACTCAAGTGACTTTATTTTTGAAAGCGATCGCACCGACCAGCCTGGTTTGTCCATCGGACAAGCTACCTGAATTTCGAGCAGACAATATTGGTATTTTCAACGCATTTGCTGATGCTATTCGCACCGAACTGCCCAATGCCAGAGGCTTTGAAGTGTTGGTGCAGCAGCTCAATCACCCAATGACGGCTCAAAATCGAAATATCGCCCCATCTCAATCAGCTCAGGCCACCAGGAGCCGCTGCTGCTTAAGCACTCTAAAGTTTGCCTTGCAGCAAGCTGTGAATGTAGCAATCAACACCTAGGGGAGTCACTCTGAGTTTTGAGTTTCCGGACAAACCTTTTTGGCTGATGAAATAAGCGTTCAGGTGAACGACACGGGTTGCTAACGGGGTGATAGTGGGCTGAAAGCCTTTTGAGTGCACCACTCCATGACCACAATTGAAGTGCCAATGAAAATTGCTAATTCCTAGGGTAATGGCTAACCAACACAACATTCATTGGATAGACCCGGTGTTCCAGACAAAAACCCGCATTGTCCAAATCTATCGTCGTGAACATCGACTGCCCGTCATTCGGCGCGATCTTTTACAAGCGCGACAAAAAGATATCCACCAGCGATGCCAATTTATGCAGGAGGGTAGGCCCACATTTTTGGGATTGAGCCGCAAGCCCCTGACCGTGGATGAAAGTATTGAGACTTTGGATAGCCTGATCGCCGATTATGAATTGATGATTCGTTTCATCGAAAACCAAAAAGCTTCGTACACTCAATTTTTTTCGGCCCTGGTGGATGAAATTAAAGAGATTACCGCTGAAAAATACAAAAAAATCGCGGCTTTAGAAAAAAAGCGAACTTCTCTGGCAGAACGAGCTGGACAGGATTGCAATTTACAGCGGATCTATAGTGATCAACGCGATCAGCTGCTGAGGACTGCTCATCTAATCGGCTGTGCCTCATTACTGATGCTAAAAAAGCTGGCGCTAATCCAAAATGCCTTAACCAACTTAGCTAGCGATCAGGAGGTGCAACGGCAGGTGCTGAATGAGATGCTGAGTCATCTCAGTATTTATGCCGAAACCCACCAGCTTCAAAAAGAGATTTCAGCCATTCAACAAGAAGCCGCAGACATGGCAAACATGGCTATTGATTTTGAAGAGTATGTTGGTAAATATTTAGGCTCTCTACAAGAAATGATCAATCAAGTTGTCAAGCTTGATCAGAAATTATCAGTTGCCCTACAGGAGATTAAGGGCTTGACTGACATAATTTTAGGTGGGTCAGAGGAGTACTCCATTGATGATCAAGAAGGCGCGTCAACCCAGATCATCAATTGGCTGACACAATCTGCTTTGAAGCAAGATAGGTTGACTAACGCGCTGAAAGATGTGGAAGACCAAACGCTCTCTGATGTAGAGATGGATTTCCAGCTGACTTTGGAGAATACTGGATCTGAGTCGGTGACAGAGACCTTAGCCAAAATCCAAGCTCATTTGGATTCAGTTTTTACGACTCATATCAGTACGACTCATACCAGTCAGACACCGCCTGAAGAACACCCGAGTAAGCCCAATTCATCAGCGTCGGTAATGCGCAAGGACAAGACTGTTATCCCTGAAAAAAGCCCGACGCGCTCCCCTAATCTGGCCACCCCCAGTTGCGGACAGCAATGGCGGCAAGGTCAATCTTTTACCGAAGACTTGGGCAGCAATATTGACATCAAGATGACCCTGGTTTCGGGTGGTCGTTTTCTCATGGGGTCTCCTGTAACTGAGCCAGATCGAGATAGGAGTGAGGGGCCCCAACATGCTGTCACAGTACTGACCTTCCTCATCGGTCGCTATCCTGTCACCCAAGCCCAATGGCGCAGGGTGGCTAAGATGCCCCCGGTTAAACGCCAGCTTGATCTCGACCCATCCTTCTTTAAAGGGCGTAATCATCCTGTAGAGGAGGTCTCCTGGTATGAAGCTGTTGAATTCTGCGATCGCCTCTCTCGCTACTCGGGTCATCCCTACCGTTTGCCGAGTGAAGCCGAATGGGAATATGCCTGTCGCGCCGGTACCCTAACTCCCTTCCACTGCGGTGAAACCCTCATCGGTTATGCCAACTACGATGGTGCCAACAAAAAGTATGCTGTTTGGGGCTCAGATAGCCGGAGCAAACGTCACGAAGGCACAACCCCGATAGATTACTTTGGCGGCGCAAATGAATATGGCCTCTGTGACATGCACGGAAATGTCTTTGAGTGGTGCCAGGACTATTGGCATACCAACTACAACGATGCCCCAACTGATGGCAGTGCCCGATTATCCTGTGGTGATAGTAGCTGTCGTGTGATCCGTGGCGGCTCCTGGCTTAGACTGCCAAAGCATTGCCGTTCAGCGTACCGTTTCAGCGACTATCCCGACTTCCGCTATAGAGATGTTGGTTTTCGAGTGGCGTGTAGTGCTCTGACCAGTCTTCAGCAGCAGCCTCAATCTGAAGAACCCCTGACCAGCCTCAATCCATTAGAGGTGGCGGGAGAAGAGAAATTGGGAGCAGACCCATGAGCGCTACCGCGAGCCAGATTGCTTGTGGACTAAGCATCCTGGCGATACTCGATGCATTCAGCAATCTGGCTCGCGCTATTCTTGTCAAGGATTGCAGTAGGGGCAGTCAGCCGGATCTGCTACGGGTCGCGAATCTGGAAATCGCTTGGTTTGCTGAAACTGGCACCGTTGACAGTGGTAAGAGACTGACAACGTCAGTAACGTGGGTAAGCCACATAGCTCACAGGGCAAACCCGGATTATGCCGAATGATACTGAAACCGGGGCAATCGCAGTTGGGGCACTGGTGTTCAATCGCCCGAATTAAATCTTGGGTCGCCTTCGCAATCACCTTCATGCGGGTGGGATTGTAGAGCGCTCGCATATCGGTTTCGATATGGGCCGTTTTAACGGGAGATTGGGCCAAGGTTAGGGTAACGGCTTCGGTCAGTCGGGCTTCAGTCGTGATGCCCTTGAAGATCGTCTCCGGTGGACAATCGTTAGCGGCGCGCATCACGACCACCCCATGGGTGGGAAAACCAACCGTTTGGGCAAAGTCTAACGCCTCTTGAACGGTGTGAACGGTTTTAGCCCGATGGTTCGTATCAGTCGATAGGGCTTCCCCGACAATTTCAAACTGGTGTTGCCGATCGAGCAGTAGCACCAACTCGCGATCGCAGGGGACAAACGGAATCTGAGGGTGGGGGCCAAAGCTGCCTTCACTGGCGATCGCCAGGGTTTCCCCCGTTGCAGCCAGAGCGGCAGCGGCTTTCAACCGAGCTGTGTTGAGCTGATCTGCAGGACGTTTGACATCCCGTGTAAAGGTGCCAAAGCTGTCGGTGTTGAACTCAGGGGGCACCCGCGTCTTCACCCCCAGGGCAGATTCGAGGGAGGGGGCGATCGCCCGTTCTTTATGATGCATGGTGGCGATTACCGCCACCCGTCCGGCAAAAAAGGCAGCGGATTGTGGGGATTTGGCCAACATTGTCATGAGCAAAGCGGTTGTACAGAAAGTCTAGGGCATCGTTACGCAGCGTGTAATAGTCTGGAGCTTCCACAATTTGTACCCGAAACTCCTGCGGAGTTGCTGCGCCAAAGCGGGCCGTTCGAAGGGATCGTCATCACCTCGCCGATGAACGTCCTGCGGGCACGAAACACGGCCACCAAAAAGCCGGGGCATGTCCCCGGCTTTTTGGGTCTGCGTCGTCTCGCTTCAACAGCCGTCTGGCCCACAGAAACTGTGTCCGTACAGTACTTCCGCGTTGCAGATATAGGCAATGCCTGAATAATCGTTGAAAAATTCCAATGCGACCCGATCCGAAATCTTCTCGGCCATATCCCGATTGTCGGTGAGCACCTCGAACTTTATATTCGCCTCGGTGTCGGAAACGCTGGGTTGCCCTGACGAGCGCACGTTGCGACTACCTTTACCGCCAGTGTCCATTACTGTATAACCGGTTGCCCCGGCTTCGTCAATGATCTTGGCGACCTTTTTCAGCAGCAACTTTTCCGTGACGATGACGAGCTTGTTGGCTTGCTTGGCCATATGGGTTACCTCCTTGAAGTATATATTCATTGAACTATATTAAAAACTTAGGGAAACGGCAGCACCGCGCGATCGCGCTGTTCTAACTGCTTCATTGGGCCGCTTCATTGGGCCGCTGCGTGGGTCGCTGGGCTAGGGGAGCACCGGCAGACCGCGACCCGCCTGGGATCAGCCACCCCCCATCGTTGCTTGGGCTAGCCCGATGAAGAACGGGATGCATACAGCCAACGCGATCGGTGTGCCGACGGCTGTGGACGAGCCGATGTAGGACGAGGGATTGGCCTTGGGAATGCCAGCCCGTAACGTGGGCGGTCCGGAGATGTCTGAACTGGAGGCGGCGATGACGGACAGGAGTACGACGCCTCCAGGGCTGAATCCAGTAGCGATGTGGGCAATATAGCCGAGACCGAAGCCAATGGAACCATGCAGTAGCGGTGCCACCACGGCATATAGGGCATACCACTGGCCCACCTTGCGCAATTCGCCAAGCCTTGCCCAGGCTTCCATGCCCATGACCAGCATTAGAATCGAAAGCAAACCGCGGAAGGGGGGATTGAAGAAGCTTTCATAGACGCTGTCAGGTCGGGTGAGGATACCTAGCGCCAGACCGAGCAGCAGAGCTGAGAGGGCAGACCCTTGGAGGCTTTCTTTGATGATGGGCCAGATCTTGACCCGTTTGCTCGGGGTACCGCCCGACTCATTGGAATACCCGCCTGCAGTAGCGCCCGGCCCGCTGGAATACCCACCTGCACCGCCCGGCCCGCCCGCATACCCGCCTGCGGTAACGGTCTGCTTGCCGGCATACTCCTCTTTTCTAAGATACTCCTCATTTTTGAGATACTTGTCGCGCTTTTGCTTACTGGCATAGATGCTGGCCACGACAATCGCCGTCACCAGCGCTGGGATATCCATAAAGGGATAGAGGGCGGCGGACCAAGGCTCGTATTGCATACCTTCTGACTCCAGCAACGTGATGCCAGCGGCAAGGGTAGAGCCACTCACGGCACCGAACAAGCCCCCGGTCGCAATGGCATCCAAGGCCTTGACGCCCGGCATCTTGGCCAACGTGTAGCGCGCGATGAATACAACCAGGATTCCAATGACCATAGCGAACAGCGCGGGCAACAGCATCTCCGCCAGATTGGCATTGCGGATGGCAACACCGCCGCTCAAGCCAACTTTGATGAGCAGCATGAAGACGATGAACTTGTAGATCGAATCTGGAATGGTCAATCGGCTGTTGAAGGCGGCAATGACCATACCCCCAATCAGAAAGCCGAGTGTCGGGGACTGCAACTTATCCAGGAAGAGCGTCAAGAAATCGGACAAAAAATCCACGGTGTAATTCCTCCTTAATCAGATCTTAGGGGTCAGGACGGCGAGCAAGCGTTGCTTCGGTCCTGGCTAGCTGGCTCCACGCATCCGGGTGAACGTTGAAAGGCGATCGCTATTTCGTATCGCTTTTCATAGATAAAAATCTATTAATCTTGCAATCTTCATGTTATTAAGTCTATCTTTAAATACATCCGGAATCACACTGCGTTGCGCGAGTTTGCAACGCAATGCCAAATCCAAATCATAAGTTTTACTTTTGTCTGGCGGTCTTCGATATATCTCCGGTTAATGCAAATTGCGAATTGACAAGTCAGCGCTGGCGCTATCGCAGATTTTTCTTCTGAAACAGCGCACACAGGCGAATCACATCGAAGATGTCACTCCGCTGCGATCGCGATCGCTGGGTAACAATCCTGTTGAGGAGATATCGTCTCTCGCTAACCTGTATGCGTTAGAAGAACTCCTGTTGTTCAATACACTGGTGACTGAATGTTTCGCCGGGGTAAACCGATAGAAAAAACGACGCCACAGGATGGTGCCCTAATCTATCTGCAATGCCGGAGCTTCAGTTGGGGTGGTTGGTTCGACCGGAGAGCTGTAGCGAGCTGCGTTGAACCAAATGATTGATAGCAACAAGCCCACGCAACAGCCAACTAGAAAAATCCAGCCGTGAGAAGGTTCTAAGACACAGAGCAAGCGGCGGTTGCTGCCATATACCTGCACGATCCAGCCTTCATCATTGTCCAGTTTGGGTTGTGACTGTTTCGATTCAAACTTATTCATAATGTCCACTCCATGCCTATCATGTGTTCTGAATTGCTTGCCTCACAGGACTTTTAGGCCAATTTCTGATGTCGATCGAATGTTGTTAGGAAAGTGGGGGGAAGCGCTCCCCCCATTTCACAGGAGTTGATTGGAGATTCAATCGAAGTTGCGCTTAAGAGAAGCCAAGCCCTGGACTTTAAGGATGGGGCGATCGCATTGGCCACTCCTTAAAGTCCATAGATTTAAATCTATTTAACTTTGCTTCTCTATGAATTCAAGTCTATCGTAAAAAACTTATGTCTCCAATGCCATTTGCAGCAAAATGTGAGAAGAATGTTAAATCCAATCTATAAGCTTAGATTCTAAATTGGAGATCAATTAATATACTTAGCTAATGTCAATTGTGATCTCAGACTTGAATCAATGCTGGAGTTGTTTCAGACGCGGAGCAATGGGGTGGGTTTGAGTTGACAAATGCGATCGCAGTTAGAACAGCAAATTGTTGACGCGAGTGATGTAGCCGTAGCCCGCTCAATTTTTGGCACAGCAGATGTTGATGCCATCAGCGACTTGCTCGATCGGTACTGTCAAGCGGTGTTCAAGCGGGCGATCGCGGCTTGTACCTTTGCCTATATTTCAGTTGGTGCAACGGTTGTGGTGCAATTGACCGACGGCACAAAAGTTGTACTCAAGGCCTATGGTCAGCGACATAGCCCAAAAGCCCTCACCGCTAGCTTCGGTCTACAAAAAGCACTTGCAGAGACAGGCTTTCCTTGTCCAGAGGTCTTGCAACTTCCCCAGCCCTTTGACGCAACGCTACTCACCGCCCAGACATTTTGTGACCCTGGCGAACGGGTAAAGTCAAATGCTGCCAACATCAGTCATACGATGGCTCGTTACCTGGCACAGCTAATCCGGCAGGCAAAATCCTATCCACACCACGATTTACCCATTTGGATGGAAATGGATCGAGACCAACTTTGGCATCAACCCCACAGCGTTCTATTTGATTTTGAAAAAACGGCGACTGGGGCTGAGTGGATTGATCAAATTGCGCTCTGGGCTAAACAAATTTTACGTGAAGCAACTGGGCCCTGGGTGATTGGCCATTCGGACTGGTCGCTGCAAAATATGAGCTTTTGCCAGGGACAACTCACCTGTGTTTACGACTGGGATTCCCTACGCGTTGGACTCGAACCCTGCTTTGTGGGTGGCGCGGCCCGCTGCTATCGCCACGACTGGCGCTATGGCCCACCCGAAACGGCTATTAGCATAGCAGAAGCACAAGGATTTATTAACATTTATGAAAGCGAAAGAGGACAGCCTTTCTCACTCGAAGAATATCGGATTTTAGGAGCAGCTTTGGTATATACGGCGGCCTATGGGTTGCGTTGTACTCATGCGATTAAGCAATCTGATCATCTTCACTATGAAAACTCAAGGCGGCAACTTCTTCAGTTCACAGACTACTTTCTTAAGCACTAGACTTTGTTGGTTCTAAAAACTTGATCGGCCAATGTTCTAATGGTGAAATACGGGTCTTTCGGACATTTTTGCGCTTGCATTGAAACCATCGTGCCTCTTTCAGCAAGGTAGATTGTTGCTGTTTTATGACGCTGGCCAGATTGCTTAATGCACTGAGTACTGCCAGGATGCTTAGTCCACAAGCAATCTGGCTCGTGGTAGCGCGCAAAGCTTTGTGGCTACTGCTATATATGCTTTAATCTGAGTTGTTTTCATAGGGGTTCATTTGAATTATGAAAAATTTAGAGATTCCTCAACAGAAGAACTTTTTGGTTCGGATGCCTAAAAGCAGCGAGATTCGCTCTCAGGAAGATGAATACTTTACTGTCATATCTGGAGATAAAGAGCAAGTCCTAAAGCTTCATGATTACGCCAAGATTTATAAGATTCCAGGGCTTTATAAACATGTACTCATAGATATTTTAGATGACCAGTCTCCTGCTACTTTATCTTCGCTATTACTTGATCAAGTTTCACAAGCTGGGGGCTCAATGGCTGATCTAAAGGTTCTTGATATTGGAGCAGGGATAGGGGTTTCCGGAAGGAGTTTAATTGAGAATGGAGTTGGGTGTGTAATCGGTCTCGACATTCTATCAGAGGCTCGTGAAGCATCATGTCGTGATCTTCCCGATACTTACTTAGACTATTATGTTGCTGACCTTTTAGAACTGCCCGAAGAAACGAGATTGTCATTAAAAAACTACCAATTTAATTGTCTTACCTGCTGTTCTGCCTTGACTTGGCATTTGCCTGCAAAAGCCTTTGTCGAAGCATTTAACTTAATTGCTGATAATAGTTGGATTGCATTCAATGTGGGGCAATTAAAACTAGATCCAGAGTATAGTTCAAATGATGATTTTTACCAATTTCTCCAATCCGCGATCGCGAACAAAATCTTCCAGGTGAATAATATTCATCACTATCAACATCGACTTTCAATGAACAAACAGCCAATTTATTATTGTGCTGTGGTTGGAAGGAAAAAAGGTGATTTTTTGTGGCCTGAAGATTGTCATAAGATCAACCAAAAACTTTAGAGTTGTTTTCAAGACGCCCTACTCTACCGGGTTGCTGGGCATAGCTAAAGACAATGGTATATCGTTCTTTCTTGCCGAGCACTTCAGTGACTCTGTGTAAAGATAGCTTTCCATTAAAAATGATCAGATCTCCTTGATCTAAGTTAACACTTTGGTCTTGTTTAGACTTGCCCTGTAACACCTGACTAACCTGTTCAAAGTTCTCTGCTGCAAATGTCCGAATATTGGGTGCTATCTGAAATACTCCGCCTTGCTTGGGGGTTTGTATCATCAAAACAGCACTAAAATCATTTTCATCAAAATGCCAGGGGTGTTGGCCTCCAGGAGACAGAACATTAAGAACTAGTGCCCCTAATGGATCTGCATATTCATAAACCCTATTGAGTTCTACACAGGATGCCAGAAATCTTTTGAGTAGCTGGGAGTGATATAACGTTTGAAAGATCGAATTCTCACTAAAGTTACTTTTCGCAATAAACGCATTGGTTCTGAGTGCAAAGTGTCGTATTGGATGCTCTAAAGGTAGTGTCGGATCATCTTCAGTTTTATAAGGATTTGTGTATCTGACAGAATATTGAGCTAAGGGTGATAGTCTCTGGCATTCTATTTGAGCTAGTCTTAAAGCATCGCTTGCAATAAAGCGTTTAAGGATGATGTAGCCATGGCTCGCTAACTCAGTCTGACAATATTTAATCAGCGTATGGCCTGCCTGAGTAGACGAGGTATGAAGTGGATAGCGGTGAAAATCAATGATTTCCTCAAGGGTAAGTTTTAATATCGAATCAAACATAGCGTTAAATACCGCTTTTACTGATGCCACTAAACAGATTACTGAATTCTAGGTTGTCTGCTGCGATGCCTCTGCAAATCTAGAGGAAATATTATTTTTATCTTAAAGTACCATTGAATAAGCGATTGAAGCACTCTCAATGTATAGACGTTAGCTTGCCCTACCAGCACGAGATTGAGAGAAATGCTGTGTTGAGGAAACCTCAGGTATAAAGATTGTAATAGGCATCTATAGACCTCCGGGATACTCCCCTAATGCTGTAGAAAGTGTTTAACGAGGTATTCCAGCATGGAAATGTTTTCTAAGGCACTTAGTAATCCAGAAAACATTTTCACTTAAACCGCGTCCACATCCAGATCCACAGTTTTTCCTTAAGCAAAAACTCCAGGTTTCAAATCGGATGTGGTTTAGAGCCACTCTCAAAAGTTTAGAGGCCTTGAAATCATGTATAAGTTCCAAAAATCTCTACCCAATCTGCCCTTACCCGCATTAGATCAAACCTGCAAACTCTATCTTGATGTCTTAGCTCCCCTCCTAAACCCAACCGAGTTAGAAGCTACCCGAAATCAGGTGACCGATTTCCAAAATAGCATCGGCCCTAGACTGCAAAAGCAATTAGAACTGGTTCACAAGGCTACCAAAACCAGTTATCTATATGACCTTGGCGTCAAAAACTTCTTGGAAAATCGTTCCCCTCTGCCTATCCACATCAACTTTGGGGGCGTTCTCACCCCACTGGATAAAACTGCTGACGCATCGTTGACTCAGCTAGCTGCCACTTGGATCCACTGCAGTCTTCAATTTTATCTACAGATCAAGGCGGGTTCTCTCTCGCCAGATCAGGAGTCGCCTAAATCTGGGGGGCGACCACTCTGCATGACTCAGTATGAAAACTTATTTGGGTGTGCCAGAGTTCCTGGTATAAATCGAGACTCACTAAAACCCCGCCAAAATAAACAAAATATTGTTGTCGTCTGGCAAAATATTTTTTTCTCTCTTGAGCTAGTTGACGGTAATCAAATCGCGTCCATCGAGGCTATTGAGCAGCAACTCAGAGCCATCGTTGCCCAAGACTACGCCAAAGAGCCCACGGTCGGTGCGCTAACAACGCTCAATCGTACGGGATGGGCGATATTACGCAATAGCCTAACCGCTATATCATCCGTAAATGTTGACACCTTACAATTATTGGACAGTGCATTATTCGTCGTTTGCTTGGACGATACAGAACCCCAAAACCTGGCAGCAGCGGCTCGTTCAGCCCTGCATGGTAATGGACGCAACCGCTGGTTCGATAAACCTTTACAGTTCATTTTCACAAAGAATGGTTGGGCTGGCATTAATGTTGAACACTGTGGTTTAGATGGCTATGCTGTGATGCGTTGTCTCTATGAAATCCAGCAGATTAGCCAACAGCTAAATCAGCCATTGGATACTCTAAATTTAGAAAAACATAAATCGCCCCAGCAGTTGAACTGGGATTTAACCGAAGAAATTCGAGAAGAAATTCAGCTGGCCACGGCTGCAATTGACCAGTTAATTGATAAGACAGCATCTGTATTACTGCGGTTCACCGAGTTTGGTCGGAAGTATATCAAGCACCATTTACTCAGCCCTGACGCTACCGTTCAATTAGCAATTCAACTGGCCTATGGGAAACGACATGGAAAACGTGCCTGCACCTATGAATCAGTGCACACTAGACGTTTTCGTTATGGTCGCACAGAAGCGATGCGATCAGTCACGCCAGAGTCAGTTGAACTTTGCAACTTATTCTCTACTTCAGCCTCCAATGAGCAAAAGTATATTGCCCTGAAAGCTGCTGTGTCGGCCCACGTTGCCCGCCAGCGTGCCTGTCAACAAGGATATGGTGCGGACAGGCACTTGGCGGCTTTGCAGCAAATCGCTCGGCTGCAGAATATCACCCCCGCTATTTTTAAAGATCGCGCTTATACGGAAGTATTAGGTCAATCTGTTCTGTCGACTAGTAGCCTTGCTCCTGGTATGGGGATTGATGCATTTTGTTTTGGCCCAGTTGTGGAACATGGCTACGGTATTGGGTATATCATTCAGCCGGAGAGTATTGTTCTCAATGTAACTAGTCGAGATCGGCAAGCTAGTCAGTTTGTAGAGGCACTGGAGCAAGCTTTAACAGCGTTGGGAGAGCTGATGACACTGTCCGATACTGTCCCATAGGGAGTCAAGGAGCATGGACATCATTACACAACTCGCAGCATTCGACGGCAAGCATACTGATAGCCTTGAAAGACTCGTGAAGCATCTCTCACCCGATGCAAAACTAATCCGAACCTTATGTGAAATTGCCAATCAAGATGACGCTAAATTTCAAACAGCAGCGACATGGCTATTGAAACGATTTCAGGAAAACGGTGCGGCTTTTTCGCCAGTACAAGTTGGATGTCACTTGAAGCTACTTTATTATGTCACTCACTGGGAAGCGAAGCTGCATTTGCTTCAAATGCTGCCGGATTTTGCTATTCCTATTGAACAAAGGGATGCCTTACATCGCTTTCTCAAACGCTCTTTAGGTGATAAAAACAAGTTGGTTCGGGCTTGGTCTTATAACGGTTTAATCGAGCTGGCAGAACAGTATTCTGAACTTCGACCAGAAGTTTCTGAACTTTTAGAGATAGGCCAACGGGAAGAATCTGCATCTGTCAGGGCTAGAATTCGCAATAGGCTTAAGATAGTGCAGTGGGAAGATTTTACATTATGATTTGTTATGTTGACTCAGCTGCCAGGAACAGGCATGATGGTGCGCAATTATAAACACCAATCTGGGCTGGAGTGTTCACGATGACAACGACAGCTTTTCTGGCATATCTTTTAATCATTGGCTATTTCGTTGTCGAGCGATCGCTTAGAAAAGGTGAGCAAGCCCTCAGCCTCCAAGCGGGTGAAGCCGATTGCAACAGCTCTCGCATCATTTGGATGAGTGGCTTATTTAGCATATTCCTGGTTTTGTTAGCGCCAACTTTGAATGCTCACGGAATTGGCCATTGGCGCAATGTTTATGTAGGCTGGTTGGGCCTCGCTCTCATGCTTGGTGGGCTCATAATTCGACACTGGGCTGCTAAAACACTGGGTAAGTTTTATACTAGAACATTACAAATCATTGAAGGCCAGGCGATCGTTGAACAAGCGCCCTATAACCTGATTCGACACCCTGGCTATCTTGGAACATTTCTAATGGAAATTGGTGCAGGGTTAGCCGTTCATAATTGGATTGTTCTGCTAGTTCTGATCGTCATAGGAGTAACCTCACGGGCTTATCGGATTTATGTGGAAGAAACCTTGCTAAAGACAACATTTGGAGCACGATATGAAGCCTATTCAATCAAAACTTGGCGACTGTTGCCATTTGTCTTTTAAGTTGGGTCTAAATCGGCAATAGCGCGTTTTAGAAACTCAATAAAAACCCGAACTTTGAGGGGAACGTAGGCACGGGAAGGATAAACGAGCCAGGCAGCAGTATTGAAATCTGTTGCGGTGACCTCGTGATTGGGAAACACGTTAATCAGCGTGCCAGCCTGTAAATCTTCATCTACTAACCAGTTTGGCAGTAGGGTTAAACCCATGCCCGCGATCGCACACTGTTCAAGCGCGATCGCGTTCGAGATAATCGTGCGCCCATGGACAGGGACTTCGCTGATATTGTCCTGCTGATCTCTAAAGATCCACCTGGATCGAAAACCCGCTAACGGAAACAACAAACAGTTATGGTGTTCAATATCACTGGGATTTTTGGGGTAACCCCGTTGCTGTAAATACTGTGGGCTGGCACAAACGCGATAATAAGTTCGCATGAGCCGTTGAGCAATCAGGGTTGAATCTGCAAGCAGTCCCAAGCGAATGGCAAGGTCAATTCTTTCAGAGAACAAATCGACAACTGCATCGGTGAGCTGCAAGTTGACGGTGAGATCGGGATACATCGTGCCAAATTCAGGGAGTAGCGGCACAATACACTTCTGACCGAAAGGGACAGACGCCGTAACGCGCAGAGTTCCTTTGGGTTGTCCAGACATGTCTATCGCCACATTGGTCGCCTGCTGCATCTCTTCAACGAGGGGTTCGATGCGTTCAAAATAGGCAGTGCCTGACTCAGTTGGCGATAATCGGCGGGTCGTTCGCTGGAATAGTCTGACGCCCAATTCTTTTTCTAAACCTTTGATCGTTCTTGAAACAGACGAGGGGTCAAGCCCGCGATCGCGGGCAACAGCAGCAAAATTGCCCTGCCTCACCACTTCGACAAAGATTTGCAGCACTGACAAGTCCATTGTTGAATTATAAGCATGAGTTTGTCTGGATAATAAATCTTTGTTGGGCTTTATGCATTAGCCGTCATCAATTCATGTCAGAAGCGCACGAGAGATGTTCTCAAAATTGTATTTATTGCTGCTTGCGCAGTCAGTATGCTTTTGACATGTCGAGCGTTGATTCACAATTTCAATTTCGTAACGGAGCAATACCGATGTTGACTCAAGAACAAAAATCGGCTGTTTTACAGGCAACCCAAAAGGCCAGTGAGCAATGGAAATCCGCCTTTAATTCAGGTAATGCAGCGGGTTGTGCAGCCCAATATGAAAAAAATGCGGTGATGTTAGCAAAACCCTTCGGCACATTTACGGGGACTGCTGAAATTCAAGCATTTTGGCAAAAGCTGATCGACGATGGATTTTCTGATGTTGATTATTTGAAACCTCGCATCGAGGTTATTGATGAAACCAGTGCAGTACTAACGTCCGATTGGAAAATGAATAACGCAAAGGGCGTCATCCACAAAGAGCTTTGGGTGCTGCAAGAAGACGGCACCGCAAAATTACGGGAAGACGATTTTGAAGCATTGGGTGAATAAAAGATGAACAGGATTGCAATATTGGGCCTGGGTGCCATGGGTTCGCGCATGGCCATGACTCTGATCAAAGCGGGTTATGACATCACGGTATGGAATCGATCGCCTTTGCCTGCCGAGGCGCTTGTCGCAAAAGGGGCAACCCTTGCGGCTTCTCCAAAAATAGCTGCTGAGAGGGCTGATGTTGTCATCAGTATGGTGACTGATAATGACGCGTCGCGGCAGGTTTGGCTCAATCCAGAAACTGGGGCTGTATTAGGTTTGAGGCAAGATACGATCGCGATCGCGTCCAGTACGTTAACCGTGGATTGGACGATGGCATTGGCGTCAGAAATCAAGCACCGTGGGGCAAAGTTTCTGGATGCGCCCGTGGTGGGTTCCCGTCCGCAAGCCGAGGCCGGGAAGTTGATTTATTTGGTGGGGGGTGGGGCAGAAACCCTGGCAAAGGTGGAAGCCATACTCCTATCTATCGGCGGCAGTGTCCATCATATTGGCCCCAATGGTCAGGGCATGGCGATGAAGCTGGCGGTGAATACCCTATTCGGCATTCAGGTTGCTGCCTTGGCAGAAATTATCGGCATGCTCGACAAGCATGGGATCAGCAGTACCCAAGCCATGGCGTGTTTGGGAGATTTACCCGTCACCAGCCTCGCCGCTAAGGCGGCAGGCGGTCTCATGATTGCAAACAAACATGCCCCTTTGTTTCCCATCGAACTGGTGGCGAAAGATTTTAGCTATGCATTGCAGACGGCAACAGCCTTTGATGCTTTGATGCCTGCCACAACCGCGATTTGTCAGGTTTATCAGGACGCGATCGCTAAGGGATATGGCAGCGACAACATCACAGGCGTTGTCCAACTGTTTAGCTAATGGTCGTCGAATGTTGGTTTCGACTCGGCTCAACCAATATTCGACCCATATATTCGACGCGTGGAGGCAACGACTAGGTTCTGCTTCTTCCAGCAGCCGTGCAAATACCATGGAGTCCAATCGCTGCAAACACAGCACTTTGAAGCGCCCATACGCCTTCGGCAAAGAGGTTGATGCGATGAATGTTCTGCTCAGCTTCAGCTGTGAACAAAGTCGTGAGTTCAGGTGAATTTTGGGCTATGTTCGAGAAGTTTAAGTAAGCGTCATCAAGGAGTGCCCAATCGATAAACGCATAGTAAGTGAAGACAACGGAACCTGCAACGCCTAGGGAAACCACCAAAAATAGGGGTAGTGCTCGTAACATAGAATCGATCTCCAATTATGTCTGCCGTTAAGATAGCCCGACTTGTTGAGCCTAGAAAATTAATCAGATTAATCTTAAGGGCGATCGCGCTAAATCTAAAAGGTAGGCGAAAAATTTTTGACGATCCTCACAGGTTAAGATAGCAGGAAAGATCTAGTGTAAGGATGGGTATAGAAAAACTTTCAATTAGACGCCTGAAAACTGAATCAATGGGAAAAACTTTCTGGATGGAGCGGTATAACGGCTCTGAGATAAGCGGTGCAACAACACCTTTGAGGCAAAATGGTCACCTATGATCCTCGTAGCATCCGCTTCATTGAATGGTTAGATCCGCAAATGACTGTGGCTGCTGGGTTTCATACTTCAACCTAGCCTACAAAGCGACTTGATCGCACTTCAGTCAGTCCCCTGTACAGGGTTGTTAGATACGAAAGAGTTCATAATTATTAGATTCTACACTTTATCTAGCCTATGGAGTAACTCGCTTTTACTAGCCCGAAAAAGTTTCATTTACCGAATTGAGTAAAGCACGAAATCCCATTTGCTGAAAATGCATGTCAGCAGTTAACGCATCAGTAATCTGACGTTCCTTCATTACAACAAATGATAGGCAATCAACTAATCCCCATTCTTTATCAAGGCGATTACAGAATAGGCTAAATGCATCTTCATATAAAGATTTAGACAAAAGAATGATTTCAACATTTGGATCTCTATCAAGTGACTCCAGCAATTCGATTGCAGCGGACCGATGTCTTCGCTTGGATAAAGCATTACCAATTTCCAACAGTATTGCTTGTGTTGTTACCATACGGAAATGCAAAGAATCTAGCTGATCTGCTAGCTGCCTAGCCTTATCGTGTAGCTGATCAGAGGAACAAGACAATGCAATTACATAAGAAGTATCTAAGAAGATGTGCCTACTCATCTTTGTCTAAGGCATATAAATAATAGTCAAGTCTAGATGACCAATCTGATGGACCATCCAATTGTAGCGACCTAGCAGTTTGAAGAAATGACCTGGATTGACTAGGTGTTTCTCGATATAATCCTGAATATTCTCTTTGAAGAATAGATATAAACTCACTCAGCTGATTTTTTTCTACTAATACTTGAATAAGGCTATAAATAAGGGCAGTAGTAGAACCTCCCCAATCGAGACGGTGAACATCAGAAGTGGAAATTTTCATAAGAAGTGAGCGTATATCCTCTTTGCGAAGCTTCTTTAGAGCATCTGATAATTTACGCGGGTTCGCTTCACTCTCATACGTTGAATCAAATAGCTCCTGAAGTTCAGATTGGCTTTCTGCATCAGGCGACACACTAGATACGATGGTGTTATCCTTATCCGAATCTTGTTTGTATCGAGCTTCCCATTCAAGTCGTTGTTTGAGTTTTAATAATTCATCAGCTTGGATAGGTTGGTAACGACTACTTACGATTTTCAATGCTTCATCCAGGCTAAGTCCCTGGTCTAGCAAGTGTCTTGATTCGTTCTCGAATTGTTCTCGCTCGAACTGTTTAAGAGGAGCCATGAGATAAGGTGCTCTCCTTATGAGTGGTCAATCAGCTATTTGGATATTCACTATGATACCAGTGCACCAAGCTGGCAGTAAATCTCGAGATAATACCTTCACAGATGTTGCAAACTGCCTGACTATTGTTTAGCCTGCTTTACCCCTCTTAACTCTACATAACACCTCTAATGAGGGCGATTAGCCATACTTGGAGTTGAATACCACCTCCACTAAGGGGGATTAGGCTGAAAATTATCCGCATCACTCCTCCAAATTAGGCATTATGCCGATCTTAATCAGGCTATATCGTCAAATTAGTGTGTTATGCCGATCAAAATCTTGATAACATCCCTCAATAAAGCACTTAGCGAGATCTTGCCCAGCATATTACGCCCGCTGTAAGGCGTTATGCAGATAGCTTCAGTAAATCTTCATCAGTGCGATCGCGGATCTCCTAGTGCCTTGCATCGCAAACACACAAAACTATAGCTAACTGACTCTCCACCCAAACAGCGCAATCGCTGAACAATATGCAATTAGCGGCAATGCAAAAGTGCAGCATACTATAGCCGTTTTTCCAAAGATCCACGGGTCACACCTAAACGACGTTGCAACTTCAACGTTTGCCAAAGCTGAGTTCCCGTCATTTTGCCATCCAGTAAGCTTTGATAAGCAGCAATAATTTGCCCCACCTGCTCAGGTGTTTCGTGTAAAAACTCCAGGCGAAATCGGGTTGCACCCAGCGCTAAAAACTGATGCACATATTCTGCACCCGTTTGAGCGGTGCCATTAAATACCGTATTACGACAACCCGCATCTGCTTGCAGTACATGTTCAGTACCGACGCGATCGCGCAATTTCACCTCATACTTTTCACAAGGGCGGCCACAGTCGCGAAAATCTTTGCCTGTTGAGAGAAACGCACAAAATACACAGTGCTCCATGTGGAACATCGGCATGTGTTGGTGCAGGGTAATTTCAAACCACTGGGGCGGGGCTGAACGCAGCAAATCTTCGAGCTGTTGGGCATTCAAGTCGTAGGAGGCGGTGAGCCGTTCTAGGCCAAACGTTTGCTTGAAGTAGGCAGCAGTCAGGGGGTTAGCAACGTTGAGAGAAAAATCGCCTACACAGTGACTCTCTGCAAAATAAGCCAACTGGTCATAATTGCGAATCAAATAGCCGTCGGCCCCCGCCCCTTTGACCTGATCGAGAATGTAATTTTCTAAGGGTTTGGCAATGCGGGGCGGCGCGACAAAAAGGGTGGCGTTGGGGTTGATTTGGCGGGTCAGGGCAACAGCTTGACCGTATTTGGGTGGATCTTCTAGTTCGCAGTAAAGGGTTTCGACGCCAGCATCGAGGGTGGCTTGGAGTTGGGCCAGATTGCGAACCAGGACAATCAGTTCAGGGACACGCTCTGATGGGTGCGAGTCACTGGCTTGAGGGAGAAGATCTCGGTAGGAAGCAGGCGGTTTGAGCTGCCAGCGTTTGGGGCGCGATCGCAGCTCATCAAGCTGCTCGACCAAACTGCGACGCATCCGGTTCAGTTCACTCACGGGCAGCATCACATCCCCCTCCAGATGAGGGCTTAGATTACCAAGCCGAAAGGGGGTGTTGCCCAGGCGGGCGAACTGTTGGGTCAGTTTTTCTGGGGTGAGGGGTCGATTGTGGGCCGTCACGAGGGGGATTGTAGATTCAACTTGAACTACGTGGCCTTGGGTATCGCGGGCGATCGCAGTCAACGGCAAATCCACTGCGCCATGGAGTTCAATATCGATGGGACGCTGAAACCGGGGGGTATCTCCGGCGTAGGTTTGGCGAATTTGTTTGTCAAGCTCTGGATCGCTAGTTTTCCAGAGCTTGTCGCCGACCTGAATATGGTTGAAATTGATGTCATTACGCCCAAAGGTCAGCGCGGTGTACGGGTCGCGTTGGCTAACGCTGTAGATTCTCCCCCCTTCTTCTTTCATCGCCGGGTGGCCATTATCGAAAACAATGCCGTCACCGGGTTTGAGCGGTGCTTGCAAATCAATCAGTATGGTATGTCCCTGAATACGCCGGATTTGCCCCAAGTAAACGCCACGTTTTTTACCAAAGCGGGCATGGACTAAGGCTTGATTGTCGATGCCGTTAAACCATCCGGTGTATAGCCCACGCGAAAAAGCCATTTCGAGCTTGTAGCGATTTTGTTCAGCAGTTGATTGAACCGGATTGGCTGTGCCTTTTGAGGAAAATGGTTTTGGTTCAGGTTTAAGTTGGGCTTGAGAGGCGGGACGAAGATCCCCCCTACCCCCCTTCATCAAGGGGGGATTTTGTATGCGATCCAATGCTTGTCGATAAACGCGGGTGACGCTGGCGACGTATTCTGGGGTTTTGAGGCGACCTTCGATTTTGAGGCAGGTGACGCCTGACTGCACCAGTTCTGGCAGCACGTCCAATCCAGCTAAATCCTGGGGGCTAAGCAAATAACGGCGATGGTCGGAGACCGATCCTGAAGGACCATCGTCCAGGTCGTGCTTTTTACCATCCACAATCAGGTCGTAGGGCATGCGGCAGGCTTGGGCACATTCCCCGCGATTGGCCGAGCGGCCACCCAGGGCTTCGCTGGTGAGGCATTGCCCCGAGTAGGCCACGCAGAGGGCTCCGTGGACGAAGACTTCTAAGGGTAGTGCTAAATCGCGATTGCTCAACTGTTGCTGAATTTTATTGATGTCTTTGATGGAACATTCCCGTGCTAGCACCACCAGTTGGCATCCCAAGTCTTTTGCAAAAGCCACCCCCTGGGCGCTAGTGACCGTCATTTGCGTTGAGGCATGAATCGGGAAGTCGGGAGACAGGTGACGAATCAATCGGCAAATGCCAATGTCTTGCACAATCACCGCATCGACCCCAGCGCTAATGATACTGCGTAGGTAAGCTTCTGCTTGAGCCAACTCTGCCGAAAACACCAGCGTATTGAGCGTGACATACCCCTTGACGCCCCGCTGATGGAGAAACGTCATCAGCTTGGGCAGATCAGCTTGGGTGAAATTTTGGGCCCGCATACGGGCATTAAACTGCTCTAGCCCAAAATAAATCGCATCGGCACCGTTTTCGACAGCGGCTTTGGCACAGTCCCAGTTGCCAGCGGGGGCGAGTAATTCAGGCGAATCGGAGTTCGTGTGCGACATAGGCACGCATGAATAGATCAGGATTTAATCCGGCTATTGCCATGCTAATCCTGTCGCTGCCAGTTAAACCAGTTTTCTTGCCAATCCCGTCGCCACTGGCCAGGTTGGCGTTTTCTCTGTCGCCATTGGTCAGCAGTCTGCTGCACGATATTGCCCCACGAGAGTGGGATTTGAGGATTAGATGCGATCGCATCCACAGTCAAATTCTGCTCCATCGCCTGAACGACGGGTTGCAGTAAGTCACTCGCATTGGGGGCCACCAAAACTGCACCCAAAATCTCTCCCCGCTGGTGCACGATTAACTTGCAAAACCCTATAGTTTTTCCCTCAAACTGGGCGCGGGAATTTTCAAACAGTGGCGTTTGCAACACCCAGGCATCCTTGCCATACCAAGTTTTTACCTCAGCTTCAGATACGCCGACAATAGCAACCTCCGGGTTGAGCCGAATTGTCCAGGGCAAAAGCCTGGGTTTAAGGCTAAACCGAGGTAGCAGTAGGGCATTTTTGAGGGCGAGAGTAACTTCCTGGGACGCGATCGCGTCGATGCCCCGCTGCCCCAAAGCAGTCCCGCCCACGAAGAGATTGGGATAGAGGGTTTGCAAATAGGAGTTAACGCTGATCGTACCGCGATCGGAAACGATGCCTAATTTGTTTAGACATAGACCGTCTAGGCGAAGTTGGGGGGCAGTGGCGACAATGAGCTGATCAACGGTGACTTTCTCAGTTTCAAACTGGAGCTGAATGGGGGGGGATGGGGAAGCAGAGGGAGCAGGGGCGTAGGGGAGTAACTGGGGGAGGGCTTCTCCTCGGACATCGATGCCGTTGGCTTGGAGATGGGCAATCAGCCAGTGGGCAATTGAGCTGTCGTGACCATATAAAGCTGCATTGGAGGGGAGCCAGAGGGTGACGGCAACGCCCAAGGTAGAAAAAGTTTGGGCGAGTTCGAGGGCGGTGGGAGTACCGCCAAGGATGGCTAAGCGGTGGGGTAGGGTTGGCCAAGCCCACAGTTGCTCGGGGGTGCAGTAGGGAACTTGATCTAAGCCTGTGATCGCGGGAGGTTGGAACGTAAATCCGGTCAGTAGTAAAAACGAGCGTGCGGTTAACTTGCGGTTGGCAGCGGTCACATGCAGCTTGGGAGCGGCGCAGAACTGGGTTTCCCCTTGAAGGGTGTCTACGCCTGCCAAGGCCAGTTGTTCTAGGGAATGGGTGGCGATCGCGGCTTGACTGATACGGGTCACCCAATCGAGGGTCGCTGACCAGTCCAAGGGTTGTGCATTCAAGCCCGCCCAGGTGTTGCGATTGTCTGACCCATCGGCTGGCTGCAGGAACTGGGCTATGGGTGATGTTTGCCACTGGTGAACCTGGCGGGCAACGGCTATGAGGGCCTGATGATTTAGGGTTTGCACAACACGATCGGAGTCAGGCTCGATCAGGGCTACCCGAGCCCCTTCTGTCGCCGCTGCGATCGCCCCTTGTCGGGCGGCCAGCGCGCCCCCCAAAATCACTAAGTCATAATCATTCACCGCGTTTGCCTCAACCGTTCGGCCACCCCCTTAAGCCGCCGCAGTTGCGCCTGCATGTCTCGTTGCGTCCAGGCTGCGGCAAACCAGTTGAAACCAGCTGCCACAATTGGGTTAGGGATGTGGAACTCAAATCGATTTAGCAATTGAGTCCCCGTGCCTTGGGGGGTGCACTGCCAGCGATCGCGCCCCTGAAAAAAGCCCTCAAAAGCCCAAACCACCAGACCGGGTTCTCGTTCTACAACGGTGCTGAGCAACGTGGGTTGCCAAACAGGTATCTGCACCACGAAGCGACTTTTGCCTCCCAAACGGGTATCCCAATCCCCTATGGGATCACAGCGCAAGGCGGGATTTAGCCACTGGTGCATTAACCCCAAGTCGGTAAAGCACTGTTCTACGGTCGTGGCACTCGCTTGAATTTGAATAGACTGCTCAAATACTTGCAAATTGGACATTAATATCGGCGCGGGACTGAGCAAACATCATTGAGTCGTACATCCAAGCAACCAGCAAGCAAACCGCTGATTTCTCGAATAAAACGTAATCTGGCTATTCAGCTTTTGAACGACCAGAACGCAGACAATCTATGCCACTAGCAGGATATCAGGGATTCAAAAATATCCTATGTTTTGTAGAGGCAATCATGCTCCAAAGCTGTCTCGTTATCCCTATTTGAGCCATGTTGCCGACTCGGGTCATCGATTTGCCGAAGGTTTTTTGCAAATCGCTAATTCCAACTCAAATCCTGTTATTATCTCGCCTGAAGGCATCTTTCGTGCTTTCACTCAGGAATTCTCGATTTGTCATTTTCAAGCCAGGGTACCCTTACCCTCTGGAATGCCTTGTTCTTAAAGGGCAAACGCCTTCTCAGGCAGCGACAGCGACAGGCAGCCACCGTAGTCTGGTTGAGGGCTGGTTTCTGGTTTTTTTGCGTGTAGGCCAATCGTTATTGCGTCTGTGTGTTGTTGAGGAATAAATTGCACCTGCTATGAATACTTTTGACATGACCTGGGTGGGCAGCGGTCCCACTTTTTTAGAACCGCCACTGCCAGTAGGCCAGGCAGGGTCTAATCCTATGGGTAGCTTCATTGGTGAGCTCAGCAGCCAACTGGGGAGTTTCTTGCCCAGTCTGATTGGGGCCATTGTGGTACTCATCCTGGGCTGGTTGGTTGCAACTATTGCGGCATCCGTAATCAAAGGCTTTCTAAATCGCACCAGCTTAGATGATCGAATTGCGAATGCTGTTCTGGGCCAAGATCAAGGAACTGACGTTCCGGTAGAACAGTGGATTTCTGCCACAGTCTACTGGGTTATTTTGACTTTCACCATTGTTGCGTTTCTCCAAGCGCTCAACCTTGAGGTGGTATCATCCCCCCTCAATAATTTCCTTCAGCAGATTTTCCAGTACATTCCCCGGGTTGGGGGCGCATTGGTGTTGTTGGGCATTGCCTGGGCACTCGCGACAGTAGTCAAACTCCTGATTACTCGTGTTTTGTCTCGTTTCAACCTGGATGATCAACTGGCGCAGCAAGTGGACAGCCAAGGTGGCAGCCCCTTCTTGGTGAATGAAACCATTGGCGATATCCTCTATTGGTTTATTTTTCTGCTGTTCTTACCCCTGATTTTGAGCGCCCTCAGCTTACCGGGATTGCTAACGCCGGTAGAGGGGTTAATCGATCAGTTTTTGACAGCGATTCCTAAGATTTTGACGGCTGCGCTCGTCTTGGGCGTCGGTTGGTTAGTGGCTAAGATTGTTCGCGGTATTGTCAGCAACTTTTTGATCGCTGCTGGGGCAGACCAACTCGGTGCCCGCATGGGGCTGTCTGCCAATACTGAGCAAGGGGTCGTACTCTCCAGTCTGGTTGGCAACATCGTCTATGCCCTGGTGTTAATACCCGTGGCGATTGTGGCCTTGAATGAGCTTGATCTTCAAGCTATTTCTGACCCTGCGGTCAATATGCTAGAGCGGGTGCTTGAGGTTATTCCCCAGATTCTCTTGGCCGGGGTAATTGTGGCGATCGCCTATATTGCTGGCAAGTTCATTGCCGATTTGGTGACAGGGTTGTTGACTGGGGTTGGCTTCGACAATCTCTTCGCGATGTTAGGGTTACCCAACCTAGGAGGGACTTCCTCTGCTGCATCCGATCCATCTGAAGATGCGATGCCGTCAACTACGGTTCAAACCCCTGGCAAAACCCCGTCTGAAGTAGTGGGCGTCATCGTTCAGGTGGGTATCGTTCTGTTTGGTATTATCACGGCCACTGAGATCCTTGGGTTTGCCCAACTCACCGATATCGTGCGGAGTATCATGCAAGTGTCAGCCCAGGTCTTGAGTGGTGCAGTGGTGTTTGCGATCGGGCTCTATGCTGCTAATCTAGCCTTCCGGGCGATTCAAAGCACTGGCTCGGGTCAGGCCCAGGTTTTGGCCCAGGCAGCCCGGATTGCCATCATTATCCTTGTGGGTGCGATGGCACTGCGCCAGATTGGCGTGGCAACCGATATCGTCAATTTGGCCTTTGGTTTGTTGCTCGGTGCAGTCGCGGTGGCGATTGCGATCGCTTTTGGTTTGGGCGGTCGCGATGTGGCATCCGAGCAAATTCGTGAGTGGCTTGAAGCCTTTAAGCGTCGCTAAGCGATCGCTGTATTCCGTTTAAGTCTTAAACCATGCGGAGCTAAAAGCGGTTCCGCATGGTTTTTAGTATCTCAGGCGACATCTAAGTTGCTAAATCTCTTGAAACTGGAGATAGTAAAGCTACATCCGATTGGGAAACTTGAGTGGTTAGCTCAAGAGAGCAATGGATCTGGATGTGGCCAAGGTTTAATCACTTATTTGTTGACTGTTGACGCCGACAGGTAAGTCTCACCCCAATCAATGATGAACAGCGAAGACCTAGCTAGATATATCGAACGCACTGGCAAAATTAGCCAGCCTTGGGTTCTACTGCAACTACGGCTCCAAAAACTCCAAGAACGGAAACATGAGATATCCCAAACAGAATATCTCCAAGAATTAGAATCACTGCATCAGTCGCTGATGGGCATGGGGACCTGGTGGGTTGGTCAGGAAGACGACGTGTTTTAGGAACTGCGGCATGACGACTACTCAAACATCTGTCGATCGAATTCAGTTGGACGATCCTCAACACTTCATCAGCCGTGAATTGAGCTGGTTAGAGTTCAATAATCGGGTTTTGCACGAAGCCCTTGATGATCGCACGCCCCTGCTTGAGCGGCTAAAGTTCATGGGTATCTTCAGCGCCAACTTGGATGAGTACTTCATGGTGCGGGTGGCTGGCATCAAGCAGCAAGTGATTGCCAAGGTGAGCAAGCGTACGCCTGATGGTCGTACTCCCCAAGACCAATTGCGCGATATCAGCGAGCGCTTGCGGCCCATGGTGAAGCGGCAGCACACTCATTTTGAGCAAGTGCTCCGGCCTCAGATGGCGGATCAAGGCATCTATCTGCTGGCCTATGACGACTTAACCCCGGAGCAGCAAGCTTACCTGCAAGAGTATTTCGAAGAGCAAATTTTCCCAGTGCTCACCCCGCTAGCTGTTGATCCGGGGCATCCATTCCCCTACATCTCTAACCTCAGTCTCAATCTAGCCGTGGTAGTGCGCGAGATTGAAACCGACGAGGAACACTTTGCCCGTGTCAAAGTGCCCAAGGTATTGCCTCGGTTTGTCAGCCTGCCGAAAGTCCTCCATCCCACTGATGCCGATCAACCCACCCGTTGGGCAGGGGTTCCCCTGGAGCAAGTGATTGCCCATAATCTGGAATTTTTATTTTCAGGGATGGCTGTGCAGGCCTGCTACACCTTTCGGGTGACTCGTAATGCTGACCTTGAAGTCGAAGAAGACGAAGCCGACGATTTGATGTTAGCCATTGAGCAAGAACTGCGCAAGCGACGCTTGGGAGGCTCGGTGGTTCGTATCGAGATCCAAAGCTCAACCCCAGTGTCGGTGCGCTCAACCTTGATTCGCGAGTTAAACGTTAGTGATGAAGATATTTACGAAGTCGATGGATTAATTGGCTTAGGGGATTTGATGAAGTTCATGGGCTTGCCCCTACCAGAACTCAAAGACCCTAACTGGACACCCGTGGTCCCTAAGCGGTTGCAGCATCTCAGCAGCAAGGGGGGAGAGTCTGTCTCAGAAACCGACGAAGGGGAAGACTTTTTCGCGGTGTTGCGACGGGGCGGGCAACTGGTTCATCACCCTTATAATTCTTTTTCTTCGACGGTGCAGCGGTTTATCACCCATGCAGCCCAGGATCCAGATGTGTTGGCTATCAAGATGACGCTGTATCGCACCTCGGGGGATTCACCCATTGTCAATGCTCTGATCTCAGCAGCAGAAAACGGTAAGCAGGTGGCCGTGCTGGTTGAACTCAAAGCCCGCTTTGATGAAGAAAACAACATCAACTGGGCCCGCAAACTGGAAAAATCTGGAGTGCATGTGGTTTATGGCTTAATGGGGCTCAAAACGCACACTAAAGTCACTTTAATCGTGCGCCGAGAGGACGAGCACATTCGCCGTTATGTCCACATTGGGACAGGCAACTACAACCCCAAGACAGCACGTCTTTATACCGATTTGGGTATTCTCAGCTGCAGCGACGCCCTGGGCGCTGACCTCACCGACTTGTTCAACTATCTGACCGGACATTCTCGCCAGCAATCTTACCGTAAGCTATTGGTAGCACCGGTCAATTTGCGGAGTCAAATGGTGTTGCTGATCCGTCGGGAGATTGATCACTGCCGCGCAGGTCGTGCGGGCAAAATCATTGCCAAAATGAACTCTTTGGTGGATCCCGAAATCATCAAAACCCTTTATGAAGCCTCTCAAGCGGGGGTTGAGATCGACTTAATTATTCGAGGTATTTGCTGTCTGCGTCCTGGTATTCCAGGCGTGAGTGATCATATTCGTGTCATCAGCGTAGTCGGGCGTTTGTTAGAGCATTCTCGTATCTTCTATTTCTACAACGACGGTGAAGAAACGATGCTAATTGGCAGCGCCGACTGGATGCCCCGCAACCTCGATCGTCGTGTGGAAGCCGTGGTGCCAGTTGAAGATCCCGCGATGTTAGCAGAGCTCAAGACTATCTTAGGCATCACCCTGGCAGATAACCGCCAGGCTTGGGAATTGCAGTCCAACGGCGAATATCAGCAGCGCCACCCCGGTGAAGATGAACCTGATCTCGGTTCTCAGCGGTTACTGATGGAACGGGCAACTGAAGCCGCTGGTCTACATTAATATGGATGGCGATCGCTTTCTGACTACGCTTGGATGTTGCCGCGGAGCGCTTTAAGTTGGCCCCGTTTAGCTTTGCTGTCCAATCGTTTTTTCTTGGCACTACGGGAGGGCTTGGTTGGCTTACGCTTTTTGGGTGTGACAGTGACGCTTTTAATCAATGTCTGGAGTCGATTAAGGGCGTCTTCTTTGTTTTGCTCTTGGGTACGATGCTGCTGAGCCTTGATGATGATGATGCCGTCTTGGGTGATGCGGCTGTCATTGAGATTGAGCAGGCGTTCTTTGTAGAGGGGCGAAAGAGAGGACGCGTGGATATCGAATCGCAGGTGGATAGCAGTCGCAACTTTATTGACGTTTTGCCCCCCGGCACCTTGGGAGCGAACAGCACTTAGCTCGATTTCACTGAATGGGATAGTCGTGCGGTTGGTGATTTTAAGCATAATTTTTAATCAATTTGCACCCTGATGGTTGGATGCTCGATCGCCCTCTAAACCGATGTTTCCCAAGCCTATCAGGTAGACGCATTGGTCAGCACCACAATGCGGGTGTCAACTTCGCCAGCTAAACGCAAGCCGAGGGATTGAATTAGATGACTGGGCAAACAGAGCATCGTGGCCCCTGTGCCTACAATGACATCATCAATACTGAGAGTACGGATTTGCTCAGGACGGATAAAGCCTCGCTCCGCAAATACTTTGTCGACAAAGTTAGTGACTTTAATCGAGGTAACGACTTTGCCCATGTGTTTTGGGTCTGTAGATAACACTGGCTCGCCCTACAGCAATGGGATGGGTTTAATTGTAGTTTCGAAATTTAATCATGGCAGATTGTAGTGGGCAAAAGAGTGCTTTGATTGGCATCGCTTTGACGCTTTACCCTTGCGGATCAAAGTTTTACCGGAGGTATGACAAGCATGATGCAATCGTCCTTTTCATACGAACGCTATGTTGAACCCCGCCGGACCCCAGAAGGTTTTGTATTGACTGCCTTCAATACCACTTCCTTAGTCTGGACAAATTTTATCCTGGCTGTCATATTTTTCACCTTTTGGAGTGTATTTTCCTTGCCTATTTTTGGGGTTGGTTTGCTGATGTTTTGGTTCTCCCCCAGCTTGAATTCACTCCTGCCTCTCCTGTTTCCATTAATAGGCATCATCGGCATCGTATGGACGGTCCGCCGGATGAAGCGAATTGAACGACTCAATATATCCGCAGAAGCGATTTCACCCATTTATCCTTTGCTGTTGGGAGAATCCTGCACGGTGCAATTTCGGTGTCAACGCCAAGATAGTTCCACCGCTCACCCTGGCAACATCGCGGCTAAATGGCTCTGCTATGAGTGGGTCGAATATCGTATGGGTAAAGATGTTGAAACCGCAACCCATACGCTTTGGGAAACCAACCTGCCTGGGGCGTCAATTTCACCCGGAACTGCCCATGTAGAATACGATGCTCCCATTTACGTCCTGGCCCAAGCACTCCCCTCGATTGAAACTGCTCACAATCAGGTGAGGTGGGAATTACAGGTCACTGTCGATACCCCTGGAACGCTCCCAAAAATCTCTAAATTTCGCTTCAAAGTTGTGCCAGAGATTTCACGCTAGGCGATGCTTGGATTGGTGCGGTGTCAGGCGGTTTGGGTACTCAGGGGGCAAAGCAGTTAGCGATAGGTAAGCAAACCTCATGAATCATAGAAAAAACTTATATGTTTAGTGCATTGTCATTCGTTTAGTTTATGTCTACAGTGTAGACAAGTCACACGACAAGACAGTTTTTAATCCATTCAAACCCACTCAACTCAAGATTATGGTCTACACTATCCCTGCTCCCAATCCTGCCACCACTGACGTCAAGGTCTACCATCGGCCTACACTTGAGACGGCTTTAGAAGCCGCGCTTGAGCATGCTCGCCGCCTGACCGATATGGCCACCACCAACCCGATTGACGTTGCCATTGCTTGGGAAACCGTTGAAGAACTGCGGGTGGCCAGACGCCGTCAATCAGTCTCCCAGCTCTCTGCCTTTGATCGGTATTGCGAGGCTAATCCGGATGCGCCTGAATGCCGCATCTATGACTGCTAAACCACATCCGATTTAAAACCTAGATCAAGGGCGAGAGGCCCCTCGCCCCTGCGAGGGAAAAACTATGGATCTGGATGTGGACACGCTTTAGATCCAATTACCCAACTTGTTTCTAAGATTCTTTATCTCCCTTACCCACCTAGCTTGCCAGCGGGAACTTCGGTTCCCGCTTTTTGTTTGGGTTAACGCTGGCGGTGCTGTTGTGCCCATCGATCCACGAATTTTCGCCTTTGGGTAGGGGGCAGGGCATGGTATTCGCCATAAAATTGGCTGAACTTAATAAATTCACGGAGCGATCGCCCGAGGTAATAACCAAGCTCCAGATTGTGATGGTCAATGACCTTGATCGCATGTGAAAAAATCATGATTTGAGTACTCCTAACGGCTGAAGAAGAACGGGAATGACGGCTGGATTGATTGTGGTTTCACCCTAACCAACCCAGTGTCGCCAAACCGTTCCAATTGCGTTCCAACAGGGTCTAAGCGGGCCACGGGGGGGATTCACCCTGATAGGTGATTACCAGCAGGATGTCGTCAACCGCTTCACTTTCAAAATGGCTACGAACCTCTGAGGTGTCGGGCAGTTCGAGTTCCCAGATCCCTGTCGGTGCTTGGCCAATTAGGGGGATGAGGCCGCTGCCGTTGCCGCGTCGGGTGCTGATGGTGCCCTCAGTGGGGGTGGCGGTGCCCTCTATAGGCTGGTCTTGATCCGCAGGGGTAAACCGGAGGGTGACGGGCACCGTTAAGGGAGCTTTGTTCTCATCTGTGGTAATGTGCAGCAGAATCTGCTGGATTTGCAGATTGTTGACATTGGGTAGGAAGTCGTCACGTCGGGTTTCAAACCGCACGGTCATGGGGGTATCTGACTGGTCGGGGTTGTGCAGTGCATACCATTGGTCGGCAAACTGTTGGCGCAGGCTAAAGGCGCGATCGCCGCTGAAGCCATAATCCAGTTCTGAAATTACCTGCTGGCGATACTCAAAGCTGTTGAGGGCGGTGTACTCAAGGGTGATCAGCACATCGGCAATAGACTGAAAATCAAACGGATTGGCGGCTTTGGGCATCTCCAGTCGCCACAGCGTATCCACCCCCATGCCCTCGAAAGGCAACAATAGTTCTCCTTCCGGCTCCAGTTCAAACAGGCCGGTAGCATTGCTGGGGGAGGTAAAAGCCACCAGTTCTGGGTCGCGCCGTACGATTGTGGACTGGAAGACACTACCGCCAACTACCACACGGGATAGCCCGGATGCCGATAGGGTGGCGCGAATGCCGCGACTCGGAGGCGTCAGAGCAATCACAGAGGTGCGCACCCGCTTGATCAACCGCAGATAATGGCCGGGGAAGTCACGGTCGAACAGATTCATCGGGGTGGCAAATTGCAGTACCCCAGTTTCTCGGAAGCGCTGAAACTCGATCGGAGCTAGCTGCGCTAGGGAGAAGGTTTGGGTGAGTTGCAGCTTGCGCTGGTTGGTTTCAAAGGCGTAATTATCCAGCTCATTGACGTTTTGTAGCAGTCGCACAGGGCCGGTTAATCCCTTGCGATCGCGTCCTGGATCTCCCCCGCCCTCTTCTAACCCTTGCCAATAGTCTGATTGAATAAAGCTGGGCGGCGTCTCTTGGCGTTCAAAGGCGAGCTGGGCTTCGGCCAGTCGGGCCATGGCGGTGGCCTGCTGCAAGAAGTAGCTGTAGACGCGCTCCAAAACTCGACTCATCCAGTCGTAGAGTTCTCGGTTGGTGAACTTGGTGACTAAGAAAAAGAGGGTATCTTCGGCCTGGCTGGCCTGGAGTTGGGAAATAGATCGCTCTTGCTCCGCCAGGTTGACCCGGCCGTTGGCGATCGCGATTTGCTGTTCGCCGATGCGGACATCGTGTTTGGCTAGTTCCCGCTGGAGTCGCCATTCCTGCTCACGCCGTTCATAGCTGGCATAGGTTTGCAAGATAGAAGCCGTAGTTGATGAGGCCGCCGCAAAGGAAGACTGAGATTGGGCTGCATTGGCCGCTGCATCACCTGCTTTGAATCCGAATGTAAAGAATGAAAGGACGCCATCTGCCCCCGCGCCTGCTAAGGACGTGATGCCCGCCGTCGTGTGCAGCACGGCGGCGGCAGTCATAAAGCCAATGGCTGTTTTTTCTTTACCGCTGAGCCCTTCATTGATTAGCCCCTGAAAATGGCCGACCCGAAACTGGGATTGATCTTGCTGGAGTCTGGCCAATTCGACTTCTTTACGAGATTCTTCGACTCGCAGCGTTTGCAGGTCTACCCCCGCATAGGATAGGCGGACATCCTGCTGGGCTTTGAGTTCGTTGTAGGCTGCGGCATCTAGTTTTTCTAGGGTGGAGAGGAAGGTGGCTTCGATCTGTTGGGCGATCGCCACCAGTTCTTTAGCCCGAGCGATTAGGGCCGCATAGCGATAGCGCGTGGGTTGGGGCGGCGGCGTTAGCTGAATCGCTCCGCCGTTGGTGGTGGCTAACCCGCTGAAGCTGCTGTTATCGGCGGATTCAAACTGGCTTTGCCGGTCTAGCCCTGCAATGTTGCGGCCACTGCGGATTTTTTGCAGATTGGTTTCCGCGTGCAGTTTCAAGCTCGTGATCACTGGATTGGGGGGAAAGGGACTGTCCACATCCAGGGACTGCATATCTGGCGAGTCGAGTAATCCCAGGGCAGTCAGGTAGAGCGACCTGGCTTTGGTAATAGCTTCATTGCTGTCGCGGGTGAACTCGGCGTCGGCAAAGTCTAGGAGACAGCTCACCAGTGAGGCAATGGTGTAGTGGGTGTGGGCATGGTTCCGTTCGTCGGCGATGGTATGGGGGTTAAAGTCGTCCAGCAGCCAATCCAAGGCGCGATCGAATCGATTTTCGTGCGCTTTTTCCAGGCTGAGTCCGGCGTAGACCTTGCGTTGGCCAATTGGCAAGTTGTAGGCATAGACGGTTTGGAACCAGTCCAGGGCGGCCACATACTGTCCAGCCCGTTGCAGATAGCTGGCTAGCAGCAGGGGCACACCATAGCCCACTTCAACTACCACCGTGGGGACATCCTGCAATTTTGCGTATCCGGCTTTGTCAAACAGCAGTTTGAAATGGTCATGGCGCTGGGCCAGCTCAACCTCAGTGATTTCGTCGGTGGGTTGCAAATCTTCGGCTGTCGGTTTGTTACCTTGAAGCGGGTTCAAGATGGCTTGCAATCGACTTTTGGGCGTGTTACCTGGGATCGGCTTACCGCTGTCATCTAAATCCAAAAAGTATTGGATGGCTAGTTCGCGGGCACGAGCAGGCGTTAGACGGCTGTCTCCCCGCAGGTTGTTGACGAGTGTTTTGAACTCATCGCTTTGCTTTGCCTCTGGACGGAGGTTAGGCAGCAGATAATTTTCGGGATAGCCAAACACAAACATGGCGGCGCGCCAGGTGGCATAGGTGCCCATCCACTGCATTTCTTCGTCAAATTCGGCTTCGCCGTAGCGGTCTTCTGGTTTGGCTGGCGATTCGTCTAGATGGAGCACCCAGTCGGCGGCGGGATGGCCTGTGGCAAAACGGTCTGTGCGGACGGCAAACAACACTTCTTGCAGGGCCGCGATCGCCAGTTCAATCCGCGTGGTCTTTTGATCGCCGCCATTTTGCATGTCGATCAGCAACTCGCGGGATAGCTGATTGGCTACTTCAGGTAACGCCCGTTCGGCGTCAACTGCGATGATTAACGCATCTCGTAGCACGGGTAGGGTGATCGCTTCCGTGGCGTTGACCGCAGCCGCAAAGGTTTGAATGATGGCCTGTTCTTGGTCAATTCGGGTCGTGAGGGTCTTTTGCCACTGGTTGCGGGCCTGTTGGCTAGCACGTTCTGCAGGGAGAGAAATCGAGCCATTGACCAAGGCAAATTCCTTAGGCCCGAGGATAAGCCCAGCCTGCTGTTCTTCGACTTGCCAGGTATCATACTGACGCAGTTTCATCACCTGTACCAGGATGGCGAAGGTGGTTTCCCATTCTTCTTGGAGGAGCTGATCGGCCTGGGTCAATTCCAATAGCTGCATGAGTCTGAGGAATGGCTGAAGCGATAGCTGTACGTTTGCGAGTTGAGCAACAATGTCTTCCCCCTGTTGATAGGCCGTGGCTAGGGCAACCAAATCTTCAATCGGTGCGATCGCTTCAGAGATGAGTTGCTCGAAACTTTCCTGGTCAGAATCGGTTTCTGCAGCTGCTTTTTGGGCAGCTCGCAGTTCATTCAAGTGATCGCTGACCTGCTGCTGTCGCGCTTGCCAGAGGCTGAAAGCAACTGATTCAGTGGATTGGGTTTGAAAGTCTTCGGCCACGAATAAATCCGGGTCGATGATGGGGCGTTCGGCATTGGTATCCTGCTGTTGCCAAAGGGACTGGAGATGCTCAAGTTGCCACAGCAGCAGTTGAGGATCGGGAGCGATCGCCAGTTCACCCAAATTGTGGGTCGTGGCTAACAATCCTAACTGAGCTTCTAAGAACGCTTCAGTCAGCTGGTCGGGTGACAGCAATAGCTGATCGAGCGGATCGGGACGGCTGCCGTCTAGGGCAAATCCCAATCGGTTGGCCAATGCCTCACGGGTAGCTTGATCAGCCACGCGCGCTAGCCGCAGCTCTTCAAGTGAGACGCCAAACTGCTGCAAGAGGGTTTGATAGGTTTGCAGCCGATACTGTTGCTCAACCCCGTCTGGCAAGGTTTTGCCCAGTTTAGCCAGGTGCTGGCGCAAAACTTCAACGCAAACCCGGACCTGTGAAATGGGTTGTTTCACCAGGTCGCTAAAGGCTTGTTTGATCAGCGCTTCAAAGGGTTGATAAAAGCTGGTTGTAAGCAGTTGTGCGGTGACGGGCTGGCCATTAACTGCCGTATCGACACGGGCATTAACCAGATTGATCAAATCTTCTAAATACACTGTTGGGCTGACCACATCTAGCGGGTCATTGGGTTCAAACGAGCTGGTGACCACAACTTGGCGTTGCACAGATGGCGTCAGGTTGCCAGCCTGATCGCGGGCACGCACTTCAATGGTGTAATCGTCAGGTCGAGGAAACACCACGTTGGCAGTCCAGGTGGCCCAATCATTGCTAGTTTCAGCCGCTTGAAAGGGGTCATCATCAATCCGCCATTCCACTACGGCCACACCAGTTTCGGTGTCTGAGGCGGTGCCCGTTAGGGGGACAATGGCGCTACCGTCAGCGATCGCGATTCGGTGATTATCGGGCGGCGATTTGACCGTTAGACTGGGTTTTGTGGCATCTTTGGCCTCAACAAATCGAGTTACTGAACTGGAAATATTGTTGGCCTTGTCCACGGCCCGCACAGTGAATTTGTGCGTACCCAAGCCAGGCAGGTTGTGGACAATTTTCCACTTTGACCAAGTAGACGTTTCCTTCGTGGCCAACTTGAACGAACCGCTGTCGTTGAGCCGCCACTCAACGCGTTTGACCCCAAAACCCACATCGGCAGCGGTTCCTCTAATTGTGGCGGTGTAAGGGGGTTTCGTGACCGTTGACGACCCGCTGGCAATTGAAACGCTGGGTTTGACCTTGTCTTCAATCACCACGGTGACATCATCGGTGTCAGTTTTAGTCCCCGGATTGAAACCGATGTCGTTGGCGGTGACGCGAGCGGTAATTTTCATCGACCCCAGGTTGCTGGCATTGCCAGTGAGAGTCCAACTCGACCACTGACCGCCCGAACCTTTAGCAGTTGCTTTCCGAAAGGAACCGCTGCCGAGTTTGACCTCTACTTTTGTGACTCGGTTAATGGCGTTTGTGCGCTTGTCCTGGCCGCTATTGAAAATTTCAACAATATTGCAGGTCACGCTGCCGTTAACCGTAACGGATTTGCTGCGGCGATCGTTTATTTTTGGAGAGGTGATATTAACTTTGAGTTCTAGAAAGCGAGCGATCGGTTCTGTCGGTTTACCGGGGACAGGAATACCGGGTTCGGGTTCAAATTCGCCCTCGCGGCGGTTGATACGAGTGGTCACCATAATGGACTCCTTTTGGGGTTGAAATGACTGAAGTTTGGAAGATTGCGATTGGGAATGAAACTCTATCCGATTTGAAACCTGATGCTTTAGCTTCAGGAAAAACCGTGGATCTGGATGGGATGCGCTTTAGAATCGCGATCGCGCTTTTTAGGGAAAAGCTTTTTAGGGAACGAAAATTGACTTGTGTAAGGTGGGCATTGCCCACCCTATGTGTCTTTTAGAGAATGAAAACTTTTAGGAGACAAAAGCCTTTTACCTTGGGTAAGGTGGTCAATTTCACCTTATGTCTCTTGTCTCTAGAGACTCACCATTCATTTGGCGGGACAGCTACAAACCCAGAATGGTATCCACGATTGGAGAAGAAATCCTCTACCGTGCTTTTCTCGATAATGTTAGAAACGTCTGGATTATCATTGATATGAAATTCATAAACATGCCCTTCATAACCCAAGAAGACGTGGTATCCTCCTTTAACAAAACCAACAAAGAAGGAAGCTTTTTTGAGCCTTTCTAATCCAGTGTCATCTTGAGCCGTAGTTGAGCCAGGAACAGGGGCGAAATTTAATACTGCGTGATCAGCTTTGATATTTGCGTAAGGCCCAATCCGACGATCTCGTTGAACCTGCTTATATTCCCAGCCAGTATCATAATTAGGTCTGCTTTCTTTGATGGTATGTCCAACATCTCGGTTGATGTAGACAATAGACCAATCTCGCTGCTGTAACTCTCGCAAAAGAGTAGTACCCTTAGCACCTCCTTGAACTACTTCTCTATAGATAGCATTCCATTCTTTACCTATTCCTAATTGCTCAAAACTCCGACCGAGAATATCCAGCACCCAGCCAATACAGCCCATGCCTTTCATGTCATCGAGTTGAGGGGCTAGAGAACTCGTTGTCCTGTTATTAATCCAATCCCTCTGCTGCCTTTTCGTTTTGCTGGCAAATGGTGACCAGTTGCCGTAAAACTTGCCAATTCCTGTTCTATTGATACTGTCAGTGTGTTCACCAATGTCTGATTCAACGTTGCTTCTAACATGGTTGACAAAAATCTCAACAACAGCTTTGTGTAGAAGCTGAACGGCTTGTGCGGCTAACCCACCAGTTTTTAGATTAGATGTCTCTGCAGATTGGGCTTGCAAGCCAGAGGGATCCAAAAACCGTATTGGGTTGTTGCGGACATAGACAAACAAGTTTGGCCCATCTACCATGCCTGCTGGGTCAGCACTGACCCAACGACAAAGCCAGGGCGCATAGTAGCGGGCTCCGTGGTAGTTGAGACCGCTTTCTTCGTCTCGTTCTTTGCCCGTAAACCGATAGCGTTTTTGAGCGAAGCTGCCGAAGCTGGTCTCCCCGTAAGGGGTGTATTCCTCGCGGTTCACCAACTTGCCATCGCCATCGACGACCAAAGCACTGCTGCTGAGATGATCACCAAAGTGATACTTAACTGCTGGGGTTTGATCACCGGGAAAAGCGGGGCCAACTCTGACAATGGCAATGCGGGACTGGCCATCCATCACATGGAGACTATTGTTTTCGTGAACAGTGTCGCCTTGTTCAATGCGGTGGTGTTCAAAGATGCCGTTGATGTAGACGGTCATTTCGATCTGCCCGCCCTGTTTACGCACCAGCTTTTTCACCCGCTGACCGCTGGCATCATAGAAATACTGGACATAGATCGAGGGTTCAGCGCCCTTCGTTTGGGTGCGAAAGACTTTGATCTGATTACTGTAATCCCAGGCGAAGTGACGAGCGGTGTTTTCTTGTACTAGATTGCCGCAGGGGTCGTAGACATACTGGTGGGTGATGTCACCCCGTTGCACAGTGGCTAGGCGGTTGCTGTTTGCGGCCAGGGTGAGGTTACGGACAAAGCCCCCGGAGGCTCGCTGGTGTTGTAGCTGTTGCAGATTCCCCACCACGTCATACTGATAGACTTCCTGATAGGCACGGGTGCGGGTAATGTCGCTACTGCGGGGACCACTATCCCAGGGTGTAATAGGGTCGGGAGTATCACTTTCCCGTCCGGTGGCGGATGTCAGCCGATAGATCGGGTCGTAATTAAACTGGCGAATTAGGGCGTCACCCGCAGCGAGTTTTTGGGCCAGGTGAATCTCATTAACGCCCCCAGCTTGGGGGTTGTTGAGGATGCCGCTGCCTGGGGTTTGATCCCCCATTTGCAGCAGATTGCCCACTAAATCGTATTGATAGGCCAAATCTTGCAGGGGTACCCCGGTGGGTTGGTAGGTGAATGGGGCCGATTGGGTGGCTTGTTCCGTCCGCAGTCGAGCCAGTCTAAAGGTTTGCGGGTCGTAGGCATAGCGGGTGATTATGCCGTTGCCGTAAACGATCAATGTGCGTTGGCCTTTGGCATCGTAGGCAATGTGTTCTACGAAGGGGGTGTCATCTAACAAAACCTTTTCCAGAACCCCGGCTCGGTTGTATTGGGGGGTGAGGGTTTTGCGATTACCCGTAACCTCCTCGGGATAGCTCATGACCTTGACCCGGTTGAGGGCATCATAGCTGACGGTGGTGCGATATTCAGTGGCATCCAGCAGGGTTTGGGCGTAGTCGGCAAAGGGGATGTCTACGGGGGGCTGCCAGTCTAGCTGGAAGGCAGGAATCTCCCAGTTGCGATCGGCTGCATCTTCAAAGGCTTGGAGGATGGGTCGGTTCGCGATCGCCCGTCGCACTTTCTCCAGTGGATTACCTTTGAAATCATAGGCTTCGCAAATCATGAGACCCGCCTCGTCATAGTGACGATGCAGACTGCCCAAGCGATTTTGGGCCAAGATTTCTGGCGTGGGTTGATTGATATATTCCAACCGTTGCCGCAGGGTAACTGGGGCGGATTGGTTATCCCGTGCCCATTGGTGAGTCAGTCGATTCAGCTGATCGTAACGTTGCAGTGTCAAAGCCCCTTTACTATCCCGTTGTTCAATCGGGTTACCCAAGCCATCCAACACCATCTGACGAGTGCCCGCGTCGATGCTCTCAATCCGTAAGGCTTGGGCACCGTCTTCTCCGGCTGATAGGTCATAAACATGCTGGCAGGCCACTCGCCCCAAGGCATCGGTCACCGTCAGCAGGTTGCCGCGAATGTCATAGGTGGATTGGGTCGTGAACCAATCGGTTTCAGGACTGGGGCCATTGCGCTCGATGGCACGGACAGCACGCTCCAAAGCGTCGATAACTATACTGGTTGGGGTATTCCAATGATGCTGGTAAGCCTGGGCAGTTTCGATATGGGTGCGTCCCGCGTTGTCGTTGCTGTCATAGGTGTAGACTTCCCAAGGGGAGGGGCTAAACCGGGTGGGGTCGCTCAAATCCACTGGAATGCCGGGGACGACTCGCTGCTCAGACCCATCCGGGTTGACCGTACGGACAAGCTGTCCCCTGGGGTCGTAAAACAGCTTGGCGGCTTGCCCTAACTCTTCTATCGTCGGCGGTCGGTAGTCGAACCCGGTGGAGAAAAAGGGCTCATACTGTTGAACAACTTGGCCCTTGTTGTTGTAGATTTGCCAGCCGCTGACGATGACGTTGGTTGGGGCCTCATTGGGTCGCTGTAAGCCCAAAATTGCCGCTGTAGTTGTCGCCTGATCCTGTTGATCGGGTGTGAGAATGCCCGTTCCGAAGATGTCATCGCCAAAGGTAATATCTTCGGCTTGGGTGCGGGTTTGCAGCAGTCGCCCAAACCCATCGGAGTATTCCACGGTTTCAATCACCGCGTCCCGCTCTGGCTGTGGAATGTCTAGATCGTGGACATGATGTTCTCGCTGGATAGTGCGAACGGAGACGAGTTGTTGGCGCTCCATAAAGGCTAAAAAGTCGTAGATGAACCGCTGACCCGGCGCGGCTAGAGTGTCGCCCACCGCTTCGTTCGGTTTGCCCAAAATCGCAGTCCGCTCAACCAAACCCAGGGCAGTGTAGGTTTGCTGGCTGCGGTTACCATTGATATCCGTTGAGGTCTGCGGTTGCATGATGCGGTAGTCATGGGTTATCCGAGTGGTTAGCCCCAGTGGATCGGTGACCTGGATTGGGAATATCCCATACTCGTCGTAATCAATGCGTGTTTCTCGTCCCAAAGGGTCACGGGTGGTTTGCAGCAACCCCTGTCCTAAAGCCCCAGACTGAAAATCGTAGTGCTGTTGCACGGTGGTGACAAAATAGCCCCGTTCGTGGTGGTCGTCTCCGGGATAAAAACGATAGCCCGCCAATTCAGGGAAATCGGTCTGAAAGTCTGTGGGGTAATCTTCAGTCCAGTCCGTCTCACCGGGTTGTAAATAGGGGGGCACCTTGTCATAGGCAGTGGCCAAAATCGCGTCCGTCAACACCAGGGCTTCAGCGCGAACGGCGGCTCCAAACTTTCCCAACTCACCGAGGGGTAAGCCTTCAAAGGGCTCTCCGTCGTAGTAGGTTAGGGTTTGGGCGATCACCTGGTTCTCCGTTTCCCCGGCAACAAAGTCCGCCACTAACTCAAACAGGGGTTGGCTGCCATCGTTGAGAATTTCCGACTGGGTGGTGCGAGCAACACGATCGACGATGAAGGTTGCTTCACTATCCCGCTGGGCATAGTCGATCAGGGTTTGGGTGGCCAGGTAGGGTTCGGCATTGGGGTTGGCAATCCGGTAGTCACGACCTCGGGGGATGGCTACAGAGAGCTGCGATCGCGCCTGGCCATACCCGTCAAAATCGCTGGCAAAGCTGAACTGGGTCATCGGGTCATTGCCCCGCTCCCATTGGCTAGTGCGCTGGGCTATCCCATGGGGGAAAAACACGCGCAGTTGCCACTCTGCTGGTTCAGCCGGAAGGGGTTGATCGAGGGGCAACGTTGATACGCTCGGCAAACCCTCGGTCACCGTAAACGGTCGATCTTGTCGTTCAGAATCATCTAGGGCGTAAAGTTCCGTCCGTAGGACCTGCCCCCGCAGCGTGCGAATGGCATTTCGCTGCACCCGACGCGGCAGTGACTTCAGAAGGTCTACAGCCGACTGGGGACGGGCCAGTACCTGCGGATCTTCAGGCCAGTATTCATCGGTAAAGGTTAACTCCTGCCAGTCACCAAACTCTGGCCCGACTGGCCCTTGGTGAAACCAGGTTTTCGTTAGCGTAGGGGGCGAAAACGTCAGTTCATCTGCTTGGCTGATGTCAAACCGTTCCGTATCAAACTGTTCGACCCGACCAAACCCCCGGAATTCCCGTTCTGCCCCATCCCAGTAACCGTGGTGATAGCGGTATTCCGTCGTCAGGCGACCGCCAGCAATTAGGTCGTTCACGGTTACCTTAGCAACCACCTGCACCGGAAACGGTAGCGTTGTTTTCCAGCGGGTGTCGGGATGCGCCTCAGCTTCTAGATAGGACTGAATCGAGGAAACATAGCTGACCTCAGTCACTGCCCCCATTTGATTTGCCATCCGGTTGAGCAGATAGGGTTTGACGCCCCCAGTGAGATCTAAGAAATAGAGATGGGGAGAGCGCCCCGTGGCATCGGCACTCCAAAGAATACCTGGGATGCCATGGCCCATTAAGTCCACCAGCCGAACCGCATCGACATCGGTGACTGCTGGGGTGCCCTTAATTTCAATCGGGTCGCTCCAACCGTTGCCGTTTTGGTTGATCCACAAAATTACCTTGCGATCGTCCACGTAGACCATATCGTCCAGCCCATCCCCATCGACATCGCCAACGAGAATGCGGCTGGGGTCATAGCCATAGCGAAACCGGGGACTGTTCGTCATAGCAATGCGGCTGCCCCAGTTGCCGTGGCCCAGATTGGGCCAATATTCAATCAGGCCATCGTGGATCAGCAAAATATCTTGCAGTCCATCCCCAGAGAGATCGCCCAAGCGTACGCGCGGGTCTGAAAAGTTGACATTGGGGAACGTCTGGAGGGCCTGTCGTTCGACAAACCGGGTTAGGTTCCAGCCCTCACGGGGGGTATTGAAATAGTGCTCTAACTGGGTGCCAGATCGTAGGGCATCGGTCACGCCATCGCCGTTAATGTCAACTAGCTTGACTTCTGGATCCTCCAAGTTGATGCTGGGGGCTTGGTCATAGCGCTGGAAGTGCTGGGAATCCCATCCGCCCTGCGATCGCAGCGGGAAATACCCCGCCATTTGCCCATTCGTGATCAACAGATCAACCCGACCATCACCATCGGCATCTAAAAGCTGCACACCCGGATCTGAGAGTCGCACCCCCGCTGGTGCCGTGGTCATCTGTTTGGGGCCAGCAAAGCGGCCATTGCCCAAATTGCGCCAGTAGCGCACCGTGTCCCCCATCTCCAGAAAGTCTGGCAGACCGTTGCCAAAGAGATCTGCCAACTCCAGATTGGGATGGGCTAAGGACTGGGTGGGCAAATCGCGACCTTGTAGCGGCTTAAACTGGCGGTCTTGGGGCGCGAACTGGGAATAGTCAAACTCCAAAGGCGGCATAGATTCGGTCACCTCGCCGTTGTGCCCCATCAACCAAACCTGGCTGAGCAAGGAAACCCCGTTAAGGGGGAGTTGATCCGCTTTTTTAGCCCGCTGATCAAGGTAGATCAACGACTGGGTTTTGACATGTCGGTCGGTATCCGCGTGGGTGTGGGTAGTAATCTGATAACAGCGCTGACGAGTGCGGATCTCAAACCCGGATCGATACGTTGAGAAAGGGTCTGGCCGATCCTCATGGTCAAAATTAACGCTTACGAGAAACTGGGTTTCTCCAGTTTTGGCGGTGTAATCGCCGTAGCGAATCTGCTGTAGATAGAGCTGCTCCCAATGGCGCAACCCTGCAGCGACCCTGTCCCGTTCGTAGACATACTCAATCCGATTATCAAAGGGATCCAGAGTGAGCGATAGCTGCCAGCTAAAGACCTGATCTGGATTTTGGGGATTCCGCAGGATCGCCGGGTCTTCCCAAGTGTCGTCGGCATCGGCAGGGCGCGGTGTCCCGTAAAAGCTCAACAGCCCGTCCTTGCTCCAAACTTGCCAAAAGTTATTGTCGGCATCTTGGTGATGCTCGATGCGAGCAAATAAGCCTTCCGTGCGGGGACGGTAGCGGTTGACGCTAGCGTCACGTTCGACCAAAACTAAATCTTCAGCTCCCGACAGTAAAAACGTATCGATCGCATCGTCATAGTGAGGAATGCCCTGGGAGGTTTTACGGCTAATGCCAGGGACACTAATCCCCCAGCCCAGCCCAAAGGGGCCGTTGCCATTGCCAGTGCTGTAGCCCAGGGAGAGTTTGGGCTGAAAGCCGTTACGGCCAGGGGGCAGTATGATCGGCACCGTAAAATTTCCGGTACCCGTATGCAAATCGGGGGAAAAGCTTTCGCCCAGTCCGCTGATCGCGCCACCGCCCTGAGGCAGCGAGATTACCTGGCTGGACACGCCTGATTTATTACTCATGGGTCTTGTTACTCACGGAGCTTAGTGTGGGAGCTTAGGAATGGGGAGATGGGCGCTAAAGACTGATCGATCGTGCGTCGTTGTTTAGCGATAATGTCGCTGTTCTAACCAGCGGCGAACTTCGTCTTCAGAATAGAAGGAACATTGGGTTTGATTGGCCGGGTCGTAGACTCGGAAACTGATTTGCTGGTTGCGATTGCGACGGATAGAAACTTTGGGTTCGCTAGTATCCAGCAAGTAAGTCCATAACTGCTGCACACGCTGTCCAATCTGCGTTCGAATCTGTTGCCACAGTGCTTTAGCAGGTTGAGAATTAGTCTTTTGCGATGTAGATTCTGAGTGAAAATGATAGGAATTGTAGGATTTCATCGTGTCACCTTCGCTTATCTTGAGTATTAGTTTTGGATGTTTTTCGAGTCGCCGTCTTAGCTGAATTGAGCAGAACAGTCCGACTAAAATTCTGTGTCTTGAATGGAGAACTCATACCCAGCTCTTGCTTGTAATAACGGCTGACAAATTTACAGATAGCGCACATATGGGTAACCTCATATTTAATTGCAATCCACTAGATTCAGGCTTTATACACGAGGTAGTAATTATTTTGAAAATCGTGCGCTAGCTGTTTAATTTCCACCCGTGTAAAGCCAGCGGCTTCTAGCATTGAAAGGGCTTTTTCTTCACCCCACATTGCCCCCAATCCCATGCCGCCTGCGGCTAAAGAAACAGTCATGCAGTGCATACAGGAAATGGTGTAAAGCAAAGGGCCCGCGGGATGATCCATGTTGTTTGCCACATTGCTGCTAGCCCGGATGTCTTGCATCAGATAAAGACCATCTGGACGCAGGGCTCGGTAGATGTTCTGTAACACCACATCGGGATGAGCCTGGTCGTGAATGGCGTCGAAGGTAGTGATTAAGTCGTACTGTTCAACTGCATCAAACGTCGCTGCATCTTGGATATCAAACTGAATATTTGATAGGCTGCGATATTGGCTTTCTTCACGGGCGGTTGCGATCGCACCTTCAGAGATATCAATGCCCTGGAACTGGCTGTTGGGAAATAGTTTCGCCATTTGGTTCAGCGCCCGGCCACTACCGCAACCCAGATCGAGTACGCGAATGCCTTTTTCCAAGGCATCCATCAGCCCTGGCACTAGCGGCAGAATGTGTTCGCTCAAGGCAGACACAACCGTTTGGCCGCTGTCTTCTGCCATCACCGGATGAAATCGCTTGAACTGGGAGTAGGGCACCCCGCCCCCGTTGTAGAAGCACTCAAGGATGGGATCTTCTACAGAACCCAGCAGGGGGATGTATTGGGCGAACGCTGCGATGTTGTCAGGGCTGGCCGTTCGGGTTAAGACTGCTGCATGTTCACGGGGTAGAAAGTAGGTATCTTGCTCTGGATCGTAGGTGATGAATCGTCCTGTCACCATCGCCCCCAACCATTCACGCACATAGCGTTCGTTCAGGCCCGTAGCGTCGGCAATCTGTTGACTGGTGGACGGCGGCAGATCTGCCATCGTGTCAAACAGTTCAGTGCGATGACCGATAGAGGTCATCAGCGCGATCGCGCCGTTATTGAGAATGTCCATTAACCGTTCGGCAAAGGCTTCGGTTGAATCAATTTGAGCGGCAGTAATGGATTGTGTCGTCATTTTATGTTCTCCGTTGTCAGTAGGTTTCACCCTAGCTAACGTAGCGTCCCGTGACCGTTCCCCTAGCGTTCCATACCCAGGGATGAGCTGATAGAACGTCTTTGGAACGGGTTAGGAACGGTCGGGGTTTTACTTTTGATTTGTGACATACCAAATCAAGCGGATGAGCATGATGGCAATGGCTAAATTACTGCCTCATTCCTAATCATTCCTATGTTTGATTGGTCAGTTTTAAGTAAAGGCTACTAACCATCACCCCCCATCTGACTTAAAGACTTGAGTTTTTGTTGAAGAAAAACTCTGGTTTTGGATGTGGACGAAATTTAATGCTGCTTTTGATAGTCACAAAGCAGTCAAGATTCACCATTCATATTTTTTATCACTCATTGACTTGGAGAGAACAATGACATCATCTACCGACCCGTTAACTGATGATCCCGATGTAATTTTTGGAGACGACCAAGCCAATACCATTGCCGGTGGTTTGGGCAATCAAACTATCTTTGGCAAAGGTGGCGACGATATCTTAAGAGGCGACCTTGACAGTCGTGACCCCCAAGTGGGGATTGGTGGCGATGACGTTATCTTTGGTGGCGACGGCAACGACCGGATCGGCGGCAAAGGCGGCAACGATCAGCTTTTTGGCGAAGCCGGTGACGACCGAATCTTCGGTGATGACGGTGATGACCTACTCAGTGGCGGACTGGGGAACGACATCTTGACCGGCGACGACGCATCTGGCGGCAGTGGCATCGACACTTTTGTGTTGGCCGTGGGTGAAGGCACAGATACCATTACCGACTTCCAGATCGGCATTGACAAAATTGGTCTGGCTGGGGGACTTTCCTTTGAAGACCTGACCTTGAGCGGCAATCAGATTTTGGCGGGCGCTGAAGTACTGGCCATACTTGAGGGGGTTGATACGACAACCTTAACTGAGGACAATTTTGTCGAAATTCAACCAGAGCAACCGGACGAACCGGATACACGACAAACCCTGATCGGTTCACTGCAAAGCGATCTGCTTGTCGGTACGCCAGAGTTTGACACCATTTTTGGCGATACAGATGGTGATCTGGCGGGCCAAGACCGGGGCGGTAACGACCTAATTTTTGCAGGCAATGGCATTGACGTCGTCTTTGGCGACGCGGTTACCCTGGCGGAACAGGCAATCGGCGGACGGGACATTATCGCTGGCGAAGGCGATGACGACATCCTGCTGGGTGACGCATCTTTGATTCGCGACATGGCCCGTGGTGAAAACGATGTGATCGACGGCAATGACGGTAACGATGACATCTTTGGCGATGCCCGCACCATCCAGGATGCAGGTCGGGGTGGTGATGACTTTATTGACGGGGGTGACGGCGACGACGACATTTTTGGCGACGCCGAAACTCTCCAAGATGAGGCCCAAGGCGGCGACGACCAGCTTGCAGGCGGTGACGGTATCGACTTCATTCAAGGCGATGGTACGTTGCGCGATCAGGCGGTTGGCGGCAGCGATCGCATCGAAGGCGGCAATCACTTTGACCAGCTTGAAGGCGATGGTTCCCTTACTGACCAAGCGATTGGTGGTGGTGATACCGTTTTGGGCGGTGAGGGCGATGACATCATCTTTGGCGATGGCGAATTGATTAGCCTAAATGCCCGCGGCGGTGCTGACCTGTTGTTCGGGGAAGCTGGGGACGATGAGGTTTATGGGGATGGCTTCTCCATGAGTGGCTCAGCCCAAGGCGGCAATGATGCCGTATTTGGGGATATCGGCAACGACTTTCTCTCGGGGGATGCCTTCATTTTGTCGAACGATGCCCAAGGGGGCAATGATGTCGTCACGGGTGGCCCCAGTGATCTGTCCCAAGCTGGATCGACTGCCTCAGATGACGATGTCCTGATTGGCGATGCCCAAATCTTGGCTGATCAAGCTAAAGGGGGCAACGACCTTTTGATCGGTGGCCTGGGTGACGATCAGCTGTTTGGCGATGCCATTGAAGCTGATGCGGGTACCACTGGCGGCAACGATGTGCTGATTGGGGTTGAACCCAGCGTTGCCAAACCCGGCTTTGGCGAGTTTGACCAGCTCACGGGCGGCGGTGGTGCAGACCTGTTTGTCCTGGGCGATGCCAATACGGCCTTCTACTTGGGCGACGGCGAAGTTGACCACGCCGCAATCTTTGACTTTAACTTGACCGACGGCGACATCATTCAGCTCAACGGCAGTGCAGAAGACTACATTCTGCAAGATTTCGTGGTGGACGACACGCTGTTTGGCGTCGATATTATCCACCGCGAGACCAACGATTTAGTGGGTTCCGTTGTGGGTCAAACCACAGCAGAGTTTGGCTTTGAAACCACCCCCCAAGCTTTCACCTTTGCCGAATAGATTTTTGCCCAATCCGTGTTCTCTGACCTGACGCCAATGGCAAAACGATCAGGACTGTTTTGCTCAGTGTTTATTCAGTTCATTTACCCCTACCGCTCAAAGGAGATTTCTCATGAACGTTAACCAATTCTCTGTGACTAAATTGGCTAATTCTCTCAGTCGTGTGTTCAACCGCAAGTTGCTAACGGTTACCCTGGCTGCCGCAACCACGTTGACCCTTTACGGGGTGGCCATGGCTGAGTCTTCTAATCCGACTGTGATGCTGACAGACAATACCCTCGTGGCGCAGGTCCGGCGTAATCGTAACTCGCAGGCTGAAGTGCTGCGATTCGAAGTGGCAGAAGATGGCACTCGCTTCGTCTTCGACGATGCCCCCCTGTTGGATAACGGTTTCCCCGCCTATGGCAATTCCTTTGTCACCCAGGGGTATATCTATCCCGCCGGAACCCTCAACGGCAGCAATGGGGTGAACCCCGATGGCAGCCCTGAATTCCCAGAGCTGGTGATGGGGCGCTGGGTTTGCCGGGGTTGGTTCATCAATCCAGACGGGGCAGCTGCTAGTCGGGGTGAGTTTGTGATTACCAGCCAGGTCTACAACTTTGGTGCAGAACTGGGCAACGAAACCATCGTTAGCGACGGTTGGGAATTGGCGGATGTCGGGCAACCCGTCGCTCGCGCCATCACCGGTGGAACGGGGCGCTACAGCTCTGTCAGCGGTGAAGCCGTTCAGGCGTTTTTGGGCTTCAACGTGACCGAGGGTGTGAATTTGCGCTTTGAGCTGCACACCGAATACTAACGCCTTGGGCCATGAGCCTAAGACCCTTAATGCCAGCCTATGACGGCGTTGATCATTGCATCCGTTGCTGTCGATGGGCTGGCTGTCCCGCTCTTTGCTCTGCCATCCCTTCTAAAGAACCATGCACTACCCAACAAAGTTTTTTCAACCCCGCTGGATTGTCAATGGTCTGGTGGCCATTGGCGCGATCGCCTTACCCACCGTAGCGATCGCTAAAGACTCAACCCCGGTTCAAACCCCGGTTTGCTTTATTCAGACTGAGACCGGACAAATCATTAATTTGACCCATCTTTGCGGCAGCTCTGATGAATCATCTGAATCATCGGCAACAGCCAGACCACAACCCCAGATTTTACCCACTCAAAACATCGGTCGAGGCGCTGCCCAGACCCAATAACCCATGCCATCACGCCAGGAGAATGATTTTATGACACGTCAACGGTGGTCTTCTCGAACTGTATTTGTATTAGCCGCTATTGGCTCAGCCGTAGGGCTGGGCAATGTTTGGCGGTTTCCTTACCTCGCCGGTAAATATGGCGGTGGGGCCTTTTTAATCCCCTATTTAATAGCGTTGCTGCTTGTGGGCATTCCGCTGCTAATGTTGGAGTTTGCCATTGGCCAAAAGATGCAACAGGGTGCCGTAGGCACCTTCAAACGCCTCCATCCCAGGAGCCAAGGAATAGGCTTGGCGGCTGTTCTATCGGGCTTTTTGATTATCACCTACTATGCGGTGGTCATGGCCTGGACTGTGATCTACCTGTTCGCTTCCTTTCGAACCAGTTGGTCGCAGAATGCTGAACAATATTTCTTTGATTCAGTGTTGCACCTGAGTGACGGGGCAGGACAGATTGGCAGCATCAATCTCCCCGTTTTGCTGGCGCTAGTCGCAGTCTGGGTGGCGGTTTACTTTTGTGTGTGGCGGGGCACCCGCAGCGAAGGTCAAGTTGTGCTCTACAGCGTGCCCCTGCCGATTATTTTGCTCAGTGTACTGCTCGTGAGAGCCGTCACCCTAACCGGTTTCTGGCAGGGATGGCAGCTGTATCTAACCCCGGTTTGGAGCGTACTGGCTGATCCAGAGGTGTGGTCAGCGGCGTTTTCCCAAATCTTCTTTACCCTCTCCCTGGCATTCGGCACAATGTTGACCTATGCCAGCTACAAATCTCCTGATCACGATATTGCTCAAGACACTTGGGTGACTGCCCTGACCAACAGCGCCATTAGCCTATTCTCAGGTTTTGTCGTGTTTGGCGTGCTGGGCTACATGGCTTGGCAAACGGCAACGCCAGTGGATGAGTTGGCGGCTTCTGGCCCAGGATTAGCATTTGTGGTGTTTCCCCAGGCGCTGAGTTTGATGCCACTGCCTGCCGTGTTTAGTGTGTTGTTTTTTCTCATGTTGATCTCTTTGGGGATTGACAGTGCCTTCTCAATCGTGGAAGCGGTCAATGCGGTTTTGCTAGACTACAAGCCCCGTTGGCGAATTGAAAGAGTGTCTATTGGGGTTTGTCTCGTCGGTCTAATGGCCGGGATTATCTACACCACCCAAGCCGGACTCTACTTCTTAGACATTGTGGACCACTTTATTACCCACTACAGCGCCATGTTGATTGCCATTAGCCAGTCAATTTTAGGCGGCTGGATCTACGGGGCCGAATCGCTGCGGCGATATATCAATGGGGTGAGTGATTGGCAGGTTGGGCGCTGGTGGTCAATTTCAATTAAGTTTGTGGCCCCGGTTGTGCTGACTGCCCTATTGGGAACCCAGTTGACGACCGATCTGCGTACGCCCTATGAGGGATATCCTACTTGGGCGCTGGGGATTGGTTGGTTAATCGTCTTGATCACCATTGGCATTATGGTGGCTCCCTTTTTGAGCGCAGGTAGAAATCGTAAGATCCAAGAGCAATAGCAGCAAGCAGTTTACCCCTAAAAACATGTCTGTATCGCTCCGTCAGATCACTGCTGATACGGTTCGCTTGATCACTGATCTTGCGGTTCGCCCAGATCAGCAACACTTCGTCGCTAGTAATGCTGTTTCCCTTGCAGAAGCCCTCTTCCATCAGGAAGCTTGGTACCGTGCTATTTATGAGGATGAATCTCCGGCAGGGTTTGTCATGCTCTACGACGAAACGCTCCGGGAGATTCCACCGTCAAAGCCAGAAGTGAGTCTATGGCGATTCATGATCGATGCCAACTTTCAGGGGAGAGGGATTGGCAAAGCCGCACTGGGGCTTGTGATTGATCAGGTGCGATCGCAGGGAGTATTTTCTTTGCTGAAGGCATCTTATGTGCCAGGGCCTGGTTGTGCAAAAGACTTCTATTTGCGCTACGGGTTTCATCCGACTGGTGAAACTGATGAGGGCGAAGTTGTGCTGACGCTACCGTTGTGACTGATGATAAACTCCCGCTGACCCATGGGTCAGCGGGAGTTTTTGGCTACGGAAACTGGCGATACTAATGCATTAAGCAACCTGGCCAGCGCTATAAAAGCAATCCTTTCCCACTAAAGGGAGAGCTTGACGTGTTTCAAAAGAGTCAAACCAGAACTTTAGAGCCTATTAGTACAGCACTGGCAGCACTGATAAAAGCGATCGCGTTCTATTCCTCATCCTGCTGCCCGTAAGCCTGCAACCACGCTTGCAAGTCTGCCAACCCAGCAAAATCTAATAGTGCCTCACCCAAAACTTCCAGTGCTGCCAATGGCAATAGGTCAAGCTGCGATCGCACTGTATCAGGCAAAGATCCAACTCGTCGCGAGAGTTGACGAGCAATGAGCGATCGCGCTTCACTCTCTCGACCTTCTTCCCGACCTTCTTCTCGACCTTCCGCTTTGCCTTGGCTAAATCCTTCTTGCATCCCCTCTTGTCGAGAAGTATCCACCACGTTATTCAAATCGCGATAGTACTCCAGACTATTTTGATAGGTTTCTTGAACCATGGTGAAGTGTTTCGAGCAATGTCCATCATGCAACTAATTTAGCAAGCTTTGATAAAGCCGCTGAGTTTCAGCACTCGGGTCAATCCCCAACTCGTCTCGCAACATTACCCTGCATTGGTGATAAATTTGGCTAGCCGTGACGCGATCGCACTATTTATGACATCATCTAATGCGCTAGGCAATCTAGTTCAGTTGCGGTCTACGACTGAGGCCGACTTGAATTTTGTTTTGCAGGCAGAGGGGCACCCTGAAAATGCTCAGTTTGTCAGCCAATGGTCGCGATCGCGTCATTTAGCCGCGATCGCCTCCCTTAATGAAGCCCATTACATCATTGAACGTCAAATAGAGGCTACTCCCGTAGGGTTTCTGCTGATATCAGGACTGAAAGACCCAAACGATGCCTTGGAACTGCGTCGCCTGGTGATCATCGACAAAGGTAAGGGCTACGGTCGAGCCAGTTTGCAATTGGCCGTGAAGCTAGCCTTCGAGACTTACCGAGCCCACCGTCTTTGGCTTGATGTCTTTACAGACAACTCTCGTGCTCAGCACCTCTACGCGAGTGAAGGATTTGTGACCGAGGGCACGATGCGGGACGTTTACAAAACGGCTAACGGCTACAAATCTCTAGTGGTCATGTCGATGCTGCGTCCCGAATACTTGCAGGCCACTGTGCAAACCAACACTGCCACTACATGATTGCTAAAGCCTCAATCGATGCCCCCGAGAGGCGTTGTTGGAGGGGTGCACTTAATGTTTCGCAATATTTCTATAATAGAAGGGATGCGATCGCTGCACTCCCTTTTCACCGATGACATTATTTACTACCTGGCTTGATAGCAACTCTTGGCTTTGGGAAATCGACGGCCTGCGGATCTTAGTCGATCCGTGGCTGGTTGAGACCCTAGTGTTTGGCGATTCCCCCTGGTTATTCGAAGGTAAACGGCTGCAACCCATGCCAATTCCAGAGGGTATCGATTTGATTTTGCTCTCCCAAGGGTTACCGGATCATGCCCACCGCCCGACGCTAAAACAGTTGGACAAGACAATTCCAGTCATGGCGTCTCCTGCTGGGGCTGCTGTGGCCCAAGAACTGGGGTTTAATGCGGTGACGACACTCAATCATGGCGATCGCGTTAGTTTTCAAGACCGTCTCCAGATCACGGCTTTCCCCGGTGCTCCCGTTGGCCCAGTTACGAAGGAAAACGGCTATGTGCTGAGCACCAATGCTGGCACCAGCCTTTACTATGAAGCCCACGGCTATCCCGACCGCTCACTGAAAGACTATGGCCCCATTGACGTTGCCATTACCCCCATCGTCAATCTCGAACTGCCCTTCTCCATCCCCGTTTTACGCGGTCATGACGGTGCGTTGGAACTGGCCCAGCAGGTCAAACCCCGCGTCATGCTGCCCACCGCTGGGTCAGGCGAATTAGAATTCACCGGACTGCTCACTAAGGTTCTGCAAGAAAAAGGCAGCGCTGATCAAATGCAAACGGCCTTGAAACAGGCGGGATTATCGACTCAAGTGATGACGACTAAACCGGGCGATCGCTTGGATCTCTCAGCGTATCTCTAAACGACGCAACTCAAATCCTGAGTCTTTTGACTAAACAGTAAGTTCTCGCGGTAATCAACCGGACAATCGATCACCGCAGGCACGTCGTCTTCTAGGGCTTGCTGAAGCGTTGGCAAGAGGTCTTCCGTCGATTCAATGCGATAGCCTTTGAGGCCCATGCTTTCGGCGAATTTCACAAAGTCGGGGTTGGTGAACTTGATAAAAGCGGACTCACCATAATAGTTCTGCTGTTTCCATTCAATTAAACCGTAGCCACCATCGTTGAAAATCAGCGTGACAAAGGGCACACCGATGCGGCGGGCAGTTTCGAGTTCTTGGCAGTTCATCATAAAGCCCCCGTCTCCAGTGACGGCGACCACTTTGCGGTTGGGGTTGACCAGCTTGGCCGCGATCGCACCGGGTATGGCAATTCCCATCGCCGCAAACCCATTAGAAATAATGCAGGTGTTGGGCCGTTCGCAGTGATAGTTGCGGGCGATCCACATCTTATGCGCCCCCACATCGGAAATTAGAATATCTTCGCCCCTAAGCACCTGGCGCAAGTCATAAATGAGCTTTTGGGGTTTGACCGGGAACCCCTGATCATCGGCATACTTTTCGTAATCGGCGCAAATGTCTTGGCGCAGGGAGCGAATGTATTCATCAGTGTGCTGGCTGCGTTTAGCGCGGTTCAAGATTTCCCATAGGGAGTCTGAAATGTCGCCGATTACTTCAACTTTAGGAATATAACTGCTGTCGATTTCAGCATGCATCAATCCGATATGAATAATGGGCACCTGCCCTTCAGGGTTCCAACGTTTGGGTGAATATTCCACCAGGTCGTAGCCAATGGCAATCACCAAATCTGCCCGTTCGATGGCACAGGTAATAAAGTCTCGCTGCTGGAGTCCTAAGGTCCAAAGCGCCAAAGGATGGGTGTAAGAAATTGCCCCTTTACCCATGAAAGTGTTGGCGACGGGAATCTTGAGCTGACTGGCGAATTCGGTTAGGGCTTCATGGGCCTGCGCCCGAATGGCCCCATTGCCCACTAAGATGATCGGATTTTTGGCTTGGGAAATCGCCTGGGCAGCCTGTTCGATGCTGTGTAGAGAGGCATAGGTTTTCTCTTGATTGTCTTGCCTCAAAGGGGTACCTGATGCCGCCATGGCCGCAATGTTTTCAGGTAAGTCGATGTGGGTCGCACCGGGTTTTTCGGTTTGGGCGACTTTGAAGGCTTTGCGAACAATCTCTGGCGTGTTTGTGGGCCGGACAATTTGGGTACTCCACTTGGTCAACGGAGAAAACATCGCCACCAAATCGATATATTGGTGTGATTCAATGTGCATGCGATCGGTGCCGACCTGGCCGGTGATTGCCACTAGGGGGGCTCGGTCTAGATAAGCATCGGCTACGCCTGTCATCAAGTTGGTTGCCCCTGGCCCCAGGGTAGACAAACATACCCCCGCTTTGCCCGTTAATCGCCCGTAAACATCGGCCATAAATGCGGCCCCCTGCTCGTGACGGGTGGTGATGAATTGAATCGAAGACTGCTTTAGGGCTTGGAGCACTTGCAGGTTTTCTTCTCCGGGCACGCCAAAGATGTATTCGACCCCTTCATTCTCCAGACATTGGACGAGCAGGTCGGCTGCATTGGGTTGAGACATTGATCACGGGTTCCTTATTTAATCCAAACAGACTTGATATTGACGAACTCCTGAATCCCCTGGATGCTGAGTTCCCGACCGTAGCCGGAGCGCTTAATGCCGCCAAAGGGCAGACGCGGATCAGATTTGACCATGCCGTTAATAAACACAGCGCCCGCCTCAAGTTCATTGACAAAGCGATCGCGTTCCGTGGCATCACGCGTCCAAGCGCTGGCCCCCAGCCCTAAGGGGGTACTGTTGGCCAAGGCGATCGCCTGATCAAGACCCGACACCCGAAACATCAACGCCACTGGCCCAAAAATCTCTTCTTGATCCGCCGGGGTACCGGGGGGAATGCGGCTGATCAGGGTGGGCGGGTAAAAGTTGCCCTGTTTGAGGCTATCGGGCAGTTGGGCTTGCAGCGCCGTGACATCCCCACCCACAAGTGCCGTTGCCCCAGCCTCTACGCAAGCTTGAACCTGCTGATTAACCTCGTGCAAAATAGCAGGCGTGGCCAGGGGGCCCACATCGGTGGCAGCCAGCATCGGATCGCCCACGGTTAAGGCTTTGAATCTTTCGACAACCTGCTGTTCAAAGGTATCTGCGATCGCCTCATGAACGATATAGCGTTTGGCGGCAATGCAGGTTTGGCCGTTGTTGAGTACCCGCGCCGTTACTGCCGTAGCCACAGCCGCGTCTAAATCGGCACTGGGCATGACGATAAAAGGATCGGTACCGCCCAGCTCTAGAACTGTTTTTTTCAAAGCTTTTCCGGCGGCAGCCGCTAGGCTAGCGCCAGCGCCTTCGCTGCCCGTTAGCGTCGCTGCCCGGATCCGATCGTCAGCAACAATGTGTGCCACTCGGTCTGCACCCACAAGCAGGGTTTGAAACACCCCTTCAGGAAAGCCCCCCTGTCTGAAGATCGTTTCAATCGCCAGGGCGCACTGGGGCACGTTAGAGGCATGCTTCAACACCCCGACATTGCCCGCCATGAGCGCTGGGGCTGCGAACCGGAACACCTGCCAAAACGGAAAATTCCAGGGCATCACGGCAAGCACAATGCCCAATGGCAAGTACCGCACGAAGCTTTGACTGGCATCGGTCTCCGCGGGGACATCGGTTAAAAAGTTGGCGGCGTGATCGGCGTAATAGCGGCAAACCAAAGCGCATTTTTCCACTTCCGCGATCGCAGACTTGAGCGTTTTCCCCATTTCGAGGGTCATCAGCTCTCCAAAGGTTTGCTTACGGGTTTCGAGAACTTGAGCGGTTGACCGTAGCCACATAGCCCGCAGGTCAAATGAGGTGTGGCGATACGTCTTAAATGCTTGCTGGGCTGCGGTAAGTTTAGCTTCAAGGTCGGCGTCAGAGAGCGGGTCAAAAACCTTAAGCTTTTCGCCGGTGGTCGGGTTAATACTGGTAATTCCCATATCCAACCTCCTGAATTTAGGGTTGAAACGGTGGTCTAACACAATCTATCGCAACAGCTGGATAAGTGAAAATACTCATTTCAAATCCTGCGCGGGCTGCAAAATTAGCCTACTGATCTAGATAAGAACCACTACTTCGATGTGTTTTGTTTCAATGGATACTTTTATCACACCGCAGGGAATCAAGGGTTAGGGTAATTCTTATCAAATGTTTAGACCTTACCGTCGCTCAAAGTGGTTGTTTTTGAAGGGAAGCACCCAGTTTGCTCCTGAGGTTTTTATTGAGTCAAACTTCATGCAACAAAATGTAAATACCTAGATGTTTAGTTAAGCGTGATAGGCATCTCCGGCAGCATTCATGATCGTTGGATGACTGACGATCATGTCCGGGCGGCTTATGAACGCGGTCGGGCGATCGCGGCGGATGAAATGGGTCAGTTCTACTAAACAACGACTTGTAAAGGGGTAAGAGGCTCAAAATCCGACTAAAAGAGGATAGCCACAAAAGCTGGGATGCGAGAGCCTAGTGAGGATAGGGATGACTCAACCATTGCATCGTCATTGATAAGATTTGAAACTGCTGGGTCATGCGGATGTTCGCGTGACCCAACGTGCTTTTTGGGGATTCCTAGCAGCGATCCACTCGCCAGCGAGGCAAAAATCCATGGTCTATCAACGCAAGAAGCGCACCCACGAACCGGAGCCACAGCAGCAAGTGCCACAGGTGCAAACCAGTCTGTTCGCCTCGCCAGATTTAGAGACCGAGGACGCCGACAATCCCTATGCCGTGGCTGGGCCTACAGCCGCCCCCAACTGGGAGGCAGTGCAGCGACAGATCGATAACCCACTCTTTGACTTTGGCAAGATTTCGATATTGCCACCGGATAGCGCTGTCCAGCGCCAGCCAGTGGACCCCTCAACGTGTCGAAGCAGGAAAGGTTCAAGCAAAGGGTCTTTAGCGTCCAGCGAGACGCTGAGACATTGAGTGGGCCACCGCGTCAACCATTGATACCCATCTCGCCGATCCAGCGAGACGCTGAGACATCGAGGGTGCAGACTGGCGCGATGAGTCCCTTGTTCCAGGGGATGAGTGCCAGACATCAGCGTGATCAGGCGGCATCACCACTGTCGATGGCACAACCCTTACTCCAGCTGCGCCCCCTCAGCATGCAACTGCCCATTCAACGGGATGTGCCCCTGGGAGAACGCTCGATGCCCCAGACAGCGGGCAGTGCGGGGGAGAACTCTGTAGACCTGAAACCCAAAGGCAGTGGCAGTCCGTTGCCCAAGCAGGTGACCGACAACTTTGTGCAATCGGGTTATCCGGAGGTTAAAAATGCCCGGGTGCATGTGGATGATGCCGCCACCCAGAGCATCCAGGCCAAGGCGTATACCCAGAACAACGACATCGTGGTGCAATCGAGCGGAGCCAATGACCCGCAGTTATTGGGCCATGAAGCCACCCATGTGGTGCAGCAGAGTCAGATGGCGTTGAAGCCGGATATCGCAGGTACTCCGATTAACGCCAATCCGATGTTGGAGAAAAATGCGGATGAGAACGGCGAGCGGGTGGCGCGGCATGAACCTGTGGTCTTAGCGGGTGCCAACAGTGATAACGGTGAGCAATCCCCATCTACTGTTCAGAAATCTAGCCTTGTGACTCAACATCCAGTTAGCACTCAGCCTGCCAAGGCTAACGCCGTCATTCAACGGGCACTGGCGGGAGGGACCTATATCGACGATGCCGTCAAACGGCTGAAAAAGATGTATGGAGAAGAGTCTTGGTGGAATGAAGCACAAGCCAAGAAGGTGGTCACTCGTCTAGCTGGAGAGAGGGGTACGTATAACAAAACGGAGGTTGAAACAGAGGTTTTAGAGACTTTAATTACGCAGTTCTGGCGCAAACAGGCTAAACGTAAAAAGGCTAAACAGGACAGTGATGTTCAAAACGGCAATGGCGTATCTCAAGCACCTGTTGAAGCTCAATCGCTGTCGGCTGCGATCAGGGAAATGAACTCACCAGCATACATGAGAAGCCTTAGAGAAATGAATGAGGCAACAGAAGCAGAAAGGATCCAGGACGATCCATTTCATCCTGATTGGCAAATGCCAAGCCAAGTAGAAGACGCCCTCAGCGATACGGAACTGGCAGCCAAAGACGACATGCCGACGACTGCGAAAACAAACACAACAGCGAACAAAACGCAGGCAACTGACGACCCTAACGCTGACTCAGTTTCTGGTTCCTCAGCCCCTGTGACGGTATCGCGCCCCCGTCCCCAGCTTCCTAAATCAGCATCGGCTCCCATACTCCACTCCTCTTCCTCTGAATCTGCAGCGGCTGACTGGTTCCAGCCCTCTAAACTTGACTTACTACCGTTTCGAGCTAAGGCGATCGCTAAAAAGCTGATGCAATTGAAGGCTGTACATCAGCTGATGTACAGCGGTGAGCTTATGGTCACTGAAAAGCAGTTAAGGGCTCTAGTTTATATCTACCTCCATCTGCGCGATCGATTGGATGCGGATGAGAGTATGGTCGTACGTTCAATGCAGCGATATGCATTATTTGAAGGTATTGACATTAGCAACTCCACTATTTTCCGCCTGATGCAGCTTGTTGACCATCCTAATCACCCTGCATTCAACGACAGCAAAGCCCAGAAATCTCAAGATGCCAGCATAGACAAGGCTGGAAATGATGAGCAGGCAAAAGCTTCGGTTGCAAGCGGCAGTACTAGTGGAGAAATCACGATTTGGTATGACCGTCGATATGAGCTGGATGAGCAGGATCAACTTGAGGAGAAAGTCACATACAACGCATCTTCAATGACAATCTTGGCGGAACGTCTGAGAAATTTCGGGAAGTTTCACCAAACCGAAGCTGAGTTTAAACAGACAAATGAGAAACGTAAGAAAAAAAATAAAATCGCGGCACAAAAGGGGCAAGCACTGAAGCCATTACGTGAAACCCCCGGTTATGGTCCAACAACTCGACCATTGGAAGGGTCATTGGTGCAGGATGTTTTGCAAGTCATTGCTCAAAAGAACCTAAAAGATAAAGTATGGTTCGACGGAGAACTGGTGGCCATCGTTCATAAGACTTTGGACAAATTGATGGACGTACTTGCAAGTGGTCAGGCGAAATCTGCTCAACCTGAAAGTGGAGATTTGCTCAAGCAAAAGCACTTACCCTCTATTGTTGACAAATATGTTAACGATATTTCTACGCCAGAGATGGTTGAAGGAAGCTATTCAAGCCCAGCCTCACAGCAGGCTAAAGGCAGTGACCTCTCTAGTACGTTATCTACTTCAATCCAAGAGCGAGCAGCGCAGGCAGAAGGCAAAAATGAGTTCTTTGAAGTTAGCAACGCGGAGATTCCTGCTTTCTTCCAAGCTTTGCATACTTTATACCCCAATAATTCGGAATATGGGAAGATAAAAAACTCGCAGAATCTAGTCAATTTGAATACCTATTTCCCAGGTGAACCTCATCATTGGGCCCATGGAGCACGCCCCTGGTACCCTCGTATTCCTAAGCATGACATGCTAGCAAACCTACATCCGGTTTACTACCCAGAGCATGTTCCTCTGACAGGCGATCAAACGGTTTATCGAGGTGAGAGCCAGGATCGTTCGCCTTGGAACAAGACGGTTCAAGGTCTTGGTGGAATAACAGCGTGGGCCGTTAGCACACAACCGAATCCATATAGCAAGGATATTATCAGTCATGTTTGCTTTAGCCACTACATGAATGATTCTGCGTATATTTCAACGACTACGCAAAAGAACGTAATCACCACGTTTGGTGGGGATAATGGATGGTTTTACACTATACAGCTGCCAGGGAATGTAGGCATTGATGTTAATGCTCATTTATTCGGTAACTATACAAATGAATTTGAGATAGCAGTTCCTTACATTATTCCTTATTCCTGGATTTATCAGATTGCGAGCGCAAAAGATGAGGCGAACTTGAAGATAGGAGGCGATCTCGTGCGTAAGGTTTTTGAACAAAATGCCTGGGATAAGCCCTTCAAGGAGATTAGCCAAAATGATAAGGATGAAGTCGCAGTCCAAAATCCTGAAATGACTCCCAAAGCGTTTCTAATGCAGAAAAGGCAACCCGACAAAAAGGAACCGGTTGCTGTCAGTGATAATTACTCTGAAAAATACAATAAGTATAAAGAGTTCTCTGGAGAGCAATTATTTGACCATCTGAAATCACTTAACGTTACATTTCCAGATCGACTCACACTTACTGAAGTGAAGCTTCTTGTGGATGGTTACTGGACGGAATACAAAAAGCAAATGACCTCGAAAGGGGAAACATCTATTGACGATAATCACGACCCTATCATTTATGCAGCCCAAAAGCATCAGATAACTTTGAAAGACAATGAGCTTAAGCAGTTACGAGATATTCTGTGGGACGAGGACAGGGCCTCATCTGAGGAGCCTGAGGAGGTTGATCAGCCAAACTCAGCTATAGACAGTGCAGCGAATGAGAATGTTGCTCCTAAAAGTGTGCCTCTTGCAGAGGGTACAGAAGAGAATACTTTGACGATGAGTGGTACCCAATTCGATAAATTCTTACAGGAATTTAAAGATTATAGTAAGTTGCAGCAGGTTTTGGATAATACCCTAGAGAAAACGAAGCTTAACGGCTTGGGTGCAAAGGTATACGCAAAGCTCAAGGGTAAAAAACTCATTGTTGATGGTCAAGCCATCGACCTTAATAGGTGGACGAATAAGCCGAAAGCTATGGGGCCGGTGGGTTCCTTTACGTATGAGCGGTGGTCTAATTTCAAACAAAAGAGTGAAATTTCATCTGAGAATATTCCTTCAGGAAATGTGGCTTCTGTAGACAATGCAGAAGAGAAGACTTTGACGATGAGTGGTACCCAATTCGATAAATTCTTACAGGAATTTAAAGATTATAGTAAGTTACAACAGGTTTTGGATAATACCCTAGAGCAAAAGAAGCTTAACGGCTTTGGTGCGAAGGTATACGCAAAGCTCAAGGGTAAAAAACTCATTGTTGATGGTCAAGCCATCGACCTTACGCTTTGGACGAATAAGACGAAAGCCATGGGGCCGGTGAGCTCCTTTATGTATGAGCGGTGGTCTAATTTCAAAAGAGTCTAATTTCAAAAGATCAGATGAGATCAGTAATACTCAAAATTCCTACAACGATAGTGAAAATTATCAGTATGATCACTTCGAACTGAGACCCAGCGAGCATGACTATATCCTCGACAAGGAATCAGCCAATGATGGCCAACCACCGAGGGCTGTCCAACTACCTGATCGAATCATTGGTCAAGGGATTCGGCAGGGAAGCATCATCGTCATGTATGGGATTCAGTACAAGGTTTACGCGCGCCCCGACCTGATAGTTGAAGCCACTAACGACAATATTATGGGCGAATTCCTGGTTGCGGTTCCGCACCTAAGGTGTGGATAACATACTCAATTCTCAAAATCCCTGAAGTGCTAGCCGCGATGATCAAAGACCGACCCTCAAGGGCGATCGCTTGCTGGCGAATTCATCGGTTGTGCCGAAGGCCCTGCCAACTTATCTACCAACCGCAGCTATATAGAAGGCTATGGCACCTAATGCACGGCAGGTATTGGTTGATACAGGGCCACTGGTGGCTTTAAAGTGAACTGTTTCCTAAAAGCCATGTTCACCATTACTGGGGTGGGACTTGTCCTCCTTCGTAAGGGAGGAAGGGGGGGATCTGCCCAGCCTCTAAACAGAGTTCAGGTTTGAAGAAGTGGTGTGATCCTGAATTCAACTGCGATCTCAGCAACCCACTCGACCCACTCTTAATGATGAACGGGATGATCTTTGAAGGGTCATCTTTGGCGATCGCGTTATTGGGGAGAGATGCGATCGGAGGTTAAGTAGTGGCGGGCATTCAGCGTTTAAGATTAAGGCGAAAGTGAAATCCTAAGTAGTCACTAATGACCGATGTTGAGAGACAAGCCCAAAAAATTTTAGAGATTCTCCTCCAAATAGCATTTTTAGACTGCATCCCCATGACCAGAGACTTTGCGGGACTAACCTCAAAGCCTGGACTTTATGCTGTGCGTCATCGGTTAGAAGGGTTGCTCTACGTTGGCAAAGCTCAGGACATCAAGGAACGGTTCCGGGGTGGGCACAAGTCGATCACTTGGGCATGGTTGGCTGACTATAACCATCGAGACGTCGCGATCGCCACCTACACCCTCGACTTCATCCAGTGGCGGGCACTATCATCAGATCTAGAAGGGATTATCCTGAACAGTACAAAACCTCCATTCAATGTCCGCATACCAACGAGGGACTAGCTATGCAACCAACTGCTGAGCAGGAAACAATAGAGCACCTCAGTCCAGTGGCAGCCCGGATGATCCTGGCGGCATTGCCAGATAACATCAGAGAAGCCTTTGAAAGACGGGCCGTAGATATTGAGTATCCAGTAGAGGCAGTACTAGAGATGGCTCTGGCAGGATTTCTAGATAGTGAGTGTTTAAACTTTTCTGATTGCAAGCCTAGGTATTAAGGGCGTTATTTGCTAGCGTTATACCTACCAGGTCAAGAAGCTGGCATTTATACCAAAAAGTGAAACCCAACATTACTCAAAATTAGCTATTTAACAAGTCGAAATCAACTTCAAATTTTGGCTTTCTAATCCCAAATCTCAGAAGTGCGACACCAGATGTTGGAGATCCCCTGCTGTCGCCGCCCCCTTGCAAAGGGAGCTATTCCAACTGGGGTGGAACTTGTCTTCCTTCGTAAGGGAAGAAGGGGGGATCTGCCCAGCCTCTAAACAGAGTTCAGGTTTGAAGAAGTGGTGTGATCCTGAATTCAACTGCGATCGCCAATGATTGATCCTCAAGGGCGATCGCGTCAACAATATGTCTAAATGTCTAAAAATTGTCTTAATGCCGTGATTTTCAGCGATCGCCACCGGCATCAAAAATCTGTTCCGTACAACGCCGCTACCCTAAACAAACCCTTCCTCCAGCAACTGACTGCCCGCCACCGTCACCTCATGGCGCTGCCCAGAGCCCCCCACCTGACACCAGCTCTCTGAGACCAGCCGCGTAGTGTCCCCTGAGTTAAACTTGCCAGATGAGATCAAGGCAGCTTTGAGCTAAATATAGCGCTGGCCAGATTGCTTAATGCACCAAGTATCGCTGGGACGCTCAGCACACAAGCAATCTGGCTCGCCGTAGTGCACAAAGCTTTGTGGCTACGGCTATACTTTGCAGGGCTAGATTAAAGTTTCATTACGAAAAGATGTAGGGCGTATTAAGGAGTGAGCAGCTTTGATCATTTGCCGATAATCTTTCTTGCAAGATACCTCCTAACTGCGTCTCCAGCCTCATCAGAAGCCTTCTGTCGGTTTCATTAATGGTGGGGCTGCTACTTTTTAAAGGGAGTGGCGTATTGGTCAATTCAGATTTTTATGTCGTGCCAGCACGAGTGCGCGTAATCTCCACCGCAATTTGGCCCCCAAAATTAGGAATCGGCGGCCTGAGTTTAATCAACCGTACCCGGACTTGGGTGAGGCGTAAATCTTGATCTAAGGCTTTTTGGGCAATCGTGCTAGCAAGCTTTTCAATCAAGTCAAATTTTGCGGTTTGAACCAGGGTTTGGATTGCTTGAGATATCGCGACATAGTCATGGGTGTCGCTGAGGCGATCGCTTTGCCCCGCCCGCGACAAATCCATCCACAGGGTCAAATCGACTTCAAACCACTGCCCCAAGGTCTTTTCTTCAGGCAGCACCCCCGTATAGCCATAGGCGCGTAACCCGGTTAGCTGAATCGAATCCATCATCGTAGTTGTTCTGATCGCTAGACGATTCTCCAAATTTTCACCCTGACGGGTTCAGCCAGCACAGCGTGGCTTTGGTCGTTCAGGTCTTGCATATAGGGCATTTGCAAGTGGGCATCCAAATCAGCCTGACTCATCCATTGCTCGTACAGCAAAAACAAATTGGGGTCTGTAACCGATTGGTGCAAATCGTAACCCAGACAACCCGGTTCTTGGCGGGTTAAGACTGCGACTTCCGTTAAGGCCCGCTTCAGCAGCACTGCCGTGCCTGGTTTGACGTGAATCTGAGCCGTCACCGTGATGGCATCTGGAGAGGTCATAGGCATGATGGGGCGATCAGCGTCGATTTTGCATGGGAATGCTAGTTAAGGATAGAGGAGATCAGCCAATTTGTAACTCGTTCGGAACTCCTTTGGGTATTCATGAATCATTGGTAAAGGTTCCACTAGGCTGCGCTACCCATATCGAAACTCCGGTAAGCTACAAACGTTTTATAGAGCGGTGTGTCCCTGAGTCGCTTGAGCCAAGCCAGTCATCACGTTTTTCAAACAGCCATTCAGACTACATCTGATTTGCAAACTTGAGTAGGGATGCAAGGCTTTCACCCCTACAGGGAAAATGGTGGATTTAGATGTGGTCAAGGTTTAAGGGAAAGCTAAACAAGGTTGGTACTGGCGTGGGGATAGCGACCCATCAATGTTCAACTTGAAGTAAACATAAAGCGGAAAAATTATGGTTGATTGCATTGTCGTCGGTGCAGGCCCTGCAGGGGGAACCACCGCCTATCATTTAGCTAAGCAGGGCCACGCCGTTTTGGTGTTGGAGAAAGCCACACTTCCCCGGTTTAAGCCATGCAGTGGGGCAGTATCACCCAGCATTGCCCAATGGTTTGACTTTGACTTTGACCCGGTGATCGATCGACGCATTGCAGCCATCCGCTACACCTGGAAATTGGACGACCCAGTCAATGCAAAACTCAAAACGTCAGAACCCATTTGGATGGTGCAGCGGGATGCATTTGACCAGTTTTTGATTCAAAAGGCCCAGGAAAAAGGGGCAGAGATTCAAGACAATACCACTGTGACGGGGATTAAATTTAGCGGCGATCGCTGGCAGGTTAATACCGCTACAGGCACCTTTGATGCGCCTTACCTGGTTGCCGCTGATGGGGCAAATGGGCCCCTGGCCAATTGGTTGGGACTCTCCCCGGGCAAAACCAGGCCCGCTGCCCTGCTAGATATTCCCGTCGATGCCGAAGCAGCCCAGACGGTTCCGATCAGCTTTGAATTTGGTCTGCTCAAAAATGGCTGTTTGTGGAATTTTCCTAAAACCAACCGTTATACCCTGGCAGCCTGTACCTTCCGGGGTGGCGACCTCAAAGACAAAGAGGCCAAAGCCCAACTAGAAAAGTACGCGAGCAGTTTTGGAGCCAGTGCTAATCAAGGCACTTACTATCAGCACGGGTTAAAACTGTGGGACGGCAACGCCCCCCTGCATACCCAAAATGCGCTACTTGCTGGGGAAGCCGCTGCTGTCGCTGATCCACTGACTGCCGAGGGGATTCGCCCATCAATTTTGAGTGGCGTGCGGGCTGCAGAAGCGGTTGCAAAAGCCTTGGCTGGCGATCCGGATGCGATCGCAGGCTACAGCCACACCATGCACAATGAATGGGGCGCAGACATGCAGTGGGCCCAGCGGATTGCGGGGCTGTTCTATCGTGTACCGGGCATTGCCTACCGAGTTGGCATCAAACGCCCTACCGCTACCCAGCGTCTGGGGCAGCTTTTAGCAGGCGATATTCACTACGCTGATGTGGCTAATCGGGTCACAAAACGCCTGAGCAGTAGCTTGATTCCGGGAATGGGCAAGTAGCGGAGATCTTTGGGTTAGCCTTATTGTGCAATCAGGGTCTGGGCTTGATTCAAACCCAGACAAGCTGGGATTTCATGTAAAGGCATTGGTTTGGCGTAGAGAAACCCCTGCGCCAAATCAAGCCCCAGCTGTTGCAGAATCTTGGCATCTTCTTCAAACTCGACGCCCTCGCCCACACTATGGATATTGAGTTGAGTCGTCATTTGTAGAATTGCTGACACTGCCGCCTGCATGCGATCATCATCCGCAATTGAGGAAATCAGCGATCGATCTAACTTCAAAATGTCAATGGGCAGTGCAACAATGGAATGAAAGGATGAATATCCGGTGCCAAAATCATCAATCGCGACTTGAACCCCCAATTGATGTAGCTGCCCAATCCGATCTCGAACCAAATCTTCGGCCTCAATAATTTCTCGCTCTGTGATTTCAAGGGCTAAGTGAGCAGGATTGAGCCGCCCCTGTTGAGATAGGGTTATGATTTCATCCAGTAATTGACCTTGGATTAAGTCCCTGGGTGAAACATTGACTGTAATGTAGGTATCAGCCAGGGAAGGTATCGCTTGCCACATGGCCAAATATTGGGTGGCATACTTGAGCATCAATAGCGTCACGTCTTCGATCAGACCGAGTTCTTCTGCAATAGGGATAAAATAGCTAGGTGTTAGCATGCTCTGGTCAGCTTGAGGCCAACGCGCGAGCAACTCTACAGCTACAATTTTTTTGTCTTTTAGATCAATGACGGGTTGTCCCCAAGCAACAATTTCCTGATGCTGAATTGCATTCTCAAGCCTTGCCTTAACTTCTCGTCTTTTGTGACTCTTTTGACGAAGAATATCGTCAAAATACACGACCTTATCGCGCTGTTCTTGCTTAGATAAATACATCGCTTCATCTGCTTCACGATAAAGTTGATCTAGGGTTATCTGGCCATTTTTACTAAGGGTAATGCCGATGCTGGCAGAAATTTTTGCCTCCCCCGTCGGCAATGAAAAGGGCTGCTCTAGGGTATGAATAATCTGTTCGGCTAATGTCATTAACTGAGTCAGATTATCATTTTTGAAAATCACGAAGAATTCATCTCCGCCAAATCGAGCAAGTACACCTCCTAAATCTTGGATGATCGGCTTAATGCGTTCAGTCACTTGCTTTAGCAATTGATCTCCTGCTTCATGCCCCAATCTATCGTTGGTGTCTTTAAAATTATCAAGATCGATAAACATGGCACCACAGACTGTTTTAGGCAGCGTGGCGATGACTGCCTCTAACCCACAGCGATTAAGGATGTTGGTGAGGCCGTCTCGGTATGCTTGATGCTTCAGTTGAATTTGTAATAGAACCTCATTAATGCGTGATTGCTGAATTTTGTGCATCCCTTTGACCGCGATCACCAATAAAACTAAAATCCCTGTGCCGATCAAAAATTCCTGTTTTAGAAAAGTCGTCATCGCAAACAGGATTAGCACAGCGGTGAGTAGGCGATCGACCAAAATGTTGTTGAAAACCATCTGCCCTGCCATGAAGCATGCCGCAAATGCAAGTGTGATCCAGAAGTATTCAGTGTATTTAAACGCATCCCAATTAAGCAGGGGAATTGCTCCGAACCAAATACCTCGTACCCAATAGATAATGGCAAGCAGTCGTGGGGCTTGGTTGCGATCGCGCCAGTTTTTGAGTAACCATCCACTCTGAGCGCAAAACATCCAGCCGATCAAACTAACGTGAATAACCCACCAACTCAAGAGGATTGAACTTGGAACGATAGACCACGCTACACCGATAAAGGCAACAGAAACGGAGAGGCCCCCCAATAACCCTGACCACCGAACCTCCCGTAAGCGGGTATCGGTATCTTGACGTAACGCCAGTTGCTGGTTCCCTAGACTATTTTCGAACTCAAATTCGAGTGAATTAGCCTGGGGCGCGCTTTCGTGTTTATTCACAATGCCTAATTATAATGCGTTATTAACCAATGGCCTTCAAGTCTTTACACCCATCTTTGCCTCAATGAAGTGCAACAAAAAAGCCTGCCAAGCTAATGATAAGCACGTACCTTTGTGAACGTCTACGTACTTTTAGCGGAACTTTTATAGCGTTAGAGAGAACTGTAGTAATACCTACAGGTTCAAAATAGGCATTATCAACCTATCGAAGCACTTCCTTAACGCTGCCTTACGCCCAGATCTACAGTTTCCTCTAAGCTGAAACTCAAGTGTTTAAATCGAATGTAGGGCAATGCTAGAAAGCTGTAAATGGGAACTCTAAATTGTTAAGGCTAAAAACCGATCGAGTGCTAAATACATCCAATACAGAGAAGCTTGGGCCTCTACCGTCGTTTTTTGAAAGCCTAGGGAGCGAGCGAGCTTCTCCTGGCTGGGGTGAATAATCAGCGTATGCAGATCACACAAATTTACGAAGTCTTGTCGCATCGCTTGTAGCGTAGTTTGGGCATCGCGGAGGAAGTCAGTTTGTGCCTGCGCTTCATAAGCTGCGTCGATCATCCAACTGCGCACAAACAGGGCATGACAGTCTTGATCGCCGGGGAGTGCTAATTCAAAGGGATCCACTTCAGTCATAACGCTCAAATGTAGGCCTTTGTTAGGCGGGCCAAAGAAGTTCACCTCCGACTGTCGCTGGGTGGGATACAGCAGATAAAACCCCACCGGATTCAAATTGTCGCAGCGTCGCAAAACCCGCATGCCTCCGCTGTATTGGGTGGCCCACTGTCGCAATAAACCGGCAATGCGGTAAGGGGTGGCTTCTGTATTCCGGTTCATCCAGTTGTAATTGGTGGCTAACAGGGTCGCTACCGGAATCGCGTCGCATCGGGGGTCAAAGTCATCGGGCTCTACAGCCGCGAGTGACTCTCCTGTGCCTGCTGCAGCGTCTTGCAGTTCGGGCAGGGGTGCGATCGCCAGGTTTAAGGTATTACCATCAAAACTTTTGCGCAGCAGTCCCAGGGCGACGAGTTTGTCGATCATCATGCCGGCTGATCGTTCTGACCCCCGATCGCGATCGCGATAAAACAATTCTGCGGCTTCTCGACAGGTGCAGCTGATCAATCCTTTGGGTGCTGTCAATGACGGCAAGGCCTCCAATGCCTTGCCCGCAGTCTGCCCTTGTTTCAGTTGCAAGTATCCCCACAGCCTGACAAAACACTGGGCTCGACGCCGCGTTAACCCCACGCGCCCCATGAGCCGAGTGATGTAGTCTTGTTGAACATTCGGGGCAAACCACTGGTCAAGCTGGTCTGGGGTGATCATGGCAGGGGCGATCGCGTCGTTCTTAATTTATCCGCTAACTGCTGTTGTACTTTTTCTAACCCGCCAGTCTATCAACCGTCCCCAAAAACTTCGCCAAACTTCATGGTTGTTCTATGCGCTGCGTCTCAGTCTGTTGTGCTCATGGCAAGCTCACAAACCCAGCTTGCAAACTGTTGGCAAGCAAATTTACTTAAAACCATGTCCCCCAAATTTATCCCCAAGGAGAGCATCATGAACAACAACGATAAAGTGCACAGTAGCGCTTGGATTGCCCAGGCTTGGATTTCTTTTGTGGTTGCCCTGAGTGCGACTGCTTTGGGACTCATCTATGTCCCCCTTAACACCTGGGCCAAGGCTTACTTGGCAATCAGCACAACCTTTGCGATTAGTTCAACCATTAGCGTGTCTAAGACCACTCGTGATGTGCATGAATCTCGCAAAGTCATTGCCCGTGTGGATGAAGCTCGGGTTGAGCGTTTACTAGCTGAACACGATACGCTCAATACTTTGAAATGAATGGATGATTGACTGGACAAGGCGTCGGAAATTAGCTGTCTATCATCACCCGGTTTGGAAAAAGTCGAGAGTGCTACCCTAAGGCTAGTTTCAGAGCAGTGGCTCTCTTGAATTCGATTCAAACGCTACCGACCGATGTGGTGCACTTGATGGCTGCTGGGGAAGTCATTGATTCCCCAGCGGCGGCGGTGCGAGAACTGATCGAAAACGCCATTGATGCTGGGGCAACGCGATTGACCCTTGCCTTCTGGCCGGAACAGTGGCGTATGCGCGTAACTGATAATGGCTACGGCATGGCGCTGGCAGATTTGCAGCAAGCCGCTTGCCCCCACAGCACTAGCAAAATCAACAGCAGTGATGATTTATGGCGGATTACCAGTTTGGGCTTTCGCGGTGAGGCACTGCACAGCTTGAGTCAGCTGGCGGATTTAGACATTTGCAGTCGGATATCTCCCCTCGGCATGCCGACAACCCCAGCCCCAGATAATGACCCAGATAATGGGGCAGGGTGGCGGGTCGTGTACGACCATCAGGGGCAACCTGTGGACACTCAAACCACTGCGATCGCGCCGGGTACCGTTGTCACCGTGAGCAACTTATTTGCCCGCTGGCCTGCTCGTCGGGCCGGATTACCCACGGTGCCCCAACAGCTGCGGGCCATGCAGCGGGTGATTCAGCAAATGGCCCTGTGTCATCCCCAGTTGACCTGGCAGGTTGACCTGCGCGATCGCTCATGGTTTCAGCTTTGGCCAGGGGAAAATGCCCAGGCGATTTTGCCCCAGATTTTGCGCACCGTTGCTCCCAGTGATTTGCGGGCGGTGGAGGTGCCTGTGGAGTGGGAGGAGACCAATTTAGAGACGGCATCACCCGAATGTGGGGATGCGAGTCAGGCTCAAGGTACCCAGGATTGCGATCGCATTTCATTGCTCATTGGCCTCCCCGATCGCTGCCACCGTCGCCGTCCTGATTGGGTACAGTTGGCCCTCAATGGCCGCCCAATTCAGGCTCCAGCTTTGGAGCAAGCGGTGATCACGGGGTTTCGTCGCACCCTGCCCCGCGATCGCTTTCCGGTGTGTTTTCTCCATATCCATGCCAGCCCTGACCAAATCGATTGGAATCGCCATCCCGCTAAATCTGAAATTTATTTGCACCACGTCGATTGCTGGCAACAGCACATCATCACTGCCATCGATCGCGCCCTGCAGCAAAACCCTGATAGTTTGGGGACCGATCCTGATCGCCGCACTGCAGATATGCTCAAGACTGCTGAGGCCCAGGGCGTTTATGGATTTGGCCGCTCAATACAGCCTGGATTGGCCGATCAGAGTGGGTTAAAAGCGTTACGGGCGATCGCCCAAGTGCACCAAACCTACATCCTGGCGGAGAGTGCCGCTGGCGTTTGCTTAATTGAACAACACATTGCCCACGAGCGGGTCTTGTTTGAGCAATTAGAAGATCACTGGCAACTGGTTCCTCAGGATCCGCCCGTGATTTTGAATCAACTTTCAACCGCTCAGGTCACCCAACTGCAAAAACTTGGGGTAGACATCGCGCTGTTTGGAGAGGATTTATGGGCCGTGCGATCGATCCCTGAACCCCTAGCCCAGCGCCAAGACCGAGAAGATGCCCTGCGAGAATTGAGTCTGGGCGGCGATTTGCAATCAGCTCTAGTTGCTACGGCCTGCCGCACCGCCATCCGTAACGGTACCCCGCTCAACCTATCGGACATGCAGACTTTGCTCAACCAGTGGCAGGCCACCCGCAACCCCCATACCTGCCCCCACGGACGCCCCATTTGCCTGAACTTGAAAGAATCCAGCCTATCGCGCTACTTCCGTCGGCATTGGGTGATTGGGAAGAGTCATGGGATTTGAGTTACCCCATCAGCACCCCCTGCAACACCGTCACCGCCTGCCCACTAATCAACACGCGATCGCCCGCTGTTGTCACTTTCAACACGCCCCCACGAGCTGATACTTGTTTTGCCAATAGGGATTGTTGACCCAGTTTGGCTTGCCAATAGGGGGTGAGGCTGCAATGGGCTGACCCTGTAACCGGGTCTTCATCAATGCCGATGGCTGGGGCAAAGTATCGGGAAACGAAATCAAATTGACCTGCTTCGGCGCGACTGGTCACGATTAGCCCTTGTTTGGGGAGGGTTTTGAGTCGGGTAAAGTCGGGCTGGAGCGATCGCACGGCGGCTTCTGTCTCCAGTTCCACAAAATAATTGGTGTCGCTGGCCCCGACAAATACTGGCGTCAGGTTTTGAATCACTGCGGGTAAAGCATCTGGCGGCGCGATCGCCGTCACGGGTTTCACCGGGAAGTCAAGGGTAATCCAGCCCGTGTTCAGCTCAGCGGTCAGCAAGCCGCTTTTCGTTTGAAACCGAGCGATTTGGTCAGCGGCAAGATATCCCTCAGTCCACAACACATGGGCACTGGCTAAGGTGCCATGGCCACACAAATCCACTTCTGCGGTTGGGGTAAACCAGCGCAACTGATAGCCGTCATCGATCGGGACTAGAAAGCCAGTTTCCGACAGGTTCATCTCCGCTGCCACGGTCTGCATCCAGGTTTCTTCAGCGGGCGTGGCAAGCACACAGACCCCTGCTGGGTTGCCGCAAAAGGGTTGATCAGTGAAGGCATCGACTTGGTGGATAGCGAGTTCAGCTTGGGGTTGAGATTGTGGGATCATGGTCAACTTAGTTCCAGTGAGTGGGCTATATCCAAACGTCGCTCGCAGCGGTGCGATCGCCACCGGCATCGCCTGTGTTGATGACACCACGGGGTTCAATCAGCAACACTTGGCATTCTTGCTCAGCATGGGGTTTGTGCTCAACGCCTCGGGGTACGACATACATCTCACCGGATGACAGTGAGACTTGGCCATCTCGAAACTCAATGGTCATTTGGCCTGCAACGACTAGGAAGACTTCATCGGTGTCTGCGTGCTGGTGCCAAACAAAATCGCCCTGGAGTTTCACCAATTTGAATTGATAATCACTCATTTCAGCGATCACTTTAGGTGACCAGTGTTCTGAAAATTGGGACAGCTTTGATTTGAGATTAATCGAGGGAGCCATGATAGTGCTTTGCGAAATAGGAGACTTGCAATCGATGGTGTTCTCTATTGGCTTAATCATGGCTCAGGGTTTAGCGTCATAACATCGACAAAGACCATCTGCATTATCGATAGCATTCATATTAATCGTTAGCGGTTGTAGCGTTGTTCAATCCAAACGCGGACAGCGTCTTCGCTTTCAAGCACTTGGCGATCGCCGCTGACTGGATCATACACGTGCCAAGTTAGGGTTCCTTGCGGTGTGGTGTATGCCTGAATTTTGGGTTCGCAGCTACCCGTGGCAGCTTTGAGCATCCGTTGGGCGATCGCGCCTAGCCATTTCCTTCGATTGCTGCCGACACGTTGTTTTTTCTCTGAAAGATCGAATTCTAGTGCAAAGTAGGTAGAAGATTCAGCGGGTTTCATTTCGCCTCCTAGGCAAAAGCAATAACGAAGATTGGCTCGGCTGTGTCTCTATAGGGATAACCACTCTCCTAGTGTGCGCGGAGGTTTCTGGTAACAGAAGGTACAAAATCTACGAGTTTAGCTAGAACAGTTGTTGAAAATAAAAGTGTTCTAGTAAGTTTTATCGAAACTGTACTGGAAATCAGGCATAATGCAGGCGATCGCAGGCGTGGCTGGGTTGCTGCAAAATTGCGAAAAGGGGCTACTGATACTACTTCTCAGAAGTGCAGCGACAGATGTTGAGGATCCCCCGCTGTCGCCGCCCCCTTGCCAAGGGAGCTATCCCAATTGGAATGAGACTTGTTCCCCTTTTTCTTGGCGTAGCTGCCCAGATGGCTTGAGGAGGAAGGGGAGATCTGCCCAGTCTCTGAGCGTAGTTCATTGATGTAGACGTGTATGGGGAGATCTGCCCAGTCTCTGAGCGTAGTTCATTGACGTAGACGTGTATCGGCAACTATAGCCAGTCAGATTCGCGATCGGGCGTGGGGAAATCTGGGGGTGGCGGTACGGGGTCAAAGGCTGGCGGTGGGGCAAAGCGAGATTCTTCGACCCAAATTTGGGTGCGGACTGGGCCATAGCGATCGCGGATTGCCCCTTCTACCTGTTCACCCACTTGATCGGCGACGGACATGTAGTCAGGGTGGAGCACTAGGTCTAACTCGATCCATAACTGGCGTCCCACCATCCCCCGCGACAAAATTCGGGTGCAGCGGGTGATCCCTTCGACTTGCTGCACAATCTGAGCGATCGCTTCTGGCGCGATCGCGGTAGGTCTGAGCAACATCGGCAACTGGGCATTCAACACCCGCCAAAATCCCCGCGCCGCCATTGGGGTCAACAACAGCGTCAGCAGCGGATCCAACCAGGTATAACCCCGAGCAATACCCACCAAGCCAACTAACACAGCCAAACTCAACCAGGCATCTTGCACGTAGTGACTGGCGTTGAGCTTAAAGGCCAAACTGCTGGAGGATCGAGCCCGGAATTTGCAGAACAGCGAAAATCCCATGGCCACCAACACCATCACCGCCACTAAATAAATAATCGGCGGATCAAGCTGCACCAAAAAGGTAACAGCTTTGCCCTGGGTCGCCCGTTCCATCTGCTGCAGCGCCAGCGTCAATAGACTCACCCCAGCAAAGCCCAGAAATGCTGCCATCACCAGGGCACCTGCGGCTTCAGCCCGGCCATGGCCCCACACTTCTCGACCCATCACTCGCTGCCGCGACGACACCGCCGCGATACTGAGGACGGTGCTGTAGCCGTCAATCAAGGTATGTAGCGACTCGGCCATGAGGCATAGAGATTGTCGCGCTAACCCTGCGCCTACTTCCACCGCCAACACTATCAGCGTCAACCACAGGGTAATTAATAACAGTCGATAGCTGGTCTGTCTGGAGTCTCCCCCTTGAAACATTGCCTCACGCCACAAAATCGGTAGGTTGGGATTAGACACTGGTGATGTCTTTAACCCGCTGGAACACCCGTAAGCTTAGCTCAACTCCCTCCACGCAAACCCAACTTGTTTGTGTCTGGTAAAGCAAAGTCAATATTCTGCGTTGTCACTACTTAGGGACAGGGTATTGAGTGAAACGTGGAGTTTGGAGTTGTTCTGGTTATTGACCTCCTGAAGATTGGCCTGGATTGAGACCTAGTTGTTTACAGAAACCGTCGTCATAAATAGCGTTCTCCCAGTTTTGAGCTCCCTGGATCTGTTTCAGCTCAAGATGTTTGGCTTGCCTAAGGTTGGCAAACTCAATATCAGCACCATTCAAGTTGGTGTTATTGAGGTCGGCACGTACGAGATCAGCATTGTTGAGGCTAGCACCGCTGAGATCGGCATTATTGAGGCTAACACCACTGAGGTTAGTACCACTGAGGTTGGCGCCACTGAGATTGGAATCACTGAGATTGGCGTTGCGGAGATTGGCATTGCAGAGGTCAATTCCGTCTAGCTTACGATTGTTTGTAGGGTCGTTGAGAATGTTGCAAACTAAGCGCCATTTGCTATCAATTTTAGTGTGTTCGTCAATAGTGGCACCATTGAGATAAGCCCTATCAAGATAAGCATCACTTAAGTCAGCACCATTGAGGATGGCACCACTGAGGTTAGCGTTGCTGATGGCGGCATTGCAGAGCTTGGTACAAGTGAGGTTAGCACTGTGTAGGTAGGCAGAATTGAGATAGGTAGAGCTCAGGTTAGCCTCACTAAGGTCAGCTTCCTCAAAACCAGTATCCCTGAGGTTAGCCTCGTATAGATTAGCCCCTTTAAGGTTGGCTCCTTCAAGCTCAGCACGTTGTAAATTGGCGTCAGAGAGAGTTGCTTCACAAAGGTTAGCTCTACTAAGGTTAGCTTCTAAGAGATTAGCTGCTTGGAGGTTAGCCCCACTGAGATTAGCCCCGATAAGATAAGCCCGGAATAAATCAAGCCAGAAGAAATTGGCCTCATGAAGATCGGCTCCGCTGAGGTCAGCTTTACAGAGACTTAATAAGTGAATTCTAGGTTTCCTGAAGTAGCCATCGTTGTCGATAAGTTGGGCCCTATGAAGATTAATATTCTTCAGGTCAAGAGGCAAACGGTCGAAGTCTTTGTTGTGTAAACGTGCAATCACAGTGAGTGCAGCCTGAACATCAATCTTTATAAGTGAAATTTGTGGATTTTGGCTCTTACTAACCTCACTAGGAACTCCAGTTTTTTCCTCAGATTGTTTAGGTGACTCCCCACGTATAAACGCAGTTAGCACTTCCATAATCGTCCAGTGATAATCTTCTGGTGAATCTTTTGATATGCGTTCTAGTGAATAGATTCCCCCCAATCGCACTTGTAGATTATTACTACCTAGCATCTCAACAGCTTTGCTGAAGCGCTCAGCTACCTGTTTGACTTCAGCTAGTTTTCGGTTCTGCTCAGCACTGGTTATCTCAGCTTCCAGCTTATCTTCAGCTAGTTTCCGGTTCTGCTCAGCCACCTGAAGATTCCTCCAAGCATAGTAGGCAGTGATGGTGAAAGCTAAGCTACCAAAGGCTTTAACCAGTTCAAATAGATGCCGCTGGATCGCAAACTCAAGTTCAATTCTTTTTTCAACAGTTTCAAGGTGCGCCTGATTGGCTTGCCACTTAGCAAATCCGAAGAAGCCCAGATACAAAAGCGATGCCGCTGTGAGCAACCCAATAATCAGTTGATGAAGAGAGATTCCATTATTTCGCTCAAACTTCCTAGCGCCACTATTAAGGTATTCAGAATCGCTCAATGCCCCTCCTGGATTAAGGTAGACCAAACAACTCAGTTGTAGCACTTAGCTCTAGCTCTGTCCTCTACTCCCTCAATGCCTCAAGCACTTTCCTGCTGTCTAAGAATTAACGCTAATCTAACCAGGACTTGCTAGGCTCATTGGGGCAGTAACTTTAAGGTGAATCCGTGGCGGGACAAACAGATGCGATCAAACTGTTGGTGCTCGATATCGACGGCACCCTGGCGGGAGAGTCTAATCAGGTCGAAGTGCCTGTGATTGAAGCGATTCGGGCGGTGCAGGCAAAGGGCATTCAGGTGGCGATCGCGACCGGACGCATGTATGGTTCAGCCCTACGCTTCCATCAAGCCGTCGGTTCGACCCTGCCGCTGATGGCTTATCAAGGGGCCTATATTAAAGACCCGCTGACCCAAACCCTCTACCGCCATACCCCCCTCCCCCGCAACTATGCCTTAGCGCTGTTGGCAGAACTGACACCGATGGAACTCGATCAGCAACTCTCGATTCACCTCTATATCGACGATCGGTTACACGTCCGCGAAATCATCGAGGATACAAAAGACTATGCCGCGCGATCGCAGATTGACCCGGTTGCCGCTGGCGATCTGTCCACATTCCTCAACACCAACGCTGCTATCCAAACCACCAAGCTCCTCGCCCTCAGTGCAGAACCCGCTTTGGTGACCACCCTGCTCAACCAGTTGCGGCAGCTCTATCCCCCCAGTGAGCTGTATTTCACCAGTTCAACCACCAACTTTTTTGAAGTCACCCATCCCCAAGCCAACAAGGGCGCAGCGGTGAAATACATTGCAGAAGAGCTACTCGACCTCAGGGCCGATCAGGTGATGACAGTGGGCGATAATTTTAACGATTTAGAGATGTTGCAATATGCGGGGATTGGCGTGGCCATGGGGGATGCGCCAGATGGCGTGAAGACAGCGGCGGATTGGGTTGCACCGTCGGTTGAAGACCATGGGGTTGCGGCGGCGATCGAGGAATTTTTGTGATCGCAGCGATCGGTTTAGCCCTCATGCTTATGATGTCTCACTTGGAATTTCGCACTGCGATCGCAGCCTGACACTCCTCCACTAAGCTCGATAATCGCCCTGTTACATGCCAAAAAGTGTGCCGCCGTATCCCCGAAGCCTTCTGCTGCATCCCGTTCAAGGAATAGTCCAGGATTTTTGGCAACTGATCCGAAATCCAGCATGCTAGCGTTGAAGCTTAAATCTAATCTTTTAGTGGCATAAGAGCAGCGATGGTTTCTCAAGTGTTGTCCTGGCTTGCCTACTCCCTGGATGCGGCGGAAGGGAATCTCGGTTTCATGGTGTGGAATACCTTTTTGGCAGTGATTCCTTTTGTCCTGAGCCTTTGGGTATTTCGCGGGCGGGGTAGTCAGGCTCGGAAGCTAAGTTGGTGGATCGGCAGTGCAATGTGTCTGGCGTTTTTGCCCAATGCCCCCTACGTTCTGACAGATATCATTCATCTGATTCACGATATCCGCCAGGGTCATTCCGTCTGGACGATTACGCTGATTTTAGTGCCTCAATACATACTGTTCATGGCCATTGGCATGGAAGCCTATGTAGGAACGTTATTGAACTTTGGCCATTATTTGAAAAAAGCGGGCCGCCCGAATTGGATTTTGCCCAGCGAGCTGATCATCCACAGCCTGACAGCGTTAGGCATTTATCTAGGACGCTTTTTACGGTTTAACAGTTGGGATTTGGTCACCCGCCCCGGCACAGTGGGGCTAAGCATTATCAATCAGCTGACAGATAAGCAGCCACTGCTGGTGATGGTCATCACTTTTGTCGTGATTGCGGTGCTGTACTGGCTGCTAAAACAGGTGACCCTGGCATTGGTTGTATACTGGCGGCTGCGCAAACAGTTACCCGGCTTATTGCTTACGTATCATGACAGCAATCCATAATTTGACCTTCATCGGCCGATGGTTTGACTGCTGCTGAATGGCTCTTTCAGCTCCCTTATCCAAACCTATTTCATGGTCACTGTTTTGAAGGGTGGATATGCCAAAGTTTCTAATTGTCACAGCTTCTAAGTCATTTCTGGAGCGTAAGACTGTAGAGTCTTATACAGAAATTTAGAAGCTGTGTCTTTAAGGTTTACTTTGTAGTGCGCTGTATGTTGGTCTGGCAGATGTCGTCGATCTCTCAGTACTGTTCATCCCTTGGTTCAGGTCACGCTCCCGCTGGCCTGTACGTGAAAGAAGGGCGGCGACACAAGCATTTGATTAACCGGAACGGAGTGGGTTCTCCTCAGGCCTAGACGCTTTGCTAGGTTGCTGCTTCATTCTTGTTACCTGAATTTCAGACTTCTTGAATCTGCTGTGTGTTTACCACCGCTGATTTGATCATTTGAAGTCAACGCTGGATTTGAATTTCTTTTCAGTGGGCTTTCAGGGTTTCGTAGCACTCAAGCACCACATGATCCCCCCTTACCCCCTTAAAGAGAGGGAAAACAGCCTCTTAGTCCCCCTTCATAAGGGGGATTTAGGGGGATCTCAAGCGTTTTGCTACTAAAATCAAGACCTTCAAAACATCCGCTTAGGCAGCCTTTTACACCGCTGCTCTTGACGACCTTCCATTCGGCGACTTGTTGAGGTGAGGGAAAACGATGAATGTGGATGGGGTCAAGGTTTAGAACGGTATTCAATTCATTACTGGAGATCAACTGATGCATCTTCCGTTTATGGAATCAACGGGGCATCCAGCGATGGGCTTAAAACCCCTTGCCCTGCAAGACTGGCTCGATATAGATGGAGATTTTATTTCCCAGCTCAGTTGCAAAACTGAGCTCTTGGCAAATCGCTATCAAGATGTGTTTGTAGCGCTAGGAAATACTCAAGCTGTCCAACGGGAGGCTTTATGCCTGCTAATAGAGCATTTGTTGAGCACTTTCTCAAAGGTTTACCAACCGCTAGATCAGGGCATTTATAACCTAAAAACACATCAAGCCTGGCAGTTCGCAGACTTTGCAGATGCGCCCCTGGATCTAGCCGGACGTTTAGTACAAGAGGATTTCTGCTTGCTATTACCAGGGAAAACGGGGTATGTGCTCTCAGCAGCATCGGTCTGTTTTCCGCTGCGTTGGAGTCTGCGAGAAAAGCTGGGACTGCCCATGGGCCAGATTCACCAGCGGGTGCCTACTTATTCTCAAAAGCTGGCGCGCCCTGTGGACAATGTCTTTGCCCGCCTAAGGAGTGACTTTCCGGGTTTGCGCTTCAACTGGAGCATTGTGGATTCCCCCGCCCTCTATCTGGATCAAGACAAGTTAGCCACCGCATTCGATTCGGCGATTACAGCGGAAAATGCGGGTCAGTCTCTTTGGCTGCGGGTCGAGCGGCAGACCCTCCGCCGTCTGCCCGATAGCGGTGGCGTGCTGTTCACCATTCGCACTTATGTTTATTCCCTGGCGCAAGTGGCAGCGGATCCGGCGGTGGCTGCACAGCTTTCTCACGCCATAGAGATTTTGAGGCCAGACATGCAGGTGTACAAAAACCTGTTGCCGTTTCGGTCGGCGTTGTTGGGTTATTTAGCCATCCGATCCGAGGCAAGTCAACGGCGGGTCAAAACGGTTGTATAGAGAGATAGGTAAGCATACACAGCCGTGCATGCTGATCGTTTATTGCCGTGATGTCTTTAGGAACGATTGATTGTTATGACCTCATCGATGACTAACCAAACGGTTCTGATTACTGGAGCTAGTAGCGGCATTGGTGCATCCTGTGCTCGGTTCTTGGCTAAAGCGGGCGCACGACTGATTCTAACTGCTCGGCGCAAAGAAAAACTCCAGAGCCTAGCCGATGAACTCCAGCGAGGGTACCAAGCCGAAACATGGCTGATGCCGCTGGATGTACAGCGTTCTAAAGCGGTCAGCCGCGCCATTGAGGAACTGCCCACTGATTGGCAGGCGATTGACGTGTTGATCAATAATGCTGGGCTGAGCCGGGGCTTAGACAAGCAGTACGAAAACCCGATTCAGGATTGGGAGGAGATGATTGACACCAATATTAAAGGGCTGCTGTATGTCACTCGGGCGGTGGTGCCCAATATGGTGGCGCGAGGCCAGGGCCATGTGGTCAATATTGGGTCGATCGCAGCTCGACAAACCTATCCCGGTGGCAGTGTCTACTGCGCGACGAAGGCAGCGGTCAAGTCCCTATCTGAAGGCTTAAAGATCGACCTATTGGGAACGCCCGTGCGGGTCACCAATATTGAACCGGGGCTGGTGGAAACGGAGTTTAGTGATGTGCGGTTTAGGGGGGACAGCGATCGCGCCAAATCTGTTTACCAAGGCATGACCCCGTTGACCCCTGATGACATCGCCGACGCAATTTTGTTCGCCGTCACCCGCCCTGCCCATGTCAACATTAGCGAAATTTTCTTGATGCCGACCGATCAATCGTCTGTGTCCCTCGTGCATCGGAGACCCACATGATACTGGCTCTGATTATCATTATCACTACCTTCTTGGCCTCCTTTACCCAAGGGGTAACCGGCTTCGGCTTTGCCTTGATTGCAATGCCCGTGTTGTCGGGAGTGACCAGCATTTATGTGGCAGCTCCCTTGGTGGCGCTGACGACCCTAACTAACGATACGATGCTGGGCATTTACTACCGTCGCTCCTTCGACCGCAAAACTGTTGGGCAACTGCTGTTAGGGTCTGTGCTGGGTATTCCTTTTGGGTTTTTGGCCTTGCAATTCATACCTGCGGCTTGGCTGCTAACGGCTTTGGGGGGTTTGATTGTGGCCTATGCCCTGTATGCGCTGGTTGGGCCTGTGATACCCAGGTTGCAGACCCAAGCCTGGATCTACGGGACTGGATTTGTATCGGGTATTTTGATTGGCAGCTACAACTTGCCAGGGCCTCCGGTGGTGCTTTACGGCAACAGCCAGCGCTGGCCCCAGGAAAAATTCAAAAGTAACTTGACCAGTTTTTTCTGGGTGAATGCCGTTCTCGTAGTGCTGGGGCATGGAATGCAGCAGCGTATTTCTGAGGAGGTTTTTGTGCAATTTTTGATCACCATACCGAGCTTAGTCGCGGGGTTGTTTCTGGGGGTTGCACTGTCGAAGTTTTTTAATCCCCTAATTTTCAGCAGAGTGGTACTTAGCCTGTTGTTAGGGGTCGGCATTCAACTTATCATTTTGGGGGTGAAATCATGATTGATTAATGGATTTAAACCTTGGCCATACTCAGATCTATGGGTTTTTCTAAGCTAAACATCAAGCCTTGAAGTTGGGTATGGTTGACGTCTGAGAAAATTTAGAAGCCTCATGGGGTCATGATTTTTCTGGCTGTAGTCAGACTGTTTTTTATGCGAACTTTTCGTATCAAAAAATGGAATTCAAGATCCTTATTAGAGGAGCTTAACTTGGAGGATGAAATTTTCTCTGCTCGTATATTGATATACAGCAAGCGCTGCGTTTAAGTTGTTAATCTTCTCAAATAAGGCGCTTCATGTTGGCAAGAATGTAGATGTTTGATCAGTGCATTCTCTGTTTTTTACCAGGAGCATTTCTCGATGGTTGCTAGTCTGAATCCAGAAAAACTTGACTTAGGAAAAATGGATGCTGCGTCGCTGTGGCATCCCATGGTGCAGAATAAACCCTTTTCCCAAAAACCGCCCAAACGCATGGAGCGCGGTGTGGGTTGCTATGTCACTGATGCCGAGGGGGTGGAATACTTTGATGGGGTTTCAGGGTTGTGGTGCGTAAATGTGGGCTATGGCCGTCAAGAGCTAGCGGAGGTAGCCTACGAGCAGATGGTAGATTTGGCTTATTTCCCCCTGACGATGAGCCATGAACCGGGGATTCGGTTGGCTCACAAGCTGTTAGAACTGTTGGGCTATGACGGTAAAGTTCTTTTCTCCACCAGTGGGTCAGAAGCCAACGAAACCGCCTTCAAAATTGCTCGCCAGTACCACGCGCAAACCTCACCCGCCGGTTCTGGGCCAAGGTACAAAGTGATTTCCCGCTATCGGAGCTATCACGGCCACACGATGGGGGCCCTCAGCGCCACGGCTCAAGCCGAACGCAAGTTGAAGTATGAGCCGTTGGTACCGGGTTTTCTCCACGTCAATCCACCCTACTATTATCGCTTTGGCGATGGCCGACCCGAGGATGTGTACAATGCAGCCTGCCTACGGGAACTGGAGCAAACGATTAACTACGAAGGGGCCGAGTCTGTCGCCGCAGTAATTGTCGAACCGATTATCTCTGGCGGTGGCGTGATTCCCCCCACGGAGGGCTATTTGCAGGGGGTGCGAGAGATCTGCGATCGCACCGGCATCCTCTTAATTTACGACGAAGTGGTCAACGGCTTTGGCCGCACAGGCAGTATGTTTGGCCATCAGCATTGGGGTGTGCAGCCCGACATGATTTGCTTCGCCAAGGGGTTAACCAGCGGCTACATGCCGCTATCGGCAACGGTCGTAAAGCAGCATGTGTTTGAAGCCTTCTTGGATGATCCAGGTAGCGATCGGCATTTCCGGCACGCCACCACCTATGGCGGCACCCCCGTTAGCAGCGCTGTGGCTCTACGAAACATCGAAATCCTGCAGCGGGAAGGGCTACCCGAACGCGCTGCCGAAATGGGCGAATATTTGATGGCTCGATTGCGCCGCTTGCTGGATCATCCCAATGTGGGTGACGTGCGTGGCAAGGGGCTACTGCTGGGGGTAGAACTGGTGAAAGACAAGGTCAGCAAAGCCCCGCTTGACGGCGCTAGCGTTGGCGCTATCATCAAGCATTGCATGGATAAACAGCTGATTATTGGCCGCAACACCAACACGATTCCAGGCCATAACAATGTGCTGATTTTGTGCCCGCCCTTGGTGACCACTCGGGAAGAAGCGGATCGGTTGGCAAACACGCTCTATGAGGCAGTGTTTGCTTTGCCAACAGCTTAGAGGCTGCTTTAAAAGTGGTTGGCTGTGCATTAAGGACTGCAGGATCCCCACCCCCCTTTTTAAGGGGGGAAGCAGTCTCTTAGTCCCCCTTCTTAAGAGGGATTTAGGGGGATCTCAAGCGTTTTGCTACCAAAATCAAGGCCTTTAAAGCATCCTCATTAATTGCCTGATAGAAGCAAGTCATACTTTGCCGCTTATGAGCAGCACTCCTCCGCCTGCGGCACCTCTCCTTCATAAGAGGCTGTATGAGAAGTACCAAATGTACTGCATTCGCCCCCTTGAATCCCCCAATTCTGGGGGACTTTGAAATTCAGAACTCCCCAGAATTGGGGGGCAAGGGGGCGGCTCAGGTAACCACCGATACTTTTAAAACAACCTCTAAGGGGAGGATGGTTGGGGGCTGGTTTTTAGCGTGACTTTAGGTAATTGGGAGCACGCTATTTTTGGTTGGTAACTGATGCTGAATGGGTGCTTTTTAAACCGCGTCCACATCCAGATCCATAGTTTCTCCTTAAGCTAAAACTCCAGGTTTCAAATCGGATGTGGTTTATGTCTGTTCAGCACCACACTAATACTATGTTTTAAAGCACTAGGAAGAAAGCTAATTTATATTCCTAAATATTGATGATTTAAGGAGTACTATCGTATAGTTGGTCACTTTTTTTGTGGTCGAATAATTGCAAACTTAAAGCCATATAATTTCGAGCTGAAAATATTTGTTGACGTGATATTTATGTATCTCCAGACTCTGGGAAATGCATAGGCTATTTTGGTGTGCGATCGCGAGAAGAATGTTGTTTGGGTCATTAAAACTATGAAGCAAGTATTGTCTAAACTCAGGAACTATTGGCTTGTTCTGGTTCTATTTTCAGTCGTCTTAACGCCTCAAATCGCTTGGGCTCAAGATGAGGCTGCTTCGGGTGGTCTTTTAGGCCCGCTTGAAGCCGGCTTTCAAAAGCTAATTGATCTGCTTAACGTCATTTTCTACTTTAGAATTGGTGGCGAAAACGGGTTTCCATTCATTGTGCTTTGGTTAGTCGTTGGCGCAACGTTTTTCACCTTCCGACTGAAATTTATCAATGTTCGTGCCTTCAAGCACGCGATCGATGTCGTCATGGGTAAGTACGACAACGATGAAGATGAGGGGGACGTTTCCCATTTCCAAGCCTTGGCTGCGGCCCTCTCCGGCACGGTGGGTATTGGTAATATTGCTGGGGTCGCGATCGCGATTCGGCTGGGCGGCCCCGGTGCAGCATTTTGGATGACCGTGGCGGGTTTCCTCGGCATGTCGAGTAAGTTTGCTGAATGCACCCTGGGTCAAAAGTATCGCACCATCAAGCCCGATGGCACGGTCGGGGGTGGCCCCATGTATTACCTCTCCCGAGGATTGTCTTCTATCGGCATGCGGAGAGTCGGTAAAACGCTTGGGATCATCTATGCCATCTTTTGTGCGATCGCAACGATGGGTGCAGGCAACATGTTCCAGGCCAATCAGGCCTATGCTGCTGTTGCTAACGTCATCCCGTTCTTCAATAATGCCAGCTGGTTGTTTGGCCTAATTTTAGTTGCCATTGTTGGCCTGGTCATTCTCGGCGGTATTCGCCGGATTGGGTCAGTGGCGGGCGTTTTGGTGCCAGTTATGGCGGTAATTTATAGCCTGGCTTGCTTGTGGGTGATGCTGGTTAACTTCACCTCAATTCCAGCGGCGATCGGCACAATTGTCAGCACCGCCTTTAACCCGGAAGCACTGGCAGGGGGTGCCATTGGGGCAATTGTGATTGGGTTTCAGCGGGCCGTTTTCTCTAACGAAGCCGGGATTGGCTCAGCCGCGATCGCCCACTCAGCCGCCCGCACGGATGAACCCGTGAGAGAAGGGATTGTTGCACTGCTAGAACCGTTTATCGACACCATGTTCATCTGTAACATGACTGCCATTGTGATTGTGCTGACGGGGGTTTACGCCGATCCAGCAGCGGCTGATTTGGATGGGGCAAGGCTCTCAGCGGCATCCTTTGAAACGGTGATTGGTTGGTTCCCTTATGTGATTGCGGTTGCGGGTTTCTTATTTGCCGTTTCAACCATGATTTCTTGGAGCTACTACGGGCAAATGGCCTGGGCCTATCTGTTTGGCGACAACACGGTCAACGTCTACAAGGTGTTGTTCTTAATCTGTGGCTTTATTGGCGCAATCATCAATCTTAGCCTGGTCTTAGAATTCAGCGATATTGTGTTGTTAGCGATGGCGTTACCGAATCTGCTGGGTTGTTTCTTGCTGTCTGGGGTGATTGCCAAAGAGCTTAATAGCTATATGGCCCGTCTTAAGTCAGGGGAGATGTTGCCGGATGCTCAAGCAGTTGAAACCGCTGTGTTGAAGTAAGGGGAGATAAATCATGAGTGGGTTGAAGAAACAATCTGTCCTGGTTCCGATTGATTTTTCGGAGCTGTCCTATGAGGCGATCACCCCGGCTAAAGACTATGTGGATGATTTATCATCCCTAACACTGATTCATGTGCTGGCACCGCTGCATCCCGCCGATCCAGCCGCCATCTGGAATACGCTCAGCGATGACGACCGCAAGCAAAAGGTGCAGGAGTTTTTGTACACCAAGATGGGTGAGTTGGGCTATGACGGTATCCAAACCGTTGTGGAAATTGGTGACCCGAGTACCAAGGTTGTGGAGTATGCCAAAGAAATTGCAGCGGATTTAATTGTGATGCCATCCCACGGGCGTCAAGGCATTAGCCATTTTTTAATGGATTCAGTCGCTGAACGGATTGTGCGGTTGTCGCCCTGTCCGGTGCTAGTTCTTAAATAAATGTTGCTGGCTTAAAGCTACATGTTCAAAGAGCCAATGGCGAAAGCCATTGGCTCTTTTTTCAGCGCTGGCTACTGACGCCCGATGTTCGCCACATGGTTCCAAGGGGGGGTGTTGTTTTAGCATTCAGCGTTTCTTTGATAGCGGTAGCCATCAAGCTTTGTACGTGACTGCGAGCCGGATTACTGTGGACAAGCACTTTAGCAATACTCGGTACATTCAGCAATCTAGCCAGCGCTAGAAAAAGAACCGCTCAAATAGTCTTTGCGCTTGGCTTCAGGAAGTTTCTCAATGGCATAACGTAGCATTGTGCGGGGCATTTCTTTAGCGTGTACTTTTAAGAAACTTTCTAAAGTTTCCAAATTGCGTTTCCCGATTTCTCTCAGCATCCAGCCCACCGCCTTATGGATTAAGTCTTCTTTATCGATAAGCAGTTGCTTTGATAGGGCGATCGCATCGTCAAATTCGTCTTTCTTAATAAAGTAAAAAGTTGACATGATTGCAATTCGTCTTGCCCAAAGGTTATCAGATTTAGATAATTCGTAGAGTAGATGTCTATCTTTATCCTCTAGATAAACACCTAAAATTTGGTGAGCAGAACTGTCTACCAAATCCCAATTGTTGACGCAGCTAATGTTGCTTAAATACAGCTGATAAATTTTTCTCGTTCGTCTTTATCAGCTTTGGCGAATTTCTGAACCAGTAATAAGAGTGCAAAAAATCGCGCTTCATGGAAGGCAGATCTCAATAGAGATTGTATTTCTTCAAGTGGCGTATTTTTATATTTTTTAGCCTGGGTTCTCAGAACGGGAACCCGAATGCCGAGAAACTGATCCCCCTCTCCATATTCACCCTTACCCGTTTTGAAAAACCGTTGTGAATGTTCCGCGATCGAAGGATCCGCTAAGGATCTCAGCATTTCACTGATTTCTTGTGATGTCATTGACGATTCTACTCCACCGCTACTGGAGTTGAGTTTATCGTTTCCAGCACTTCTATATCGACATCGCCGTTAAGGCGCTCCTGGAGGGTGGAGGAGTAGCGGTTTTAGGATATCCATGTTGCTTGAAAATTGCTAGTCATCTTCGCGCAAAAATCCGACTTTAGTAGGTTGTCGCTGAGGAGGGGATGCTAGACCTTAAAAGTATTGCATCAGCCATTACTTGATCCGAACACATCAAAAGGGTGGTTCACACAAATATTGTGAATGGCCTTTCTTCTGTATTTCAGGTGTTCCCTTAGCTGTAAAACTACTAACCCAAGTTGCTAGTTATGCAATTAGGAGTTTAAGGCAATAAAATCTCCTCCAAGTCAGGTAAACGGAGGGGACGATGATCAATGAAATTATGGCACTCTATTGCATTGTTGACGATTTGCTCAAAGCAATTGGCCATGTCGAAGATAGCCGACGTCAGATCAGTGATGCCGAAGTCATCACCACTGGATTGGTTGTAGCTCGCTTTTTCGGCGGCAACCATCGCCAAAGCCGAGACTATCTCGATGAGCATGGGTTGATTCCTCAGATGCTCAGCCCCTCGCGTTTGAATCGTCGTCTCCATGCCGTTGCTGAGTTAATCTACAACCTGCAACAGCAATTTGGGCAGTTGTGGATGCACCTTAACGATCAGGTCGAATATCTACTCGATTCCTTTCCTGTTGCAGTGTGCGATAACATCCGCATTGCTCAATCGCGACGCCTGCAGGGTGAGCACTATCGAGGCTATATTGCCTCCAAAAAGCGCTATTTCTATGGCATCCGCATCCACCTCATCAGTCCCCACGACGGCATTCCCGTCGAATGGGTGTTTCTGCCAGGGGCAGCTAATGATGTGCGAGGATTGCAAACCCTTCCGTTGAATTTGCCAGCAGGCAGTGAGTTGTATACCGATAAGGGCTATACCGACTATCGGGTTGAGGATAACCTGGCTGAGGCTGACGAGATTCTGCTGATGAGCTGTCGCAAGCGCAATTCAAAACGGCCTGATAGTCCTTGTTTGGCCTATATCAAGCAGACCACTCGGTACTATATTGAAACAGTCTTTAGTCAAATCACTCGGCGCTTTCCCAAAGTCATCCATGCGGTCACCTTTGAAGGGTTTCTCCTCAAGGTCTCCCTTTTCATCTAGGCGTACACCCTAGAACGGGTAGTTGATTACTAAGTAAGAAGGCCCAATTAAATATAAGAAAGCGTAGGTTGTGGTTGAGGAACGAAACCCAACGCCTGCATGGGTTACGCTATCGCTAACCCATCCTACATTTGAATTAGCCCAGCTACTTAGCAACTTGGATTATTACCAAAATGGGACATAAGTTCATCCCACTAAACCTTAAGAAAGCTGACAGTCAGGCACCCGAGTAGATTGCTGACTGCCAGCGAGCCTCTGGAACATCGCAGCGCAAATGCGCTACAGCCCCATTTCTGATTTAAGTTGAGTACACCAGGTTTGAATGCGTTCCTCAGTTTTGTCTGATTCGTTATCATCATCCAGCGCTAAACCGCAGAACTTGCCGCCCCGTACTGCCTTTGAATCACTGTGGTCATAGCCCTCAGCAGACCAATAACCCACCGTTTTCCCACCGAGTCCCGCAATCTTTTCTTCCAAAATTCCCATCGCATCTTGGAAATTATCGGCATACCCAATTTGGTCACCCGTGCCAAAGTAAGCGATGGTTTTGCCGCTAAAGTCAACGTCGTCGAGGTTATCGAGCACAGCCTCCCAATCATCTTGCAGGTCGCCGATGTTCCAAGTCGGACAGCCAATGATGAGGTAATCGTACTCGGCCAAATCAGTTGCGTCCTGATCGCCAATGTCGTGGAGGTCAACTATCGAATCTCCACCCAGTACCTTCTGAATCTGTTCAGCTGCATCTGCTGTTTTACCTGTGGTCGAGCCGTAAAAGAGTCCAACTTTTGCCATGTTCTTCACATCTAAGGTGTTGCTAAACAATGCTGATTGCGCCACAGATTGCTGTGTTACCGAAAAACTTGGGGGCTAATTGTCTCAAGCCTGCGGTCTGTCGAATCAATGACTCAGCACAATTCAGAAATATGCTGCGAGCGTGGGCTTGATCAAGAATTATTCCCGTTAAAAAGCTTCGGTAGGTCACAATCACGCCTTCAAATCCCCATTCAAGCTGGGGCTGAAAGACTATCCCTACATGAGGGAAGGTTTTAAGCCATAGCCTATTGAGAATCAGATTCAATAAACTACAGCCAATATACAATACTGCGCAGTTTAATGGGAACTATTCTCGTTTAAATATTTCTTTTATTTTTATAGCGCTGGCCAGGTTGCTGAATGCACCTAT
>JBCBZT010000052.1:0-52051 GCA_039815185.1 Cyanobacteria bacterium P01_A01_bin.123 | reverse complement strand
CTCGTTGGCGAGCGAGTCGCTCGTCGAGCCAGCAAGCTTGCTAGTCGGCTCGCTCGGTGACGAGCAAGTCTCGCTTGCTCGTTGGTGGGGATCATCAGTACGCCGAACCAGCCTACGTAGAGGCGGTTTTCGGTACTGGTGATCCAGCCGCAAAACTGTTCCCACAGGTTGGCGCTTTCGCGCTGTTGTAGGGTTGTTGTCATGATGAATGATTACTTTTGGATAAATGTATAGGCACTTTTGTTAAGCACCTGAGAGTAATACTACCAATCTAATTGAGTTTTGTAAAGCGTTTTGCAATTTTGCCCCCTCTAAGTAGTTTTGCTCAGATACGGTCTAGAGTGCTCTGAAAAAGGGGATTCGCCAGATTTAATCCATGGGTTTGCTGCGAGGGAAGAGCAGACGGGCGGATTGACTTTTATATTTCGTCTCTAAGGAAAGGTTTATATTGCGGCGAGTTCTCATAATTGGGTTGATAGCTGAGCTGTCATGATTTTGGATTTTGGAATTTGAAATTGTCCTGAGCCTGTCGAATGGATTTTAGAGGCAGTCGGGTTCTGTAAAATAAAGGCATCCCAGCCCCCCTGAACCCTCAATGGCAAGACTCCTAACCCGATGGACAGTCGCAGACTATCATCACATGATTGCCAGTGGTCTGTTGGCAGGTCGGCAGGTCGAGCTAGTTGACTTCGGGTGTGATCACACCGCTACAGGGGCCAAAGGTTGAAATCCAAATCGAGCGCCTTTTGTAATGGCCTAGATCCCCGGGTTTTTGAAAAACCCGGGGATCTGCTGACTCAACATCAGCTATTCGCAATCCAAAATTGCAAATCCAAAATGGATCGCCTAATACTCACTCACTTGCTGAATTAACTTAGCCACCAGTCCCGTCCAACCCGTTTGATGACTGGCACCAATCCCAGCACCATTATCCCCATGGAAATATTCATAGAACAAAATGTGGTTTTGCCAGTGGGGATTTTGTTGGAAGGCTTCAATTGCCCCGTAAACCGGGCGCTTATCGGACTCATCCACTAAAAAGGTATTGATCAGGCGGTTTTCTAGGTCGAGGGCCACCTGCCACAGCGTTTTTTGTTGTCCGGAGCCCGTGGGATATTCTACGGTGAAGTCATCACCTAGGTAATGGTGAAACTTTTGCAGCGACTCAATCAGCAAGAAATTCACCGGGAACCACACCGGGCCACGCCAGTTGGAATTGCCGCCAAACAACCCCGTGCTAGATTCAGCAGGTTCATAGTCAACGCAGAAATTTTCGCCGTTGGCGCTAAAGCAGTAGGGTTGCTCAGCATGGTGACGCGATAGGGCACGGATGCCGTGGGGGCCTAAAAACTCTGCTTCATCCAACATCTTTTGCAAAATCCGCTTGAGCTTATCTGGTTGCACCACAGCCAACAACTGCCGCTCCCCGACCCCAGGAATGCAAAAGCTAGCGACATTGTGACTGAGTTCAGGGCGGTTCTTTTCAAACCAGGTTAGGCGTTCTTTGAAGCCCGTCAGCCTAGCCAGTAATTTGGGTTCTAAAGTAGTGACTGCATAGAGGGGAATCAGCCCCACCATCGATCGCACCTTGAGCTGCACCCGTTCATGGTTGGGTAAGTGCAACACATCATAAAAGAAGCCGTCTTGATCATCCCAAAGCTGAGTTTTATCGCCACCGCCAATGTGGTTCATGGCATCAGCGATGTAGATGAAGTGTTCAAAGAACTTGGTGGCCATGTCTTCGTAGACTGGGTTCTCCATGGCTAGCTCTAGGGCAATGGTGAGCATATTCAGGCAGTACATGGCCATCCAGCTAGTGCCATCGGCCTGTTCAATATGGCCACCCGTCGGCAATGGGGCACTGCGGTCAAACACACCAATGTTGTCGAGGCCCAAAAAGCCGCCTTCAAATACGTTGCTCCCTTCGGCGTCTTTGCGATTGACCCACCAAGTAAAGTTCAGCAGCAGCTTTTGAAATACCCGTTCGAGAAAAGCGCGATCCCCCTTGCCCGTTCTTTTTTGCTCAATTTTATAGACGCGCCATGTTGCCCAGGCATGGACAGGCGGGTTGACATCACCGAAAGCCCACTCGTAGGCAGGGATTTGCCCATTGGGGTGCATGTACCATTCCCGCGTCATGATATCGAGCTGATACTTGGCAAACTCAGGGTCAATCATGGCGATGGGAATGCAGTGAAAGGCTAAATCCCAAGCGGCAAACCAAGGATATTCCCACTTGTCGGGCATGGAGATAATGTCGTCACTATCCAAATGCTTCCACTGATGGTTGCGTCCGGTTTGGTGTTCCGTTGGCGGTGTTGGCATATTGGGGTCACCCTCAAGCCAGCGACTAACGTCAAAGCGGTAATACTGCTTCGTCCACATCAGTCCAGCGAAGGCTTGGCGCTGCACATTGCGCTTGTCGCTATCCATTGAAGCGGGTACCAGTTGGTCATAAAACGCATCGGTCTCTTGCAGGCGGGTTTGGAACAACTGATCGAACTCGTTCCCGAGGGGATTGGGGAGATTGGCGCGATCGCTGAGGCGCAGCTTCACCACCCGAGTTTCCCCCGGTTGCAGCGTAAAACTGTAGTGGGCTGCAACTTTGGTCCCCGTTTGAGCGGGGTTAACCGCATCGGCTTCACCATGAATCACAGCCCGGTGAATGCCATCTTTGACATAGGGTGAGGCGTTTTCGGCGTCAAATACTTTTTGATAGTTAGTTTCATTTTCTGTAAATAGCCGCGGTACAGCTGCGGTATAAAACCACAGTTGCCCCAATTCGGGATGGCTAACTTCGCAAGCGGTGTCAGTTGATTTTTCGATGGTCGGCTTTTCACCCCCATCGCCCCAACTCCAGGTGTTGCGAAACCAGAGGGTGGGCAATACCTGCACCGGAGCCGCTTCCGGGCTGCGATTAGTCACCGACACCTGAATCAAAATGTCTTCGGCAGTAGCCTTGGCATATTCCACCTGCACATCAAAATAGCGATCGCCCTCAAATACCCCCGTATCCAGCAATTCGTATTCAAAACCCCCACGCCCCCGCTCCTGATTAACCTGCACCAGTTCCCCATAGGGGTATTCCGCCTGGGGATATTTGTAGAGCCCCTTTAAATAGGAATGGGTGGGCGTACTGTCCAAATAAAAATAGTATTCCTTCACGTCTTCACCATGGTTGCCCTGGTTCCCCGTGAGGCCAAATAGCCGTTCTTTGAGCACCGGGTCATTGCCATTCCACAACGCGATCGCAAAACAAAGCCGCTGCTTATCATCACTAATCCCCAACAACCCATCCTCACCCCAGCGATAAGCCCGGGAATGGGACTGATCATGGGAAAAATAATCCCACGCTTCACCATAGGGACTGTAGTCTTCACGCACCGTACCCCACTGGCGTTCACTGAGATACGGCCCCCACTTTTTCCAGGGCGTTTGCGTGTCTTGGAGGCGTTGATGTTCTGGCGTCATGGTTTTGAGGAAGTGGTTTTGAGGAGGGGTAACAGTTGGTAGCGATGGGTTATTGGACAGGTGGGGAGAGGGGGGGATGGGGAGAGGGGGGGATGGGGAGATAAGGAGCAGGAAGTAGGGGGAGAGGGAGAGGGGGAGAGGGGGAGAAATATCTAAGGACAGCTCAACAAATTACATTCAAACAAGTTGCCTAAACAAATACCTCCCTCGCAAGTCGTGCAATGCGAAGCGATTGATCGGACTCAGCAGACAACCTAGTCCGCGGGGTGCAGGGCGGCGGAACGCCCTGCTGGGGGAGCGCGAGGGGGCTAGTCCCCTCGGAACAAACGGCTCCAACACAGCTACTTGGTTTAAACCGCCGCCCTCTCATATCACCCCAACGCGCACAACCGTGAACAGCACCCACACAAAACTGCCTAAACTCATTCCCCCCCATCCCCCAACAACTGCCAAGCCCGCAACACCTCCGCCACCGTCCAAGCCTGAGCAAACGCCCCACGAGGTGGCATCGGCGCATCCCCATCAAAAATCTCGCTTAGCGTCCCCACACATCCCGACCTAAGATGATCCTGCATCGGGGAGAGAAAACTGCGGGCGATCGCGGCATTTTTGTACACCTTATAGTGAGCCTGCACAAACGGCCCCAGCAACCACCCCCAGACTGTACCCTGATGGTACGAGCCGTCTCGCTGCAGCGGGTCACCACCATAGATTCCGACATAATCTGGATGCCGTGGCGCCAGCGATCGCAACCCGTGGGACGTTAACAACTGCCCCGCCACCACATCCACAATCGCCTTTTGCTGATTCGGCTTGAGCAAAACATTTGCTCCGGCCGCAGGCAGGGCCACCGCAAAAATCTGGTTGGGTCGCAAAGACGGATCATCGCCATCTGGCGTGTCGATCACGTCGTAGCAATATCCCAAAGCTGGGTTCCAAAATCGCTGAAATCCTTGTTGAGCCTTTTCAACCAATGCCTCATAGCGATCCGTTGGTTTGCCGAGGCGCTGGGCAAACTCCACCATGACGTGCAAAGCATTCACCCACAGGGCGTTCACCTCAATCGGTTTACCCACTCGGGGCGTTACCACCCAGTCACCCACTTTGGCATCCATCCAGGTCAGTTGCACCCCCGATTCTCCGGCGTAAATTAATCCATCAGTGTCGAGATGAATGTTGTAGCGGGTGCCTTTTTGGTGCCAGTTGATCGCCGACTCTAAGGCCGGGAATAGCTCTTGCAGCAAAGCCTCATCGGCGGTAGCCGTCATATAGGCCCGAATCGATTCAAACAACCACAGCACTGCATCAACAGTGTTGTACTCCGGCGTTGCCCCCGCTTCTGGAAACAGATTGGGCAGCATGCCCTGATCCAGATAGCGGGTAAAGGTGCGCAGAATCGGGCGGGCCACTTCGGGGCGTCCGGTCGCGATCGCCAACCCCGGTAAACTGATCATCGTGTCTCGGCCCCAATCGCCAAACCAGGGATAGCCGGCAATGATAGTCTTGCCGTCAGCTTCACCGGGTAATGACCGCGCCACGATAAATTGATCGGCTGCTAAGACCAACTGTTCTAGCCAATTTTTGGGCCAATTTTTGGGCCAATCTTTTGATTCATTAGGGGACACAGCGGAACGCGTTTGCAAATAGGGGGCATCGTACCAGCTCTGAAGCAATTGCTGTTCCGCTGCCGTATGGGCTGCCAGTGCCGCATCTCCATCCAAATTCGGTGATGCATCCGTGCTCACCACTACCGTAAATGACTGCCCCACCGACACCGTGGCTTGAAAGGTCGCCCCATGCAAATGATCGTCGAGGGCGGGCAGACCCCGATAACGCTCAAGTGCCAACCCATAGTCGTGATACCAGGTGCCAGCGGCGATGCTCGATCCATCTGGGTTAAACAGATAAAACGGTGTGGCGTTTTCAAAGGCGGTAATTTTTACCCCAGTGGGAATCTTATCTACCTTCATGCGCCAGCCATCGGCTTGGGTGCTGTGATGGTGGCTGCGGTAGTTGACCAAGGCCTTGAGTCGCAGGGTAATCGGTTCGCTAGCGCGGCGAATGGTATAGCGGCAGTAGGTCGTATTGGCTCCCGCCTGCATCCAGATGCGCTTTTCAATCAGGGCATCACCACAGGCAAACGTCCAGACGGGCACCGTACCCGCTAGGTGAAAACGCTCCATCAGGTGGTGACCTTGCTCAGCAATGGAGTCATCTGACCAGCGATCGCAGTTGAGCGAAAACGACTGCTGGGCGTAGTACACCGTTTCATCCAGCTTGGCCACCAGCAACGTTCGATCCAAAGGTGGTTTAAGCGCCGCCACCAGCAACCCGTGATAGTGACGGCTGAGTAGCCCCGCAACCGTGCCACAGGCATAGCCTCCAATGCCATTGGTGACTAGCCATTCTCGCTGCTCAGCCTGGGCTAAATCGCCGCAGATATCTCGACCAAATTGAATCATTGTGATTCCTACACCTCGTCCACATCCAGATCCATAGCTTTTCCCCTAGATCAAAGTTCAAGTATTCACATCGGATGTGATTTAAATCGTCACCGCTCAATTATGCGTACCGCATGGCCATCGGGATCTCTCACTAAAAATCCTTTACGAAAACCAAAATCATTATTGGGTAACTCAACCACCCCGGAAGAAATGAATGGCACCCCCGCCTGCTGGAGTCGCTGGGCGGCGGCTTCAGCATCGGCAACGGTCATCGTAATATCCCAATGCCACAGGTCGATCGGGGTCGAATCTGCCGGGTAGGGCCGCCCGGTCGCTGGCGATAAATAGTCTAAAAACTCCACCGCAATGCCGCCCTCTGCCCGTAAACCACTAATGCGCAGCCGAGCACCAAAGACATTGTTCAGATGTTCTTGCTCGGTACCAAAGTTCATGCTTTCTCCAGCAACTTCCAGACCGAGTAAATCCTGATAGAAAGCCAAACTAGTGGCCGTATCGGCAACGCCAATGGCGGTGTGATCAATGCCGAGGAACAGCGACTCGTTACTTTGCCAGCGAGGATCCCCTTTGTCTTCGGGATAGGCAATGATCTCTAAATTGTGGCCATCAGGATCTTGAAAATAGAAGGCCGAGATCCCGGCAGCGGCAGGAATAGAATCGGGCAGGGTTTGAGGCCCGGTAGACACGTGCTGCACATTAAATTGCCGCAACCTGGCATAGGCCGCATCCATATCGCTGACCACAATGGCAATGTGCTGAAACCACAAGTCATTGCTGCGCGAATCCCCGGGAATGGGACGACCCTGGGGCGTCAGATACTGGGTCAGTTCAATCACTTCATCCCCCAGTTGCAGCTCCACTCGTCGCAGCCGCACCCCAAACACCCCTTGCAGGCGTTCATAATCACGCCCGTGCACCTCCACATCAGAGATCTTTTGAAAGCTCAGCACTTCCGTATAAAAGCGAATGGACTGCTCCATGTCTGACACCGTCATCCCCACTGTGGGAACCGCCTGAACCTGGATGGATTGCAGCGCTGCTTGAGCAATTTGCAGATTTGGCGATGCGATGGTTGCAGACCGGCCCTGGAGGGTCATTACTGGAGCCGCTTGTCCACGTGAGGCGATCGCATTGATAGCCCCACTTTGTAGCCACAGACTGGCGCTGGCAGTGAGGAGGGCGAGGGTGGTGTACTTGAAAAATTTCATGGGAGAAGGGGGGAGTGAGGGAGATGGGGAGTGGGGGAGATGGGGGAGTGGGGAAGCGGGGGTGGCAATCCAAAATCTAAAGTCCAAAATCTAAAATCGCTTTTATCCCTCACCCTTAGCGCAATCTGGATTTAGCCCAACCGTTCTACAATCCGATCGCCCACCCGCAGGGCATTGGCAATAATCGTCAACGTCGGATTGACGCCGCTGCTCGAAGGAAAGAAGCTGCTGTCTACGACATATAGGTTGTCGATGTCATGGGTTTTGCAACTCAAATCCAGGACTGAGGTGGTGGGATCCTCACCAAATTTACAGGTGCCGCACTGGTGGCCCACCACTTGCAACGGCGTTTTGTTGCGGGGGTAAATGCCAAAGGGAATCAAGTGTTCTGAACGATCAACAGCCTTAAGAATTTGGGTCCAGCGGGTAATCAAGCGATCGCCTGCTTCAGTATTATTCGGCGTGTAATCCAGGTGAATGTTGCCGTCTATCACCTGCACCCGGTTGTTGGCCTCAGGCAAGTCTTCCGTTTGTAACCACCAACCCGTGGCGTATTCTGAGACGCGTTGGAGTTCTGAACCGGGCACCAATTTAACAAAGGGAGCTAACAACTTAGGCGCCTCTGCCGGAATCATGTCTTTCAGCACGTTGCCTGTGTTTTGCACAAATCCCATGGGATAGGGGAAATCGGGTTCACCCCAGTAGAAATCGCTGACGGCAATCGTCTTTTGATAAATGTCTGGGTTGGGGGTGGTGTTGAGGGCCACGATCGCTGTGGTCAAGTGCTTCATCAGGTTACGCCCGACTTGGTCAGATCGGTTGGCCAGGCCATTGGGGTGGGCATCGTTAGCTGAACGCAATAGCAGCGCGGCTGAGTTAATTGCACCACAGGCAACAACGACAATATCAGCCTGAAAGGTCTGAGGTTCACCCCCGACAGTAGCGTCGACCGCCGTCACTTCTCGTCCAGTGGGACTGGTGTGTAATCGCGTCACCAGGGCTTGGGTGAGCAGAGTAATGTTGGATTGATGGCGAACGGGTTGAATGCCGTTGACCTCCGCGTCCGCTTTGCCCTGCACCAAACAGGGAAATCCATCACAAGAATCGCAGCGAATACAGGCTCCCAGAGTTTTATCCACTTCATTGAGCTTCAACCCCAGAGGCAGGTGAAAAGGCGCTAGTCCTTGGTGGGTGAGTCCATCTGCGATCGCCTGCATACGGGCTTCATGGCGGACTGCCGGGTGGGGATAATCGCCACTCCGGAAGGGTTCAGTGGGGTCTTCACCTTGTTGTCCGTGGACATCGTAGAGCGCTTCTGCACTCGCGTAATAGGGTTCAAAGTCATCGTAGGTTAGGGGCCAAGCGGGTGAAATCCCGTCTTTGTGCTCAACAGCTTCAAAATCTCGCTTGCGCAACCGCAGTAGCGCTGCCCCATAGACCTTGGTGTTGCCCCCCACCCAATAGCTCATCTGGGGGCGAAAGGCTTCACCCTCGCTGTCATACCAGCACTCATGGGTGTGGTAGCGTTCATTTTGATAGACAGCCGCAGCATCCCAATTGGCTTTTTCGCGGGGCAAAAAGTCTCCCCGCTCTAGCACCAAAATGTGTTTACCAGTCTCTGCAAGTCGATGGGCTAAAGTACCGCCGCCGGCACCCGTACCAATAATAATGATGTCGTAATAGTCTGCCATAGTCTCTTCACCAGTGCTGAGTTAAAAGTGTGGTAGTTCAATCTAAAATGCCGCCCCCAGATTGAGCATATTGTCGGCAGTTAACATCTAATTGAGCACCGTTTAGATTAGCCTCTTTGAAGATGGCGTCTACAAAGCTAACCCCCCGTAAATCAGCGTTTTGCAAACTGGCTTGACTCATATCAGTCCCGTTGAGATTGGCCCCACTTAAATCTGCGGTTTGTAGATTTGCATGCTTTAGTGTGGCTTGGGTTAAATCTGCCTTGATTAGATTGGCTCGACTCAAATCAGTTTCGATTAACTTTGCTGTGCCTAAATTGGCATAGGTCAAATCAGCCCCGGCCAAGTTGGCTTGACTAAAATTAGCGGCCCGAGCATCGGTTCCCATTAACTTGGCAGCAGGTAAATAAGCGTTACTAAAATCTGTTTTACGGAGGGAAGCATGGCTGAGGTCAGCATGGCTTAAATCCGCATGACTCAAATCCGCATGCAGCAGGTCGTTGTCGTGGAGATCGCTTTGCCGGAGCTGCGCACCCTGGAGGCGACAGCCTCGACAATCAGCACCGTTAAAATTAGGGCTAATGCCGGGATGCTTTTTGCGCCACTGATTCCAGTGGATTGCCCCTTTTTTAAGATGATTGACATGATCTGGGTTAGCCATAGCAAGCGTTCTCAGGGATTAATGACAGCTGTTCTTTTAGGCGATGGTCAAAGTCGGCCCTGGGGGGCCATCACAGATATATGGACAGCTCTCAACACAGTTCACCTAACATCACCACAGCATTAATATCGGTAGTCGTCGTGGGCATGGCGTTGAGGGTTACCAACCGATTGGTTTCGACAAAGGTACGACTCTCGCCGGGTGCCAAGGTATGCACTGAGTCATGAATTTCTAATTCCAGGTAGGGATATTCAACAGCGTTGAAAACTTCAATCACGCAGCCATGACCATAGGATTCGGGATGAAAGGTGTTGAACTGTTTGACATGGCCCAAAAACTGGCCATCGGGTAAGGGATAAACTGCTAACAACTGGCCCAATTCGCTATCGACGCCGAATTTGAATTTAATCGGGCGATCGCACCGAATTGCAACTTGCGAGTCTTGCCAGGTCATGACCTGCGATCGCGCCTGTATCGAATCCCCTTCAGATTCAAAAGTTTTCACCCCGTCCGGAAACTGAGATGAATCACGGGTGGGCAAAAACACCGTAGCCGGACGCCTGACCATGACGTTGCTCCACAGGCCCCAGGTCGTTGAGCGATCGCTACAATTCGTCATCTGATGGGTAACTTGCCAGCAGTCAACTTCGGTTCCCAAAGAAATGGTGCGGGTCAACTGCACACCTGTTTCACGACAAATGGGGCTGGTCATGACCACAGAGACTTGGGTGTCAACCTCTTCAAGTACGTTTAAGCGGTAAGCGCCACTGTCAAGATCGAGAAACGGTAAGCCACTGTGCCAACGATCTTGGGGGGCAAGCCAGGTTTTGCTCCCGCCCCACAGCAAAAAACCGAGGTCAGCTTTGGCCGTTGCAGGCGGGGTAATTAAAGCCACATCGATGGGTTTCCCACCGAGAGATGGATTCACCCAATAAATCGGGTAGTTGTACCAGTGCAGTCCCATGACGCGTCCCCCGACCTGGGGCACCAGCATTAGGGTCAAGCGTTCGGCTTCGATCCAAAGTGCATCGGGCCAACCCGCATATTCGGCATATTTTAGGCTTAGGGAAGACATTGGGAGCCAATCATTAGGGGCACATTGGGGCTATAGGGCACAAGCTATGCGCCCCTACGTCGTCGTCTGCAAAATTGAGACCTCGAACGGTTGGAGATTTTCAGCCAAGTCGATCAATTTGCCGCTTTCATAGTGCGTGGACAACAGCACTGTCCAGTTCTCCCTGGCAACGGGCACATCGATTGCAAATGGCTGTTCATAGGCAAAATTGATCACCACCAATACGGTTTCATCGTCGGTTTGACGCAGATAGGCCATATGTTCGTGGGGATAGTGAATCAGCGATCGCCATTTGCCCGTTTGCAGTGCCTTACTTTGCTTCCGCACGCGGATCAGCTGTTGATAAAAGATCAAGATCGAATCGGGCTGAGCTAGCTCAGTTTCTACATTCACCTCAGCGTAATTGGTGTGGACAGGTAGCCAGGGCTCCACGTCTTTGCCGAAGCTAAACCCGGCATGGGCTGAGGTATCCCACTGCATGGGGGTGCGGGCACCGTCACGGGGCGGCGGCGTTTCCCCCATTTCGTTAGGCATGACCGCCTTGTCTTGGAGTTTCTCCGGCGGAATGTCTACGTTATCGACCATGCCCAGTTCTTGGCCATAGTAAAGAATGGGGGTACCCCGCACCGTCAGCAAGAGGGTAGCGGCAGCTTTGGCAATCGCATCGGAATCGACACACAAGCTGCACTCCACCCAGCGCGAGAGGTGGCGAGGAATATCATGGTTGTCTAAGAAATAGCTAGGACAGGCGGTGGGCGGCGTGACTTTTTCTTTCTTTTCAATTTCTCGCTGAAGATAGCCGGGATACCAGGGGCTAAAGGGAAACTCAAAGGTAAGGGGCAGATGCAGTTCGCTGTTGTTGACCCCATAGAATACAGTTGAATCGTAGAGACGGCTGTCGATGAAGGTTTCGCCAATCAAGACGCGATCGCCGTATGCGTCTAAAATTGCCCGAATTTCTTGAATGATTTGATGATTTTCCGGCAGATTTTTCTCATAGAGATGGTGCTGGTTGTTGTAAGCATTTTGATCCGACGCCCCATACTTCATCGGGTTGTCGCGAAAGTAAGGATCTTTGCTGTAGACGCTGGAGGCATCGAGGCGAAATCCATCCACGCCTTTGTCAAGCCAAAAGCGCACGATGTCATAAACGGCTTCGCGGACTGCTGGGTTCTGCCAGTTTAAATCGGGTTGGTTTTGGTTAAAGGTGTGGAAATAGCATTGGTTACGCTCATCACAGTGGGTCCAGCCAGTGCCGCCAAAATAGGACAGCCAGTTGTTGGGTAAGTCTCTCCCTTCTAGGGGTTCTTGCCAGAGATACCAGTCTGCTTTGGGATTGTCACGACTGGCGCTCGATTCAATAAACCAGGGGTGTTGATTCGAAGTGTGATTAACCACCAGATCGAGGATCACCTTAATCTCCCGCCGATGGGCCGCTTCGATCAGTTCTTCAAAGTCGGCCAAGGTGCCAAAAATGGGGCAGACATCGTTATAGTTGCTGATGTCGTAGCCGTTGTCGAACATGGGTGACTGATTAATCGGAGAGAGCCAAATAGCATCGACGCCCAGAGATTTTTCACTATTGGGATTGCCATCGTTGAGGTAATCTAGGCGATCAATAATGCCCCTCAAATCACCTGTACCGTCACCATTGCCATCCGCAAAGGTGAGGGGATAAATCTGGTAAATAACCCCACTATTCCACCACTTTTGAGGATCGGTGTTGAGTGATTGGCTCATAGTCAAGTTCTCCCATTAACCATTAACGAATAAAAACTAAATTTGAGGATGTCAGGGTTGAAGTCCTCTGACTCCGCCATCACCCCATCACCCCCTTACTCCCCATCCCCTCTGTCTTACGCTCAAACGCCACACACCCACACTCGGGGGCAATACAGCCTGTTTCGGTATTGGGGCAAAGTTTGCCGCAGATCTGGCGGGTAGGCCGTTGCGACCGGGATAGATAAATTTCGGTGGCTGCCAGCATGGCCAGGGGCGGGGCAATATAGTAGATCCAAAACCCAGTCCAGACCTGGGCAGGCAGGCTGGAGGCAAAAGTGCGGGCGGGGTTGATGCTCATGCCTGAAATGGGGGCAGCTAGGGAGATGTAAGTGGCAACAAGCACCCCAGAAAACACCCCGGTGTATTGATTCCAGCGGGGATGATTGGAGACGCCCAATACCATCAGCATCAGCCCAAAAGACATTAGCGCTTCAGTCATTAGCGCCGCCAGCCAGCCCCAAATACCAGGAACCGTGACCACATAATTGACGGGTATGCTTGTAAACGCCTCCCCCACGAGTACAGCGACTAATAGCACCCCCGCTAAGCCGCCAATAAACTGGGATACCACGTAAAACAGGGCGTCCCAAGGGGCCAGCTTTTTGAGCCGGAAGAAAGCCAGGGTGACAGCGGGGTTAATATGGGCCCCAGAGCGCTTGCCCCAGGGGGAATAAATGATCGCGATCGCGGTCAGCCCCATCGCAATGCCCATCAGCGTCCCCCGCAAAAATAGATTGGGAAACCACCCTGGCGCTGGTGAACTAGGGGCGTATAGAAGCGTGGCAAAACCTCCCGCCGACACCATGAACATTCCCAGTCCCCAGGCTTCGATCAGATATTCGGGCCAGTGGTCACGCAGTGCGGTAAACATGGTTCTACTTCGATCATTTGCTCGGTAGTAACAGCGGTTACGGTGATGCCGGTATCGGTCATAAACTGCATGGTTTTAGCACCTCTGCATGGATGTCATGGGTTATCACCCTCCTGTGGCAAAGCCGGGATAAAGGGTCATCCCACCATCGACAAACAAGGTGGTGCCATTGACATAATCGGATTCATCTGAAGCTAGCCATACGGCAGCTCTACCGATATCTTCTGGAATCCCTACCCGCTGATAGGGAATCAGCTTCAGCAGTTCGGCTTCAGCTTCTGGGGTATCCCAAGCAGAAGTGTTAATCGGGGTTTTGATTGCCCCTGGGCCAATGCTATTGATGCGAATCTTATGGGGAGCTAGTTCTTGGGCCATGCTTTGCATCAGCAACATCACCCCGCCTTTAGACGCCGCATAGTTACAGTGCCCCGCCCAGGGAATCACCTCGTGAACCGAACTCATGCAGATGATTTTGCCTGCCGCGCAAGATCGCGCTGGGACTACCCCCCGGCGTAAAAATTCCTTGACTGCTTCCCTAGCGCACAAGAATTGTCCAGTCAGATTGACATCAATCACCAACTTCCACTGATCTAGTGTCATGTCGACCAGGTTGGCATCCTGCTGCAGCCCCGCATTGTTGACTAAGATATCGACTGTATCATAGGCCTCGGACATCTTGGCAAACATGGCCTTGACCTGATCTTCTTGGCTGACATCAGCCTGAATCGCGATCGCGTCCCCGCCCTTCTGCTTAATTTCATCGACCACCGCTTCAGCCCCCTTCGAGCTGCGGGAATAGTTAACCCCGACCTTTGCTCCGGCATCTGCCAAAGCGATCGCTACCGCTGCCCCAATTCCTGAACTTCCACCGGTTACCAGAGCTGTTTGGTCTTTTAATCGCTGCATGTCAGTTCCTTGATATTGCGACTTCCACCCGCAGGATATCGCCGATTGTAATTGGCGACTCAGGGGGTGTCTGTTGGGAAAAATCGGTAGTTGCTGGGGAGGGGACGAAAAGTTTAGGGGGCTAGGGGTTTGCTTAGTTACTGTTGCTTAAATAAATGAATCTTTGCCGTACAAAAACTGAGAGTCTGCTTAAGCCCTATCTCGAAATCTGAGAACAGCCCATAGGTTGACCCTTAAATCCTTAGGAAATCCCCAAAACAACTCTTATACAAGATTCATAGCCCCTTAATCACGACCCGACATCATAGGCTCAACTGCTTGAAATAATCGGATTTCATATTGTGAACCCTGAAGCTCTCTCGATCCTCGATCGCGTGTTGCCCCAACACAGCCTCAATACTCTGCAAGAGACTATCTTCTGTCACGTCTGGGACGGCAAAACCTACGCCGAAATTGCTCAAATCTGCGATTACGACCATAGCTACGTGCGCGATGTGGGTTTCCGCCTTTGGCATCTGCTCTCCGACACCCTGGGCCAAAAAATCTCTAAAAGCAATGTGCGTTCTGTGTTGAGTCGGCAGGCGCGGCGACAAGCGATCGCCCCTAAAAATTCCCCGCCAGCCCCCCTGCAACTGCCCCCCCAACTTTGGCCCAACACCACACTCGCCTATCCCAATGGGCCAGTGCCGCTGCACTCAAAGTTCTACATCCAGCGTCCCCCATTAGAAGCTCGTGCCTACGCCGAGATCACCCGCCCTGGCGGATTTGTCCGCATTCGTGCGCCCCGCCAAATGGGTAAAACGTCTCTGTTGCGACGCATCGTTCATCAGGCTCAAATCGAAAATATGGCGACTGTCAGCATCAACTTTTGCCGAGCTGATCGCTTAGTCTTCAGCAGCTTCGAACGCTTTCTCCGTTGGATTTGTGCCAACATTAGCCGCCAACTGAATTTGACCTGTGAACTTGACCACTATTGGGACGCTGAACTGGGTTGCAAAGTCAGCTGCAGCAGCTATTTTGAAAATTGTCTATTAGCTCGATTAGAGCAACCTCTACTAATCGCCCTGGATGACGTTAATGTGTTGTTTAACTATCCTGAAATTGCCAGCGAATTCTTGTTGTTGCTGCGCTCATGGTACGAAGACGCCTGTGAACTGCCAACTTGGCAAAAGCTCCGCTGGGTGATTGCCCACAGCCATGATCTTTACTTACCGATGCCTACGGGTCAGCTCCCCTTAAATCTGGGGATTTCCTTGTCGTTAACTGATTTTACTCCCACTCAAGTCCAAACCCTCAGCCTTCTCCATGGCCTGGACTGGGCCGAAAATCCTGCTTGTCTTAAACCCTTATTTAATCTGCTAGGCGGCCATCCTAGCTTGACTCGCCTTGCCCTTTATCACCTCGCTCAAGGTACGGTAACCCACGATCAGCTCATTCAAAAGGCAACCTTTCCCACGGGTATTTACAGTCAACACCTGCGTCAGTGTTTAGCCACCATCGCACTTGATGAAGATCTCAAAGTCAATCTCCAGCGAATTATGACGAGCGATCGCCCTGCCGAGGTCGATCTGATCGTGGCGTGTCAGCTTGAAAGTTTGGGGCTGGTGAGGCTCAACGCTGATGGTGTAGTGCCGAGGTGTGATTTGTATCGGCGGTATTTTGGGGAGCAAGGGTTTGTGAGAGCGGCGTAAAGGGGGAGTGGGGGAGGCTGAGGGAGTGGGGGAGCAGGGGAGATGGCTCTGACAATCCAAAATCCAAGACAAGCCAAAATCCAAAATCCGGCCTGGGAGTGGGGGAGTTACGCAATATTGCAGGGGTGGAATCCGAAAAATTTGGTAATATTTCTTAACAAAGATACATATTGTTTTTAAACCTATGGTGTTTTTTAATGGGCGGGAGCCGATTTTGCGGCGCAAGCAGACAGCGTTAGATATTCAAGATTTATATGGGTTGATTAAGGTGCATTGGCAGGTGGGCGATCGCGTGGTGTTGTCGCTCCGCTATACCCGCATCGATCAGGTCTTTGTTGTCTGGGCCTGGATTACGGCCATCATTTTTGGGGTGGCTCAGTTTTCCGGGGTGAGTTGGGCTGAGCAAGCGATCGCCTGGTCTGCCCTCACCGCTGTTGGGATTGGGGTGATGGTTTATCTCGCCTGGTTTTGGGTGGCTGTAGAGCGATTCCGCTGGTTGATTTATCTCTGGGCTGCACTGATGGCCCTAGGCATTGGCTTGACAGACTTTGGCATTTTTGGCGGGATGTTTTTTGGGGGTCATGTGCTGAGCCTGTCAGTTGTAATTTTGATGGGTCTATGCCCACTGTGGTTGGGGCTAACGGCAGTGGGCTACGGGTTGATGGGCATTGGCATGCGATCGCGCACGTTTTTAATCGCTGCGGTGCTTCACGGGTTGGCAATTCCCACGGTGATGTTGAGCCCCAGCTGGCAGTTTTTATCGACTGGCATTGTGATGGCAGGCACCCTAGCCTTGCTGGCCGAGGTGCAGTGGGACATGCGCCCGCCTCAACCTACGGCTGTGCTCTCAGAAGCGGAACGACAGTTCAACCGTCAACAACATCAACGACGACAATTGAGTCGCACAATGTATAGGGATGCTTAAAGCATTGTAAAGTAGGCTACATTTTAGGCCCTCCCCCCGCTAAGGTTTTAGTAGATATCGTTGAGCCTCAATCAACTTCTAAAATCAATTTAGCGTTAGCCGTTTATCCCAAGGGTTTTGCTGTTTGCCTTGGTAATGACTGTCCGGAGGGGAACGATGGCAGGGCGGTGAGTGAGCGGCGGCAGTGTGATTAGCACTCTTCTAGATTGAATCGGGTTGATGCCAAGTTCAAGGTTGAAGTTCGTGGTGCAGGGTTTTTATCGTTTCCCCTGCTTTGCAGTGTCCGAGGGGATGTGAAACCACCTATCAGAACAGCCCAAAGACCTGACGCGCCTACTCTTCCAACCTATCTGAACAGCTCTAAATAGTGCTTCAAAAGTCTTGGCCTAATGGTCAAGACTTTTCGTTTGTGCAGTGCACTTGCGGGCGGTAGGGGTAGATTCGCATAATGAAAGGTGCTGTTCCATGAGTATTCTTTTGTTCAAGCGATCGCAGTATTTGACCTTACTTGGCATGGTTTTCGGAATGGGGGTATGGCCTCCAATGGCGATCGCCCAGGCTGAACTCCCTGAAGCGTTGACACCCGCTGCTGTTGAATTTCGATTGCGGACGTTGCCCGAGTGGACTGTGGTGGGCACCCAGTTGACCACAACGTGTGAATTTGAGGATTTTGTCGGCGCGATCGCCTTCATTAACCGCTTGGTCGATCCGGCTGAGCGACTAGCCCACCACCCCGACATTCAAGTGACTTACAATCGCCTCACCTTAAATTTGACCACCCACGACGCAGGCGGCTTAACCGAACTTGATTTAGAGTTAGCCACAGCGATCAGCCAACTGATCAGTCAAGATGGGAATACGACGGCGATGCAATGCTTTCCGGCAGGTGCTGCCAATGCTCAATCGTTTCACTCCCATCCTTTAGCCGCCGACTGATGACTCGACTCCAAATGCCACCTGCCCTAGCCGATATTCTTCAAGCCCATTACGATCCAGCGACTGTGTTCGAGGCGGTGTTGCCTCTATTGGGAGAGATACTGAGTTACGATCGCTGTTTTCTCTATCTGCGCCACCCTAAAACGCGGTGGGGACAAATAGCCGCCTGTTGGCGACGCAGCGATGTCATCCCTGACTTGGCCGATCGCACTTGGAAACAGGAAGATTCGAGTCAATTAGAAGATCAAGATCCGCTGTTTGCGGCTGCCCTAGCATGTCAATCAGATATCTATGTTGACGACATCGACACTGCTAGCCCAACCACCATCAACTTGGCCTACGAACGCCAATATTTTGGCCACCGTGCCTTAGCTCACATTCATATCACTCGCTATGACGAACTTTGGGGTATTTTAGAACCCGCTGTCTTTGTTCACCCCAGGGAATGGGAACAGTTTGATCGCTCTGTTTTAGGGTACACTCGCGAACATTTACTCCCGCTGATTATTAACTACGTTGAGTCTCATCATCCTGAGGAAACACATTAGGGTTTTATTTTTTCAAAATTGCAGGATTTTGTTAGAAGTTGTCAGAATTTCGTCTCGTATTGTGACAAATAGAATTAATAAAGCGATCGCTGGATAAGCCTGATAGTCGAATATCCAGACTTAAACAAAAACTTAGATCCGTTAATTTTCTTGTCTGGAGGGGTGCCAGAACTAGATCATTTTGGCTATGGTTTTGGGTGGCTAGGGCAGTAACATAGCGCACACTTTTAGAAATGGCCTTTGTGTGGTCTGTCTCTATAAATCTTATAAATTATTTGACAGATGAATTTGGGCTCATCACTCAGGGCCAAGGTCGTTAAAAATCAATCGGCAACGTCAATCTATTGCGAATGCAGGCATGGGATTACTGGGTGCTTTTTGTTTATCCGGCCTGCCAAGTTTGAATCAACTATTAAGGTGTATACATGCAAGAGTCGCAACCGGGCATTAGCTTGCCTCAGATTCGGCTGCCCAAAGGCGGTGGCGCGATCCGAGGCGTAGGGGAAACCTTTCAACCCAGCTCATTCACCGGAACGGCCAGTTTCACCCTTCCCATTGAGACCCCAGCGGCCCGCGACCTCAGCCTTGATTTATCCTTAAGCTATAGTTCTGGTAGTTCCCAGGGGCCATTTGGCCTTGGCTTTAGCCTGTCAACCCCCCACATTGTTCGCCGCACCGAAAAGCGCCTGCCCGACTATTCTGACGCTGATGAGTTTGTGCTCTCCAATGCAGAGTACTTGGTGCCAACGTTAATTGAGCAGGGCGACCAGTGGGTAACGCAAGACTTTGATGGCGATAACGGCACTTACCGAATTCGGCGCTATCGCACCCGCACTGAGGGCAGCTTTTTGCGCGTCGAGCGCTGGACGCGCCGCGCCGATGGCGATATTCATTGGCGGGTGACCACAGCGGAAAATGTCACCAGTATTTACGGTGAATCAACCATCGCTCGCATTGCCCATCCCGATAATCCCCGACAAATCTTTCAGTGGTTAATTGAGCGTACCGAAGACAGTCGGGGCAACCAGATTCGCTACACGTACCGAGCGGAAGACGGGGTGGGGATTGCCAATACGGTGTATGAACAGGGTCGAGATCAGACGGTTCAGCGCTACCTGCACAAAATTGAGTACGGCAACTTTTTTGACGACAACGGTCAAACCCAATGGGCCTTTAGCGTTGTATTTGACTATGGTGACTATGACTTAAGCGATCTGGAATCGTTAACTGCCGAACCCAGTGATACTTGGTCAGCGCGTCCCGATCCTTTCTCTGACTATCGGGCGGGGTTTGAAGTCCGCACCCATCGCCTCTGCCGCAATATTTTGGTGTTTCACCATTTTCCTGACGAGTTGGGCGTGCAGGATGCCTTGGTGCGATCGCTACACTTGACCTACACCGAATCTCCGGTGATCACCTTCTTGCAAGGGGTACAGTCTTTCGGCTATCGGCGCAGTCCCGATGGTATTGAGGTGCAGCCCACGCCACCCGTCACCTTTGACTACAGCGACTACGATCCTTTAGCCCAAACCTTTCAACCGCTGCAAGCCGAGCATAGCCGCTTGCCCCTACGTTTGGATGGCACGGACTATCAGCTGCTGGATATTTACGGCGAAGGCATAACGGGGCTGTTTTACGATCGCCAGGGCACCCATCTCTACTATCGCCCCCAGGGAAACGGGGTCTATGAAAACGGACAACCCCTCGCAGAATACCCGATTGAACAGTTTCAAAATCCCCCCCTTTACACTGTTACTGACGGCCTATTTACTCGGTTAAACGTGCGCGCTGGGGGTCGTTCTGGCTATTATCAACGGGACTCAGAGACGAGTTGGGACAATTTTCAAGCCTTTCAGGGCACCCCGGTAGATTACAGCAACCCTGACTTTGATGCCACCGACGTTACCGGCGATGGTCGCCCTGACCTGCTGCTATTTGAAGCCGATCAGGTGCGGGTCTACCCCTCGGCAGGTACGGCGGGGCACAGTCCCTCAATTACGGCGCTGCGATCGCCCCAGCTCCCCGTCCAAGCCGATCCGGGCGGGGCTGAAAAGCTACTGCTGGTGGATATGGTGGGGGATGGCCTCAGCGATCGCGTCCGGGTACGCAATGGTGCCGTGATGTATTGGCCTAACCTGGGCTACGGCAACTTTGGCCATCCAGTGGTGATGGCCAATGCGCCTCATTTTGAAGGGCGCTTCAATGCCGATCGCCTCTATCTCACTGATATTGACGGCTCAGGCACTGCCGACTTAGTCTACGTCACCGGGCAAGAAGCTCGGGTATATTTCAACCAAAGCGGCAATCGCTTTAGCGATCCGGTCGTGATTCCCCTGCCGGAGCCGCCCCACACGCTCAACCAGGTGCAGTTTGCTGACATTCGCGGCAACGGCACCAGTTGCTTAGTGTTTACCTCGGGTACTGATCCGCTACGCCATCAGTTTTACGATTTTACGGGTGGGGTTAAGCCCCATCTGCTGATCGGCATCGACAACCATCGGGGAGCCGTGACCCGCATTCGCTATGCTCCCTCCACCCAGTTTTATCTGGCCGATCGGCGGGCGGGGCAACCCTGGATTAGTCGCTTGCCGTTTCCCGTACAGTTAGTGGAAAAAACGGAGCGCATTGACCTGATTGCCAAAACCAAGCAGGTGAGTCGCTATACCTATCATCATGGGGCCTACGATTTTGTCGAACGAGAATTTGCTGGGTTCGGCCTGGTCGAGCGCTGGGACAGTGAAGGCTTTGAACAATTTTCGACCACTAGCCTGTTGGAGGAACCCCCCTTTGAACTGCTGCCCTCAGACCTGCACGCGCCGCCGATTCACACCAAAACCTGGTATCACACGGGGTTAAGGGCACGAGACGGGATGCTCAGTCGCCAGTATGCCGAAGACTACTACAGCGGCGATCGCCGGGCTTATGATCTCCCCGACAGCAGCTTTGAAGGGGCTGGCGATGCGGAAAGTCTACAGGTCGCGTACCGGGCTTTGCGGGGCAAGGTGTTGCGCGAAGAGATCTACGGCGAAGATGACAATAGTCAACTGAGCGGGCATCCCTACCGGGTGAGTGAAACCGCTTATCGCCTGCGGTTTATGCAGCCGACCCAGGCGGGCCACAATTCTGTCTACTTGCCTATGGTGCGGGAACGCCTCACCTACCATTACGAACGCAACCCGGATGACCCCCGCATCCTCCATGAGTTTAAGCTGGCCTACGATGACTTTGGCCGCCTCACCCGCCAGGCCCGGGTGGCCTATGGTCGCCGCGAACGCGCCCTAGTCGATCATCCCGATCAAAGCCAAATTCAGGGCACTTACACCTACCAAAGCTTTATCCATCTCTCTGGAGGTGTTTATCGTCTAGGCATTCCCAGCGAAACCCAGCGGTTTGAGCTGGGCGGTCTGCAACCCGATCAAGGGGCTTACTATAGCTGGCAGGAGCTAGCTGATCAGTATCCCAATCCTGAACAAACCGCATTGGACTATCACCAGTCTGCGACGGGGCGCTTCACTCGGTTGCTGATGTGGCAGCGTAGCGTTTATTGGAATCAGGCTCAAACTCGGGCCTTAGCCCTGGGTCAAGCGACCGGGCGACGGCTGTTGCACAATCAAGAAACGGCGATCTATCCAGTTGAGGGGTTGGCCACCTTATTTGCCGATACCAGGGAGCCCAGACTGAATCAAATTCTGCTGAGCTTAGATGCCGATGGCGGCGCGTTTGTTGAACGGCAGCGATCCACGGGGAGTGCTTACTACGTTGATCCGGGTGTGATTGCAGAATATGGGGACGCCACGGCGTTTTATCAGGGACAGCGCTATACCGATCAGTTTGGTACGGTCACCGATGTTGCCTACGACCCCTATCGCTTTGCCGTGGTGGAGCTTGCGGCTCGATTGAGTGCCCAGCAATCCTTGGTGCAAACCGTCGCCCCAGACTATCAAGCCCTGCAGCCCGCAAGGGTAATCGACATCAACCAAAACACCACTGAGTATGGCTACGACCCCCTAGGGCGAGTGCGGGTCTCCAGTCGCTATGGCCGTGAAAACAATCAACTGCGGGGCGATCGCCCCCTGGATCAATACCGCTTGCCTGCAGATTTGAGTCTGGACGCCATTTTGGCTAATCCCCAGATCTATTTGCAACAGACAACTCGTTTCTATACCTATGACTTGATGGCGTGGGAAGAACGCCAGCAGCCGCTTTACGGTATCCAGATTCAGCGCCATCGCTACACCAGCGATTTGGCAGCAGGAGACACCAGCCCGGTGCAAATTCAGCTCGACTATTCGGACGGCTTTGGGCGATCACTACAAAGTAAGCAGCAAGTGGAACCGGGTTTGGCTTGGGTGGTGCAAGCGGATGGCACGGTGGTGGAACAAACCACAAGCGATCGCTGGTTAACCACAGGCCGCACGGTCTACAACAACAAAGGCCAGGTGGTAAAGCAGTACGAACCCTTCTACGCTGAGGGGGCGGCATATCAGCCTGAGCGGATTTTGACCGATCATGGCGTGACGGCTGTGCGCCACTACGATCCGCTGGGGCGGGTATTTCAAACTGACTTGCCCAAGGGATTTCTCACCCGCAGTGAGTACTTTGCTTGGCGGGTTGACGAGTATGATGCCAACGATACAGTGCGGCAATCGCCCTATTACGCCACCCAAAACGGCAATTTGCCAGCCGATGATCAAGACGCCCTTGATAAAGCTGCGGCCCACAGCGATACTCCCCTAGAGCAGGCTTTAGATGTTTGGGGGCGACCCATTCTGAATCGCCAGCGGCTGAGTGCTGATACGCGTCTGACGACTTACAAACGCCTTGATGTCGTGGGTAATGTGGTGGGTTTGCAAGACCCGCGCTTCTTTGATCCGTCTGTGGATGATCTATCTGGGGAGCAGAGCCGCTTCAACTTTGAAGCCGACTATGACATGCTGGGACGATCTCTACGCCAGATCAGCGTCGATCGCGGTAGCCGCTGGACACTGCTGAATGCCGGGGGCGATGAAATCCATCGCTGGGATGGTCGCGGTTTCCACCACGCCACCCACTATGACGCCCTATCGCGACCCATTGCCCTGTTCGTAACAGGCAACGGCCTCAACCATCAGCTCGAACGGATTGAATACGGCGAAACGGTCAGCGATTCAACCGGAAATAATTTGCGTGGTCAGCTGAGCGCCCACTATGACAGTGCCGGGATGTTGGCGGTCGATCGCTACAGTTTGACGGGTCAGGCGACCACCACTCGACGACAACTGCGAGAAAACTATCAAGCTGTCCCCAACTGGGCCCAATCGGAAGCGATTGCCCCCGAGACCTGGCGCTTTCAGCGTCGGTTTGACGTGCTCAACCGGCCGATCGAGCTTACCTATCCCGACGGTCGCCAAGTGCGCTATGGCTATACCGATTCAGGTCGGCTGCGATCGCTGACTCACCGCGAACCCGGTCAAGCCGATCAGCCCATTGTCACGAACATTGACTACAACGCCCGCGACCAACGCACCCAGGTCAGCTACGGCAACCGCGTTGAAACCCGCTTTGACTACGATCCACTCACCTTTAACCTCAACCAGATCAACACTCGCCGCACTCGTGACGGACGCACCCTGCAAGCGTTGCAGTACACCTATGACCCCTCAGGAAATGTGACTCGCTTGGGCGATCGCTCCAACCGCGTACTCTACACGAATAACCAGGTGGTGCTGCCCCGCCTCGACTACACCTACGACGCTATCTATCGGTTAACTCAGGCTGAAGGTCGCGAACATCGCGGCCTTTACCAACCCGCCAACGCCATTCAACCCGACTATCGAGACTTTTTGCCCCAACCCCCCAGCGTCAATAATGCCCAAGCCTTAGAAACCTACACGCGCACCTTTGACTACGACGTGGCCAGCAACTTGCAACAGATTCAACATCGAGCCGCCAACCGCAGCTTTAATCGCACGATTACGATTTCCGACAATTCCAACCGGGGTAACGTTGCCCCAGATAACGGTGCCATTAATCCTGAGCAAGATTACGATGCCAACGGCAACCTAACTCGCCTTGATCATCTACGGGCCATGGGTTGGAATAGCCTCAATCAACTGGCTGCTGTCGATATCATCCAGCGGAACAACAACCCGAACGACAGCGAATACTACAACTACGATGCCAGCGGACGTCGAGTCCGTAAGGTTTATGAACGGCTGGTCAATGGTGCCGTCGTGATTGAAGAAACGATTTACTTTGGCGATTTTGAAGTCCATCGCACCCGGCGCGGCAATCAAACCCAGGAAGCCTACACCACAGTGCAGATTTCTGATGGGCAAGCTCGCCTCGCTACCCTCCACCTTTGGAGCCGCCGCCCCCAGGGGCAAAACTTTACGCGTCAGACGCGCTATCAACTCAGTACCCTACAAAACTCCGCCGCCTTTGAACTAGACAGCAGCGGTCAAATCATCACCTACGAAGAATACTTCCCCTATGGCGGCACGGCGGTAATAGCCGGACGCAGCCAACGGGAAGTGAACCGTAAACGCTATCGCTACGCCGGTCGTGAGCGGGACGCGACAACTCACCTCTACTACTATGGCGCCCGCTATTATGCCCCCTGGATGGGTCGCTGGCTTAGTCCTGACCCAGCAGGCGCACTAGATGGAGCCAACCTCTATCTCTATGTCCGGGGCAACCCCATCCGCCATACCGATCAAGACGGGCAAGTGGCTGTAGATCTGAACAATGAAGGTCAGGTGGCACGACTCACCACCTTTTTCAACGGACTGGGCGCGGTGGCGGCTGCCCCACCGCCGCCTACCCGAACCCCGCAACGCGTGGCGGTTGAGGCCGAACTGCGAGCGATTCCTCAGGGGATTGTGGCCCAGCGCCGGGCAACGTTTGAAGCCCGGTTACAGCCTGCTCCAGCCAATAACGCGGCTAGCGCAACGGTCCCGAATAGCGGACAAGTTGCCCCCCCGCCGCCAACGGCCCCCGCCCCTCAAGCCCAACCCACCCGAACCCGGTCGGCCTCTGCTCCGACGACTTTGAGCAGTGCTGCCGCACCCCCAGCCTCTCCAGATCCAGTGACGAGAAATCGATCGAGGACACTTTCCCAAAGCAATTCCCCTAGTGCCAATGTCGATAACGCCAATAATGCCCAACCGTCGGGCAATCAAACTGCCGATCCGCCCCCAGCAGTGGCCAATGCCGAGAACGATGGCAGTCTCACGGTTGGTGGCATTTCTTCCGATCGGCGGGTATTGGTGCTGTTTGCGGCAGCGCTGCAAATTGCCAAGCGAATTGTGGAACTTGTTACCGAAGCCCGGAGACTAGCTGGTGATTCAGAAGACGCTGCACCAGCGCGATCGCGTGGGGCTAGCGAAAGTTCTGATGCTGGCCAGCAAGTGGCACCCGTGGGGTCTAACGGCCCAGCCTCGGTTGTCAGTACCAGTGAAGATGAAAACGACTTGGGTGCCGTTGCCTTGGGCGTTGCCGAGGCTGCCCCAGAGCCAGAGTCCGGCAATCTCGATGATCAGGCTGACCCCGTCAATGAGGTCGAGACAGAAGATTCACAAACCCAAACCGATGAAACCGAAGAAGAACGACGCCAACGTCAGTAGAAATCACAATCCCCCAAATCCGCTGTAGGGGCGAGAGGCTCCTCGCCCCTAACACCCCCCCTGAAAAATTTCCCCATAGCTCACCCGTATTGCCAGAGGATTGCCCCGTTATGTCTGCTATCAAATCGTTGCCCCCCCTAGAAGCCCTAGAAACCTTCAGAGAAAACCACCCTGATTTAGGAATTGAGGGCATTCTAGCGGTTTCAGAAGCGTCCTTCATTGAGCGGTATACCAATTTTTTTGAGGGCGACAGCCGCAAAGCGCGCAGTGCCTATCGAGAAGCCCAGCGGATCCGGGCACTCACGACGCTGCTGTGGGCCAACATCAAAGACACCGTGGGTTCGCCTTATTTGCAAGAAACCCTATTCAACAACATCCCCGATACGTTTTTAGATCATCAGGGGATGATTCCGGCCTATCCTCAGCTATTTGGCAATCTGGATTTTATTGAGTGCGAGCACTGCCGCTCTATTTTTGGCCCAGCGGCTTATTTTGTTGATTTGCTGCGGTTCATCGAAAAATACATTCCCCAAGATAATCTGCCCGTGGGCCACAGCCTGGAAGAACGGCAGCCGCGCCTGTTTCGCATTCCCCTAGACTGTGAAAACACCTTTAGCCTGATTCCCTACATCGATCTGGTGAATGAGGTGCTAGAAGATGTCGTGCGTACGGCAGACACCCCAGATGCCTACGAAGTGGTGGCCGAAACGGTGTTTCCGATGGCGCTGCCGTTTCACTTGCCCCTGGCGCAGATTCGCCTTTACCTGGGCCAGTTAAAACTGACGCTGCAGGCGATCTATCGGTTGTTTGGTGAAGTCGATGCCGCGATCGCCCGCGAAATCCTGGCCCTCTCCCCCAGTGACTACACCCAACTCGGCAGCGAAATCACCGATAAAGATGCCCTGGATGCCTTCTATGACCTAGATGTGTTGGCCACAGGCAAAGACAGTTTAGAAGACATTGCCGTTTTCTTAGAACAAACTGGATTATCCCGGCCAGAGCTGGATCAACTGCTGTTTTTAGACCTCAGTACAGCAGAAGTCGAGATCGGCCTATCCCGGCTGAGCTTTATCAACGCGACGGGGGATCAGCAGGGGGCGATCGCAGTTGAAAATACCGTCCAAGATGTTCTGTTTACCCAGACTGGCGATTTAGATGCCATTCTGGCGGAACTCAACGAGCGGCAACTGCCAGCAACCCTCAGCGCTGACTTCAGCAACCAGGGGATTGATCTGTCTTCAGAAAATACGCGGGTGTTGATCGATCGCCCTAGTCGCCTTTGGCGGGTTTGGCAGGGCGATAGTGAGCGGATTTATGGCTTGACGCTCAAAGATGGCGTGCTGACTGCCTACAGTGAAGCCTACGACCGCCTCACCAATCTCACCCTGCCTAAGCTGGAGCGGATTTATCGTTTTCTGAAATTGGCCCGTCAACTCAACTGGTCGTTTGCAGATTTGGATTGGGCGCTGCGATCGCTGGCGGATTTAGACTTAGTGGCCCAGTCTCTAAGTCCAGTGAACACGGCCCAAACCGTGCTGCAATTTGACGGGGTGAACGATTTTGTCCAGATTCCCAACGCGGATGATCTGCAACTGAGCGATACGGATACCCCGACGCTCACCCTAGAAGCCTGGGTCTATCTAGATGGCGCTAGCATTCACCCGATTTTGACCCAGGGCGATGCCGACGGCCCGTTTACCCAGTACCAGTTTTGGATCACCCCGACAGGGCGGTTGAGCTTTTACAGCTATTTGCAGGACGACGTTGATCCCACCGCGTTATTTGTCGATGGCCAAGTCCCCAACGTGCTCACCCAGGACGATCTAGCACTGATTGACGACATCCATCCCGTGGATGATCGGGGCAACCAGCCCACCACGGATAGCGATGGCAGCTTTTACACCATTGATAACGCTATCGTCGGGGTGAATCTAACCAGTCATGGCGCGATCGCCCTCAATCGCTTCAACCACATCGCGGTCACTGTCAACGAGGTCTTGAGTGATGTTGACGCCAAAAGCGATGGCGACCAAACGGTCTACCAACTCAAGTTTTATCTCAACGGCCTGCTGGATAGCACCTGGTCGTTGCTGGCTCCGATTCCGCTGGATCAAGCCCCCACCGACACATCAGTTACCGAAATTCGCCTGGGCACCAACTACCACAGCGATTTCCTGGCGGGCAGTCTCAGCGAAGTGCGGTTGTGGAACCGGATTCGTAGTGAAGCCGAAATTCAGCGCGATCGCTTAAGTCGTCTCCAGGGCGGAGAAACTGGACTGCTGGCATACTGGCCGCTGATCGACACCCCCGAAACGGAACTACTCGATCTAGCCCCCGGCAATGCCCACCCCGGTTACCTGGGCGGATCTAGCCATAGTTCTCAACCCCGTTGGATTCAGCGAGATCTCGTATTAACGCCATTGCCAGTCGCGATCGCGGATACCGCTCTAAGCTTCAACGGACGAGACGAATATCTGGCAGCTGAGCAAGTCCAAGGACTCGACCTCAGCGAATTTACCCTAGAAGCCTGGGTCAAACTGAATGCTGCTGGACAAAGACATGGACTGATCACCCAGGGCGATGCCACGACCGGCGTCATCCACTTCCAATGGTGGATCGATGCCGACAATCGCCTTAAGCTCAGTAGCGCCACTACGGATGATGTTAGCTCTAATGTGATTGCAGCCAGTACGCTCACCACCGATCGGGTGCATCTATCCGTGGTTGTCGGCGCTAACGGAATCCAGTTTTTCGTCAATGGCGAATCTAAGGGTAGCCGCGATGCCGTTGCCTTTACCCCCTCGGGGGGTGATCTGTACCTGGGTCGCAGCTTTGATGAAGCGACTTACCTGCAGGGGACGATGCAGGAGGTACGCATTTGGCGCGGCCCTCGCAGTCAAACTCAACTGGTGCAAAACCGCGATCGCAAACTGACTGGGGCCGAAGCTGGACTGGTGGGCTATTGGCGACTCGACAGCCGTAATGCGACTGATCTGACTGACGACGGGTTGATTCGTGATTTGAGCTTTAACCGCAATCATCTGCACCTGGGCGGACTGCTGGCAATCTATCAACCCCAGTTAGAAACGCACCCAGAGGTGATTCTGCCAGATCCGGTGGCGAGTCCGGCGCAGGTACTCAATTTTGATCCGCAGCACTATGCAGTGACGATCATTAATCCCCAAGATTATGGCTTGGGTCACTATGAGCAGTTCACCCTACAACTGTGGTTCCGGGTGGAAGATGCCAAACTGGGCGATCGCAAACAGGTGCTCTTTACCCAAGGGGATACGGAAACGGGACTCAGCCTCTATCTCTCTGAAGATGGAAGATTGCGGGCCCATGCCTGGTGCCACACTCTTGACGGCACTCAGTTGAAAAGCCTGACCCTCAGCACTGGCGTCGTCCGGGCGAACCGCTGGCATCAAGTCACCCTGGTTTACAACGAAACGGCAGACATTGGCACAGATCCTAGCGGGGTGAACTATCGGCTATACCTCAGCGGCACCGCTGGCGAAGCCACTCCCGATGGGTTCCGGCTGGATCAAGTTGGCCCCATGCATCTAGGAGGGCTCACCCCTGATGTGATTACCCGTTTCCACGATGGTGATGGGTTGGGCAATGCCCACAGCTTTGCCGGACAAATGACCGACTTTCGCCTGTGGCAGGTGGCTTTTGTCGAAGACGATATTCTCCAACCCGAAGACGCCCAGCATCCTCGCCACATTCCCCCCGCAGCGTCGCCTGATTTGCTAGCCTACCTCCCTTTGACCGAGGGCTACGGGGCCCCCGTGGGCGAACATGCCGGATTGCTTTATGCCCCCACCAACGACGACCCGGCACTGCTGACGCCGATCATCTACGACCAAACACCCGAAACCAATGGGCAAGTGAACCACGGTAATTTGTCGGTAGGGCCAGATGCGGTTGCGCCCAAGTGGTCAATATCCCCCCGTCCTCCCCTGCATCCCGACATGGCATTAGCCTTCCAGGGTGGCTATGTCCGACTACCTGACACAGTGGATTTGGGGTTGATCGCTCAGTCTTTCACGATCGAGCTGTGGGTGAAAGTGGCGGCTTTTGACGCAGCCATGGCGGTATTGAGCGCGAGTTCAAGCCTGTCACTCACGCTAGAGCCAACTGGCGACATTCAGGCCCAATTGGGGACAACTGTCCTCACCTCTTCTCTGGGACTCACCGCAGATCAGTGGCATCACCTGGCTTGGCGGTTCGATCAGAGCAGTCGCAACCAAATTCTATTTATAGATGGCCAGCCCGTGGGAGAATCTGCTGGTGCATCGGCGCTGGGTGAGGCGGCCCAAATCTTATTAGCACCAGGTTTCCAGGGTTCAATCAGCGAACTGCGGATTTGGAATCAGGCCCGCAGCGACGCCGAGATTTTGGCCCACTGGAACTTACGACTGGCCGGAAATGAAGCTGGCCTCCAGGGTTATTGGGTCTTTGACACCGAACCCGCCCAGCGCTGGATTGATGCTGTCGCGGGTTATCCGGCTTTGCTAGAAAGCCTAGACGAGAGTGACTTAGCGCCTCGGGTGGCGATCGAAACCCCCTTTAGCCGACAAGAAATTGGGGTGGGGTTGAATGACACCGACGCGATGGTCGGAGACCGGCCCCTTAGGGCCATCGCAGAATTGATCGACCTCCCCAAAACAGTCCTCTCTGCAACGGGCACGGTGGAGCTATGGGTACAATTCAGCCGCACCCGCGACCAAACCTTATGGGATGCGTCCACAGCCACAACTCCCTTCATCCTGGCGCTACAGAATCAGGCGCTCCGCTTCCGGGTCGCTGATGGTTCTGGTACCTCAACGATCATTGAAATTGACCTAGCCGACTGGCCTGCCAATTTTGATACCCAGATTCACCACATTGCTGCCACCTGGCAGTTTGACGGTAGCGCAACTCAGATTCAGCTCTATCTCGACGACGCGATCGCCCGGTCTACCCCTGAAGGGAATGGGGACTTTCCACCCTTAGGTCGCCCCGTGTTGGGCTCAGGTGCTACGGGCACTGAACCGTTTGTCGGCACATTCCATCAGGTACGCCTGTGGGATCAGGTGCGTCAGACCCGGGCCTTACAGCAATACCGCGATGCCGATTTGACCGGCCAAGAACCAGGGCTACAGCTTTATTTACCCCTATCGGAAGCGGCAGGGACTCGGCTGGGTGACCTTGTTTCTAACCGCTCAGTCTACGCCAAAGCCTTGCCGATTCCTCAAAACAACCCCCAGTGGATCACCCTCGATCGGGCCGTGGAACTCGACGGCAACGATGATTACATTGACGCCGCAGGCTATGTTCCCGGCGACCAGGGCACGATTGAGCTGTGGGCTAAATTTTCCCGCGATCGCGAACAAATTATTTTTGACGCCTCTAACGATGAGTTTCCGGGCGATCAGCGTGCCTTGCAAAAGGCATTTGCTCTGAGAGTAGAACAAGACTTTGTGGGTCAAGACCGCGATCGCCAAGAAATCCGCGTCTTGACCCTGCTGGTAGAAGATAGTGGTGGCCAGCGACGCTCAGGTCAACGCGAACCTGACCCCGGTGATACGGAGTATATAGCCCGAATTGTCCTCAGCGACGATCAGTTTTCAGACTTTGATCGCCAATGGCATCACATTGTGGTGACCTGGCAGTTTGACGCCGATGCTGAAACGGTAATCGGCAGCCTCTATCTTGATCTAGACCACCAAGCCGAGTTGATCCGTGATCCAGATTCACCCCAAGCGCCATCCGGATTGACGCCCACGTTAATACCCTTGTTTATCGGGGCTAACGTCGGTGACTATGAATATGTTGAAGGCCCAAACTTTGAAGGTCAAATTCGCCAGGTACGCATTTGGAATCAGGTGCGAGCTGAAGCTGATCTCAGGGATCTGCAAGATCAATCCCTGAATGGTGATGAAGATGGGTTGCAGGTTTATCTGCTTATCAATGCAGGTAGCGGCACGGTATTGGGCAATTTGGTTGATCCGGCGACGCCTGCGACCTTAGTGCTGGAAGAGATTGAAGATGATGACCGTGACCGTGGCAATGCGCCCACTGCCATTTGGCATTTAGTCGACACTGCGATCGCCCTCAATGGTATCGACCAGTTCATTGGCCTCCCCTCCCCCATCCCTACAATCGCGGGCAGTGCAGAGCTGTGGGTAAAATTTGCCAGTGAACGCGATCAGGTCTTGCTGGATGCCTCTGATAGCGACGATCGCCAAGCCTTTGTAATCGATTTAGCGGCCAATCAACTGCGCTTCTGGCTCAACGACGATGCTAATGCCGCCCAAATTGATTTGAGCGCTTTAGCAGGCTTGCCCCCTCGGTGGCACCACATTGTCGCCACCTGGCAGTTTAACGCAGTAGCCGAAACAGCTAATCTTGGGCTTTATTTAGATGATCGCCCAGTCGCCACAGCTGAGCTGACGGCGGTATTGCCGCCAGAGGACTTGCGCAATCCCTACATTGGTATGCATCGCGGTGAAGCCGAAAGCCTTTCTGATTACTGGGCCTTTGCCGGAGAAATTCGCCAGCTTCGCCTATGGAATCGGGTGCAAACGCCCGAGGCTATCCGGCGGTTGCGTCGGGTTCGGTTAGACGGTGACGAGACGGGTTTGGTGGCTTACTTCCCGATTGAAGCAGGCGAAGGGACGGTCTTGATTGATCCAGCAGGCGATCGCCCCTCAGCCCAACTCTACACCCGGCTACTGGCCGAACCCCAGTGGAACCGCATCCCAGCCCGGCTGCGGCAGTTTGACCAAAACTATGCCGTGCTAGCACCCATGGATACCCTGGGACTTGCCGCTGGTAGTTTAACGACGGACGACTTTACCGTCGAAGTCTGGGTCAACCTACCCGATATCACCGGAGAACACCCAATTTTGGGCACCCGTGGCCCCATTGATGATGCGTCCCCAGACATTTGGGCTTTCAGCGTCGTGGATGGGGCATTGCAGATACAGATTCAGGGGCAAACCTTAGACGGCAGTGATCTCACCCTGACGAATGACACCTGGCACCATGTGGCCCTGCGCTATCAGGCTGGGGAACTCAGCCTCTGGCTCGATGGCAGCACTAGTGCCCAAACCCTGACCGAGATTGCCCCGCTAACCAGCCACCGTCGGCTCTATGCGGCCCACTGGCGTACTGCCACGGGGCAAGGAGCTTGGCGCGATCGCAGCTTGACGGGCTTACTCGACGAACTCAGGTTTTGGTCAGTTGCCCTGCCTGATGCGGTTCTCGAAGCCAATACTGCCTTGCGGCTGAGTGCAGACACGCCCAATTTAACTGCCCTGTGGCGCTTTAACGATGCTCAGCAAAGCACCCTCCGCGATCGCAGTCCCAATCTCAACCATCGCACTCTAGTGGTTGATCCGCTGGCAGAACCGGCTCAAACCGCCGACTTTGAACCCGATCAGCCCCCCATCTTTGTCCATCCGAGTGTCCTTCAGCTAGACGGCTACAACGACTATCTCGATCTGGGCACACCCTTTGTCCAAGTGGGTGACGCTTGGACGCTGGCGTTTTGGTTCAACTGTGATCAGACTGACGGCACCCAGGTGTTGTTTAGCAAAGCCGAGTTGTTTAGTGCCTCGGTGGTGGATAGCTGCTTCCAGCTAGAGTGGCAGTTTCAGGGCGATCGCATTTGGGAAGAAGCCTTCTTTGTGAGGGCCAATGAATGGAACCATGTGGCGATTGTCTACAGCGGTAGCGATGTGCAAATCTTCCACAATGGGGTCTCCGTTGCCGATGCCCAACCCGCCACGTTCAAAGTCGATCGCGCCAATGCCCTGCGGTTTGGCGTCGGTGAAGATTTGGAACTCTCCCGTAATCGCTATTTTCACGGCTATCTAGCCCAAATTGAATTTTGGGGCACTGGACTGGCTGCTGACGAAATTGCCGCCACCCTGAATCACCCCCTCACCGGACGAGAAGCGGATCTGCTGGCCTACTGGCCCATTGATGAGGGCTCGGGCAGCATCCTCTACGATCAAAGCGAATACTGGCCCCAAGGCACGCTGATTGCGGGTCTAGAAAATCCGTCAGAAAAATGGCTGGCTGATCCGCCGCCCATCACTGGGGCACAATCTGCACTGGCGCTGGATGGTTTGGATGATCATGTCTATCTGGGCGAATTGGCTCAGGTTTTACCCGCCAGTCTGCCCAGCTTTACCGTAGAAGCCTGGATAAAGCTGAGCAATCCAGCTGACACGGGCACCTATGCAGTGCTGGGCAGTAGCGTTGGCGATGCGGCCACTAATGGCTTGGGCTTGGGTATCGCCGCAGGTCGTCCCGTGTTTCAACTTGGGGACAGCGTGTTGCAGGCGGATACCGCTTTGGATGATCAGTGGCATCATCTGACCTGGCAGTATGACGCTGCCACGACCGCAGCAACGATAGGGCTAGATGGTGTCGAGCTCATCACTGGGTCCCTCTCCTTATCGATTGCAGCCAGTGCCATTGCCTACCTGGGTCGTTGGCAAACCTGGGATGCAGATACCGAAACGGCAATGGATCATTATCTGCCGGGATTAATCGGGGAAGTGCGGATTTGGCAAGGGGTCCGGGAACTGGATGCGATCGCCGCTGACCACGCCCAGCGTCTAATCGGCAACGAAGATACTCTGCTGGCCTACTGGATCTTTGACGATGCCCATCAGGTAACGATTCCAGCCCAGCTTGGCCAAGGCAACTATCGGGCGATTCTGGCTAGCGATCTGGCCATACAGCCCCCCCTATGGCAGTCCATTACCAACCACCCGATCTGGCTCAATCCCCTGCCTCAAGAGGCATTTGCCTTTGATGGTGAACGTCACTTCCTAGCCCTGGATAACTTCACCGCTGCGCCCCCTAGCTTCACCCTAGAAGCCTGGGTGAACAATACGCAAGCCGATAATGAAACCCGTCCCAGGCAAACGAGTCCGGTCTTTTGGCGAGGGCAGCAAACCGATGCGGGATTCGTCGCTGACTTTGAATTGAGAATTACCGACAGCGGTCAAATTGCCTTTTTCTATCGACCCGTCGGGGATGACTTGGCACCGGGTGATCTGAAATCTCTGGTAAGCGCAGACACTTTCTTGGTGAATCAGTTTGCCCACATTGCCGTCACCGTTGAATCAGGCGATGCCACCACGATTCAACTCTTCTTGGATGGTGAGCGGGTGGCAGACGTCACTGAAGATGCACCGATTCGCGCCAGTGGCCCAGTTTTACTCGCGGGTTGGGGCAATGCTGGAGGCCCCGTTGAACGGTTTCGCGGGCTGATCCAGGAAATCCGCTTTTGGTCTGAAACGCGCAACCCTAGTGAGCTGCAAGCCACCCGATACAACCCCTTGGATATCGCCATTCACCCCCCTGCCTTGATGGGCTATTGGCCTTTGACGACGGTAAACAATGGTTTGTATACCCCCAACTCAGTCAGTGCAGCTCACCCCTTCCGGCTGGGCGGACTCTCTGACAGTCGTCAACCCGATCAGATCGTGGTGGTTGAGCGTCTGGCGACCTTCCTCGATGCCGATCAGCGGGTACTCACGTTAACGGTGGATTTGCCGGATGCCCTGCCCATTCCGCCGTTTAACGCCACCACTAGTCCTAACCGCCAACAGCGCACCATTGAAGTCTGGTTCCTCAGCGAAAATCCTTTGGCTGCAGCGACCCAGATGATTTATCAGGAGGGCGATGCCAGGCGCGGCCTATCCATCACCCTGGCATCCGGCCTACTCACCTTCCAAGGCTACAACCTACCCACCGATGAAAGTGCCTGGCAGGTCACCCAGATCACTACCGATCGGGTCCGAGCCAATCGCTGGCACCATGCGGCGATCGTGCTTAACGGTCGAGCGGATGTGCAAGATAACGGCTTTTGTGCGCTGCTGGATGGTCAGGTGATTGATAGCCAACCGGGGTCTCAGCTTTGGGGCGCGATCGCGCCTCTGAACCTGGGCGGCATCCAGTTTACCCCCACGGCACCCGAAGCCATTGTCGTGTCTGCCCAAGCCGACGACGTCATCCGTACGGGCAACTGGCACGTGACCGCCACGGGCAGCCTGCACGATCGCAATAAACTCAAGGGGGCTAAATCGCTGACCTTCCCTGTCACCCAACCCAACGGGGTGTATCGGTTGTTCTTGACTTACCCCGCCGACGATCCGCTCAATCCGAGCCATGCCAGTGCTGTCAAGATTACGGTAGCCCACGCTGACGGTAGCGCAGAGGTGACATTAGATCTACGTCGAGGGGGGGATCCGCCCACCGAAATTGGGGTGTTTGAGCTAACATCGGGTACCTCTACCATCACCGTCAGCAACGACGAGACGAACGGGTTGGTGATTGTGGACGGGTTGCACCTGGTACCGCTGGTTTATCAGGATGCTGCTGTTGCACCACCCCCAGTGGAATTGCCCATTCAGGTTTCAGCCCCAGACAAGCTGCAGGGGCAAATCAAGGAAGTCCGGATTTGGGAAGCCGCCCGCAATGCCCAGGAAATTTGGGAGACCCGCTACGACATCACCGAGGTAGACGCCGCCCTGCGGGAGCATTTGCTGTTCCATTGGGACACAACTGCTCTGGGCAATATCGGTACGGCCCCGTTGGTCTTGCCGGAAATCGTCCAGTATGGCGGCCTCAGCGCCTCGATTAACTTGGTCAATCTGGCTGCGATCGCAGAACTCCAGCAAACCACCGAAATCCCCCTGGAACGCCTGATCGTCCTCTGGTCGGGGCTGCGCTACTTTGGCAACGGCGATGATCGCACCTTATTCGACACGCTGTTTAACCCCACGGGTACCCGTGAGGAAAATATTTGGGTCTACTACCCCAGCCAACCGCGTCGCTGGCTCGTGGACAGCCGTGAAGAAGATGATCGGGCCATTCGCACCCGGTTGATGGGGGCATTGCGCGTGTCCCACAGCGATCTGGATTTGATGGTGCAGGTCGTCAGTGGCGTAGACACCGTAGCGGGGCTAATTGTCGTACTGGATGGCGATTACTTGACGCTGCTTTATCGCCTCAGGCTGTTGTCTACGGTGCTGAAGCTGTCCATTGCCGATGTGATCACGGTGATGACGCGACTCCAGTCAGAGGTGGATCTAAGTTCTCTGGCCAATTTGACCCTAGATGACGTGATTCAACTGCGCGATCGCGCCGCTTGGCACCAAGCCTCAGGGATTGATGTACCGGAGTATGAATTCTTGGTTTACGACGAACCGGATCGCCGGGTTGCCATGCCCTATGACGAAGGCAGCGTGGTCGATAGCGCCACTGATCTGATTGCCCAGGTACAGGGAATTTTGCTCAGCCCTATTAGCTTTGTCTCTCAGGAGGTCAACGAAGCAGCATCCACAGCGATTTATCAAACCCTACTGGCCGCCGCAGAAATTGAGGAAGTTGAACTCACCTTGCCTGCGGCAGATGCCGCGACCAGTGAAATCTTGACACTGGCTGTCGTGTTGCCCGTGTTTGAACAATTCACCGATCTCACTCCCGTCGCCACCGCCATGAACTGGGCGGATACCTTCGAGAATCAGGTGATCAGTGTTGAGGAGCTGACCCAGCAGGGCCTGATCGATGATTTAGGTCAGGTATTAGTAGACGATCCGGCGGCAGCGCTGCGATCGCTGGTGCGTCAAAATGTCACCGACCCCCAAGTGACCCAAAATGAGGAGGCCTCGCTGCGGACATTGGCTGTGGCAGCCGACCTCGACCCTGAACAAACCCTGGTGCTGCGAGATTTACTGGTGACACGCTGGCAGGTACAAATCGATCTGCCGGATATTATTACCACCCAACTGCAGGGGCTGCGTGAAGAAGTAGACGTTGCCCTGCTGACCGCCTGGGCCAATTTGCTGGATACCACCCTCGAACGGCTACAGTCCATCATCAGCCACACCGAAGGCAAGACCTACGACGGGGTGCTGATTGCGCCTCGGGTGTTGACGGGAATGAACGCGATCGCAAACGAACGCAGTTTGACGGCTAGTGATGCGATCGCGACCGATTTGGCCCAGCTCTACAAGACTCTGTTCTTGCTCAGTCAGTTTGCCCTCAGTGCAGAAGAAACCGAAACATTGCTGGCAGATCCACTGGTCTTCGACCTTACCCCCACCAGTCTGCTGACCCCCACCCTAGATGATCTGGCGCAGCTCCATGATTTTGTGCAGCTCAAGTCAGCGCTCAACGATCCGGGCAATCGGGTGCTGGAACTGCTGCAGGTCGAAAGCGAACCCGAAACCGCGATCGAAGCCCTGACGGATTGGCAACCCAGCGAAATTCGCACCCTAGCCGACGGACTGGAGATTCGCGATCAGGCCGACTATGTCACCATTCCAGCCCTGATTGAGCTGCAACAGGGCTTTGCCATGCTACAAACTTTGGGGGCAGATGCAGCCTATCTGATCGATTTGGCCGACGGCAATGAACGTGACTTTGTGGCCTATCGTCGTCAGGCCGATGCCCTGTTAGATCTGCTGCGGGCGCAATACAGCGATGAACAGTGGCCCAGAATATTGGAACCGATTCACGATATTTTGGCCGAACAACAGCGCGACAGTTTGGTGGCTGTTGCCCTAGAAAATCTGTCTGAGCAACTCACCGGGCGCAAGAGTCCTGATGTGCTCTACGAATATCTGCTGATCGATGTGCAAACCAACAGCCCGGTGGATACCTCTCGGATTGTGCAGGCCATTGCTGCCCTCCAGCTCTATGTGCAGCGCTGCCTGATGAGTTTGGAGCGAGACGTTGACCCCAGTCAGATTCCCCCGGACGAGTGGCTGTGGATGAAAAACTACCGGGTATGGGAGGCCAATCGCAAGGTATTCCTCTATCCCGAGAACTTTATCGAACCGGAACTGCGCGACACCAAAACGCCCTTGTTCCAGGCGCTTGAAGATGAACTCAACCAGGTCGATGTCACGAAAGACACGGCTGAAGTTGCTTACACCCGCTACCTCGACAGCTTTGCTGAGGTCACCAACCTGACGATTGTCGGCAGCTACCTCGACACCGATCGCATCCCCCCCAACAACACCGTGCCCGTGCCAGAATTTACGGACAATCTGGCAACCCCATTGATCGAGGTTGAAAACAGCGATGTCGGTGCCTTATTGCCCCAGAATTTCACGGTTGAGCTGTGGGTTAACCACAACCACAGCAACTCGGTTGGGGGGTTGTTGAGTGCTTTTCAACCGGAAACCCGCACCCTACAGGTCAACGTCAGTCCCTACCGCAACTTTAGTGAAGATCTGATCAACACCTACGTGCGGATTGGCTTTCCGCGCAGTTTGTTTGAGCAATTTGTGAATTTCACAATCAACGCCAACCGGGGTTGGGGACTTGGCGTGAACAATGGCAAATTTGAGATCTTTCTGACCACCCAAGAAATCGTCGCCAATGATCTCTCTCAATCGTCGCCTAGAACCCTTAGAGAACATACCATCCTGCGATCGCAAGAGGTTTATCCCGCCGATCGCTGGTTCCATGTGGCCATCACCTATAACGGCAGTAACCTGAGACTCTTTGTGGATGGCACTGAAGTGAGCCTAGATGCCGAGTTTGACCTACCCAAGACCCAATCGCCCAATGGCCCAATTCGCTATCTGACACCACCCACTCCCTTGACCTTGGGTTCCTTTGGCAGCAGTCAGTTCTTCAAGGGTCAACTGCGGGAAGTGCGACTGTGGAATCAGGCCCGCAGCCGCAGCCAAATTCAATCCACGTTGCTGGACGGGATTGCCGCCGATGCCGTGGCTAATGAAGCCAATCTGATCCGCTATTGGAAACTCGACGAAGGCTCAGGCAACATCGTCAATGACCTCAGCGCCGGCAGAACCTTCCGATTTGGCGACAGCGATTTAGCGAACGGGCACATCCAGTGGGCGATCGCCCCCAGCACCGCAACCCAACTCATCGGGGAAGAGGCCACTGTCAGCACCACGCTCTATCTCGTGGGGCGCAATGATGCTACCCAAGAATACTACCTGCGTACCCTGGTGGACGGCATTACCTGGACCCCCTGGGAAAAGATTGATCTGAGCATTAGCGCCGATTTTGTCGCCCCCGTGTTTGCCTTCAATAAACTGTATCTGTTTTGGGCCGAGATCCAAGACAGCGTGCGGGCTGAAAACCGCCGCTGGGCTAATGCCAGAAATTTCAATGCCCGTCCGGTAGATCAGTTGGGCGATGAGATGATCCTGACGTCAAATCCACCCAGTGGCTCGTTGGGGGCCAACAACTTCTCACTTCTGTTTAGAGAAGATATCCGTGACGACACCGACGGCGGTTCGATCAACAATCGGACAAACGTGTACAGCGATAAGCATGGGGTAATCGAGCAAGTCAACATCACGGTGCAAAAGCCCGTGGTCAGATTTTCTTACTACAACTTCAGTCGGGTTTGGACCCAGCCCCAAACCTACGAAACCGTGAATGTCGAGCTGGATGAATGGCAACAGCGCCAGCCCAAGTGGCGACGGGTCTATGCCCAGCGCTGGCGAGATTCAGAAGTGGCTCCGGCTTTCCAAGTTGCACCCACGACCCAAACCGATGTCACCGTAGCCCGGTTAGTCGCCAATTCCTTTGTGGCCCAGACGCTACTGGCCTTTGTGATGGATGATCTAACGGTGTCATTTTGGCTGAGAGCGGAGGATCTGTTCAATGGCCAATCAGAATTTGTCGATCAACCTGCCACTAATACGTTTACGTTATTTGACTATGAAAATGGCAGCTTGTTAGCTACCCTCACCCATGAACCTGAACCCATCGGTGAGCGCTTAGAAACCTTTGACGCCACTCAAGCTGGGCGCGATGCCCTCTTGAACGAAGCCGTTGCCAATGCCAATGACAGCCCGCCAATTACAGGGGTACAAGGGGCGATCGCGGCCCTGGTTAACCACCGTGATCAAAGTCTGGCCAGCTTAGATGCAACGATTGCCGCCCTCAACAAAGACACCGAAGACACTCTGACTAACCTGGCCCAAACCGCCGCCAACGCCTTCGATTTTGATGTCAACGATCCTGATTCCTTGACGGGGGGTGAAGATCCCACGGCGTTGTCTGCCCAGTCTGTCGCGGATCAAACGGTGCAAAGTGCAGATGCGGCTACTCTGGCCCTCACCCTGCAGCGCGATACCCCTGACGATCGCGTCAACCTGGCCGAACACTTGGCCCAAACGGCTGAGCGCGCTAGAGACGCTGCGATCGCCGCCCGAGAAATCTCCGGCCAAGCTGAAACCGTCCTCGACAATATCCGCACTTCAGCCGCTGCCGCCCGCACTGCCGCCGACGAGATTGCCCAGGCCGATACAGTCACTGATGCCGACATCGACACCGTCATTGGCCATGTGCAAGCCACCCTTAGCAATGCCCTGCCCGTGCTCAATGCTGCGGTCGAAGCCGAACGCAATGTGCCCAAGTATCGCCATGGTGCGATTCAACTGCAGTTGACGATGGGCAGCGAGACCCAAGTCTTGCACAGTACGCTGGAATACGGCACTTGGCATCATGTGTCACTGGTGTTGGCTTCTGGTGATGCAGCAACGACCGTGACCACCTATTTGGTGCGGCAAAATGCCGCTGATGCCAACTCTCAACGGGTTGTTAGCCTCGTCAATGGAGCAACCACATCCTTTGCGGTTGGACGTCTGAGTCCTGAAGCCACCTGGAGCGTGGGTGCGGCAGATAATCTATCAGCAGCAGATGCAGCGACGTCTTATGAACCCTGGATGGCTGAGTTTCAACTTTGGGATTTTCCCCGCAGTAACGGGGTGATTACCGCCGAGCGCTTCCAGCGGCGCAACGGGACTGAAACGGGGTTGCAGCTCCACCTGCCGCTCAATCGCCAAGACTCCAACACCTCCCAACTGGCGCTTTTAGAAACTGGATCAGGTTTGGCCTTAGACCTCGTTCCTGTCGCTGAAGTCTCCAGGATTCCCCGAGAGCGGATTTTGCTGGTCTATGGCGATCGCATTTATAGTCTGCGCAGCAATCTCAAAGATGTGGGTAATGTTTACGCCCTCCAGGCCAATGCCTTTACCCCGCGATATGACCTCAGCATTGTCGGCCAAGGGGATGCAGCCTTTATTGGCGTGGACAGCAGCAATACTAACATCACGATTGAAGCCTATCGAGACAATGCCTTTTATCCCCTTGATCGCTTCCAACCCGTCGATCGAATCACAGTTTTGAATCAATCGCCATCAGAACTGAGTGCGCCGATCAACGAGTGGAACGCCAACATCAACAACTCGCGTCTACTGCAAGACCGTAACGGGGCAGCCCAACTCGACGATAACGATTCCTACATCTTTGATGTCCACAATCAGCCCGGTTCGTACATCCTCGACATTGGCGACGAGATTTTCTTGGTCAAAATCAAACTGGGCAACCAGCGCTTACGCACGGCAGAAGAACGCTTACAGTCAGAAGCCACGGGCGGTTCCAACTTTACGCTCTACTTCGATCGAGAACGGATTCTAGAAATCAACAGCGGCTTTTCCCCCCAATTTGAATTCACCCGGCTCAATACCTTTGCTGTCCACGACTTGAGTGAACGCCTCTTTGGTGGGGGCATTGACGGTTTATTGAACCTCGACGTTCAAGAAGCAACCCTAGAGCGTCCCTTTGAAAATCTGGCTGACCCCAGCGATGCCAACCCTAATGATCCCAATGCTCGCATCATTGCCCCCCGCTATCTACCGGGTAGTACTGCCTTTGACAACCGGATTGATTTTGACGGGGCATACGGACTCTATTACGAAGAAATTTTCTTCCACATTCCGTTCTTGATTGCCAACCAACTCAATGCCAACCAGCAGTTTGAAGATGCCCAAACCTGGTATCACTACATTTTTGACCCCACCGCCCAGGAAATTGACATCACCACTGGCCTACCCAGCACCCGCGCCGATCGCTTCTGGCGCTATCGTCCCTTCCGGCACTTGACCCTGGAAACCCTATCGGAATTGCTGACTAACGAAACCGCCATCGAACGCTATCGCAACGATCCGTTTGATCCCCACGCGATCGCTAGCCTGCGCCTCAACACTTATCAAAAATCGGTGGTAATGAAGTACATCGACAACCTGATGGATTGGGGGGATTATCTGTTCCGCCAGGATACCCGTGAGTCGATCAACGAAGCGATTCCCCTCTATGTGCTGGCCTTTAACCTGTTGGGTGACCGGCCCCAGATCAAGCGCACCCGTCCCTTTGTGCAAGCCGGAGATCTGCGGGATGTGCAAACCGACATTGCCCAATCGCCCGAAGATTTCCCCAATGATCGCGATGGCAACGAAATCACCGATTTCTTGTTCCAGCTCAACGGTAAGCTGACCAGCGATCGCCCCTTGCAAGTGCCCTTTGATCCCCATCTGACCGTAGCTACTCGCTTCTGCGTCCCCGAAAATGCCCAGTTCATTGGCTTTTGGGATCGGGTTGAAGATCGCCTCTTCAAGATTCGCAACAGCCTCAACATCGATGGGGTCTTCCGCAGTTTGGCCCTGTTCCAACCGCCGATTGATCCGGCAGCGCTGGTTAACGCCGTGGCTGGGGGTGGTCTGGCTGGGGGCTTAAGCAATGCGATCGCCGCTGGAAATTTACCCGTACCCCATTACCGCTATAGCTTCATGCTCGATCGAGCTAAAGAAATGATCGGCAATGTGATCAGCCTGGGCAGTGACTTGCTTGATGCGCTGGAAAAACAAGATGCCGAAGCGTTATCTGTGCTGCAACAGAACCATGAAATTGGCTTGCTCGAACTCTCCACCACGATCAAAAAGCTGCAAATTGATGAGGCCCAACTCAACCGCGAAAATTTAGAACTGACCCGAGCCAGTGCGGTGCAAAAGCGCGATCGCCATAACGATTGGATTGGGGGAGGTGATCCGCTCTACAACCTAAATGGGGCAGAAATTGCCCAGGTTGTTTTGCTGGGCAGCAAAGCGATCGCCCAAGCTGTGGCGGTTGTCGCGAATACTATTGCTTCGGTGACGGGTGCTCTACCGGATATTGAAGTGGGCGGATCGGGCTTTGGCGGTAGCCCAGTGGCGACGGTCAAAGGGGGCGGCAGCACGGCGTCTAAGGTGGCCACTGCCGTTGGTACCGTGGCTCAAGTCGCCGCCGACATTTTAGATACCTCTGCCAACATTACAGGGCTCTTTGCCGGGTACGAACGCCGTTCTGACGGCTGGAAACTCGAACGCGATCAGGCCGACTTTGAAATTCAGCAAATCGATAAGCAAATCGAAGCCATCGACGTGCAAATCAGCTCCCTCACCCAAGATTTGCGCATCCACGAGCAAAACATTGTCCAACAGCAAGAAGTGGCCGACTTCTTACAAACCAAATTCACCAACCAAGCCCTCTACAACTGGATGGGCAATCGTCTCAGCGGTATCTACTTCCAAACCTACAAACTCGCCTTCGACCTAGCGAAAGAAACGGAACGCGCCTACCAGTTTGAATTTGGGGCCACCGATACCTACATCAGCTTTGGTCACTGGGACAGCCGCCGCAAGGGATTGCTGGCGGGTGAAGCCCTCTTGCTCGAACTCAACCAGCTAGAAAAATCCGCCCTCGATCAAGACAGCCGCTACCTAGAGATCACCAAACCCATTTCCCTAGCGCGGCTCGATCCCCTTGCTCTGATTGACCTCAAGACCACCGGGCGTTGTCAGTTTAGCCTCGGCGAACTGCTGTTCGATCGCGACTTTCCCGGCCACTATTTCCGGATTATCAAAGCAGTATCCCTGTCCATCCCCGCTGTAGTTGGCCCCTACCAAACAGTCAAAGCCACCCTCACCCAAACCGGACACAAAACGCTACTGGCTCCAGACCTCGAAGGTGTCGACTATCTGCTCGGCGAAAGTGACACCATACCGGGGTCAATTCGAGCCGACTGGCGGGCGAATCAGCAAATTGCCCTATCTACTGGCGTCGATGACAGCGGCGTGTTTGAACTCAACTTCAACGACGATCGATACCTGCCCTTTGAAGGCACCGGAGCTGTCTCCAACTGGCTGTTGGAGATGCCCCTCTCCACCAATGCCATCGACTTTGACACCATCAGCGACGTGGTGATTAACCTGCGCTACATGTGTAAAACCGACGGCGGCAAATTCAAACAAGACGTGATGGATCATCCCACCGTTAAGGCTTTTAGCGGTAACCGATTGTTTAGCGTCGCCCACGAGTTTGCCGCCCAGTGGCACGCTTTCCAAAACGATGATCTAGACGTGGATACATTGACGTTGACATTACCGCCCAACGCTTTCCCGCCCAACGTCAATGTCGATTTAGACACGGTGCAGATCCAGCTACTGCTGGGCCTTGATCGTGGCGGTAATCTGGTTGATGTTGCCGATGGCTTTACCGATGCCAGTAACCAGGCCATTCCGCCCCTAACACTGGATACCAGTGAACCTACCCCAAGGTTTACCTTCCAAGCCCGGAACAACTTCGATAAAACCGCTATCAACAATTTGCTGGTAATCGTCAGCTATGACGGACAGCTCAGATAGTCCCTGCCTCGGCAAACAAAAATCCCTGGCGGATCGCCAGGGATAGGTGTGTGTGCAATTCATTGAGCAGAAGAAAGGAGAGACAGAATAGACCCAGCGTGTATAGCTGACACTGCGGTGACTCCATCAAATCTGTCGTTTTCTATGACGTTGAACCCCACAGGATTGTTTCATCTGCGTCCATTTATAGCGCTAGCCAGATTGCTTAATGCCTCGGGTAGCGCTGAGATGCTGAGCACACAAGCAATCTGGCTCGCTGCAGCACACCAAGCTTTGTGGCTACAACTATATCTGAGTGGGTCAATGCAACTTTTTACCTGACAAATTCAAAGTTTATCCGGCTCTCAGTGGAGGCTCAGATTATTTCGATAGGTTGGCGTTGGCTGAATAATTTGAATAGACCCATGAACCGCATATTCCTCCACGCCTTAACGGGCACGATCTGCATAAGTGCTCTGGTAGGTATTTCAACCCGACAAATGCCATCCTTCCAAGGTTTAGAAACCACACCTGTCCAAGCTCAAACTCGGCCAGATGTTCTAGAAGAGATGACTATTGAACGCTTAGAAGATATCTTGCAAGACGCCGCGAACGACCTCCAGGGGGGCGAGGGGCAATGGCAATTGACCCTGGAAGGCCAGTCAATTATTGTGCTAGCCGATGCGGCAAACAATCGCATGCGCATCGTTGCCCCAGTTGTGGCTGCCAACACACTTTCTGCCCAGCAAGTTCAAGCCATGCTGGTGGCTAACTTTCATTCAACCCTGGATGCTCGATATGCGGTAACAAATGGCACCGTTGTTGCTGTGTTTGTTCATCCGTTCGCTTCGCTACAGGCAGCTGACTTGCGATCAGGACTGCGTCAAGTGGCTAATTTGGCCACCAATTTTGGAACAAGCTACTCCAGTGGAGAACTAGGCTTTCTGCCCAATGGTGAACCTCAGGAGACGTTACCATCGATTGAAAAGGAACTTGGCATCTGAAATTAACCAATAACCCATGAGTATTTACCCTCAATCAAATGAATCAGTTCTATTGACACAAGCTGTGCCAGAACTGTTAATATACATAAGCCTATATCGGTGGGGTGTGGCCAAGCGGTAAGGCAGCGGATTTTGGTTCCGCCATTCCCAGGTTCGAATCCTGGCACCCCAGTTATCCAACAGCTGCAGGGTTCATCACGTTGAGCTTATATCCAAACGGCAGGTTAACGCTTGTTTGTTAGGATAAAGGCCATGTTTGTTTTAGGTAGCGCAAGCTGTGGCAGTCAAACCAGATTGGCTTCGGGTAAAAGCGCCCCAGTGGGAGCGTATTGGTAATGTTAAGGCCGTGTTGCAAGACTTGGGTCTGAACACGGTTTGCGAGGAAGCATCGTGTCCTAATATTGGCGAGTGTTTTAACGCTGGAACAGCCACTTTTTTGATTATGGGGCCAGCGTGTACCCGTGCCTGTCCTTACTGCGACATTGATTTTGAGAAGGTTCCTAAAGCCCTAGATCCAACAGAGCCTATCCGTTTGGCCCAAGCCGTGCAACGGATGCGGCTGAACCATGTGGTGATCACATCAGTGAATCGGGATGATTTGGTGGATGGCGGGGCGTCTCAGTTTGTCCGCTGTATTGAGGAAGTCCGCAAGGTTTCACCCCAAACCACGATTGAGGTGTTAATTCCTGATTTGTGTGGCAACTGGGCGGCACTGGAAACAATTCTGTCGGCGCGGCCTGAGGTGTTAAATCACAATACGGAAACGGTGTCTCGGTTGTATCGTCGGGTTCGCCCCCAGGGCGATTACGCGCGATCGCTGGAACTACTCCACCGCAGTCGCAAGCTGGCCCCGTGGGTTTACACCAAATCTGGTATCATGGCGGGTTTAGGAGAAACTGACGCGGAAGTCCAGCAGGTGATGGCTGACTTGCGTCAGGTGGACTGCGATATTTTAACGATTGGCCAATATTTACAACCCAGCCCCAAGCATTTGGCAGTCCAGGCATTTATCACGCCTGAACAGTTTGAAACCTGGCGTGTTCAGGGTGAAGCGATGGGCTTCTTGCAGGTGGTGTCTTCACCGTTAACTCGCAGTTCTTATCACGCTGAAGAAGTCCGTCGGCTGATGGCTCAATATCCTCGCTAGAGTCCGCGAGTTGGCCTGTCATTAAGCCGCTAGGGTCTGGGTGCAAGATTCATATTGCGTCAATAGGCGATCGCGCCAGGCCAAAATTGGATCATTGTTCGCGAGCAGCGGCAGCGAAGACATGCAGCGGGCAATTTGCAAACGCCCCATGACGATATGGTCGGCAAAGGCTGGCGCATCCCCCGCCAAGAAAGGTTGGTGGGCCAGGGTTTGCCGCAACGGTTTGAGGATGGCGCGAAAAGCCTCAACTTTTTCATCCGAGGGATTGGCAAAAGATTCGAGGGGTTTGCCCAGCATCTTCTCGCGAGTCTCCCGAAAATAAGCCTGATCTTCTGGGGCAATGCGGTTGAAGATGTCCCAAATGATTAATGGAAAAAGGGCGGGCACCAAAATGCTTTCATCCCAGGACTTGATGAAGAAAGCATAGGCTTTAGCTTGAGCATCGCTAAATAGGGTGGGCTGATCGGGGTAAGTACGTTCAAGATACTCAGCGATCGCCCACGAATCGACCACTTTTTCGTCACCATCCACTAAAACAGGCACTCGTCCCTGGCCTGAAAACGCGATCTGATCTTTGTCGGTAAAGCGAATCGGTACAGGGTCAAAGTCGAGTTGCTTGTGGGCTAGCGCCAAACGAATGCGCCAACAGTAGGGGCTAAAGCGGCGATCGCGTTCGGCTGCCGCTAATTCATAGAGTTGTAGAGGCATGTTTCACACTGAGATCTAAGGACAACAATATTTAGCTAGCGGGATGGGTCGGCAGCATTATCGTCACCAGCGTACCTTGATTGGGCTGACTGTCGAGCTGAATATAACCCCGGTGGTTATCTACAATTACTTTTGCGATCGCCAGGCCAAGACCAGTACCCCCTGCCCGACGACTACGCGCCGGATCAGCCCGGTAAAAGCGATCAAATACATGGGGCAGCTCTTCGGCTGTAATGCCAATACCTGTATCTGCTACGGTGACCCGGATGTAATCCTGACCATTTTGACGCCTGGGCTCCATTTGGAGGATAATGCTGCCCTGGGCTGGGGTGTATTGCAGCGCATTGCTAACCAGGTTGGTAAACAGTCGCGTCAACTGATCGGCATCACCTAAAACGGCAAGACGCGTATCTTTGGGGCTGGACTTGATTGGGGGAGAAGCATGCAGGCCATTGAGTTGGGCATGAACTGAATTTAAGTTCAGATGAACCGATTGATCAACTGCGATCGCGCTTTGTTCTTCAACCACCTCAGCCAATAACGAACCTAGCGAGACTGAATCTCGCTGCATCGGCGCTAAGCCCCCTTCTTGACGCGCTAAAAACAGTAGATCATCAACCAACCGACCCAGGCGGCGGGTCAACCGCTCGACCACTTTTAGCTGCCCCTGCTGGAGAGCCAAATCGGGTTCGGGGTCAGATAGCGCCACCTGTACGTTAGTTTGAATCACCGCAATTGGGTTGCGCAGTTCGTGAGAAGCATCGGCGGTGAATTGCTTTAACTGCTGATACGAGGTGCGAATCGGCGCGATCGCGAGACCTGAGAGTAGCCAGCCGATACCCGCCACCACCCCCACCATGAGGCTGGTGCCTACGGCCAAATCGATAATCAGTTGGCGACTGGGTTTGGTCACTTCAAACCAAGGATGGCTGACCCGCAAATAGCCGATCACCTGATGGCTCACTTCAATGCGACGAGTGATCTGGCGTAGGAGCAAATCGTTAGCTAAGTAAACGGTTTCGCCATTGGGATTGACGTGTAGGGGTAGGGCTATAGGAGGCGCAAAGGTAGACCACAGCAGGTCACCCGTGGGGCTAAACCACTCTAAATCAATCCGATCGTCTTCGGTCGCTTGGGTATTGTTGCGAAAGCTCGCTTCGACGTTGAGTTTGACGGGCGGCTCAAGGACACCGATGGCGGTGAGGACGCGATCGCCCCGCGTACCCGGTTCAATCACCAGCGATCGCTCCACCACTTCCACGACATGGTTGAGGGTATCGTCTACCCGCTCAACCAGAGTGGTGCGCACATACAAATACATGCCGCTGGCAAAAATCAGCAACAGCACCGCAGTCACAGCGGTGTACCACAAGGCAAGACGGCGACGAGTTGCTTGAAACATAGTGTCAATTGGCCTGCTCCCTCCTTTATTTACCGTATCCGCTCTTTAGTCGCATAGGAATACGCCTCAAAATCACCAATCGGCACCGTATGCGTCACTAGCCCCGTCGTATCGCTCCAGACATGGAGATAAAACCCAGGGGGTTCATAGGTGAATCCAATGGGTTCAGATTTTTGCAGGGTGAGGGTGACTTGGTGGGCAACGCTGGGGGCGATCGCGGCCACTGTACCTGCCCAGCGGGTTTGAATCACCCGGTGTAGATGACCACAGGCGATCCGTTCAACATTAGGATATTGGGCAATCACCCCAGCCAAAGCATCCCCACCTTGGCACATCAACCCATCCATAAAGTCGATCTTGGTGCGAAAGGGGGGATGGTGCATGAAAACGATAGTGGGTTTAGTCAGGTCTTGGGCCAAGTGTTGATCAAGCCAGGCCAGTCGGGGCGCATCGAGTAGACCGTAGCCTTCGTTGGGCACCACGGTATCAAGCACAATCAGTCTGACCGGGTAGTCATCAATCACATAGTTGACAAAGCCATCTTTAGACAGATAGGTATGCTCAGGAAAGCTCTGGCGCAGGGCGCTGCGCTCGTCGTGATTGCCCATAGCCAGGTATACGGGCATCTCCAGGGGTGACAGCAGCTTTTTGAGCTGGGCATATTCTTCAACGCTACCGTCATCCACCAGATCTCCTGTGGCAATCACCACATCGGGGCGGGGGTGGTGTTGGCTGAGGTGGGCGATCGCTCGTTCAACAAACCCATTGGTATCCACGACCCCATAGGCTTTTTCTCCCAGTCGTTTGACATGCAGATCAGAAATTTGGGCAATAATCATGGCAGTTCTCCCCTATTGACTGAATATGTCGAGTGCATCCCTCGTCTGACACCATGCCATGAACCCCTGTCAACGTTCCATTATCCAGACGACCTTTAAAGGATGGATCTGGATGGGGCCAAGGTTTATTCTAGGCAAGACGTTCACAATCGGGAGAGGGGTTCATGGCAAGCAAACCGACGGTTTTCATTGATGGGGAAGCAGGAACTACGGGGCTGCAAATTTACACCCGTCTCAACCAGCGAGATGACATTGAACTGGTCAGTATTGCCCCTGATAAGCGAAAAGACGCTGCCGAGCGATCGCGCTTAATCAATTCGGTAGACTTGGCGATTCTTTGCCTACCCGATGCTGCCTCCCGAGAAGCGGTTAGCTTTGTAGAACCCGATTCGAAGGTCAAAATTTTAGACGCCAGTACGGCCTATCGCACCGCATTAGACTGGGTCTACGGCTTTGCCGAACTCAACCCCGGCCAGCGCGAAAAAATTACCAGTGCCCGCTTTGTGAGCAATCCAGGGTGTTATCCGACAGGGTTTTTGGCCTGTATTCGGCCTTTGATCGCTAAGGAGATCTTACCCACCAGCTTTGTGGCCACGATTAACGCCATCTCCGGCTATTCCGGCGGTGGCAAAAAGCTGATTGAGCAATACCAAACTTTCCACGATCAGCAGTCTGGCCCTACCTCTAGTCATCCCTACGGGATCTACGGGCTGGGTTTTGGTCATAAGCATGTCAAAGAAATGCATCAGCATTCGGGTCTAGATCACCCCCCCGTGTTTGTGCCTGCCGTGGGCGACTTTGAACAAGGGATGGTGGTGCAGGTGCCGTTGCCGTTGTGGACGCTCGATAATCCGCCGACAGGAGAAGAAATTTATGGCGCGATCGCGGCCTATTACAGCACTGAACAATTTGTGCAGGTTGCGCCTTATCAAGATGCAAGCCTGCTGCGCAACAGCACATTCCTTGACGCAATGACGCTCAATGAGACCAATCTTGTGGAGGTCAGCGTATTTACTAATGACGACACTCAAGAAGCCTTGCTGGTCGCCCGGTTAGATAACTTAGGCAAAGGGGCATCAGGAGCTGCGGTGCAAAATATGAACTTGATGTTGGGTTTGCCGGAAGAATTGGGGCTTTAGGATGCCATGGTATAGACGTCGCTTGACACCAGCTTGTGTAAATGCCGTTGGTAAAGTTGTTAGCATATTCTTAAAGCTGAATAGAGACTTATATGAAAGTCGATGTCTTATAGCCAATTTACATTACAAAAAGCGGTCAAAGACTTCAAGCTGATAGTCCATGAGGGTGTCCGATTCTTACCTGATTTGTCACCCGCGGAGCCATCGGAGCTGTTGAAAGATTTTCTTGCCCAAAGTCTACCTGTCGCTGTTGCAACGGGTAGTGAGAAAGCTCGTTCAGAGGGAATTATCTATCCTATTTTGCTAGAGGTGAAGCGTCTATTCCATCAAAAGATCAGCGGGAGCATCCCGACTTTGTAAATAGACCGATAATGGGATGAGTGCCGTCTCCTCAGGAGTCAACTCTCATGGATGCTCAAAAGCAAGAACGCCTGAAAGCCTGTTTGCAAGAAGTGGCTGAAATTCTTTATGAAGAGAGT
>JBCBZT010000077.1:0-26340 GCA_039815185.1 Cyanobacteria bacterium P01_A01_bin.123 | reverse complement strand
CGAGACCTGTGGATGAAAGCCCAGGGCTATAGTTGACAACTCAGGTTAGAGTTTGCTCCGTGATGCTGAACCGCCCTGTGCGGACCCGCTTGCAGGGTGGTGTGGGAGGGGGGATTCGTGAGGATTCTCCCTATCCCGATTCGAGGGCATTGCGGTTAATTGCCTTGGCTAGCAGCTCAGCCAGGTAGCCTCGACTATCGTTTATAACTTGCCGATTTTGCACAGCGCTACCCCCAAACGCCCCATCGTCTTGAAAATAGGCGGCACGATTTTCGTTGACAATCACCTCTAGGGGCACGCCAAATTCTTTGCAGTAGCCCAGTAATGCTGTGTGATGGTAAGGAATACGGGCTGGACCAAGATTGAAGTAGAGGGCCGGATCGCGATCGAAAGGCACGGTTTCCGTTTGGCCAAACTCTGACAGCGTATCGCCACCGCGTACCGTCCAGCAGCGCCCCCCAGCGCGATCGTGAGCTTCCAAAATACGACAACGATAGCCTGCCTTGGCTAACTCATAGGCTGCTGTCATCCCTGCAATGCCCGCACCCAAGATCACCACACTGGCATTATTTCCAGACTGTGCCCCGAGCTCGGGGCGTTGTTGTGTCGTAGCCTGGGACGGCAACCAGCCCATCGCTTTTAGGGTAGTCAAGACAGCAGTCGTTCCTCCAGCACGAGCAACCAGATTCATTAACGTGCGTCGTTTCATCGCTTCAGGTGTAAAGGGGGCAGCATCGCTGATATGGCTAGGGCAAGGTTAGTGCAGAGAGAAGCCATCCTCAAGAAATGATGTTGCAACTTGTCCATCAAGTGGCAGCATTGCTGAAAGTAAATCAGCGTAAATGGATGATTTCTATCAAAAAACTGCAAAAATTTATCTCTTGCCCTCATCAAGACTGGCTTAAGCCAGAAATTAGCAGGATTAGAGCGAATAGTAGCGGTTTTCCTGCATCCAAACCGTATTACGGTTGTCAAATTCAAACCTAGAAAAATTACCGAAAATACAGCGGGTTGTTATCAGCAAACATCCATCTAGTCCCGTGGTTCTAGCAATGTCTCTTCCTGAACGAAAAAGGCATACTGAATTTGCATTGTTTGATACTATACTTCGCTGGAATCTATGATCTTCTATCTGCTACCGGCTACCGTCGTTTGCGCCATTTGTCTCCATGCCTTATCCCAAGACGCAGACGCTTCGATGACCGATATGAAAAATTGGGGCTTCATCCTTTTAGCCGCTGCGATTTGGCCTGTAACCCTGCCCTCAATTTTGTTGAAAAAGTATCAGCAGTGGAATACACGTTACCTCAAGTCTGCCAACTGCTAAGGACTGAGATTAGCGCGACATGAAGCGATCGCGCTGATGGTGGCGACAAAAGTCCATTACAGGCTTGATTGCTGTACTAGTCGTCATCACGGTAGCTGACTAATCGCGACTAGCGTCTTCTTCCGTAGGCAAGTTAAAGCACTGAATAGGCACGCTAGCCAAGCGGTTTACGGCTTCGTATGCCCAGTCTGTTGGGTAAACATCGGAAAAGGCAGAAGCAAATTGACCGGGTGGGCAGGTAACTTGGGCTTGGCCTACTGTCGCTTCAGGTTTGGGTACCGTTTGGGTTTGAGTCTGGGTTGGATGAGTTGAGGTGGCAGGAGAAGCCTCGCCAGACATTTCCGGCGCGATCGCCAGGAAAAAGACAGACGCGATCAGCATGTCCACGATAGGTAAGCTCCTACAGATATCCCTAGTATTCTAACCATTTGAGTTTGACAGCCGCTTGGCTAGGCTGCGTATTTCTCTCTTGAATTCCCACGCAAATCGGCGTTGGCATCACCTGTGATTATTACTATGGCTGATCAACAGGCTATCTCACAGAACTAACCGAATCAACTGCGGCGCAATACCCTAGCTCATAAGTCACAGATACCTCTAAGCAGCTAGCAAACAACATTGTGGTGATTAGGTGCAGTGACTTCTTGACCTAAAGCATTATCTTGTTGTCGACTAGGAATCTGAATGATGAACGTTGCGCCCTCACCTGGAGTAGAGATGCAGGTGAGTTTGCCACCATGTTTTTCCGTAATAATCTGATAGCTAATGGACATGCCCATGCCAGTCCCTTTGCCGAGCGATTTGGTTGTAAAAAACGGATCAAAGACACGGCGTTGAACTGTTTCAGGTACACCAGGGCCATTGTCAGCGATCTCGATTTGCACCCATTGATTCTCTATGACTGAAGTCCGCAGGGTGATTTGGCTAGGATTTTCTCGAATTTCTTGATAGGTTTGTTCGGCGTTAACTTCTTCTAATGCATCGATGGCATTGGCCAGAATATTCATAAAGACTTGATTGAGCTGCCCAGGATAACAATCCACTCGCGGTAAATCGCCATAATCTTTAAACACCTGGATAGCGGGATGCTCCGGTGTATCTTTCAAACGATGCTGCAAAATCAGTAGCGTACTGTCGAGCCCGTCATGGATGTTAACGTCCTTAAAGTCCGCTTCGTCCATGCGTGAGAAATTGCGCAGCGACAGTACAATCTGACGGATCCGATCCGTACCGAGTCGCATCGAATTCAGCATTTTGGGCAGATCTTCCTGCAAAAACTCCAGGTCGATTTCTTCTGCTTCCCTTTGAATTTCTGCACTTGGGTTGGAATAGTGCTGCTGATACAGCTGTACAAAGTTCAACAGATCCTCCGCATACTGTTGGGCATGGGATAGATTGCCGTGAATAAAGCTGACTGGGTTATTGATTTCGTGGGCAACCCCCGCCACTAACTGCCCCAGGCTCGACATCTTTTCAGCTTGCACGAGCTGCATCTGTTGTTGGTTCAGTTGTTCGAGAGCCTCTTCTAAGTCGGCATTTTTTTGCCCGAGCTGAGTCAACAATCGTTTGACTTGCTGAATCAGTTGATTCAGTGAGGTCGCTAAAATACCAACCTCGTCATAACTCTTGACGGGGGCTTGAAGATCAAAGTTGTTTTCTTCAGTAACGCGGCGAGCCACATTGGTGACGGTCTGGATGGGTCGAGCGATCGCCCGACTGGTATACAACGCTAACCCAACTGCGATCGCTGCTGATATGAGCAGACTGCCGATGATAATTTGAGTCCGCAGAATTTCAGCTTGATGCAGGGCGGTCTCTGCGGCTTGCTCCTGCTGGTTTACGGCATCTATAAAAGGTGCAAGCTGATCTGCAAACTCAATGAAGGCGGCAAATTCTAGACTTGTGACAAACGCCAACAACACCTGCTCGGCAATCTCTAAATCCTCTGGTGTATTACCAAGCGCGGTAACGGCTTGCACAAACGTCTCAGTTCGAGTTTTGAACTGGTCTACGGTAAGTTCGTATCCGTCAAGGAGTACATGAAGTTCAATGTCTGAGACCGCAGCGTTCTGCTCAACTGCTCCGGCCTCACTAGCTGTGGTGTTCGCAATATAAGCCTCTTCATGGATTAGACGGTGTCCATTTAAGATGGCCTTAATCGCTTCAATCCGATCGAGAAGGGCTTGGCTTTCAGCTTGAAAGCGAACGGGACTATCTAAATAGGGTGAAAGCTGCTTGGCTGGGCGGTTATGGAGGATGCGCGTTTGCAATTCACCAAGGAGCTTGCGTTCAGCACTTGCTAAACGTTGAAACTCGAGGGCGCGTTGCTGATAGTGGTTGCCGATGAAAAGGCCAGTGATTGTCCCTGTTAAGGCAAACCCCAAAACTAGGGTGTACCCATAAATAATGCGTCTGTGGATTGTCATAGGGTGTAGCACGTTAGGTCGCTCAAACAGGGGCTAGATCTAGTTATCACCTGAGGTGCTTAGATATCCTTATTATTAAGATTCCCAACGGCCTCATTCAGTATCCAAATTGATCCTGTCCAATCAGCGATCGCGCTAGACGCATCGTCTCTCTAAAGTTCGTCCAGACTGTTGAGCCACGTATTGCTTCTGCAAGACGCTCTACGCCTGATTAGAGTTCCTTCAGATTAACCACATCAGATGTCAGAGTGCGAAGAAGCGCTACGAAACATGTCATTTACTACGTCTTTTTGCGTTCAGAAACTGTCTCTAGCCGTTGGTAGACAAGCGATTTCGACGATATCAAAGCCGCGATCGCGCTTTACGCCCCGTAACAGCATCTCTTCACAAGATCGGCATCTCTGAGACAATCCAAAGACGTGTTTTACAGCGCTGGCCCGATTGCTGAATGCGCCTAGTATCGCTGGGATGCTCAACACACAGGCAATCTGGCTCGCCGTAGCGCACAAAGCTTTGTGGCTACGGCTATAACGCCTCATTGATTAAACCTCAGACAGGGAGACGCTTTTATGAAACTGGCTTACTGGATGTATGCAGGCCCCGCCCATATTGGCACGCTGCGCATTTCCAGCTCCTTTAAGAACGTCCATGCGATCATGCATGCCCCCATTGGTGATGACTATTTCAATGTCATGCGTTCGATGCTGGCCCGCGATCGCAACTTTACCCCTGTCACCATTAGCTCTGTTGATCGCACCGTCTTGGCTCGGGGCTCCCAAGAAAAAGTCGTCAACAACATTGTTCGCAAAGACCAAGAAGAACACCCTGATCTGGTTATGCTCACCCCCACTTGCACCTCTAGCATTTTGCAAGAGGATCTGGAAAATTTTGTTGAGCGGGCCAGCATGGAATCTAAAGGCGACGTCATGCTGGCAGATGTCAATCACTACCGCGTGAATGAACTGCAAGCCGCAGATCGCACCTTAGAGCAAATTGTTCAGCACTACATCAACAAAGCTCGCAAGCAGGGCAATCTGGCCACCGAAAAAACTGAGAAGCCCTCGGTCAATATCATCGGTATCGTGTCGTTGGGATTCCATAACAACCACGACTGCACCGAGCTTAAAAAGCTGATGAACGACTTGGGTATTGAGGTCAACGCCGTCATCCCAGAAGGGGCATCAGTCGCAGAACTCAAAAACCTACCCCGCGCCTGGTTCAACTTGGCCCCCTATCGAGAAGTCGGCGGTATGACCGCCCGCTGGTTAGAACAGGAATTTGACATGCCCTATGTGGACATCACCCCGATGGGCATCGTCGAAACAGCCCGCTGCATTCGGACGATTCAAAAGCTGCTCAACGATCAAGGCGCCAACGTTGATTATGAACAGTTTATCGACGACCAAACCCGATTTGTCTCCCAAGCCGCTTGGTTTTCGCGCTCCATCGATTGCCAAAACCTAACGGGCAAAAAAGCTGTGGTGTTTGGCGATAACACCCATGCGGCCGCATTAACAAAAGTGCTGGCAAGAGAGATGGGTATTCGCGTGGTGATGGCCGGTACTTACTGTAAATACGATGCTGACTGGTTCCAAGACCAAGTGAGTGATTATTGTGACGAGGTGCTGATTAGTGACGACAACGGCGCGATCGCCGACGCGATCGCCCGCCTAGAACCCGCCGCCATCTTTGGCACCCAAATGGAGCGTCATGTCGGCAAACGTCTCAATATTCCTTGCGGTGTGATTGCCGCACCCATTCACGTGCAAAACTTCCCCGTGGGCTACCGCCCATTTGTGGGCTATGAAGGCGCTAATCAACTGGTGGACTTGATTTACAACTCCTTTACCCTGGGTATGGAAGACCACCTGCTAGAGATCTTTGGCGGTCATGACACTAAAGAAGTGATCACCAAAGGCGTCTCCGCCGACTCTGACCTGAATTGGACCAAAGATGGGCTGGCCGAACTCAACAAAATCCCTGGCTTTGTCCGCGGTAAAGTGAAGCGTAATACTGAGAAATTCGCCCGCGATCGCGGCATTTCTGACATTAGCGCAGAAGTCCTCTACGCGGCCAAAGAAGCTGTCGGCGCATAACTGACATACTGCCGACTAATATAGAGTGTATTGATTCCCCAAGTCAGCATTTTGGGGTTAAATTACGCTACCCAATCCCTGAAACGCAATACATGCCGGCAAACCGTTACATCCTAGGCATCTCCTGTTACTACCATGATTCTGCCGCAGTTTTGATCCAAGATGGTGACTTGATTGCGGCCGCTCAGGAAGAACGATTTTCCCGGATCAAATTTGATCGCAGCTTTCCAACCCAGGCGATTAACTGGTGTCTAAAGTATGCTGGCATCGATGAAGGCGATATCACCTGTGTCGCCTTCTACGAAGACCCGATCGTCAAGCTAGATCGAATCATCGCATCCTATCTCCGCTACCGTCCGTGGCGCATCCTGAGCAATACAAAATCAATTTATGGATGGATACAGCGCAAATGCTTCGTTGAAGATCTGATTTGGCACAATCTTCCTGGTTTTAAGGGTGATATTTTCTTTAGCCAGCATCATTTAAGCCATGCCGCATCTGCTTACTACCCTTCGCCGTTTTCAGAAGCAGCAATTTTGACGGTTGATGCCATGGGTGAATGGTCATGCACCAGTATCGGTTATGGCAAAGGTTCAAATCTCAAAATTCTGAAAGAGCAACGCTATCCCCATTCCTTAGGGTTGCTGTACAGTGCGATGACCCAATATTTGGGGTTTAAGATTAATTCTGGTGAATATAAAGTGATGGGGCTAGCCCCCTATGGCAGCCCCAAGTATGTCGATTTAATCAAACAGCATCTGATAGATATTCATCCAGATGGGGTGATTCAACTCCATGATCAATATTTCAATCTATTGTCTCAAGAGCGGTTAATCACAGACGATTGGTCAAAAATTTTTGACCAGCCTATTCGTTCTTCAGAATCAGAAATACAGCCGTTCCACGCCGATATGGCTAAATCCATTCAGGTTGTGACTGAAGAAGCTGTCTTGAACATGGCTAATCAGGCAGTTCAATTGACGGGTTGCAAGAACTTAGTCATGGCTGGGGGAGTGGCACTCAATTGCGTTGCTAATGGCAAGATCTACAGATCTGGGCTGATTGACAACATGTGGATTCAGCCCGCATCAGGTGATGCAGGAGGGGCGCTAGGGGCGGCACTTGCTGCATACTATTACTTATTCCCTGAGGTAGACAAACTGTCCCAGCAAGAGAGCCAAAAAGGTTCATTCCTAGGCCCAAAATTTCCATTGGAGGACATTCGTTATGTCTTAGACGCTTACCAGTTTGCCTACACAGTTTACTCTTTAGAAGACCTATACTCAAAAATAGTAGAATTACTGTCGCAATCCTTAGTCATTGGTTTGTTTCAAGGACAGATGGAGTATGGGCCTAGGGCACTTGGCTCAAGAAGCATTATCGGGGATCCCCGTGATCCCAATATGCAAAAACGGATGAACTTAAAGATCAAGTTTCGGGAGTCTTTTCGACCGTTTGCCCCCATGGTTTTAGACGAATATGCGGGTGAGTGGTTTGAAAAGCCTGATGATTGGCCATATATGCTGTTTACAACGCAAATTACTCAATCTAAGCAGTATGAGGTGGATACCACGGCTGCTTCTGGAATGGCACAGCTGCATCAGAAGCGATCGCCCATTCCAGCCATTACCCATGTGGATTATTCGGCACGATTGCAAACCATCGATGCCAAAAGAAACCCATTTATTTATCAGCTCTTAAAAAATTGGCATGCCAAGACCCAATGTCCCGTCTTAATCAATACATCCTTCAATATTCGCGGAGAACCTATTGTCTGCACCCCGCTCGATGCACTCCGTTGTTTTATGAACACGGATATGGACTGCTTGGTTCTTGAAAATACCTTACTGCTTAAACAAGACCAATCCCATCAATTAAAAGAACAGAACTATCAACAAACTTATGAGCTTGACTAACAGCGATACCTATTCGAAGACGGCAATCTCGCGGTTTGACCGGAGCTTCTTTAGCCTTTTTCTATATCTACTGGGCTACGCCCTAAAATACCTAATCGGCAAACATCAAAGACATGCTCTTTTTGCACCTGGCTGGCACACCGTTAGAGCCGATGACGTGATTGAAGATTTTGCTGGATCTACCGTCAGGCTGATTAAATATAGACCCCGGAAACAAACTCAATCGAGTCAGGTTTTAATGCCAGATATTGGAGCTCGCGTGAGTGAAGATTACTATCCTATGCTGTGAATGTATTTCACTGCGGTCGCTGCAGTTGAGAATCCATATTTTCTGTGCCCTGCCCGATGAAAAAACTAGCCAAATTCTTGGAGCTCATAGCTCAATACAAACCTAACCCTATCCCTTTTTCAAACGAAAGTAATATTGGCATCGGCTCAAAATTCATCTACTGTCCTCATCCATTCACAAATTGGAGTTTAAATCCTGCTTTTGAAAACCAAGAAGGACAACGCATTCACACAAAAGAGGGCTTTCGTAGAACGGATCGGGAACCATCGACAGTTGCATTTTGCCACGAAAATCCAGATGCCTACAAAATATACTGCGTGGGTGGGAGTTCGACTTACTGCACTGGCATTTTTGACAATCGGCAGGTTTGGCCACACATATTGCAAACCAAACTGAGATCACAAGAGGCAAATCAGCCACTCTCTGTCATTAATGGCGGGGTTGGCGGTTGGAGCACTATTCAAAGTCTGGTCAGACTTTCAACATGGGGTCCCCTCCTAAAGCCGGATCTACTCATTGTTTATCAGGTCAAGAACGAGTTTACGCCCATGTTCAACGGTCGAGCATCGGAAACAACCGTTTTTCCAGATTATGCAAATGTCATGGCCCAAATTTCGGACGTCATGGGAAGCAGCCTTGTCGGGAGAGTATCTTCTTGGCAAAAGATAAACGATGGCATTTCTAGCGTCTATGTCAACCGTTTACAGAATGGATCAAAGAACTTAGGCCGTTTGGACTCTGAATTTGTTGACGGGATTCTGAATCGATTCGAAATCATCACCCAAACCGCCAAAATATGGGATGCGCAGGTGATGCTGGTGCCAGAGATTGTCGCTTCGGGTCCCTATAAGAAAGCTGTCGATCAGGTCGGTGACCGTTTGCAAAATCTTGCAGATAGATTCGACCATGTTCACTTCTGGGATCCACGCCCTTTAATGCCTACGGGGCAAAACTACTTTTTAGATAAGATGCACCTCTCATCACAGGGGTGCTACCAGTTTGCAGACCTACTATCGCGGCAGGTCCAAGCCGTCATGATGACGAATGCGCTTCTCTAAATACTGGCCAATCATTTGCTCTTCCCCAGCCCGCTTAATGATGCTTTGGCGAGTGCGGTACTGGCTACCAATCAGTTTGACCTCTTCCTCAAAGGACGAATCGTTGTACTCGGTATAGAGGGTCATCGTTTTGGGATCGCGGAAAGTGCAAATGGCGGTAACAGGCTTGGGGGTAGCAAAACCGCGATCGCGATAGAGAATGTCTCCTTTGATGCCAAACATCGTCGAACCGCTAACGGGCTTATTGCTTCTGCCGGGGTATTGGCTTTCCCAAGTGACCTGAGCACCACAGACCAAGCTATCGAGTTTCACGAACTGATGAAGTTTGGCCAAATGAAGCAACTCTTCGCAGCCGTGGGTTAAATACTGAACGCTGATCAAGCTGATCACCTCTTGAATCGCACCGCTTTTGAGGGTGTAGTAGCGTCGCTCAGATCGCCAGTCTCCGACAGTCTCTCGAAAGAAAGTCTCTACTAGGGTCTCGGTCGAAAGCTCAGCGGCATTGGAAAGAAACGACATAGGGCAGAAATCCTCACATCCAGAGAGTGGAGCACGGCGACATTTCGTCAACCGACAATGACTATTTTGTTAACTTTCTTAATAATAGACTATTTACTTGCAAGACGACATCACCCTGTTGGGTGCTAACTGTCCCCTTAGAATTGTTATGGAGTGTGCTGCAACTCTTAAGTCAAAGCTGTAAGCATTTATACTTGTTCCACTTCTCTTTATACGCTCATGTCTTCTCAATCAATGTCTTCTCAATCTTCCAGTGTGCCTGCTGATGCACTAAATGTTGAGCCCTTGAGCTACTTCTTCGACTGCTGTGTGGGCAATTGGGATATTGAACGAACCTATCACTACTTAAGCCATCAGCAAGTGGAGCGTTCTCATACGACATTTGAAGTAGCCCCCATTTCCCTCGATCTGAAGGCCAAAGTCCTGGTAGATAATGGCTATGCTGATCCGCCTGATTTGCAGCCTTTGCCTGGATTTCGAATGAAATTTCATACCGTGTCGGAAACCGGTGAAGAAGTTTCTCAAGAACTGCGCACAGTGTTCATACCCCATCGGCAGCAAGGGGAAATTTTGGAGGGGGCATACTTACGCGATCGCGCCTATGAAGAATCGCGCCCGATTGTATCTGACTTTCGCTACGATGCTCAAACCCATGAATTGCTGATGACCACCTACTATACCCAAGTGGTTTCTGTTGATTCGATCACGTTGATTAATCCCAGTTTGCGTATTCGTCGCATCTATAACTATCAGCGACCTGCCGAGGGAAATCCATTAGAAACCCTGCTACTGGTTGGGTTTGGGGTTGAGCAAAAGCGAGCTTGAGGGGAGGGGTCAAAAGTTAGGAACCCGAACTCAGAAGTTTGGCTTGAGTAGCCTCATTCACTAAATCGAGTCAAAGTGTTGCAGCTCTTCAATAGAAATAAAGAAGCCCAGATGAATGATCAGACTGCCTTAATTCGCTATCCTATCGTGCCGATTTGGCGGCGGGGGGCAGCATTGATAGTGGATTGCCTGCCCGCATGGGTAATTGCGGCGTTGGCAGGTGACCTTTTCCTAGGATTTCTCGTGTTGTTTTGGAGCGTTTGGGCAGGCTTAAGAGTGGCGGTCGTGAGTCAGCAGCATGGGCAAAGTCTAGGGCGTTGGGCGTTTAATCTACGCGTTGCTGAGGTGGAAACAGGGCGGACGCCGCAGATCCAAGATTTGATCAAACGCGAGGCGATTGTGGGTTTGGGAGCAGCGTTGGCGGTCTACAGCTTGTCCCATCTGGGCCAAAATGGCGCTTGGGTCTTGTTATCTTTACCCTTGCTGGGAGACTGTTGTATTGCCTTGACAGAGGCTACTAAACGACAGGCATTCCATGATCAAATTGCCAACACCATTGTTGTGAAGAGTCGTCGTGGCTACGGGCTAGATCACAAAATTCCCGCTTGGATGTTCAAATCCAAAAAAAGGTTTGCCGAAGCCCGGCGACGTGTGAAATAATAGTTATTTGTGTTTAATCTTCTGCTGACTGACAGTTGTGAGCTAAATTATGGCAAAAGGCGTTCGAATTATCATCACCCTAGAGTGCACAGAGTGCCGGAGCAATCCCAACAAGCGATCGCCCGGTGTGTCTCGCTATACCTCAACCAAAAATCGTCGAAACACTACAGGACGGCTAGAAATTAAAAAATTCTGCCCCCACTGCAACAAGCACACCGTTCACAAAGAGACCAAGTAGTTGAGTCCCTGTGATCGAGTTACCCGTGCCGAGTCACGGTTTTATCCCTATCCCTCTAAAATCAAGCAAATTTAAGCGAACAGCTATGGCCTACTTTCGTCGTCGCGTTTCCCCGATCAAACCCGAAGAAAAAATCGATTATAAAGATGTCGACTTGTTGCGCAAGTTCATCACAGAACGCGGCAAAATCTTGCCCCGTCGGATTACAGGCTTAACTGCGAAGCAACAGCGTAATCTCACCACTGCCATCAAGCGAGCACGGAGCATCGCCCTATTGCCATACATCAATCGTGAGGGGTAGGTCGCCCTTCCCTAGCTAACATCAGCATTTGGATGGAGGGTGTGGTTTGGTGGAAAAAGGAAGATTGGTTGAGGTTAAATTACAGGGAACGGCGCGCCTCGCTGTCGCTGACCGCCCCGAAGGTAAAAAGAACTGGGTCGTTATTGATGAGCGAGGTCAGTCCCACACGATTCATCCCCGCCAAATCACCTTTGAGGTTGTTGATGCGACCTATACGCCGGAACGGATTCCAGCCTTTCTGGCTGAGGTTGAACCTTATTTTGAACCTTCAAACCTAGCCGTGGCTTGGGAGCTGCTGCACGATGCTGAGGAGACGGCAGATTCAACCTCCCTGGCTGTTTTGTTGTACTCCGATCAGTCAGCTCCGGTATGCTATGCCGCCCACCGGTTATTGTCAGAAGACAAAATTTATTTTAAGCACAAGGGCGATCGCTACGAACCGCGCTCAGCGGCCCAGGTAGAGGATATTCAGCATCAGCTTGCACGCGAAGCGGCACGCCTCAATGAGTGGCAAGGGTTTCTTGATCGGGTGCAGCAGGTACTCTCGGGAATCTCGTTAGAATGGGAAAAAAGCGATCGCACCTGGCTAGAAGCTTTAGAGCGATTCGCTACCTTGGGGGAAGAAGCTAGTCAACGCCATTTGGCTGTCGAAACCCTGACTGCACTGGAGCGAGGGGCAACTCCAGAGGTTGCTTTTCAACTTTTAGTTGATCTGCAATTGTGGAGTATCCATGAAAACCTGTTCCTGCGTAAACGGCAAATTCCCACCCACTTCCCTGAGTCGGTTTCTCCCATGGCGCAGCAATACCTGGAAAATCCGCCCCCCGATCCCGATGCTCAGCGACTAGATCTGGCTCACCTTAAGGTTTATACCGTTGATGACGAAAGTACGCGGGAAATCGACGACGGATTAAGCTTGGAAATGCTGGATGATGGGCGAGAGCGGCTCTGGATTCACATCGCCGATCCAACGCGCTGGCTACACCCCGGCGATGCCCTTGATCTAGAGGCTCGTCGCCGCTGCACCACGGTGTACTTGCCGACTGGGAGTATTCCCATGTTTCCCACTGAATTAGCAACGGGGCCCATGAGTTTGGTGCAGGGACAGACCTGCTGTGCCCTTAGTTTCGGCGTTGTTTTGGATGAAATGGGTGGTATTAGCGAGTACACCATTCGCGCTAGCCAAATTCGTCCTACCTATCGGCTAACCTATGCCGACGCTGATGAAATGCTGGAACTGGGGTTGCAGGCAGAACCCGAAATCGCCGCGATCGCTCGGTGGGCACAGCAGCGCAAGATTTGGCGTTCTACCCAAGGTGCCATCAGCATCCATATGCCGGAATCGTCGATCAAAGTTTTAGACGATACCATCGAAATTGAGGTGCTTGACGATTCGCCCTCGCGGCAGATGGTTGCTGAGATGATGATTTTGACCGGAGAAGTCGCCGCCCGCTATGGCGAAGTCAACAACCTGGCAATGCCCTTTCGCAGTCAACCCCAACCTGAACTCCCGTCGGAGGGGGAACTGATGCAACTGCCCACGGGTTGGGTCCGCGACTGTGCCATTCGTGGCTGTATGCCCCGCAGTGAAATGGGTGTGACGCCTTCGCGCCATGCCACCTTGGGTCTAGCCCGCTACAGTCAGGTAACCTCACCCATTCGACGCTATACCGATTTATTGGCTCACTTTCAGCTCAAAGCCCATTTGCGCGGTGAACCCCTGCCTTTTTCCTTTGAAGAGATGACTGAACTGACCCAAGGGGCTACTTCCGCAGCCTATGAAGCTACCCTGGTGGAGCGACAAACCAAGCGCTACTGGTCGCTAGAATATCTCCGCCGTCAATCAGATATGACTTGGTCAGCTATGTTGCTACGCTGGTTGCGAGAGCATGAGGGGTTGGGCCTGATTATATTAGAAGACTTGGGGTTGGAACTGCCCATGCGTTTTGATCGCTCCGTAGCCCTGGGAGAACGCTTTCCGGTTCGAGTCTCCTACGCTAATCCGCGCCAAGACATTGTGCACTTTGAAGAAGTGACGACGCCAACACCAGAATCTTCACTGGTATAGCCTTGGTTTTAACCTTGTATTGCTGACTATCAACCTTGATGACGAAATTGCAATACCGTCTCAACTCCTAAGGGCTCCTTTTTTAAGATCGGAATGTTATGTGTGATACAGCCTACAGTCTGTCGCCCATAAGGGGGAACTTGCCATGACTTCATCTAATGCTTTGGATTGCCGCCGGGCTCCGCAAGTTGCGATTGTAGGTGCAGGGAATGTCGGGAGTACCCTGGCTCAGAGGATTGTAGAGGGCGGTACAGCCGATGTCGTACTCCTGGATGTGGTGGCGGGTCGTCCCCAAGGTGTTGCCTTGGATCTAATGGAATCGGCAGGTTTAGCTGGGCACACCCAGCAGATTGTAGGCACCAATGACTATGCCGATACTGAGGACTCGGATGTTGTTGTGATTACCGCAGGGCTTCCGCGGAAACCCGGCATGAACCGCGACGATTTGCTGCAAATCAATGGCAAAATTGTTCGAGATGTGGTGTGCCAGGCGATCGCCCATTCCCCCAAAGCCCATCTGATCGTAGTCACTAATCCTCTAGATGTGATGACTTACTTAGCCTGGCAGGTGAGCGGGCTACCCCATCAACGGGTGATGGGGATGGCTGGCGTGCTGGATTCAGCTAGGTTCCAAACCTTTATTGCTCTAGAGTTGGGCGTACCCCCGAGCGACGTGTCGGCAATGGTGTTAGGGGGGCATGGCGACCTCATGGTTCCGCTGCCTCACTACTCCACAGTGACGGGCATTCCCCTACCAGAGCTGCTCTCAACTGAAGCGATCGATCGCTTGATAGAACGCACCCGCCACGGTGGTGCAGAAGTCGTAGGACATCTTAAAACTGGCGGGGCATATTATGCGCCAGCTGCTTCAATTTGTAAAATGGTTGAGGCGATCTTGCATGATCAATCACGGATTATGCCGATTTCGACCTATTTGCAGGGACAGTACGGCTTAGACGATGTGTTTATTGGGGTGCCCTGTCGTTTGGGTTGTCAGGGCATTTCACAAATATTAGAACTCAAATTGTCTGAGGCTGAACATCAGGCACTCCATCAATCAGCCCAGTCAGTGAAAACCAAAACTGCTAAAGCCTTGGATACTATCTTGCAGCCAATGGCATGACGATTAGACTGTTCAACGGCTGCTTTGAGTGAAGCGTTCCCCACCAAGATGCCGCTTTCTCTACAATGGGTCGGAACATTCAAACCGTGGGAATGAGTTCATTGCGTCGTCGGTGCTTAGAAAGTCTATGGCTTGGCAATCAATGCCGCCATTGGTTATTCCGTCGTCGGAAAAACGGGCGGACTATGGGGCGATTTTGCCTAATTGTGATGCTGACGATCGCCCTGGTTGCTGGGGGTATGGGGAGTGCTGTTGCCCAAGTTTCGTTACTGTTTGACCAATCGGTAGAGGCGACGCGGGAATCTTTGGGCTGGAATCCTAATCGCAGCTATCCCTGTGGACGATTGGCTTGTAGTGACGTCTACTTCTATGGTTCTTTTGGTAAAGTGCTGACTGTGGCAGGGCCGCCTGATATCCTTCAACCTAATGCCGATGCAACTTTGGTAGGCGTTGAAGAACGGGCCGATTTAGTGCAGCGCACCTTTAAAGGTATTTTGCGTACGGTCACCAGCGTGGATACGGTGCAAACAACCTTAGATACAGCTGAAGTCAGCTGGAATGACTTGTTTCGTCGCGGAGGGTCGATTGCACCTCACCCAAGCACACCTAAAATTGAAGTCGGCATTGAAAACAGCCAAACAGTTCTCTACATTCCTGAGCAAAAAGCCTTGGGGTTACAGAAGCAGTTGGTGCTAACGGTCAATGAATACGATGCCATTCAAAACGGTTTAAACAAGAAAGCCTTGGCTAGTCAGTGGCGCGATGCGATGCTCAAAGCTGTAAGCCAGCAGCTTTGGGAAATCTCGTTTAACCGTCAATATCCAGTAGCGCGTTTGGGCGGCGCGATCGCGGTCGGGGTCATTACGCTGTTGATTATCTGCATTATTGACTTAATCCGGCGGCTTTTGCGGGTGCTCTATCGTCGCCTGCGACGGGAATTAAAGGCCCTGCAAAAACAACTCAAAGCTTCCCTGACGGTGGATGCTGAATCCATTCCTGACGATGCCCTAGATCCGCCTCTCAGTGTTGAAGGAGATGGAATCGGAAGTCAGCAGCAAGGGCTCGATCGCAGCGGCAATCTGTCCTCAACCGTAGAGCCCTCAAACGCCAATGTCTCGACGGCTGAGGCTGAAACCAACGGAAAAGCTAAGGTCTCAACAGGGGTCGCCTCGCGGCAGGATGCCAAAGCAAAGACTCCTTGGTTTGCTAGATTTGCACCGATTGAGGCGTTACTTGCGATGCCGCAAACCGTGTCTAGCCAGTTCGGTAGCTTGATGACAACCCTACCCCAACGGTTTCTCAAAACTCAAAATCTGCTCAAACAACAGCGCAATTTAGTGCGCTTAGCGGTGCAGTTGATGTTTTGGCTGGAGGTGTTTGTGCTGTTCCTAGGGGCTGGGATTATGGCAGTTTTGTATCCTGCAACCCGCCCCTATGCTCCCTATGTGTTTAGTCAAGCCGTGGTGCTGCCCCTAATTTGGATGGGGGTAAATGTGCTCGATGCCGTGGTGGATTTGGAAATCAACTATCGACTCAATCAGTGGGCCGAAGATATGCAAATTTCTGATCCCCTATCTAATCGCCATACTCTGCGAGTCGCGACCTACTCGTCAGCCCTTCGTAGCGCTTCTACTCTAGGATTCTGGCTGCTAGGGGCTTATCTAACGGTACAGGCCTTTGGCATTAACCCGGCAGTGTTAGCCAGTGCCGGGGCGATCGCAGTGGTAGTTGCCTTTATTTCCCGCAGTGTGCTCGAAGATATGGTGAATGGGGCCTTGATTTTGTGGAGCGATCGCTATGTGGTGGGTGACGTGATCCAAGTGGGGGAATTTGTGGGGCTAGTGGAATCCATGAATCTCTATATCACTGAAATTCGAGGGCCAGAGGGCCGATTAATTACCCTCACCAACGGTCAAATCAATGCCATTGAAAACCTGACTAAAGACTGGTCGCGGGTCGACTTCACTATTGAAATTGCCTACGATGCCGACGTGCAGCAAGCATTGGATCTGATCAATCAGGTGGCAGAGACAATGCGGTGCGAACCAAAATGGCAAGACAAAATTTTAGAGCCCGCTGAGATTTTAGGGGTTGATCGGGTCAGCCACGCGGGTGTCTTAATTCAGGTCTGGATTAAGACGCAGGCAATGCAGCAGTGGGCTGTAGGGCGAGAGTTTCGGGTGCGGGTCAAGCGGGCATTCGATAAGGGGGGAATTGCTATTGGCTTGCCCCAACAAACCGTTTGGCATCACAAACGATCCAGTCAGCAGAAACGATCCAGTCAGCAGAAATCGTAGCTTGTCTCTGAAGATTTAGGATCGATAAGCTTAGCATGGCTCCCAAAAACTTGAAGAGACGGGCGATCGCCCGTCTCTTCAAGTCAAAAAGCTAACCCTGAAAGACCTAAAACATTTGGCGAGACACTGACTTCTCAAAATCTGCCTGGGTTTTCTGAAGCAGCACCTCTCGGCGATCGCCGCCATTACCCAAGGTTGGGACTAATTTACGAGCTTGCAGTGCCATATGAAGTTGGAGGTGAGCAACGTACTCGCTAAAATCTTCTCGATTTGCGGAAGCTGAACTGATCTGTGGTTCTAGGCTTGGCACGGTATATCTCCCTGTGTAACTTTCACGCCTGTAACTTTCGCGCAATGTTCAACAGTAATGAAACTATCACACCGGATTAACCCCTCTTAGAAGTTTGGAGAAAACTTAATGCTTTGTAGCGATGGGTACACTCTGGCGTCAAGCGTTCTATCGAAGTCCCCAAATCAGGTTATATAAGTCTATGCAAGTCTATAGAAGGGATGATTTGCTAACTCTGAATTCGGGAACACTGGATTTAACATTGCAGCACTTAAGCTGCCTGTATCCGGTCTCCCCATGTGGCAATCGCTTCAAAACCTCTTAAAGAACATCAGGGCCTATCCAGAACTCAGTCCCGATATGGGGCTGCGATACCGAGTGAAACATTGGTTGCGATCGCGACCTGATTTAACAGTAGAACAGTGGTATCTTCAGTGCTGGCAATCCCCTCAGGACGGATTTTCCGTATCAAAACGCTTGATTCAATTTCTCCACACTCATTTAGAGAAACACACGGGTTTAGATGCAGGGCGGATTCGTCCCAGCGATCGCCTGGTTGAAGACCTCAAATTCCCGCTGATTTGCTGGTTTGACTGGCCAATTGCACTCTGTGATGACGTGTACACCGAATTTAATGTTGACATTGTCGATCGATTTGATGAATCGCAATTATCGACGGTTGAAGAGTTGGCCCGCTTCCTCGATGCTGAAATTGCAGCGGCAGACTCCATTCCGTCCTAGTCATGCATCCCCAAGCATCTAAATTGACCTTGCTAACCGGCTAATTCATGCCCAGTACGGCACTTAAAAAGGCCCATTTATCGGCTACTTCCTCAATCACCTTGGCGGTGGGTTTCCCGGCGCCATGTCCCGCTTTTGTTTCAATCCGAATCAGCACAGGATTGTTTCCCCTATGGGCAGCTTGTAAGGCAGCGGCAAACTTAAAGCTATGGGCAGGTACCACCCGGTCATCATGATCGGCAGTGGTGATCAGGGTCGCTGGGTAGGGGGTGGCAGGTTTGAGGTTATGCAGTGGCGAATAGGCATGGAGGGCTTTAAATTGATCCGGATCTTGAGGTGAACCGTAGTCAGACTCCCAGGCCCAGCCGATGGTGAACTGATTGAATCGCAACATATCCATCACGCCCACCGCAGGCAAGGCGGCAGCAAATAGATCCGGGCGCTGAGTGATGCAAGCTCCCACGAGTAAGCCGCCATTGCTACCGCCCATAATGGCCAACCTTTGAGTACGGGTATAGCCCCGCTCAATTAACCATTCAGCGGCGGCAATGAAGTCATCAAACACGTTTTGCTTATTCAGCTTGGTGCCTGCCTGATGCCAGTCTTCACCATATTCCCCACCACCACGCAGATTGGGTACAGCATAGACACCGCCCATTTCCAGCCACACCAGGTTACTTACCGAAAAACTGGGGCTAAGGGAAATGCCAAAGCCGCCATAGCCGTAGAGTAGCAGTGGGTTCGAGCCGTCTAGAACCAATCCCTTTTTGTGGGTAATAAACATGGGCACTTGAGTGCCGTCTTTGCTCGAATAAAAGACTTGAGTTGTTTCGTAGGCGGTAGCGTCAAAATCCACCTGGGGTTGTCGAAAGACGCTGCTGTCACCCGTAGTCATGTTGTAACGATAGATAGTAGCCGGGGTAGTGAAGCTGGTGAAGCTGTAGAAGGTTTCCGTGTCGGCTCGCTTACCGTCAAACCCTCCGGCCGAACCAATGCCTGGGAGGTCTACCTGGCGGACAAAGTTGCCCTGCAAGTCAAAGATCTTAATCGCAGTGTAGGCGTCTTTCAGATAGTCGGCGACAAACTGGTGATTCAGCAAGCCCACGCTTTCTAAGGTTTCATCAGCTTCGGGGATAATTTCTTGCCAGTTTGTTGGGTCAGGCTGGCTAATATCAATCGCAATCAATCGCCCTTTAGGTGCGTTTAAGTCGGTGCGAAACCAAAATATAGTGCCGTCGTTATCAAGAAAACTATATTCCGCTTCAAAAGCTGAAATCAGTTCCACCACTGGGGCATTGGGATCACTGAGATCTTGATAAAACACCAGGTTGCGCGGGTCGGTGCCTTGCCAAACTGAAATTATCAAATAGCGTCCGTCCTCGCTGACGTTACCGCTAAATCCCCATTCTTTTTCGTCGGGGCGATGGTAAATCAGCGCATCTTCAGCTTGGGGAGTGCCGAGGCGATGGTAATAGAGCTTTTGGTAGTAATTGACCCCTTCGTATTTGTTCGTTTCGTCAGGTTCGTCATAGCGACTGTAGAAAAAGCCCTGGTGGTCGTGGGTCCAAGACGCCCCAGAAAATTTCACCCACTTCAAATGATCCTCAAGCTCTTTCCCCGTGGCTACTTCACGCACGTACCACTCTATCCAGTCTGATCCAGATGCAGAGAGCCCATAGGCGAGATACTCGCCATTTTCGCTGAGGGCAATGCCACTCAGGGCCACGGTGCCATCTTCTGAAAGCGTATTGGGATCGAGTAAAACAGTGGGATTGGCATCCAGGGTAGGCTGCGTATAGAGGACACTTTGGTTTTGCAGACCATCGTTTTTGGTGTAGAAGTAGCGGTCGCCCTGCTTAAAAGGAATCCCATAGCGCTCGTAGTTCCAAAGCTTTTTAAGGCGCTGTTGCAGTGTTTTGCGGCGGGGCAGCTGCTTCAGATAGCCAAAGGTCACCTGATTTTGGGCGTCGATCCAGGTGCGGGTCTGGTCAGCATGGGGGTCTTCGAGCCAGCGATACGGGTCGGGCACGTCAACGCCATGGTAAGTGTCAACCTGATTGTTTTTGGCACTGTCTGGGTAGTTCAAAGCAGCCATAGAAAACCTTGAGTTTGAGATGGGCCTGCTCACCAGGTTAACGATTCTCAGTTGGGGATGACTGCCTGAATAGACAAATATTCTTGACTGGATCACTGACGTTCAACCTTGAAGAAGCTACAACTAGAGCACTTCTAAACGAGCAACGATACATGAAAGTTCGGCAATTTATGGGACTGGCCCTAGTCGTCTTACTAACGGCCTGTGGCAATAGCGCTACGGAATCCACCCTTGAATCCACTGCTGTGGAAACACCATCGTCAGCCTCGTCGATAGGCAAGGACGCATCGGTCACGCCCTCGCCGTCTACCCCAGTTGCGTCTAACCCCCCGGAAAATTCTCCCGTTACGGCCCTAGATCCGGCGACCTATTGCTACACCGTTGAAAACGCGAACTTAACTGGTGCGGTGCGGCTAACGGTTGACAGTGCAGCTCAAGTGAGCGGCGATAGCAGTGTCTCCATTCACAATGACGAAGCGGGTTACTATTCGTCCTATGCTCAAAAATTTTCGGGTAACCTCACGGGCAATCAAGCGAACTTAGCCGTCATCACCTGGATTGAGTACGATCGTCAATCTGAAGAAACCATTTGGACGATTACGCCTGAGACGCTCACGGTTCAGGACGATACCTTTACGGCGGCGGATTGCGGCGCTGAAGCTGTGGTTAACCCCTTTGCTGGCCCCGATGGACTAGGCGCAGTTGATCTGCTGGGCGATTTAGCGAATCAACCCGGTCAACGGGTGCAATTTGCCTCAGGGACAAGCGGTGCCACATTAGAAAATGCTTTGGTGCGGGGCGAACGCGACCTCTATGCCTTAAATGCCCAGGGGGGGCAAGCTATGACGCTGGATATCTCGTCCTTAGAATCTAATGCGGTGTTTGATGTGATTTCTCCCAGTGGATACGTACTGGTGAGAGAAGGCATCAATGAGAACATCCTGTTGCCGCAAACCGGTGACTATCGAATCATTGTTGGCGGTACACGGGGTAACGCCACCTATCGCTTGGATGTTGCGATTGAATAGTCTCGGTTGAGCAACCAAGGTAGCGCTCAAACAGTGAGTCTAGGTTGAGGATTCTGCCTGGGAATCCTCAACTTCTTGGCTAGGTTGGCTATCTTCTGGGACAGTAGCTGCCGATGCTTTGGCTTGAGCGCGTTCTTCTCGCTTTTTACGTTCTGCGGCCAGAATATCTCGCATCACCGCCTGGGCTTGCTCCATTTTGTCTAAATTGCTGCGGTAGAGGTCTAGGTCTTTTTGCAGCTTTTCATCCCCAATGTTGAGTCCTTCGCATAACGTCTGAAATAAGGCCTCGCGCTGGTCTTTGTCTTTCAGAACTTCTGCATCTACGGTTTCAACTAGGGTGTAAGTGCCGATGCCCATTAGACGACTGTATTTGTAATTTTTGTTAGATGCGATTGCGTGTAACGTGGCGCCTAAACTATCTTCAGGGGAAGATTCCAGTGATCCAACCAGAGTTTTTAAATCATCTAGCGATCGCCCATCGACCGTTGCCTTGAGCTGCTCTGCATCCTGACGCACTTTTTGAGGCTCAAGATCAACGGCACGGCACAGGGATTCAAAAATCGAGGTTTTGTCTCGCTCGGGTTGATAACCTGCCATAAAGCGATCAAAGCTGGTGACCACGCCCAGGGCATATAGCGTATCGTAGGAAAAATCCGCATTGACTGATAGCAGATGCATTTCAACCATCAATTCTTCTACCACTCGCCGATAGATCGAATTGATAGGACGCGAATGGGCGGCATAAAAAGCGCGCTTGGTATCTGAAACGGTGCGGACGTTGTTCACAGCAAAATGTTAGGGATAATATTGATCATCATTCTCTACCTTAGCAGTTTGTTTGCCAAGCAAGGCGAACGCCGGATTGCCGAGAATTCGAGGGGTTTAAACCTTAGTCATATCCTGATCCACAATCTTCCCCTAAGCTAAAAAATTCTCCTTCGGAGATGCTGAGCGAACAAGTTTTCAAATCGGATGTGGCTTATGGCCTTTTCTCAAAACCTCTTGAATCTTGCCCATTGCCTAGCAGGCACCTTCAACAATCAACGGCAAGCTTCCGAAAACCCTACCTGGTTTGTTCATCTCAAGGTTTGGCAATATCCAGTGGCTGTCTTTGGTAATAACTTAGGCTTGTTTATTGAACAAGTTAGCGTTGCGTCTGGTCAACTCCCCTATCGTCAGCGTTTGATTGAATTTCGAGAAGACGAGGAGCACCTTTGGGTGCAATATTATGGGCTCAAATCCCCCCAGGCGTTCTGCGGCGCAGCATCCGAACCTGAACGTCTGGCTCAACTCACCCGCCAAGATCTGACGGACTTACCCGATTGCCAACTTTGGATTACTCCCAGCATAACGCTATCTGGTGAAACCAATTTCAAGGCGACGATGCGGACAGGACAGCTATGCTCCTTCGAATATCAAGGAGAGCGCAGATTTGTCAGCCTGGGATTTGAAGTTAGGAAATCTTTGAACAGTTATGGGCAAACGTTGCTGCTCAGCCAGGACAAAGGTATTGACCCCACCACAGGTCAGGTGTTGTGGGGGCCAAGAATGGGGCCCTTTGAACTCTGGAAACAGCAAGACTTTAGCAGTCAATATGGGCTCTAAATCAGTCAACCAACTGGGCCAAAGCGCTAACTAGCAATGCCTCTGGGAACACCTGCCAAGGCTTCGTCTTCAGTTTCAAAAATTTCAAAGACCGAGTCCATCATCGTGACTTCAAAGACTAGCTTTGCTTCTGGGTGCACATTACAAATGCGGAAGCTGCCCTTAACCTTGTCTGCATCTCTCATACCAGCCACTAAGGACGTTAAGCCCGAACTGTCAATAAAATTGACTTGGCTTAAGTTCACGACAACATGGGGACTGATTCGAGAAATGCACTCTTGAAGCTTTAACCGAAATTGCCATGCTGTGGTGATGTCTAACCGTCCAGTGGGGGTCAGAATAATCACTGTTTTACCGTCTTCGGTGTTGATAGTTCTCTGATCCATGTTGCCTCAAGTTGCCTACTTTACTTTAACCACAGCCTTGCCGCTGGCTAACTAGAGCAGCCATGGTAAGGCTCGGCCGTAATGCCCACAAACGAGATTGATCCAGCCGCTGATCGTTGGCTAACCCTGAATCGCTTTTCTCAACAAAACGTCAGAACTAAACCTAGTCTAAAGGATGTTCAGCAGCAATACTATATCAAGCCCGAATAAGCACTGGTTTCAGTTTTAAATTGCCCCGTTAATCTTACAAACGAACGTTGCCAGATCCAGAAAATTATCGTTTCAGCCAAATTGCCTAAGGCGACTTAGCATTGCTGAATCCCCCTGATAAAGCATTTCAGTGATATTCGGTGAATCAAGCAATGCGGCCAAAGCTATAGATTACCGTTATCCTTGAGACCCTTAAATCTGGCTAGAGGTGTAAATTTGGCTAGAGCTGCCAGTTAATCCAGTCTTGGGGTTTGAGGAAAACATCGTAAAGGCGTGCTTCTGGGGTGCCTGCTTCTGGGGTGTAGCCATATTCCCAACGAACCAAAGGAGGCAGTGACATCAAAATAGACTCTGTGCGGCCATTGGTTTGCAGGCCAAAAATAGTGCCCCGGTCGTAGACCAAATTGAATTCGACGTAGCGACCCCGGCGATAAAGTTGAAAATCTCGTTCGCGATCGCCGTACTCAATACCCTGGCGCTTTTCGATGATAGGGACATAGGCGGGCAAAAAGGCATCGCCACAATCTTGAACAAACGCAAAGAGATCCTCCCAATTGCGTGGCGGTAATTCGCCAATCGCTTTGCTATGAGCTGCTGCAGAACCGTCCTCGTGGGGGCCGTGATAAAGCTCGCCTTGACCATCTTGATAATCAAAGAAGATGCCCCCAACACCTCGGGTTTCTTGACGGTGCTTTAGGAAAAAGTATTCATCGCACCACTGCTTGAAAGTTGGATAGTACTGGCTATGGTGGCGATCGCAGGCTGCTTTCAAAGTCTGGTGGAAATTCACCACATCTTCTTCAAAAGGATAGTAAGGGGTTAGATCAATACCGCCGCCGAACCACCATACTGGCCCAGCCTCAAAATAGCGGTAGTTAAGATGAACCGTGGGTATGTAGGGACTGCGCGGATGTAACACCATAGAGGTGCCTGTGGCGTAAAACCCATGGCCTGCTGCTTCCGGACGCTGCACCAAAATAGAGGGTGGTAGAGATGTGCCCCAAACCTCAGAAAAGTTAACACCGCCCTGCTCAAAAATCCGGCCTTGCTGCATCACTCGCGATCGCCCGCCGCCGCCTTCGGGGCGTTGCCAGGCATCTTCTTGAAAGGTTGTTTCGCCGTCTAAAATTGCTAATTTGTCGCAAATTCGATCTTGTAAGCCTTTGAGTGCTTGGCTTACCCGTTCACGAGAATCGGCTGGTGGATGGGCAGGTGTCGCTTGAACTGCCACTTGAACTTTAGGCGCAACCTTGGGTATTGAAGATGTCATAAGGCACAGCTAATTTTTAAACCTCGTCCACATCCAGATCCATATCTTTCTACCTAGCAGGGGCACAAAGCTTTGTACTCCTAATCAAACATCTAAATCGGATGTGGTTTATTTCCCTCGTGATCAACGGTATCAGGAGGAAAGGCCCATCAGTTGAAAAGATTTGTGACTAAATTGAGTCCGTCGATCCTGATCATTTCCAATAGCTGAAATTGAGCAATGTCCTCTAAAAACCGCAGACGCTAGTTTTTGCCCCTAGTGATACAACGTTATCTACATCACAGATCGCCGCGAAAGCCATTCGTTGTCAGCACTATTCTCAGCAGTCTGTGTCACACTCTATACAATTGTGTTATGTGAGACTAGGCTGAGCTATTTTAGTTGGCATCACCTTTGTCCTGGGATAATAGTGATGCTGACCGAGCTAAGTCGAGTGTTAGTCCTCAATGATAAGGGGGATTGCTATGAAATTTGTTTGGTCAGAATGGGGGCAGTTTTTGCAGCGAGCTTTACCCCACTCATCTTCAGTACAGGTGGGGCGATCGCTAGTACGGACTTATCAAGCAGTCAGCACTGCATCCATCGATATTCTCTGGCAAAAGGTCGTCAATCTGGATGATGTATCCTGGCATCCCCTGCTAACCAGCACCAATGCTCCCAATGGCCTGACGGCAAAGCCGGGTGTTATCTACAAAGGCTTTAGTTGGCTTTTCCCACTACCGATCCACATCTTTGTTGAGCGCGTCGATCATCGAGAACTGCTAAGTGTTCGCGTTTATACGGTACCTGGTTTAGAAGAGCGAGTGACCTATCGGGTTGAATCCACCCTTTGCGGAACCTGTATTTCTTATTCAGTTACGCTGCGCGGTTGGTTGTCGCCCTTGGCTTGGTCTCTGATTCGGCCCCATGCTGCCCGAGTAGCTTCAGCCTTAGCCCAGGCCGCTGAACAAGCCAATTTACAAGCATTGTCTGGAACACGACGACCGACACGCCCCTCCCAAGACCTTTTAGGCATATTAGGGTTGGTTTGGGGGATTACGACAATGGAGGGTGTGGCTAGGCACTGGGTTTGAGTAGAACACTGTCTGAGACGATCCCCAAACGGTTAAGATCATTGAAAACTTAAGAAGAACCATGACAGCACATCTGTATCGCGGATGGCTCCAAAGTGGTATCTCCCTTTCGGTGACTCTATTTTCTCAAGTGACGCCAGTGCTATGACGATGACCCTCAGCCCCCAGTCTGTTCTCGATGTCCTTCGCCCAGTTCAAGATCCTGAGCTGCAAAAGAGCCTAGTTGATCTCAATATGATTCGCAATGTTGAGGTTGTTGAGGGTCAGGTGAGCTTTACCCTAGTGTTGACCACGCCGGCCTGCCCGCTGCGTGAATTCATTGTGGAAGATTGTGAGAAAGCCGTGCGTCAACTCCCTGGCGTTGACGCTGTAGCGGTAGATGTCACCGCAGAAATCCCCCAACAAAAATCCTTGCCCGATCGCCAAGGCATTGGCGGCGTTAAGAATATTGTGGCCATCTCCAGTGGCAAAGGCGGAGTCGGCAAGAGCACTGTTGCGGT
>JBCBZT010000085.1:0-22559 GCA_039815185.1 Cyanobacteria bacterium P01_A01_bin.123 | reverse complement strand
TTGGCTCAATCTGGGTTTTGAGGAGCTAAGCCAGTACGGTTTCTAACAGATTACCAAGCAAGGCTTTGCCCCGGCTTCGTACATTATGTACAAACTCAAAGAAGCCGAGATAAAGCGGTAGATGCTCTTGGGAAATCCCTCGATGGGGTCGTAACCAAGAGCGCAGCAGTGACCAAAAGCCTTCCATTGTGTTGACATGCACCTCGCAGAAACCGTCACCATCTTCATCCCGGGCGTACTCACCTGCACTGTGGCAAACGGTTTTGTGTTCATAGCCCCAAGCTTCTAGTGGTTCATAAATAACGTACTCATCAGTGTTAACCAGGGTTCCGGGTGCAATGATGGCTTTGATAATTGGTTCGATGGTTTGCTGTTGCACATTCTCCAGCAGTCGAATGACCACATCGCCGCCCCGCTGAATTATCCCAAAGACCGGCGGTTTTTCCGTCGCAAGCGTGCCCCGGCCCCGAAGCCCTTTGAGTTTCCGCCGTCGACCTTTGCGCCCTTTTTTTGCACCGCTTCGGGGTGCCCTTTATGGCCCGCCGTCAGGTACACCTCGTCACACTCAACCGTGCCGGAAAGTTGCACCTCGGGTTTCTTCAGGGCAATGGCTTGACGCAGTTGGATGGTCATGGCGTGGACATCGTCTTTATGCAAATCAAGCTCTTGGGCAATCTGTTGATTCGAAAGATTCAATCCCATCAGATACAGACAACCAATCCAGACTCGCAACGGTTGATGACGGCCCATGAATACGGTGCCGGTCAAATCATCAAACTGATGCTCACAGGCTTTGCAGGTATACCGTTGGCGATGGGGATGCTTATCATCTTTGCCACGTTTGATCACCGTTTGGCTTTGGCAATGGGGACATTCAATGTTCCCGTCAGGCCAGCGCAAGCGGCGCACAGTTGCATAGCATTTGGCCTCTTCCAGAAGATGCGTCAGGGTTAACATACAGCAGTGACAACTCGTCTCAGGCGGTATCGTAGCAAGTCCACCTCATGTCATCGCTCTCACCAACTCCTCAAAACAGCTATTGAGCCTTCAAGTTAAGCGTAAAGCCTGGTAAAACAGCTTCGCCAGACAACAGGCTTGGATTTTCCAAAATTTCAACGGCTTGAGCTGAACGATAAATTTCGACCCGTTTGTTTTTAGGGTCAATCAGCCAGCCCAATTGTGTGCCGTTGTCGATATATTTTTTCATCTTGGTACGGAGTCCTGTGAGGGAGTCCGTCTTAGAACGTAATTCCACAACAAAATCTGGACAGAGGGGGATAAACTCTTCCTGCTGGTCTAGCGTCAGTGCCTCCCAACGCGCCTTGTTTACCCAAGCTGCATCTGGGGAACGGTTAGCCCCATTAGGCAACTCAAACCCAGTAGAAGAGTCAAAGGCTTCACCGAGCGAATCATTGGCTTCAAACCAGATGCCAAGTTGAGTGGTGAGGCTCAGATTTCGCTTACCCGATGTTCCCCCCGTGGGTGGGCTCACAATAAGTTCTCCCGTTGCGCTACGTTCAAGTCTGAGATCCCGATTGGCAGCAGCCAGTGCCACAAACTGCTGTGGTGTCACCTGTAGAGCAAGTTCACCGGGAAGTTGAAGTAAGAGCGGTTTCGGTTTAGGCTGAGCTTGTATCGGCATGATTCACCTCACGTTGCGGCATCGCATTTCTATTTTAGAGTCTGCCAGGTTTGCCACATCACTATACTCATATCTTGCACCTGGTAATTTGAACCTCGATTCCCTGCCGCTTTAAGAGGAGGCGTTTTCGCTCGACGTCAGCTAGCAACAGGACAACCAACACATCTGCCAAGGTGAATTCCATCACAACAGCAGCAGCTTCTGCCCAATCCGGCAATGTCTCAGTGTCCATCGAGAGGTAGCCCCAGTGGGCCAGGATAAAGGCAACGAGGGATAGAATGAGCCAACGGTACATCCCCAGCAAAGTTTCCTGAGCGAAACGATGCAGTCCAAAACGGTGCTTGGCGGTTTTGAAAAACCCTTCAATTTGCCACCGATGCCGGCCCCACCACACGATTGTGCTGACTTTGAGCGTTTCGGTCGAGAGGACATAGCGCTTTGAGCGTTTCTTGTCCCCGTCTCGTTTGAGGTAGAACCAGGCGATGGTCACGGGAGAGGACAATCCTTGTAAATGGACGCGCTGCCCCGGTTTGTGTAACTAAAAAAGCTGCCGTCCATCGCTGAGTTTGCGGTCGTAGCGCACCCCGGTAATCGCGTGCAACTTGAGCTGCCGGATACCCTCAAGGAAGTCCACACTGCCGAAGGCGGTATCGGCTAAAACCCTCACTTTGAAGGCTCGTTTCAGCCATTTGGACAACTGCCGCACCAAGGTCAGTCCCAGTTGCGCGGCAGACGGTTGTCCTTTGCCGCGATAGACGCGCAAGCTCCAGGGTACCCGCCAAGATCCGACAACCAGATAGAGCACCACCAAATGTACCCCGCGTCTACCATGAAACACCGTGATGAGATCCGAAAAGGCTTTGAACTTGCCGCGTTTCTCCAGCGTGGTCATATCCAGAATTACTTGCAGGTGAGGATGACGTCCCCGAGGTCGATAGCGTTTGAGTTCTTGGCAAATCGCCTGGCGCACCTGACGAATGACTTGGCGCACCGACCAGCTATACACGCTGAGAAATCGACTCAAGGCGCTGGCAGACTTCAGTTGACTATGCTCCGGTTGAGGTGTCCCTTGCGCTCTGAGAAACAGTTCTAGAAGTGCTTTGAGACTTTGGCGCTGAGCGGCACTCGGCATCCCGTCCAACAGTTGGTAAATTAGCTCTTGGGCGTGGGCAAGAATCTTCATGAGACTTGCAATGTATATGTTTCACGCCCTTTTCTCTCATCCTTCAGGCCAAGGTGCAAGATCTGAGTAGAGGATCTTTGACTGCTGAGGATGGATTGAATGTTGTGAGGGATTGAGGTTGCGATCGCTTCTGGGTCTTCTTTTACATGAGCGATCGCGTCTGAGTCTTGATTTGGCTTTGCATCATGAGGATGTTGGATGCACTGGTCAGGGTAGGAGAGGAGCCAGTTTTGCGGGTGCGTCGGCAGATGGCAGAAGTGGTGTCTTTACCTGAACACAGGAGTCAGCTCCAAGCTCGGATGCGCAAACTCAGAGACCTGATGAAGGCGGCATAAAAACAAGAATGAAGTGGATTGCCATGTCAACGATCGCGTCCTTTTCAAGCTTGGATAATCAGTTCTAACACTTAGCCTGAATCTGCTGAGCCAGGGGCGGCAGAAACGGTTCGAGATCAGACTTAGGAATTATGCGGTTAAAGGGCATAGCCAAATACACTGAAGCCATAGTCTCAATAAGAGAATTGTCGTCAGAACAGCCATTTTATTGGCGTTAGTTGTAGGAACATTTATGGTGACAGTTAGCGTAGCGACATTATCAGGAGACAACTTGAAGCCAGTAACCGACCAGTCGCAATGGCAGTCCCCCTCAGAGGAGATACTGGAAGTCCTTCACGCTCAACAGTTCCCTCGTGTCTGGACGGCTCCTACCGGGGAGTATTTGCTCGTTGCCGATTATGTGCTCTATCCTCCACTCGCTGAACTAGCTGCACCGATGCATAAATTGGCTGGAATTCGGGTCAACCCTGCTATTAATGGTCATCATGTTCAACCGGGTAGTAAATCGCCGCGCCTTGTCCGAGTCGAGGATGGGACAACGACAGCGCTCTCTTTGCCTGAAGAGGCAAAGGTTCTTAGCGTTCGCTGGACTGCCGATGGACTGCGCTTTGCGCTCACTGTTAGACATGAAGATCACATTGGTCTATGGGTCGGCTCAGTAGTAGGCGAAATTGCGAAAGTCGAAGATGAAGCAGTCAATCCACTGCTCGGAAATGCCGTTAGTTGGCTCCCTGATCAGCAACGACTCCTCGTTCGGCGTGTCCCACAGCGCGGGTTAGTGCCTGAACCGCCTGCCATACCATCAGGGCCAGACATCCTTGAGGGGATAGGAGCTGGAGCCCGCTCCACTTATGAAGCCCGTAACTTGCTCGAAACGACGCATGATGATGCTCTCTTCGAGTACTACACCACCTCTGAATTGGTGGTTGTCGATCCCAAAGATGGCCAAATAAAAATCATCGGAAGCTCTGCCCCTTACAGCATGGCTCAGTTCTCACCCTCTGGTGAGTATCTTCTCGTCCAGCGCCTGGTTGCCCCTTGGTCTCATGAGGTGGGTTGGCAGCGCTTTGCTAGCGAAACTGAAGTGTGGAACGCCGAAGGTCAATCAATCGCGACGATTGCGTCTCTGCCAGTAGCTGACTCGGTTCCAGTCAGGGGGGTACCAGTTGGCCCGCGAGCGGTTGCCTGGCGTCCCACTGCTCCCCATACGCTTTATTGGGTTGAAGCCTTAGATGGCGGTGACCCTTTAGCCAAAGTCCCACACCGTGATCAGCTCATGCGTTTGAAGGCTCCCTTCGTAGCAGAACCCCAAGTGGTTTTCCAAGCTGAGCACCGAATTCAGCCCTGGCGCAATGCTTGGACTGCTGAGGGTGACAGCTTGATGCTCACTCAATGGGATCGGTTACACCGCTGGCGCTACGTCTGGCTATTGGATGTGGACAAAGGGACTTCCCGCCTATGGTTTGACCTTGATGAGGCTGACCGCTACGGCAATCCTGGCTCTCCCATTTTGCGAACACTCCCTAATGGTCGGCGGGTAATGCATCAACAGGAGAATGCCGTTTACTTCAGTGGCAGTGGCGCAACTGATCAAGGTGATCGACCATTTCTGGATTTACGTGACCTTGAGACTGGAGAGACGGAGCGACAGTTTCGTTGCGATCCAGAACGTTACGAATCTTTTGTCGCCTTTGCAGGTGACGAGAATCGCTTCGTATTGCGTTCCGAGTCCGCTAGCGATGTCCCAAACTACTACCTAGCAACCTTCAATGAGGAGGTGGAGTCGGCTGAAGAGGAAGCGACGCACACTTTAACTCGCGTGCCAATTACCCGATTTGAAGACCCGACCCCCCAGTTGCGGGAAATTAAAAAACGCATTGTGCGCTATGAGCGCGAAGATGGCGTTCCCTTAAGTTTTCATCTGTATCTGCCACCCGGCTATGAAGAAGGCATGTCCCTACCGACAGTGCTTTATGCCTATCCTCTCGAATATTCAGGGGCGACCACAGCTGGGCAGGTGAGTGGCTCAGCCCAACGTTTCATGCGTCTGTATGGCCCCTCTCCCCTGTTTTTCCTACTGCAGGGCTACGCTGTCCTTGATCAGACTGCCATGCCGGTCATCGGCGATCCGGAGACTGCTTATGACACCTTTGTCCCTCAGTTGGTTAAAGATGCGGAAGCTGCCGTCGCCAAGGCTATCGAGATGGGTGTGGCCGACCCGGATCGCATCGGCATTATCGGGCACAGCCATGGCGGACTTATGGTGGCGAACCTGCTAGCCCATACCGATTTGTTTCAGGCAGGCATTGCCCGTAGCGGCTCTTATAACAAGACGAACCAGCCCTTCGGTTTCCAGTCTGAGCGTCGCTCTCTGTTTGAGGCTAGGGATGTTTATATTCAGGTGTCACCAACTTTCTTCGCAGATCAGGTCAATGAGCCCGTGTTGATCATTCATGGTGCTGACGACTCCAATCCAGGGACGCTTACACCGCAGTCAGAAGTTTTCTATGAAGCCGTGCGCGGTGTGGGAGGCACTGCCCGATTAGTGTTGCTGCCCTTTGAAGACCACAGCTATCGGGCTCGGGAGAGTATTGAGCATGTACTGTGGGAACAGTTTCAGTGGTTTGACAAGTACGTGAAGAAGGCGGTTCTGTCGCAAAAAGCAGCGAGGCCATAACAACGCCATAATATGTTTTGCCTATTATGCTGTTAGCCCAAAAATGTGATGGATAAACGAGATCTGTCCTGTGATATCGTTACGCCCCACCCCGAAGATATTCAAAAAGCCAAAGGCCGCCACCAACACTTCCACGCCGGTTAGGTAGCCCTGAGCTTTCTCCGAAGTTCCCGCCAGCACCTCAGTCTTTTTGATCAGCGTCGGCACCAAAATCGGATCGGGCTGGTTACGAGCAGCTTCGGCAGCCAAATCAGCGATCGCAATTTCCAGCGGCCCAAAGGGATTGTCCGCATCGGCGCGCCCGGTCTTGGCCTGCTGAAGCTGATGAATCACCCGCAGCGACTCCTCGCTGCCAGTCGCTGCACTGTGCACCTGACAGTAGGAACAGCCGTGGGCTTGCGAAGTAGCATAGCCCACGGCATACATATTGGCGTCGCCCAGTGCCTGTTTTGCTAAACCCACTGCCGAAAAGTTGTGGCAATAGACAAACAGCTTGTATGCCTCCGGCCAGTGACTCAGATAGGCAAACGTATTGGGCCAGAAGCCAAAAAATCGCTTGTAAAACTGTAGAATCGGCCAAGTTTCAATGTCGTCGCTGCGGCGCTCATCGCGCGGCAGAATCACCTCCCGCAGCAGCAAGTCTTCGGCATTTTGCGTTGCGCTCACTAGCTTGCACGTTGCGCTCTTCGTAGGTGAGCCCTAGTTGATTAAGCACTGCTTTGGCGCGATCACAGTAGGGACAACCGGGCTTTGTAAACAGAGTGATGTTGGGTTGAAACATGAGTTTTCTCTAGTGTGATGCAAACGTTTGTTTATAAAAGCTGCGTCAACGGTCAATAGACGCGCCAATTTGAGTCGTCGCGCGCGGTTCATCCTGAGCGGCTCGGCCATCGCGCTGCTCTCGTTCGTGTAATGCCTGGAAAAACTGGAGCGTGGCGTAAGCCTGCTCTGGCGAACAGTGAACGGTTTCGTCGTTATGCTCAATGACGTAAATTGCTTGGAAATCTAGGGCGGCCGGTCGAATATCGATACCTGCATGTAAAAGCTGACGGCTCAACAATTCCACCTGCTTGTGAATCCAAGCTTTCAGGAAAGGTTCGTGGGGGAGGATTTTGGGGGTAAAAATCATGGAAATTGCTCCTTAATTTGGATGTGAAAGGGAAACGGGAATAGGTAATAGACAACAGGGAATAGGGAACAGGTGTCGGGTGGGTAAACAGCGCCAACCGATATTGGAAGTTGAGTGCAGCTTCCTGATCCACTAGCCCTGATCAAGATTGAGAAATGGGTCACCCTTCAGAGAAGGATTTTTCGCTCATGGCAGAGGGCACATCTTCGCCCGGTAAAGTCCAACGCAGCAGCAGTGGGGTCAGCAAAGTCGTAACCACCACCATCAGCACGATCGCCGCCGTCAGCGCCTCCGACATGATGCTGATGGAGGAGCCGATGCCGACAAACACCAGGCCGACTTCGCCACGAGGTACCATGCCGATGCCGATCGCCAGTCGATTCAGTTCACATGCGCGGGGAATGAGATAGCTGGCGGCGACCTTACATATCACAGCAATGACGATGAGGAAGGCAGCCATCCACAGACCCGTCACGCTCTCGGGATTAGCCGGATTCAAAACGCTAAGGTCAGTTTTGGCCCCCACGACGATGAAAAAGATGGGAGCAAGCACGCCGACGATCGGTTCAAAGTGTTCCAAAAGTTGCTGCCGCAACTCGGTGCCGCTGAGCATGACGCCGGCTGCAAACGCGCCCAAAATAGCTTCCAAATGAATGGCGTTGGCGATCGCCGCGACCAGCAGGGCAAACACAATGCCGGTAATCAGCACACTGTCATCTGACCGCAGCCAGCGGTTCAACGCGATGAAAGTGCAGGAAATGGGCGATCGCAGCAGCACTACGCTGCTGACAAAAATCGTTGTACTCGCCAGCAGCCAGCCCAGACCCGCAACGTCAATTGAGCCCTCTTTGACCAGGCTGACCACCAGCGCCAAAATGAGGATTCCAAGCAGATCGTCCAGCACTGCCGCGCCAATGACGATTTGCCCTTCAGCCGATTGCAGTTGACCCAGTTCTTTCAGCACTTTGGCAGTGATACCGATGCTGGTGGCGGTCAGAGCGGCCCCGCCAAAAATCGCGGGCAGCAGGGGCGTGCCAAACAGGGTGACGAGCCCCACGGTGCCCCCAAAAAAGGGCAGGATCACGCCTGCCGTGGCGACGATCGCTGCCTGGGGACCGACCTTGAGCAGACTCTCAAAATCGCACTCCAATCCAATGAGAAACAGCAGGGCCACGACGCCCAAATTTGCGGCACCTTCCGAAATGGCAATGAGCTGGTGGGAATAGGCCGTCAGCGCGCTGGCGGCATCCGCCTCAGTGGTTTGCTGAATCAGGCCGATCACCGCCGGATTAATCAGCGACTCGCCTTCGGCAAAGACCAGGATCTTCAGCGCTGAGACGCCGAGCACCAGGCCGCCAATGAGTTGACCCAGCACGGGGGGCAGCCGCAGCCAAGCGCAAACTTCTTCCGAGATTTGGCTGGTGAGGAAGATGACAGTGGCGGAGACGAGCAGCGCCCCAAAAACGACAGACTCGCTGATTTCTCCGACTATCGCCAGAAAAAATGGTATTGAATTGAAGTTCGTAAAAATCATTAGCATTCAGGTTCTGAAATCCGGTTGTCTGGGTGTTCATAAGGACGAAAGCTGATGTTTGATTGCCAACAGCGCTCGGCTAGCCAGTGTGGTTCTTCTTCCAGCGGATCGCGATCGCAAAACTCATGATAGTGAGTCACAAATTGCTGATAGCTTGCGTTCCAGCACTGCTCTAAAAAAGCATTTTCAAAACAGCGATCAAGATATCCTCGTCGATAACTTTTCCAGTATTCAACTGGGTTGAGCACGAACGAGCGATCGCTGTCCCACAAGGGTTGATTCAGATATTGCCAAAGGGGAAATCGCATGTATTTTTCTCTCACTTGTGTTAAAGACAAGATTTGGACAAATCACTCATTTCATTCAGGAAATCGTCTACTCCCAAGAAATTCATCGTTAAGCTGTTTATTTTTGATGATGGCTGCTGTAATAATTACCGCAAGTCGTAGTTTAGTTAGACCACTCTAGATCGCTGTAATCGCTATCTAACAGACCTTTCAATTCCGAATTCCGAATTCAGCTATAGCTCCATAAAGTCTGGATCTCATGAATAACGAGACAAGGCACTTCATCTCGTTGATGAGGTCTGCTTTAAAGATCTAAACCGCAGCTTTCAACGCTTTTCGTAAGGCTGCCAGCCGAGTTGTAAACCACCAGACCCTATTCCTTCCCAGGCAATCTTTCGAATGATGGCCACTTTTTGAGTGGTCAGTTTATGATTTATCTATGAATCTTATAAAGCGTTTTCCAAGTCTTCAAAAAATAGATTTCTATTGGAAATACGACTTTCTAAGTTATACTCAAAACGTCTGATTTCGTTGAGGTCTTGAGTTGGTAAGAGGCTGAGAATGGGAATAGGCAATATTCATGATTCCGAGCTTTTGAAATCGTCGAAATTGGTCAATGGATGGCCGTGGTCAATGTTGCTTAGCGCTGCCGCTGTAGCCGCTTATCGAGTTCGATGAGACTGTACAGAATGACCATGCCAATCATTACTACCCCCCAAGATCGGTGAGGCATCGGGGCGGTTTGGAAGAGGAAATTCATGGAGGGTGCGTAGGTTAGCAGCAGTTGGAGGGTGGCTGCCGCGCCGATGCCGCCCCACACCCAGAGATTGCTGAAAAAGCCAATGTCTGGCAGCGAGTATTTCAGAGATCGGAAGCCCAGCAGCATAGCAATTTCACCACCGACCAACGTGTTGACCGCGATCGTCCGGGCCGCAGGCAACGTTTGTCCTCGGTTAAGCGCAATGTTGAACGCAATAAAGGTGAAGGTCGCCAGCAGTATGCCCGCCACAAAAATCCGGCGAATGGTCATTTTTCTGAGCAGGGGTGAGCGAGGGGGGCGGGGCGATCGCTGCATCAGTCCCGGTTCTTTGGGCTCCATCACCAGGGGCGCTCCCAGCAAGATGGCGGTCACCGTATTGATCCACAAAATTTGTAGGGGCGTAATCGGCAACGCCAGGCCCAAGAAGGTGGCCACCATGATAATCAGTCCCTGTCCCAGGTTGGTGGGCAGCGCAAAGATGACGGCTTTCGTAATGTTGTCGAAGACGCTGCGTCCTTCTTCGACGGCGGCTTTGATGGTGGCAAAGTTGTCATCGGTGAGCACCATTTCAGCGGCTTCCTTCGCCACTTCGGTGCCCGTGATGCCCATGGCCACGCCAATGTCAGCCTGTTGCAGAGCGGGAGCATCGTTACTGCCGTCGCCGGTCATCGCCGCAATATGGCTACGCTGCTGTAGCGCTTCGACGAGTCGCAGCTTTTGTTTCGGGGTCACGCGAGCAAACACCGACACCCGATCCACGGTGTCAACCAGCTCCTCTTGAGAGAGGTTTTCGAGGTCGCGGCTGTTAAGGGCGATGGGCTGATAGGTGTCAGCGGTTGAGTTCACCAGGCCAATTTGCTGGCCGATCGCAATCGCGGTGCCGATGTGGTCGCCCGTGATCATCTTGACGTCGATGCCCGCCGTCTGGCAGACCTGAATGGCTTCGATGGCCTCGGGGCGGGGTGGGTCAATCATTGCCTGTATGCCCAAAAAGGTGAGCCCCGTTGCCACAGTGTTGTGAGCAATCGTGGTGGTATCAGTGGGTAACTCTAGCCGCGCCAGGGCCAGCACCCTGAGTCCTTGGGAAGCCATCTCGTGGGCCATACGCTCGATGGTGGACGGTGCCACTGGTCGAAGCTGGCCGTCGCTGTCGTATTGCTGTTGGCAGCACGGCACCAGTTTTTCGACCGAGCCTTTGAGGTAAACCACATTAGTTAGTTGTTCGGGATGGCGATGCAGCGTCGCCATGTACTGATAGTGCGACTCAAAGGGAATCTCGTTCAGGCGAGGATACTCAGCTGCTGCAGCCCGGGCTGCTACACCGGCTTTGCGCGCGCTGGTGAGTAGGGCCACTTCGGTAGGGTCGCCCTCCGCTCGCCACCCCGCTTCGCTGGGCACCAGCCGCGAGTCATTGCAGAGCGCCCCCGCCCGCAGGCACTCCATTAGTGCGGGATATTCGCTAGGGTGAATGGGCTGTTCGGCCTCGTAGAATTTGCCCTCGGGGGCGTAGCCACCCCCCGAAACCTGAAAGAGATCGTCCCCCGCAAAAATGTTCTGCACGGTCATTTCATTTTGGGTGAGGGTGCCCGTTTTGTCGGAACAGATGACGGTGACGCTGCCCAGGGTTTCGACCGCCGGGAGCTTGCGGATGATGGCGTGCTGGCGGGCCATGCGCGAAACACCGATCGCCAACGCAATGGTCACAATCGCCGGCAGTCCCTCAGGAATCATGGCGACCATCAGCGAAATGGTGGCCTCAAACATGTGGGTCAGAGTTTCCCCATGCAGCAGGCCTACGGCGAAATTGGTCACCGCCAACACTGCAATCACCTTCAGCAAAAACTGGCTGAGCCGGCTGATTTGTTGGGTTAGGTGAGTTTCTTGCTCCTCCACTGAGGCGATGAGCTGGCCGATTTGTCCAATCTCCGTCTGGTCGCCTGTGGCTACCACAACGCCTTTGCCGGTGCCAAAGGTGACAAACGTCGAAGAATAAACCATGTTGACGCGATCGCCCAGCACCGTTTCTTCAGCGAGGTAATCTGTAACCTGCTTTTCAACGGGCACTGACTCACCCGTGAGCGCCGACTCATTCACCTGGAGCGATTGGCTCGTCAGCAGGCGTAAATCGGCAGGCACCTTATCCCCTGACTGCAACAGGATGATATCACCGGGCACCAGCTCAGCAGACGGAATTTGCTGCTTCTCACCCTTGCGGAGCACCGTCGCCTGACTCTGCATCGACCGGCTCAGCGCCTCCATTGCTCGCGTCGCTTTCGCCTCTTGTACAAAGCCAATCAGCGCATTCAACAGCACCACAACTGCAATGACGATGGCATCGACCCATTCTTGCAGCAGGGCCGTAATCACCGCCGCAATCACCAGAATGTAAATTAGCGGACTGGTGAACTGTTCGACCCAGATTTTGAGCAGGCTTTTGCGCTTGACCTTAGTCAGGGCGTTATCGCCAAACTGCGATCGCCGCTGTACCACTGCTGAAATGCTGAGTCCGTGGTCGATATCGGTTTCTAACTGCGACAACAAATCTTGAGTTGGGTGATGATGCCAAGACCGCTCGGTTTCAATGCTTTGGGCATCAACGGTGGGAGTAAACATGAGGTAGAAACTCCTAAAATTGGTTTGATAAAACGAACGTTTTCAAACAGGTCATAGACCCTTTGATGGCCTCACACCAGGGAAGGGGGGGATTGGGTTAGGGAGCTAGGGGGATGGGGGAATGGACGCTGACTCGGCCACTCTCGTACTCCTTCACTCCCTTTCTCCCAAACGAGTTCACACGAGAGAATGATCCAGCGAAAGCTGCTTGGGCGTTTCGGCATGGGCATCCGGTGGCGCACTGTCGGACTTCTTGCGCTGACCACAAAACAGGATGTAAGCGGCGGGCACAAAGTACAACGCCAGCACGGGGGAGCCGCCGATGCCGCCCGCGATCGCGATCGCCAACTGACTCCAGAACGGATCGCCACCGGCCAGCAGTGGCACAAAGCCCACCATGGTGGTGATCGTTGTAGTCAATACGTGGCGGGTGGCTTTGACCACGACGTCTTTCACTGCTTTGGGATTACCCTGGCTGGCCTGGGAGTCGTCATTGAAGGCTGAGAGCACGATAATGGCACCATTGATGGCAATGCCGACCAGCCCCATGGTGCCGACGATCGCCATGAACCCCAGCAGCGACCCAAACACTTTTAGGGAAAAAAGAGCCATGCCGATAGAGCCAACAGCAACTGCGGCCACAATGCCCGCTTGCCGAAAGGACCCCAACGATAGGACCAATGCTGTCACCATCACCAGCATCAGTAGCGGCACATACAGCAGCAAATTGCCAACGGCGGTGTTTCGTTCTGCATACTCCCCCCCAAACTCGTATTGGTAGCCAGGGGGCACCTCGAAGTTCTCGGTTTCTAGCCGTTCCTGCAAAGCAGTCAGCACCGTGTTGGGCAAGACGCCAGTGGCAATGAAGGCTTGCACCGTGTTTACCCGTTGCTCATCACGGCGGGCAACGTTAGCAGACTCAGGCATCAGTTCAAACTCGCCCAGAGCTGAAGTGGGTCGGAAGTTGCGGTCTTGTGCCTGTTCAGGTCGCAAATCCAAAGACGCCAGTGTGTCTAGATTAGCGCGGTCAGTATCAGTCAACCGCACGCGTACGGGCAGGTTTTCCGTAGATTCTAAAATCGCGCCGCCAGTAATGCCTTCAGAATAGGCTGCCAGTTGTTGGGCGATCGCAGTGTTGGTTAGCCCCGCCTGCTGCACTTGCTCGTTGTCAACGTACAGCCCGAGTTTGGGTTGTCCCTCGGTCAGGTCATCGCGCACGTGGAGTACGTCAGGAATGGTGGTCAATAGGGCTCGTACCTCCATACCCAGACGACGCAACTCATCTAAGTTAGGGCCATAGATCCGCATTTCTACTGGCGCATCAAAGGGAGGACCTTGCTGGAATTTTTGCACGAGCACCCGCGCCGATGGGAACTGGTCGTCCAGCTCATTTTGTAGATCCCGTACCAGTGTGTTGACGCCATCCTCAGACTTGAGTTGCACCATAGCCTGGGCAAAATGGGCCTGATTTTGGCGATTGCCAGTCAGATTGTAGTAAAACCTGGGAACGCTTTCGCCGACAAACCAATGAACGTTCTGGACATTGTCATGGGCCAAAATCGTCTCCCGAGCTTGGAGTACACGTTCACGGGTTTGGCCAATAGATGTCTGGGAGGAAAACTCTACCTCAATGTGGAACTGATCGCGATCCAATAGGGGAAAGAATTGGTTTTCTAGGGTGCCAGCCGCGATAAATCCAATCAGGGGGATCGTCATGGTGAGGGCTACTGCCAGTAGCGGTCGGGCAGTGGCACGACCAATCGACCAGCGATACAGTCGCCCCAGAGGTGGCGAGGCAAATCCATCGTTCCACCAGGCACCAGGCTTCATTAAAAACATCACAACTTTGCCGCGAATGCCACGATGCTGGCTATGGCTAATCTGCTCGTATTGATGGCTGCTACGTCCTAACACTCGCCCCGCGAGGGCGGCAATCACCGTCAGCGAGATAACCAAGGACGACACCAGGGACAGGATCACGCTGAGGGCGATGGAGCCCACAAACTCTCCGGCACCTCCTGGTAGCAGGTAGATGGGCAAAAAAGTCATCACTGTGGTTAGCGTGGAAGCCAACAACGGTACCTGGAGATATTTCACAGTCTTTGTAACAGCCCGTAGGGGATCTTCTCCGTGCTGCATTTCTACCTGAATCTCATCGACCACGACGACCGCGTTGTCGATCAGTAACCCGAGGGCAATGATCAGACCCGTCACCGACATCTGGTGAATAGGGACACCGAAGACGCTCATCCAACCAAACACGGCAAAAATCGTCAAGGGTAGGGCTGTACCAACCACTAGGGCTGAGCGCCAGCCCATGCCCACCAACGTCACAACCACCACCAGTACCGCTCCGAATACCAAGTTCGACAGCAATGTGCTGATACGGTTGGCGACATAGCTGCTCTGATCAAAAATCAGGTCTAAGCCGATGCCTTCAGGTAAGCGATCGCGAAATGCATCAAGCTCGTCTCGCACCCCTGCAGCCCACTGGTCGATACGCAGTCCTGACTGCATCATCATGCCAACCACAACGGCGGGCTGACCGCTGACAATGGCTTGATCGCTGAGGGGATACCGCACGCCGCGACTAACGCTGGCGATATCGCTGAGTCGAGTGAACTGACCGTCACCCCGCTGAATTGGGATTTGGCGGATCTGTTCGAGGGTTTCTATCTCGCTTTCAACCTCAATGGCTACGGTCTGCTCTGGACTGCGGAGTTGCCCCGCACTCACCTTGGCGTCGCTGAGGCTAATCTGGTTGGCCAATTGCTGAGGAGATAGCCCCACACCCACTAGTTTTGGCGCGTTAAGCTCCACGAGAATTTCTTCATCGGGACTGCCGAAAAATTCCACCTCCTCGGTTCCCTTAATGCCGCGCATCAGCACAGCCATCTCCTCAGCATAGCGGCGCAGCACCGCGTAATTGGGCTCGTCTGGCAAATTCCAGGTGAGGGAGGCAATGATGGTATAGGCTTTGATGATGGCTTCGGTCAGTTCTGGGGCCACAACACCAGCCGGAAACTGGGTGGCGGCATCGTCTATCTCATCCCGTACCTTAGACCAGATGGGTTGAGTATTATCGATAGAGTTCACTAGTTCCACAGAAACAGTGGAGAACCCCACGCGAGAGTCGGATTCGATGACATCAATTTCTTCAATTTCGGACAGCTCTTCTTCGAGCACAGTGGTGACCAACGCTTCAACTCGTTCCGCACTGGCACCGGGAAAGGCTGTTGTAACTACTGCTGTGCGAGAAACCAGCTCTGGGTCTTCCTGACGAGGGAGCGATTGGTAAGACGACAGCCCCCAGCCCAGAATCAAAATGAGGGTCAAGATCAACAAACGAACGTTGGTATAAAATGGACGAACCATGGTGACAAACCTTGAAAACTTATGCTTTTGCCAGATCCCAGGTTTTGGTAACGCTGGGGAGTTCTTGACAGGTCTGTTGTTGGGATCTGGAAACGCTACAACGGCTGTACCTGCTGACCCGGGACTAATCGATGGACACCGCTAGCAACGATGCGATCGCCAGACTGTAGTGTGCCTCGCACCAACGCTCGCCCCGCTTCTTGGTGCAGGATTTCGACGGCCTGGGGTTCTACTACATAGGTTTCTGAATTGCTTTCATCCGGCTGAGTCAGCACATAGCAATTCCAAAGTCCCCGGATGCCTTGGGTTAGCGCATCGGTGGGTAACCAAACACCATCTGCCGGAATCGTTTCACGCAGCTCCACCCGCACGGTTTGGCCTGAATTGATGCGTGGACTGGCAGACTGCTCCAGTTGCAAAACAACGATTTGGGTACGGGTCTCTGGATCGACTTCCGGCAAAATGGAAGCTACGGTTGCCGAGTAGGCCTCGGCCTCAATCTGGATGGTTTTGCTGTCGCCCACTTGCAACTGATTAGCCGTGCTCGCAGGCATCCCAATACGAGCTTCTGGGGCTGCATTTTCGATTAGCCGCACCACCGATTGTCCTACCCCCACGACGGTGCCTTCATCTACCTGCTGAGTTGAGACAATGCCGTCAAAGGTAGCTGTGAGGGTACTTTTGCTGATGTTGACATCGACATTAGCAATGCTGGCATCAAGCTGCTGTACTACCGCCCGTTGGGCATCAATTTGTTCTTGGCGGGTGCCGTTTTGCAGTTCTGCCAGGTTACTTCGGGCTTGATCGAGTCGAGCTTGTAAAACCGCCTGTCCATAGGAAAACTCATCTAGTTCTTCCTGAGAAATCGCGCCCTCGCTGTAGAGAAGCTCCCGCCGCGATCGCTGGGTTTGCTGCAAAGCGAGTTGCTGTTCGATGTCCCGAACAGCTGCTGCTGCTGCTGCAATGTCTTCTGCCCTAGCGCCAGCTTGCAACTCAGCCAGTTGGGCGGCCGCCCGCGCCCTTTCGGCTTGCAACTGCTGGCGCTGGGTTTGCAGGTTGCGGGTGTCTAATCGGGCGATTGGGGTACCAGCAGCAACGCGATCGCCCGATTGCACGTAGACTTCAACCAACTGGCCAGTGCGTTCAAATCCCAAATCACTGGCCCGCAGCGCCGCAATCTCTCCAGTATAAGTACGGGCCACCTCATAACTGGAGACGGGGTCAACCGTTAAAGTTTCTACCGACAATATCCTGACCTCGTTCCCCTCGATTGTGTCGGTGTCTTGGGCAACCAAACGGGTCTGGACAATCGGTATCCCAATCGCTAACAATAATCCCACCGTGCCTATGCTGATGGATATCTTGGGGTGGCGCTTTAAATAGCGTTTTAGCTGATCGAAAGTGACAAATTGGGAGGAGACGTTAACGTCTTTATGCAATAGGGATTTACCAAGCATCATCATCGCTCCAAGTGCTTGCCAATCAAGGGATACCGGATGGCCAGGGTGTCGGTCACCAACCCGTTACTCGCCAGAAAATCCTTAACTTCCGGCTCGATTTGTGGCTTGGCGATCGCTACGAAGCGCTGTATCAAGCCAGCCATCGAACACACTGTGATCAAGTGGACAAGTTCAACTGGCGAAAAAGCATCCAGCGTTGACTGAATAAAGCGTCGCGGTGTGGTGAGCGGTGTTTGGGCCGAGAGCCAAGCTAATGTGAGGGCTGCCTGCTCAGCTTGGGTAAACAGCGATCGCGAAACCTCCTGTCCCTTGGCCACCGCAAAGCAATGACGCACGCGCTCGACAGCCACCAATGTTTTCTCGCTTGCCCGATACGCTAACCAACCTTCAACGGCAGCTAGATAGTCGTGGCCCTTTGAGACGGCAGCAACTCGGGCCATCAGGTGCTTCAGCTCTGAGGCAATTGGCGAATGATCTCGGGGTTGCATGATCTCGGCGTAAAAGAGCACATGTCTTGCCCTCAGATGCTCTGGCCAAAGCATCATCCAAGCGGGTACCAGGCCAAGCTCGCAAATTGCATAGGCTTCAGTGCCACCGATTCCAGCGACAATCCCCTCGTATTGAGCAATCATCTCCTCGATGCTTGGCCCGTTTTGGGGTAAGTCGTGGTTGAGATTGGTTGAGGTGCGATCCGTGCTGACACCGTGGCGACCTGCCTCAATCCGGGCATGAGCCTTTGCCTGTTCAGCCCATTCAGCTTCGACCTGGACCCCAGTCAAATCGTTAAACGTGTTTAGAAAGCCAAAGGCCGAGGCGATCATAGCCGTGCCCATGATGTTGGCATCTGCACCGGCCTTGGACACACGGGCCTTGTTGGCGAGGGATTTCACATGCGAGAGTTGCTTAACCGTAACGGTATTTGTCGTGGCGGCAGCCGCTAGGTCACTCAAGGCAACCTCGAACGGCCCGATGGGGGCGGTGACGGGGGCCTTTCCGAGGCGAGCCGCCTCAATTAACTTGGGCATGCCGAGAGAGTTTTTACCCCCTGCTGCCGTCATGTGCACTTGGCAATAGTTACAGCCGTGGGCATTGGAGGTGGCAAAGCCCACGGCCATCATCACCGCTTCGCCGACAATGTTTCGGCCCCCGCCAATGGCACCAATGTTGTGGGCATAGACGAACAGCTTGTAAGCTTCCGGCCAGTGATGCATAAAGTAGAAGCAGTTCGGCCAAAAGCCAAAAAATGCCTTGTAAAAGTGCAGAATTGCCCATTCCTCTGGGTCGTCCGAGTGGGTACCATCGCTCTCGGGGATCAGTGCATTGAGAATCAGATCTTCGGCACCAGCTGCGATATCTGCATCTGATAGATCGTCTTGGCTGATGGCGCGGGTTACCCCTGCCGTTAAGGGCACAAGCCGCTCCGCTGCGGCTAGCGCAACCAGATCGCTTGAACCGTTCACATGAATGCCGCCAATAAAAATCTGGGGGACAGTAACTACCCCTGAAAGATAGACGCTCAGATTGGCAGCGCGCTTCGAGGTAGCGATATCGTGTTCGCTATAGGCAAAGCCACGCTTCCGGAGGGTCTGCTTAGCTATCTCACAAAAGCGACAGTCGGGTTTTGTAAAGATTTGGATTTTATGCGTCATGGTCTTTTTCTATTGCACTTGGGTGATACAACCCCACGGTAGTATTGAATATCGGCATTGAAAACCGACCAAGATGAAACGTATTGTTCCATATTTGGGACGATTACCATGAATGAATTTGACCTCAATGACCTCAGGGCATTTGGCCTAATTGCAAATGCTGGCGGTTTGAGTCCGGCTGCCCGCAAATTTGGACAGGCAAAGGCGACCCTTTCGCGATCGCTCTCTCGATTAGAAGCTGCTGCTGGTGCGCCGCTGTTTGACCGCGTCAATCGAGGGCTCCGCTTGACACCACTAGGTACAAGTTTGCTACCGACGGCTGAAGCCGCCATAGGGTTAATGTTGGAAGCGGATGAAGCACTACGGGTGACCAAGGAGAAACCCCAAGGCCCCCTGAAGATTGCCGCCAGCGCGCTAACGGGCCAGAAGCTGCTGGCCCCGGTGATTGCCCGGTTGGCAGAAACCTATCCGGATGTGAAGACGACCCTAAGGGTGACCAGCCGTGGCCCCGACCCAGTCGCGGAGGAACTCGACGTTGTCCTCCGGATTGGTCGAGCCAGCGAACCTTATCTCGTTTCCAGACGCATCGTCAAATCGCCCCTGGCGCTCTACGCTTTCCGGACACGAGCATCGGAGATTGACCTTTGTGATGCAGTGGCAGTTGAACAACTTGGCCGCATCACCATTGATGTCGCTGGTGTACCGCAAAACTGGATTTTAAGTAACGACCAGGGGCAAGAGATCCGAATGACGAGCGAACCGCTTGTCGCCGTTGGCGATCCGATGGTTGCACTAGGGATCTTAAGCGCCGGGCCTGGGGTTGCATTTCTACCGCAAATTTATGCTGAACCGCTAGCCCGCGCCGGTGCCCTCGTGCGAGCGCTACCAGACTTTAGGGGAGAAAATATCGAAATCTACGCATCACTGCCACCGAAACGCAGCAGTGTTCCCGCTGTGCGGGCTTTCCTTGAGATGCTTATCAACCACGTCGCGACGATTGAGGAAACCACTAACCCTTTTGATCTAATCACCGGACGCGTATCAACGGTGACGGCAAATAACCAATGACCAAAGAAATGGGATACAAGCCTCATCCTTCTAGGGCGACTTTAGTACAATTGTTTTCATGAAAGCCCGATACCAGTACCGAATCTACTTATTAAACGACGCATCAGACCAGATCTCAGCTTTAGCTCATTCAACACGGCCTGGCATACACTCTAAGGCTATGAGGGGCTCTGTTTTTGCAACAGAGCCGGTAGGCCAAAGGAACAGCATGTGAGACATTCCTGATGATGGCATTGTGTTTGAGGTGGAGGATTAGGACTGCTGGCTAAGCTTCCGTACTGCCCCTTTGTGCCAAGATAGAATCGTCGCGCAGCAAATCCTGTGCCCATGGTTTCCATACACTTTCCCCTCCGTCCACTGCAGTGGCTCAGGCTCAGGGCTATCAGCTCTAATTCTCAAAGGGCTGGTTTCTCAAGCGTGGTTGCAACAGGGCTGCTGACCTTGCTGCTTTTCGCAGTTTTAAGTTCTATTTGGTTGCTGCTGCTTGGGGTATTCCTCGCTACTCTGAGTTTTGTTAATTGGGTGCTTGCCTCGCTTTTTGATGTTCCGTTGTGGCTTCGGGTGCTAGCGCTGGTGGTATGTGGATCCTATATACTTTGGGTCTTTTTCAAGCCGAGAAAGAAAATTAGGAAATAGCCTTAAAACACCCCTATGCAATGGCCGGGAGCATCGCTACCGTCTCCGACGTATCCAATTAATAATTCCACCTTGGCCTTGATGCTGGTTGGGGCTTTTAGTTGAGCTAGCTCCCGTTTCGAATTTGTCAGATCTGGGTAGCCAAATTGGCTCAAATCGCGATCAAGGTGACCTCACCCATGTGGCTTTTACTTAAGCCGCATGGAATAGGGACTCCAGTTCTTCAACGCCTTTCAAAAAACGCTCTCTGCGATCCCTTACAGACACGAATTCTGCCATTTGCGTCCGAGGTCTCAGAAGGTTTCCCACTTCATCGACCGCTCGGCAGAACCTGTGGGCCGCTTCAAACTCGCCAAATCCCAGAGTAGGGTAGTAGCGATGCTTGATTCGCCGATGGCTCTGCTCCACCGGGTTGGCGGTGCAAGGGCGCACCTCGTGCTCGATATCTTTTCCCAGTTCTTCTTTAATTGCCCGCGGGTAGGAGGCCAAGCCATCAGTGGCAACTTTCTTTGGTGCGTCATCATAAAGACCGATCGCCTGTTCAAAGAAAGCTTTGGTGCCCGCCATATGAATTTGTCAGATCTGGGTAGCCAAATTGGCTCGAATCGCGATCAAGGTGGCCTATTCCATGCGGCTTAAGTAAAAGCCTCATTGAATAAGGACTTCAGTTCTTCAACACCTTTCAAAAAACGCTCTCTGCGATCCCTTAGAGACATGAATTCTGCCATTCGTGTTCGAGGTCTCAAAAAGTTGCCTACCTCATCCACCGCTCGACAGAACCTCTGCGCAGCATCGAACTCGCCAAATCCCAGTGTCGGGTAATAGCGGTGCTTGAGCCTCCTGTGACTCTGTTCGACTGGGTTAGCGGTGCAAGGACGAACCTCATGCTCAACTGCCTCGCCGAGGGCTTCTTTAATGGCACGGGGATAGGAGGCTAAGCCATCGGTGGCAACGCTTTCCGGTGACACCTCGTGGAGTTCTGCAGCCTGTTCAAAGAAAGCCTTGGTTCCGGCCATATCTCGGGTTGCACTCAGACGCACATCGACCATATTGCCATCCTCATCAATGCCTCGATACAGATAACACCACCTGCCGCCAACACGAACATAGGTCTCGTCAATATGCCAGTTCTTCCCCAATTTACCTTTCCGCTTCGTCCTAGTTTGTTCGGTAAAATGCGGCAGGAAGCGTTCCTCCCAATCCCTCACGGTTTCATGGGTAAATTGGAAACCTCGCAGCAAAAAGAACTCGGCCACATCCCCATAGCTGAGTTTGTAGCGCACGCGGCAAAGCAAAACTTGGCAGAGGAGATCGGTGGGGATTTCAATAAAATTAAAAGGGCTACCCGTGCGCTCATTGAACGTGCGGCGACACACCTTACACCGAAACATAGGATACGCTAGCTTAGTTTGCCGCTGGAGCAGTGAAACTCGGGGCGATTGGCAGTGGGGGCAGTCCATAGGAAATCGACAGGGATGGCTGAAGGAACCTCTAGCCTACCTGTAGGATGGCTCTCACCCGATTTTGGCTACTCACTCCTGACAGTTTCTCGTTGTAGTGGTGTTAGGGCGCGATCGCGATCCACTCCATCACCAATGACCAACTTTGCAAGCCTGAGCGAATGTACTAGGATTGTTGGAGAATGCGGGGCGATCGCGACTATGACCAACGACGAACTCAAGCAACTCGTAGCAGCCAACGCCACAGCGATCGCGCCATTTAAAGTCTAAGCAGCGAGGAGGATGACGACAGGAGTGCGTCAAGATGTCGGGCTCAGTTTAATTCTTCGAGCTATACTCGCAATTATCTACTGTGGCTAAAAATCATGATAGAAACCACAGCTACATATTACAAATTTAAGGAATATCTCTAAACCATCCATTTCCCATGGATAACTCTAACATACATCCTGATACTTCCTCTTTTAGAAATCAGAACTTGAGAGGCCGAGATTTCAGCAATTGGAACATCCAAAATGCTGACTTTACCAATGCCAAATTAGAAGGTACTGACTTTACCAATGCCAAATTAGAAGGTGCTAACTTTACCAATGCCAGATTAGAAGGTGCTAACTTTAAAGATGCCGATTTGAAGAAGGTAAACTTCGAAGGTATTAAAACTGGTGTAAAAACTTACTGGGCATTTTGGTCAAAAATAATCTCGTGGCTATTAGCAGCAATCGCAGGCGGTTATACGGGATATATTGGCAGC